>DATHRZ010000103.1:0-2459 GCA_035464655.1 Gemmatimonadota bacterium
ACCCGCATGATCGCGAACACGCCCAGATCCTGGAGCAGCGCACCCGCTACCGAACCTTCCTGGAAGTCGGCCGGGAACGCGAGGCTACCCGTCCACGACAGGCTGTGCTTCCGGCTCTGCTCGAGGCGCAGCAGCACTTCCGGCGGATCGGGCGGCTCGCCCGTCAGCGCCGACAGGTTGGTCGTCGCCCGGAAGATGAAGTCCTCGTAGAAGAACGGATCGCCGCCCGTACCACGGGCGTCGAGGAAGCTGTACGACAGGTTGCTCGACAGGAAGTTGCCGATCGTCTTGTCGACCTTGACCTCGAAGCCGTTCGACTCCGTGAAGTCCTGGTTAGTCACGACGTTCAGGAACTGAATGCTGTTCGTGACCGGGTCCTCGAACGGAAGCTTCCGCGAGGCCAGCGCGTCACGCTGCTTCTTGTTGAACGCCGACACGTCGACGACCAGGTCCTCGCCAATCAGCTGGCGATACCCGAACTCGAAGGTGCGGGTGGACGGCAGGTCCACGTCGCGGCCGAAGGTCGAGTTCGTGTTGAGACCCGCCCCCAGGTCGCTGTTCGTCTCCTGGAGGAACCCGACCTGCGCCGCCGCGGCGTCCGCGCCGCGGTTGAAGAAGCTCGCCGCCGAGAAGAACGCCGGGGATTGCACGAACCGCCCGTAGCTCAGGCGGAAGGTCGAAGTCGGCGTGACAGGGAAGCTCGCGCCGATGCGCGGGCTGAACGTCGACTTGGTCTCGGCCTCGACGAAGTTGCTGATGCAGGCCGAAGCGCCGTTGCACGGCGTCTCGAGCGGGATATAGCCCTGATCGGGGCCCGCGTAGCGCACGAAGCCAGCCTTCAGGCTGTCGGGCACGTTGAACACGGCACCCGGCGTGCGCGGATAGAAGACGTCCGGATCGAGGTAGTCCCAGCGGACTCCCGCCTCGAGAACCAGGTCGCCCAGGTCGAGACGATCCTGCAGGAACGCGCCCATCTTGACCGGCTGCGCCGCTTCGGGCACGCCGATCGTGGACCCGCCCATCGGGATGGAGAACGCCCTCAGGTCGACGTCGAAATACTCGGCGCCGGCCTTGATCCGGTTGAACCGGCCGAGCTGCCAGTCGATCGAACCGCGGAGCTGGAGGCGGTCCTCCTTGCTCTTCGCGATGCCGCCGCCGCCCGGTCCGAACAGGTCGAAGCTCGACTCCATCCCGAACGGGTTGGCGCGCAGGTTACGGTTCATTCCTTCCAGTGACTGCGTGGTGAACACGTTGCGATCCGCGAAGAGACGCAGACTGTCGGACGGGATCGCGTTGCTTCGATACGCGTTGATGAACTCGTCGTTCGGCTCGAACGCGTCGAAACCCGTGATCGTGTAGTACTGGGGATCGTCGAACGCGAACTCCACGTTCCCGAACGTATACCCCATGAAGGGATCCTTGTTGTCCCTGTACCATGTCTGGTTGAGCATCCCCGTCGTGTTGCGGTCCTGCGAGTACGCGGCGAGGAAGTCGAACGCGAGCTGTTGGTCGGCCGACTGGGTGATCGTCTGGAACCATGACAGCGCGAACGAATTGCGCGTGCCCAGGCCCCCGTCCACCCCGTCGTGGTTGAAACTCCCGGTGAAGCCGCCATCCCCCATGTTCTGGTCGCGGTTCCGGTTGTACGAGAAGTTGATCTTCGAGCCACGCGGAAGCTGCCAGTTGAGGTTCGCGTGGAACAGGTCGCTCTGGCTCCAGCGGAACGGGACGGTGCGGCCGTTGTCCCACTCGACGAAATTCGGCGCCGTCACGGCGACGAGGTCAGTGGCGCCCGGCGCGGCCGACGAACGCTCGAGCTCGAACGTCGCCGGCTGACCCGCCGTACACAGCGACGCGAACTGCGACGCCGACGGGCAGATGTCGTCACCGTTGGTGGCCCAGTGCTTCGGCTCTTCCGTCGTGGCATTGGCGTCCTGCCCCTGCACGGTTCCGGCGACGAAGAAGGTCAGCGGACCCGCGATCGGGCCACCCAGCGCCAGCTCGGCGCGGTTGAAGTTCGTCCGCATGTCGTCCGGGCTCAGCTGATCGGTCAGATACTCGAGCGACCCGGTGAGCGCCGCGCCCCCGGACTTCGTCACGTAGCTGACGATGCCCGACTGCGCTTCGCCGAATTCGGCGGAGAAGGCGCCGACGTTCACGTCGACCTGCTCGAGCGAGTTCGTGGGCAGCGAGATGTTGTCGGCGCTACCCGTACCGAAGCCGCGTGTGAGCATGCCGTTGATGACGACGGCTTCCTCGTTCTGGCGGCCGCCACGGATCGTGCGGCCCGAGTTCGTCTCGACGACGCCCGGCTGCAACACGACGATGCTCGACGCGTTGTCGAGCGGCAGCTGGTCGATCGTCTCACCCTGCACGATCGACTTCGTCGACGTCTGGTCTCGCGGCACGAGGGGATTGCGCTCCCCTTCGACCACGAGGGCTTCGAGTTCGACGGCCGA
>DATHRZ010000104.1:0-2847 GCA_035464655.1 Gemmatimonadota bacterium
CACGATGTTGCGCTGGTCGTCGAACCGTTCGTACAGGATCGCCGCGCGGATCCCGAGTGTCTCGAATCCGGCCGGGGCCGCATACCGGAGCTCGACCCACCAGATCCGCTCGTCGCCCGC
This sequence comes from Gemmatimonadota bacterium, assembly GCA_035464655.1. Lineage (GTDB taxonomy): Bacteria > Gemmatimonadota > Gemmatimonadetes > Palauibacterales > Palauibacteraceae > JARFPW01. The sequence continues at coordinate 121 of DATHRZ010000104.1, forward strand.
TCCCGTCGTGAGGTCCTCGCCGCTCGCGACGATCTCGGGCGTCACGGAGGCGCCGTCGAACCGCAGCTCGAAGCGCTCCCCGAAGTAGGCCAGGAACATCGCATCGTGCTCGGCCGTCGCGGCCAGCACCAGGGAGTCGCGCCCGTCGGCGAGCACGAGCGCCCCCTCGAGGTCGTTCTTGAACATGCGCACGCGGAGGAACACCGCCGTCTCGTCGATCGCGATGGCCGTCGTCGAGAGGTGAAGCGGATGGGGGCGCTCGGGGGCCCACGCCCCGAGCGCCACCGACAGCAGCAGCACATGCACGGCACTCAAGTGGTCGGCACCTCTTCCCACAGGTTGTTCGACTCGTCGATGTCGGCCGTCCAGCCGCCCGGATCGATCTCGACCCGCGTGATCGCGTCGTCGGTGAACAGCCCGTAGATGAACTGTTTCTCGTTGTTGCGCCACACGTCGACCGGCAGCTGAATGAGCGACGTCTGCCCATCGTCGAACGTGACGTTCATCCGGATCGGCATCACGAGTCCGCCCACATTCTCGATCGTCATCCGGTAGTACCAGCTGCCGCGCTCGTCCGCCGCCTCCGCCCCTAGCAGTTCCTCGGTCGCCTGGCGCTCGACGCTCGTGAGCGCCTGGTCGTTCGCATGCGTCGTGTAGAACCAGCCGCGCCACATCCACGCGAGGTTCTCGCCCGCGCCTTCGTCCATCGCCCGGAAGAAGTCCGCCGGCTGCGGCTTCTTGAACGCCCACGACTGCGCGTAGCCGCGGAACGCCTCGTCGAACGCCTCGGGACCGAGCACGACCTCGCGCAGCAGCGTGAGGCCCGCGGCCGGCTTCGAGTAGCCGTTGTTGCCGAAATCCTTATGAATCAGATCGGAGTGCGTCATGATCGGCACCTGATCGGGATCGCGCATGTAGTCGCGAATCTCGGGCGGGGAGCCGCGCCAGCGCGGGAACCCCGGATCCATCTCGATCTCCGCATAGTACTCGAGGAAGCTGTTCAGGCCCTCGTCCATCCACGTCCATTTCCGTTCGTCCGACCCGACGACCATCGGGAACCAGTTGTGCCCGACTTCGTGAATCGTGACGGCCATCAGGGCCCACTTCACGCCGTTCGAATAGCCCTGCTCGGCCTCGGCGCCGGTAAGGTCCCCGCCCCGCGGGCGGGCGCCGCAGAACGCGAGCATCGGATACTCCATGCCCCCCACCGGCCCGTTGACATTCGACGCCTTCGGGTACGGATACTCGAACGCCATCTCACCGTAGGTTTTCAGCGTCTGGAGGATGGCCGGCGTCGAGATGTCGTTCCACAGCGGCATGGCGTCGCGCGGGTAGAAAGAATGAGCCTCGATCAGGCGCCCATCGCCCGGATACTGGAAGCCGGCGGCGTCCCACACGAACGTCTTCGACGACGCCCACGCGAAGTCCCGTACGTCGTCGGCCACGTAGCGCCAGGTGAGCATACCGTCCTGGCGGGGCCGCGTCGCCCCCGTCATCACCTCGTCGGGGGCGATGATGTATACGGGCGTGTCGCCGGTCACGGCCTGGGCCAGCCGGCGCCGCTGCTCCGCCGTCAGCACCTCCTCGGGATTCTGGAGCACTCCGGTCGCCTCGACGATGTGGTTCGCCGGAACAGTGATCGACACGTCGTAGTCGCCGAACTCGAGGTAGAACTCGCCGCGGCCCAGGAACTGGTCCGTCTGCCACCCGTTGACGTCGTCGTACACCGCCATACGGGGGAACCACTGCGCGATCTCGTAGATCCATCCGTCGGAGACGAGCTCCTTCGCGCCTCGCCCGTTGTCCGGAACCCGAAAGCTCCAGTCGATCTCGAGTTCGACCTGGTCACCCGAGGCGAGCGGAGCCGGGAGGTTCACCCGCATCAGCGTGTGGTTGATTCGGTAGTCCGCGTCGACGAGTCGACCTTCGACCTCCTCGATCCGCACGCCCGAGATCTCGTACCCGCCGTCGAAGTTGGCCCCGCCCAGGAACTGCCGCGCCCGCTCGCTGATTTCCGGCGGCAGGGCGCGCTGCGACTGGTAGGTCCGGCTGTGTTCCAGCGAGCGCACGTTCTGGTCGAGCTGCACCCACAGGAAGCGAAGCTCGTCGGGCGAGTTGTTGTGATACGTGATGTGCTCCGAGCCCGTCACGACGTGATTCACCGTATCCAGCGACGTTTCGATCGCGTAGTCGACCCGTTGCTGCCAGTACGCCGCGCCGGGATACCCCGAGGCGGCGCGCATGGCGTTCGGGGCCGGCCACTCGGCGTCCATCTCCCGGAACATCGATTGGTTCGTCTCGGAAGCTCCGTCGTCGTGCAGCCACTGCTGGGCCGGCAGCTGAGCCGCCGCGAGCAGCACGGCAAGTCCGCCGAGCGCCAGTCTTCCCATCGTCGTCTTCATCACTATCTCCTGCCGGGCGACGCCCGGCCGTGCGTGAACGAGTTACACTCCGTCAGATTCGCCCGATGACCATCAGGCCCGCGGCGACCGCCGCCGTCCCCGATACTCCGAGCGTCCAGGCCGCCCGCCGGAGGCCGGCCTGCATCAGAATTGCCGCGACCAGCACGAGACCGCCCACGATCGTGAGCTGGCCGACCTCGAGCCCCGTATTGAACGCGAACAGAGGCAGCAGGATGCTCTCTTCGCCACCGAGCGCGGCGCGCAGAAATGACGAGAAGCCGAGCCCGTGGACGAGCCCGAAGCCGGCGGCGAGGCCGTAGCGCAG
>DATHRZ010000105.1:0-31140 GCA_035464655.1 Gemmatimonadota bacterium
TGCTCCCCCAGTATTACCGCGGCTGCTGGCACTGAGTTAGCCGGAGCTTCCTCTGGTGGTACCGTCAATCGTAATGCCTATTCGACATTACGGGTTTCGTCCCACCTGACAGGGGTTTACAACCCTGAGGTCTTCCTCCCCCACGCGGCGTCGCTGCGTCAGGCTTTCGCCCATTGCGCAATATTCCCCACTGCTGCCTCCCGTAGGAGTCTGGGCCGTGTCTCAGTCCCAATGTGGCTGATCACGCTCTCACGTCAGCTACCCGTCATCGCCTTGGTAGGCCATTACCCCACCAACAAGCTGATAGGCCGCGAGCTCATCCAGTGGCGCTAGCATAGAAGAGGCCAGCTTTCACGTCGGGTATCCAAGCCCGACGCTGTACGCGGTATTAATCCAGGTTTCCCTGGGCTATCCCCCACCTCTGGGCAGATCGCTCACGTGTTACTCACCCGTTCGCCGCTGTACTAGTCTTCCGAAGAAGACGTTCTCGCACGACTTGCATGTGTTAGGCACGCCGCCAGCGTTCGTCCTGAGCCAGGATCAAACTCTCCAAGTGTTTTACTACTCAGAGCGTCTCGAGTACCGAACGGCAAGCCGCCGGCATCGTGTTTGGCTCTTGGAACGCTTGCACTCGGCTCGAGGCCGAGATTTTTGCGTTCGGAAAATTCACTTTATGTTCCTCGTCATCGCACGGGAAGTGATGCCCATGCACGAGGCCCACACGTCACTCACACTGTTTTGTCAAATAGCTGTTGCACGGATGCGTTTCCCGCGCAGAAAGAACAACTTAGTCGCTGAATCCTCGGGTGTCAACCCGGTGGACTCTCATAAGGCAAGAGCCTCTGTTTCGGTTCCCGTTCGGGTTCAGCGGGCCGCCGAATATACGAGGATCGAAGAGGTGCGCAAGAGGTTCGCGGAGCACGGACCCAACGACGACTGGGAGGGTGAGCGACGGGATTCGAACCCGCGGCCTCCAGGGCCACAACCTGGCGCTCTAACCGACTGAGCTACGCCCACCACGTTCCCTCGCACGCCCGTCGCGAGGGGTGCCTAATGTATACCGCTCAGGCGGGGCCACAAGACGCGGCGGTTCCCCGCCGACGCGGCGCGCCGTATCTTCGCGGCCACACGGCGCTCTCGGAGCGCCGGCCCGCGTCGCATCGAACATCACCTGCCATCGGGTAGTTCTGCAGATACATGTCAAAGCTTACCATCGGTATCGTCGGACTTCCGAACGTCGGCAAGTCGACGCTGTTCCAGGCGCTGACACAGATTTCCGTTCCGGCCGAGAACTATCCGTTCTGCACCATCGACCCGAACGTCGGGGTCGTCGAGGTGCCGGATCCCCGCCTCGAACGGATCGCGGAGCTGGTTCAGCCACAGGCCGTCGTTCCCAACGTCATCGAGTTCGTAGACATCGCCGGGCTGGTGGAAGGCGCCTCGAAGGGTGAAGGACTCGGAAATAAATTCCTGCAGCACATCCGCGAGGTCGACGCCGTGTGCCACGTCATCCGATGCTTCGACGATCCGACGATCGTCGAGACCGGGAATGTCGACGACCCTGACGGCAGCCGCGAGGTCGTCGAGGTCGAGCTCACGCTGGCAGACCTCGAGGTTGTCGAGCGAGCGCTCGACAAGGCGGAGCGTCGCCGGCGCACGGGCGACAAGGAGGGCACGATCGTGGCGGGCGCCCTCGAGCGCCTGCGCGATGCCCTGGCCGAGGGGACGCCGGCCCGCCGCGTGGATCTCACGGCGGAAGAGACGCGGCCCATTCGCTCGCTCAATCTGCTCACCCGCAAGCCCGTCATGTACGTCGCCAACGTCGCGGAGCACGAAGCGGCGACGGGCTCGGAAAGGTCGGAGAAGCTCCGGGCCGCCGTCGCCCGCGAGGATCCCGAGGCGGAGGTCGTGGCGCTGAGCGCGAGGCTCGAGGCGGACCTGCTCGCCCTCGACGAGGCGGATCGCGAGGAGTACCTGGCGGCACACGGACTGGAGGAAAGCGGCATCCATCGCCTCATCCGTGCCGGCTACCGGCTGCTTGGCCTGTCGACCTTTTTCACGGCGGGCGAGAAGGAAGTGCGCGCCTGGACCGTCCCGACCGGCGCGAGGGCACCGCAGGCGGCAGGCGTCATCCATACCGACTTCGAACGGGGGTTCATCCGGGCCGAGACCATTCACTACGACGAGTTCGTCGTGGCGGGCTCGCTCAAGCGGGCCCGCGAGCTCGGGCTGATGCGCCTGGAGGGCAAGGAATACGAGGTGGTCGACGGAGATCTGATGCTATTCCGTTCGGCGACGTGAGCGCGAAACTCCGACGTCCCGCCCGGCGTAGTATCCAGCGAGTGGCGGGTGCCTGTACGGGGCCCCGCGAGGACCTATCCCATGCGGAGATCGGATGAACGAGCCGGGGGAGCCGTACGACGGGGGGTATCGCGAGGGGATCAGCTACGGTCTGTGGTGCGCGTGGCTGCTGGGCATGGGCGGCCTGCACCGGATCTACCTCGGCAAGTACGGAACCGGGATCCTCTGGCTGCTGACCTTCGGCCTGTTCGGCGTCGGACAGCTCGTGGATCTGATCCGCATGCGAAAGCTCGTTGCCGACGCCAACATCCGCGAAGGTTACGCCCTGCACCCGCGTGCGGCGCACCATCTGCTCATGCAGCGCGAACCGACCGCGAGCGGGAAGACGCCGAAGAAGGCAGAGAAGCCGCTGCGCCTCCGGTTGCTCGAGGCGGCAATGGTTCGCGGAGGCGCCCTCTCGGTAACCGAAGGGGTCGCCGCGACGGGCGCGGGCTTCGAGGACGTGGAGCAGACTCTGCGCGGCCTGGTCGAGGCCGGCTACGTCGACGTCGACAATCGCCCTGGCACGGGTGTCGTGATCTACCGATTCACCGAGTTCGGCTCTACCGATTCCTGACGTGAGGCCCCTGCCCCGCTGATCAATCCCAGCGCGGTAGGAGCGACTCGAGCTTGCGCCGGTTGACCGCAGCGGACGACCGCGATTCCAGCCCGTCGAGCACCGCCGACACCCACGACCCGTACGTGGGGTTGGCGAATACGATCCAGTGCCTTCCCCACCTGTCCTCGTGTCGCTCCGTAAGATCCGCCCGCGCTTCCACGCTGAGACCTCGGGCCGGAAGAAAATCGTTGAGGTCGTCGCCGGCCAGGAGAAGGACGCGGTAGCGCTCCGCCACCCAGGCACGGCGGCTCGTCTTGTCCGACCCCCACTCCTCCCGCTCCTCGAGCAGCAAGGTGACGTCCTCGGCGTCACCCGCCGGAAAGCCCATCGCGTCGAGGTTGCGGCGGGTGGCTTGCTCGAGGTTCGCGAGCCGGTTCGTTACGTAGAACACCTCGACGCCGAGTTCCCTGGCGGTGCGCACGAACTCGAGGGCGCCCGGAACCGGGTGCGCCTTCGCCTCTTCCACCCAGACCGCCCACGATTCCTCGGTGAACGACTCGTCGCGCTCGATGAGCCGTGCCGCATAGGGGGCGTTGTCGAGGATCGTTTCGTCCACGTCGACGATGACCGCCGGGGGGAGGCCGCCGGCCCCCGGCTTCTGCTCGAGGGCGGCCGACCAGGCCGTATCCGCCAGCGCCTCGGGTAGCAGCCGCGTCGCGCCCCTCCATATCTGACGCGACATCGCGGCGTATTCGGCCGACGTCTGGATCCACAGGGTGGCGTCGAGCACGGCCATGGCGGACGGCGACGGCAGCCCCACCCACTCCGACACGGCCGCCCGGGAGGTGTCGGGAGCGGGCGCCGCGGGTCCGGCCGACGGCGCGCTCGCGCAGGCCGACAGCCCGGCGATCGACAGGATGACGACGAGTTGATGGCCGTAGCGAGAATAACGGTTCATCGAATGGATCCTGGTTGTTGAATGTCGGGCCACTGCCCCGGAGGGACTACCATTTCGCGGACAACCCTTGTAACGTGGGCGCAACGTTTCCACGAACAGGAGTGTGGAGTGAGACTGCTCACCGTCCTGCGGACTACAGCGGCAGTGATCATCGCCCCGATCATCGCCTGGTATCTGCACGTCCTGATAGGTGACGCGCTCGCCATGTTCAACCTGCGCACGGCGGACTGGCGATTCCTCCTCACGTCCTTCTACGGCTACCTGTTCCTCGGCTTCATCTTCGCCGGCGTGGCGGCCAAGCTCGCCCCGAGCCGTAGCCGGCGCTTCATCGGGCTGACCATCCTCGCCAGCGTCGTGGCCGGCGTGATCATCGCCCTGGCCAGCGACTACGGGGTCGTCGGCGAGGTGACGATAGCGCTCGCCGTCGTGTTCGGCGCCATGGGATACGGCTTACGGTTGCGCGGCTTCAGCGAAGCACTCAAGGCCGACTGAGGCGCCGATCCGTCATCATCCGGTCAGGAACGTGACCGCGAGGATGACGAGCAGTATCACGATGATGATCAGGTAGGTCTTCTTGCGACCGCTGCTCGACTCCGGCATGGCGCCCCCCTGCATAGGAAGTAGCGGGCCCGACGATGCGGGCCTCGGACGATCAGTAGAACACCTGGCGCAATAACGGACGGAACCACAGAAAATCCTGGTTCACCCAGGCGAGGATCAGCCACGCGACTCCGATCCACACCCACAGTCCTGCAATCTCGCCGCGCTTCAGGCTCATGACGTCTCCGGTATGTCAGTCTCTTCAATCATCCGACGGATTGGACGGGATGATGCCGCTCGATTATAGTCGTGACCACCCGGTAGGCGAAAGCGTCTCGAGGGAGCGGCGATCCGTCCGAAAATTGTCTGATGCGCTCACGCTTACTTCTGATAGCCAGGTCGACTACTCTCGTATCCGTCGTCATCGCGGGCTGCGAGATCTCTCCCGGATCGCAACCCGTACTGCTGCGTGAGGCCGATCCTCCGGTCACCCCCTCTTTCCAGCATTACTTCGCGACAGACACTCCCTATTATATGCCCGAAAGCATCGCCGGCGGAGTAGCATTCTTCGACCACGACGATGACGGAGACATGGATCTCTATGTCGTCAACGGCGCCGGGCTGCCCGGGCGACTGTATCGCAACGAAGACGCGACGTTCGTCGACATCACCGAAGAGTCGGGGATCGAGGCTCTCAGTTATGGAACCGGGGTTTCTGCCGCTGATTTTGACAACGATGGACTCGTCGATCTTTATCTGACCGGCGTCGGTCCGGACGCGTTGTTCCGAAATACCCCTGATGGCTTCGTCGACGTGACTGCGGCGGCAGGGATCCGCAATGATGGATGGGGCACCTCGGCGTCCTGGATCGACTTCGACCGCGACGGCTGGCTCGACCTTTACGTGGTCAACTACGTCGACCTGTCACCCGGGGTTGATTGCTCCGACCGTGCCGGAGCGCCCGAGTACTGTGGTCCCCGGGCGCACCCCCCCGCCGCCGACAGAATGTTCCGGAATCTCGGAGGAGGACGATTCGAGGATGTCACGATTAGTAGCGGAATCGGCGCGACCAGAGGACGCGGACTGGGTATCGGAACTCTGGACTTCGACCGAGACGGATGGCCCGACATCTACGTGGCCAACGACGGTGAACCGAATTTTCTGTGGCGCAATCGGGGCGACGGTACGTTCGCCAATCGTGCCCTCGCAGCAGGTGCGGCGCTGGATGGATCGGGACAACCCGAAGCGGGGATGGGCGTGGCCGTGGGCGACGTGGACCTCGATGGCTGGCCGGATATCTACGTCACGCATCTCGCCGGCGAGAGCAACACCCTGTACAGGAACCGGGGTGACGGCTCATTCGTCGACGAGACCGCCGAACGTGGGCTGCACGGACCCAGCCTCCCGTTCACCGGATTTGGCGTGGCATTCGTCGATCTCGACAACGACGGTGATCTCGACATCCTGGTTGCCAACGGCCGAATCAATCGCGGTCCGGTCGCACCCGGAAGTCCCGATGGACCCTTGCAGGCGTATGCAGAACCGAACTCACTGTACTTGAACGACGGGACCGGTCACTTCGAATTGCGACCCGACATCGCACCCGACCTCGCGGAACGCCCGGGGATGAGTCGGGGCCTCGCCGTCGGAGACTTCGACGACGACGGCGGACTGGAAGCGGTGATTGTCGAGACGGGCCGCGAGCTGCGGCTGCTTCGCAACGAGGGACGTCGCGGACGGTGGATCGGTTTGTCGGTGACCGATCCCGACCTCGGCGACCGCGACGTCGTCGGAGCGCGACTCCAGCTATGGACACCCGACGGAGTTCGGGGAGCCTATGTGAACCCTTACGCCGGATATCTCTCGAGCAACGATCCGCGCGTACACTTCGGCCTCGGTCGCATCGCTGAGGTGGACAGCTTGCTCGTTACCTGGCCGGATGGAGTTGTTGAGGTATTTCGGGACCTGTCCATCGAGCAGTACCACGACATCCGGCGTGGAGACGGGGAGGTACGCTGAGTTCGTTCGTGGCGCCGGGGGGAGTAGCGTGGTTCGGGTGGGTGTTCGTCGCCACGACGGCGATGGCCTGTGCGGACGGTCGGCGCGCGCTACCGGAATTCGACGTTCGCCAGGCCGAGCCGCGCGTCGGCGCCCGGCTCAACGCCCTGCGCGACGTCGTGCTCGAACATCCCGATTCCGGCTCCGCCTGGGGGCGACTCGCGCTCAGCCTTCACGCCCACGGGTATCCGGAAGCGGCCGTCTCCACCTATGCCACGGCTCGTGAGCTGAGGCCGGGCACCTTTGCCTACCTGTATCTTCCCGCAGTACTGCTGGGTGAGCGCCGGGACGAGCGAGCGCTCGAGCTGTTCGAATCCGCGCGGCTCCTGCGACCGGAGTATCCTCCGCTCGCCGTGCGGCAGGCAGAGTGGCTGCTGGAGACGGAACGACCCGCCGAGGCCCGGGACCTGCTCGTCGACAGTGCGGCCGAGCGTGACGCGACGGCGTTCGCGAACTTCTTGATCGGGCGCGCGGCCTTCGCACTGGGCGACACCGCCGAAGCGCGCCAGAGGCTGGAGGCGGCCGTCGCGACCCTGCCTCGCTACCAGGCCGCGCATGCCCAGCTCGCGGAATTGTATCGACGGATGGGCGACGAGAGTGCCGCCGAACTCGCGCGGGAGCGCGCTCGGGTCTTCACCGCCACACCCGCCCTCGACGATCCTGTGTATGCGCTCGTGCCGGCCGAAGGCGTCAGCTCGCGCTGGCACTTGCTACGTGGCCAGGCGTTCCTGGCCGCCGGGGATCCATCGAGGGCGATCGAGGAGTTCCAGGAAGCCGCGCGTATCCTTCCCACGGACGCTCACGCCGCCAATCAGCTCGCAACTGCGCTCGCAGCCGCCGGCCGGCTGGAGGAAGCCGGCGACGCCTATCGTCGGGCCCTCGAGCTCCGCCCCGGCTTCGCGGAGCCTACGGTGGGACTCGCCGGGGTTCTGTCTCGACTCGGTGACGACGGTGCCGCATCGAGCCTCCTGGAAGACCTGCTGGCTGCTCACCCGGCCTTCCAGGACGCCTACCTGCGGCTCGGGATCCTCCGGCAGGCGCAGGGTCGGCCGCGTAGCGCTATCGGCACCTATACCGAAGGACTGCGCAATGGCCCCTTCGACCCGCGCATCGCGATCCGTCTGGCGTGGATGCTGGCTACGTCACCCGACCCCGGACTGCGAGACGGGGAGGAGGCCGTCGCTCTCGCGGAGCGTGTCTGCAGACTGGAGATGTTCGGAGAGCCGGAGAGCCTCGACGCGCTAGCCGCCGCCTACGCCGAGGTCGGCGACTTCGAGCGGGCGCGGGCGGCCGCATCGCGGGCTGCCTTGATCGCCCGCCGTCAGGGCAACGTGATCCTGGCAGGAGCGATCGAAGACCGAATCGAGCTATTCCGAAGGGAACGGCCGTACAGGCGGTGAGGTTTTACGGCGCGTACTGCGGTCGTGCCGGTGGCTGCGGGTCGCCTGCGTAGCGTGTGAGATATTCGTTGGCGAACTCTGCCAGGGCCGGTGCCTCCGACGACAGTGGCGGGTACGTCCGTTGACCATGCCGGGGCAACGGAGCCACACGGTCTCCACCGCGAGTGTTGAGATCCGCGTCCTTCAGAAAGCCGTCGCTGTACAGGAAGAAGGTGCGCTCCCGGCCCTCCGGCGGTCCGGGCGAAGCCGCGAAGCGCACGGCGATCTCGTCACCCGGGCCGAACACGACGTACCGATCATCTCCGGTCACCAGCAATTCGAGGACATCGCCGGTTCTCGTGTACGCACCCCGCAACGTGCGCCACGGCGACGCACTCTGAACCTGTCCGTAATCGAACCAGTGGGGCCCATAACGTCCGCCGCGGCGAAACATCCGGGAAAACCCCCGAACCCGAAGCTCCGCCTCAACCGGCGCGAGACGGTGAGGCACGAGGTCGATTCCCGATAGTTCGGTCGAGTAGAAGGCGACGTCCCAGTAGATCTCCATATTCGTGCGGACGCGCAGACGGGGGTCGTCGAGTGGCAGGCCGTTCGGAAGCTCGACGACGACGGTCTTGTTTTTTCCGCTCGGAAAATCGATCGCCCCATCGAGCCGGCGCCAGCCTCCCCCTTCGTCGGGCACCTCGACATAGGGCCTGACCACGGGCGGGCCTCCAGCCTGCCCGATGCGCATATTGATGCTCGCATCCGTCGGATGGACCCACCCCGCGAGGAAAAGCCTTGCCGGCCGTCCTGCCGCCCCTTCGAGCGTAAGGGTGAGGTCGTGAGATCGCGTCAGGCCCTGGTACGGCCCCGGGTCGAATCCGCCGACGAACCGAAAGTCGCGCTCCGCCAGCTCGACCCTCGCGTCGTTCCCACGATGATCGACTGCCAGCTCGGGCGACCGTTTCTCCCACACCGCGAACAGGCGGCGGTTGGGCACGGTCGGCGCGCCGAACGCCTCGTCGACGTAGAGCTCGGCGTCCTCCGGATGGTCCACGGCCAGAAGTTCGAGGCGGTCGAGATACGCGACCTCCCAGAGCTCTTCGGTGACCCGGATCTCATACACACCGTCCCGCGGCGTGAGCATGTCCGGCGGAATGCGGACATACTCCAGTGACGGATCCGGAGAGGCATAGGTGATCTCGCCCGCCGCCATGATCCCGAGCGGCATGCCAAGGGCGCTCTTCCACATCATGTCGGTAACGAACTCGAAGCCGTCCCCCGTCCAGGCATAAAGAAAGGCGCAAGAACCTTTCAACACCTGCCTCTCCACCAGCCGTTCCGCCGTCCGGGGCTCGAAGACGTTCTGCGGGACGCCGTTTGTCCACTCGATCCGCACCACGTCCGCCCGAGTCCGATCGCCCAGCCCGAATCGCTCCACTTCGCGGCCAACCACCCGGCTCTGACGAAGGTTCCCCGCCCAGACGTCGATTCGGGAACCAATGCCGAGGCGATTCACCTTGCCGCTTCCGTCCGCCAGGGCGAGGAGGCTGACTTCGAGCACGTGGTTCCGCTCTCCGCCCTGATTGCGAAACAGGACGGGCTCGGTGGCACTTCCGCCCACGAGATCGAAATCGCCGTCGCCGTCGGAATCGAACACGAGCATGTGGCCGGCGGGCGAGGAGTGTCCCCGTTGGATGGCATCGGGAGACGCGACGTACCCACCGTTACCTGAACCGCGAAACGCCCGGATTCCGGCCTGTTCCCAGGCGAGCAGCACGTCCAGCCGACCATCGAGGTCGAAGTCCTCGACGATCATCCGGAGCGGCACCGAGCGCCCCGCTTCTTGGCCCTCCGGTGCGGGAAGGACCGCGGCTGCCGTGAGCGCCCCCAGTTCTCCGCTGCCGTCGGCCTGGCCGACAAAGATCCCGTCGGGCGCACCAACTACCAGGTCGAGCCAACCGTCACCCGTCACGTCGGCAATCATCGGTATTCCCTTCGGCGTCAATGCCCCGCCAATCGGCTGGAAGATGCCCTGGCGGACATTGTCCATGCGACGGATACCGTCTCGCACGGCGACGACGACGTCGAGATCGCCGTCGACGTCGAGATCGCCAACCGTCGCGGCCCATACGCCGTCCAGCGTCCCGAAACCGGACGCTGCACCCACGTCCACGAACTGACCTTCGCCGGCCTGCCGGTATAGACGGGTCGGGCCCGGACCGCCGACCAGAATGTCGAGGTCGCCGTCATGGTCGAAATCGGCCGCGACCGCGGTGTACGCCGCCGTCTCGTGATCGGGAAGCTCCCCTCGCGGCGCGAATCCGTCTTCGTCGGCATACAGGATGCCGACGCCACCCGGTCCGGCCATCAGCAGGTCGGCGCGCGCATCGCCGTCGAAGTCGGCCGCCTGGACAGGCACCCGAGCCGCCGTGGCGCGAGCAACGCAATCCCACTCCGTCAACTTGCCGTTCTCGTTCATCAGGCAGGCTACCCATTCACCGTCCGACACGACGAGGTCCTCGTCGCCGTCTCCGTCGACGTCCGTAACCACGCCGCCCGTCCACCCCCGGTCCAACGCGACCGTGCGGACGAATGACACGGACAGCGGGCCCGTCGGCCCGGGTCTCGCCGGCGAGTCGAGCCGCCGAAAGCGATGTAGGGGCTCGGCCTGTGCGCCGGGACTGCCCGTGAGATCCGAAAGGCCCGTCGAATAGAGGTGATCGGCTCGAAGGAGATTGTGCAGGATGCGAACGTGCCGGAGAGTCTGCTCCGCGTCTCCCCGACTCGCGGCGATTACTCCCTCGGTCAACTCGGTGCGAGCCTCCGAAAGCCCGGGTGACAGGAGCTGCCCGATATACTCCAGATGGCCGAGGGCCGCCTCGACGTCGCCGGACTGTGCCCGGGCCTCGGCCGCGGTGAGGCGCGCCGGGAGGTTGCCCGGGCTGAGGCGCAACAGGCGATCGAGCAGATCCGACTCCTCGGTCAGGCGATGCAAGGCCCAGAGTGCGCGAACATGGCCGGAATCCTGCGCCAGTGCGGCGCGAAGCTGTTCCTCGGCCGCCGCACGATCTCCGGCCTCGGCACTGACGACCGCCGCTATGAGACGCACGTCGGGGTCGGTCGGCATCCGCTCCACGGCTTGCTCCCCAAATCGGCGTCCTCCTTCGGCGTTCCCGCGACGCAACTCGGCCAGCGCAAGGTTCGCCGGCCCGAGCGGTTCATTGGGAGCCAGGATCGCGAGTCGACGGAACTGCTCGGCGGCCTCTGCGATCTGCTCCTCCTCGAGATGCGCGAGGCCCACAATTCTCAGGCGGTCGAGTTCTTCGTAAGCGGCGGGTTCGGCGGTATCGCCACAGCCTGCCGCGATGAGCATGAAGGCGAGTGCGGCGTCGCGGAGAATCCGCTGACGGATCGAGTCCCTCATTCGGTTTCGGTGTGTCGCATCACAAGGAGATTGCCGGCGTCGAGGCCTTCCCGATAGACGCTCCGCCGACCGTCGGGCCAGAGAACCACGACGCTGTCAGCTGCTTCAGCGTCGCCGAGCCCGAACGTCCGGGCGGATAGTTCCGACTGGCTCAGGTAAGAGCCCGATGCCGTCACGTACCATCGCTGGGAGCGCCCGCCAGCGTACACTCGCACCTTCGCCCCGATGACCGGTCGCCCGAAGACCACGCGCAGTCGATTTCCCTCGGCCGGCAGATCGTTGCGAATCAACCGCGCGGGACCGCCGTTCACCGTCAGGAGAATGTCCGGGTCACCGTCTCCGTCCACATCACCGGTGGCCAGCCCGCGCCCGACGACCGGTCGGGTCATGGCGTCCCCGGTTTGCGCCGTCATCTCGACAAATCTGTCGCCGGTCCCCAGGAAGACCTGAGTCGGCTGCTCGAACGAGATCCCACTGCGCACCTCGCCGACTGTCGGCTCGATGTGACCGTTGGCCAGCACGATATCGTCGAGGCCGTCCAGGTTGAGATCGACGAACCGGAGCCCGAAGGTCAGGATCGGGAGTGTCGGGCGCGCGAGGCCCATCGCCGGCGCCCGGTCGTGAAACAGGTCGGAAGACTGCTGGACATACAGGGAGACGGCTTCGTGCGAGAAGTTCCCGATCGCGACGGCCAGGTGGCCGTCCCCCTCGAGATCCGCCACGTCGACACCCATTCCGGCGCGCGCCCGGCCGGTCGGGTCGACGGCCACGCCGGCGCGCATCCCCACCTCCTCGAAACTTCCGTCGCCACGGTTCATGTAGAGGAAGTTCGGTTCCGTGTCGTTCGTCACGAAGATGTCCGGTGTGCCGTCGTCGTCGAAGTCGTCGACCGCAATGCCGAGCGCTTTTCCTTCGGGGTTCCACAGCCCGGTTGTACGTGTGACGTCAGAGAACGGCCGTGACGGGCCCTCGTTCCGGTACAGCACGCACGTGTCTCCCTCGTACGGCTCAGGGGTCGCATACGCCTTCGCCGTCCCGTCCAGGGTGTGGAACAGGTCGGTTTCCGAACTCCAGCGCACATAGTTGCAGGCGAACAGATCGAGATCCCCGTCGACGTCGTAGTCGAGCCACGCCGCTCCTGTCGACCAGGCGTTCGAGCGGCCCTCCGGGTTGCCGTGGACGCCGGCGCGGTCCGTGACGTCGACGAAGCGATGGCCGTCGTTTCGGAGCAACACGTTCGGTCCCACCGCTGTCACGTAAATGTCGATGTCGCCGTCGCCATCGTAGTCGGCGAACGCCGCGCCCATCCCGTACACATGGAGATCCGTTCCGGTCTCGGCGCTCACCTCGACAAACGTTCCGTCACCGCGGTTCCGGAACAGCGCCGACCGTGCTCCGTCGTCTCCCGTCCAGTTCCGACCGTTGACGAGAAAAATGTCGAGATGACCGTCGCCGTCGTAGTCCAGGAACCCGCCTCCCGAGCCTACCGTCTCCGGCATCCACTTGTCGCCCGCGGCACCCGTGGAATGGACGAAGTCGAGACCGCTCTCCGCCGTGACGTCCAAGAGGGTCGGAACGACGAGTTCGACCACCGGGGCGGCCGTTTCGAAGGCACCGACATCGGCAATCGGGTCTTCTCCGCCGCAACCGATGGCCCCGAGGGCGGCGGAAATCGGGACGGCGACGGTCGATAGCCGGATCGGAGGCTTCACGGGGTCGCCAGACGGAGAACATGGGTACGAACATCCTGCGCCATCGCGTTCACCCCGGGGTCCTCGGCACGAATACGGTGCGTCAGGCGCCCCGCTGCCTCGTCAACCCTGAGATACTCGACCATCGCCCCCGCCTCGTCGGCCTCGGCGGTTCGCTCGAGCGCGCGGAGCACGAGCATCTTGTGGTACCAGGCAGGGCGCGCCTCGGGATCGATGGCGAGGAGTTCGTCGAGCGACGCGAGAGCCGCCTCGAAGCGACCGTCGAGGTACAGGGCCCGTCCCAGTCCGAGGAGGCTCGCCCGATGCCGCGGAAACGACGCCAGCGCGCGTCGATAGGCAGCGACCGCGGCACCATAGTCGCCCTCCATCAGGTGCGCCTCCGCGCGGATCCAGGAGACCCGGGCATCCTCCGGAGCCCGCTGCCCGGCTTCGTCGAGGTGGCGCAGGGCCGACGCCACGTCGCCTTCGGCCAGCGCGACACGCGCCAGGTTCATCGGCCCGTCGGGTCGGGCGGGCGCGAGTCTCGAAACACGGGTGAACGCTTCCGCTGCGACGCTCGTTCTCCCTTCTCGAATCGACCCGATGCCGAAGTCATTCCACCGAATCCACTCCTCCCGGGCCGGCGGCGCCGTCTCTTCGCTCTCCCCGCTGACGTCTGCCGCTCCCCCGTCCCGTGGCACGGCCTCCGTCGTCACGTTCACGATGAGCTCGGCTCGCGCTACGATCGTGACCGGCAGCCACGGCGCCTCCGCCTCGCCCGGGAAGGCCTCGGGCACCCTGTCGAAGACGAACTCCGAATAGCCGCGGTTGAACTTTCGCCACTGGAGCCTCGCATCCAGTGTGTACCGCCCCGCACGATCCGGAACGGTGAGTCTGTAATGGGCCAGATTCGCCGTCCCCGGACCGATGGTATTCGCGAATACGAGGGCGCGAATATCCTGCGGGTTACGCCGGTCGATCGGCTGGCCGGCCGTATCGACGAACAGGGCCCGGTACACGTGCGCCCCGGGATCGAGATGTCCGGATTCGTCGAGCCAGCCGCTCCGCGCCACGACGTTGCCCGATTCGTCTACGAGGCGCACGTCGAGCCAGCCCTCGTTCGAGTCGACCGTTCCCCCGGGAAAGCTGTGTCCCGTGCCCCGGTTCCGGACGACGATGTCGAACTCGACGTCCGAGCCGGGCCGGACATCGATACGATCGCCCAGCGCGCGCTCGACCCGCCTCCCGTCGCCTGAGCGCCACCCAAACACATCGACCGTAACGACATCGTCCTGAAGGAACGCCTCCACGCGTCGAAGGGCGGCCGTGTCGCCCCGAATGAACGGCAGCGCCGTGTTGGCCGCGAGGAACCGGTGAGAGCGCACCCTCCCGTCGACCGCGGCGACGTCGCCTCTCGGCGCGGGCTCCAACGGCATGTGGCAGTCCTGGCAGACGCGCCGGGTCGGCGGCAGATAGAACGTCTGGGCACCTTCGCGCGACACGCCGCTGTTCTCCCACGTATCGAACTCGTTCTGACCCCGGAGCCAACGATAATCGTTCAGCGGTTCGCGCAGGCTGACCTTGTGACACGTACCGCAGAACTCCGGCTCTCGGAACACGTCCGGAGCCATCGCCGCGCGGTGCGCTTCGGGCCGGGCGCGTAGCGCCGCATCGTGCAACGCTCGCTGCACGCCAGGTTCCGTAGCGTCAGAGAACACGTACAGATCCGGGGTCGAGCCGTGAAGTACGTAGTTCCCGTTCCCCGTCCGGTCGTGAAGCGTCCGGATACCGTGGCACGCGAGGCACGTGAGCCCTGCCTGGGCCTCGGCGCTCGTCCGGTCGATCGGCTCGTCCATCGCGCCGGTGAACAGGAGTGCCGGGTCGTGGCAGCCTCCGCACCATCGGCTCTTCACGATTCCGTCGCCCGACGGGGCGCCGGTGCGCTCGCGGTGCGTTGCGAGCCATGAGTTGCGCTCGCCATCATCGGCCCTGAGCAGCTCGATCGACGCCTCGTAGAACGGATTGTTGAACGACGAGAAGCGGTGCGCCGATGCCTCCCACTGCTCCACCACGTCGGGATGACAACGTACGCACGTCTCCGCCCCGATTCCTTCGCCGGTGTAGTATCCCGTCGCCCGGGCGGCTTCCCGCACGACGGCGTCGGACGGAGGCGTCGGGCCGATGACAGCTTCGGGGTCCAGACGATCGCCGGCGGACGTGGTGGCCGGCGATGGATAGAACGGACTGAGTGGCGATGCGAAGCCGGGCGGGACGACCCCGTAGCGCTCCCCGGCCAGATTCGTCGCGGCCGGCGAGATCCCCTCGGCCGTCACCGGAGGCGGGTCGACCTGTCCGACAAGCGAGTGTCCCACGCCGAACGCCACCGTGAGCAGCGCGACCCCCTGGGCGAACCGACCCGCGAAGGCGCCTACGAAGTGCGTGACGCCCGCTCGCCGATGAGCCACGTAGAGCAGCGGCAGAGCCACCGCACCGAGGACGTGCAGCCACCACACCCAGCGATGCTGCCGGGTCGCGGCTTCGGTAAGCACGAACAGACCCGTCAACAGGAGGCCTACGCAGACGGCGAGCGCGAGAAGCCCGCTCACGATCGAGCGCGCGTTCCGCCGCCTCCAGACCTTCGGCAAGTGAAGCGCCACGAACAGCGCGACCAGTGCCACGAACAGCGTGCCGACGATCGAGTGGCCGAGCAGTGCCGTCTGGAAGAACAGTGACGATGCGGCCGCGGGCCCGCCGATCTCCAGCCCCAGTGTGCCGAGAAGACGAACGCCCACGAGGTACAGCGTGTCGGCAAAGACGAGGACGCCCACGCCGCCGACGACTGCGAGCACCGCCCGAACTCGCCGGGGCAGGAGTGAAGGGAGTCCGTTTCTGTCGGTTCGCCCTTCACGCATGCGGCGCTCGCACGCGCTCGAGCGTCCGGCACAACACGTCGTAGAACGGCGCCACCGAACCGATCCGCACCCGTTCGTCGGGAGAGTGCGGAAACTCGATCTGGGGCCCGAACGACACCATGTCCATGCCCTCGTACTTCTCGCCGATGATTCCGCACTCGAGTCCCGCGTGCATGGCGCCGATCTCGGGCGGCTCACCGATCACCTGTTCGTAGGCCGCCCGAATCAGGTCGAGTAGCCGCGACTCGACGTCGGGCTGCCAGGCGGGATAGGCGGGCCCTTCGCTGACCTCGGCGCCGGCGAGCTCGCCGATCGAACGGATGCGGCGGCGGAGAACTTCGAGGGACCCCTCCATCGAGCTGCGGCTGTGGACCCTGACGAACAGGCGTCCATCCTCAGGCCGTACCACCGCGAGGTTGACGCTGGTCTCGACGAGGCCCGGCAGATCGAGACTCATGGCCATCACGCCGTGCGGGAGGGCGTTCAACAGGTCGAGGGCCCGTCGCGTGGAGTCGTCGTCCCACGCCGCATCCGGTGCCTCGACCGTAGCGACCTCGAATCGCATCT
This sequence comes from Gemmatimonadota bacterium, assembly GCA_035464655.1. Classification (GTDB taxonomy): domain Bacteria; phylum Gemmatimonadota; class Gemmatimonadetes; order Palauibacterales; family Palauibacteraceae; genus JARFPW01. The sequence goes on from DATHRZ010000105.1 coordinate 16,435, forward strand.
CGGGATCGGAACGGGCGAGCTCGCGAGTGGCGACCGTAAAGGATTCCTCGATAACCGATCGGCAGGCTGCTTCTTCGGAGGGCTCGCCGAGGAAGAGCATCGCAGACGCCTCGCGCGGGATCGCGTTCCGGGCGTTGCCGCCGGAGATCGCGGCGACTCGCAACCCCGTTGCATCCGCCGCCGCTCGCAGGGCTCTGACCAGCACACGGATCGCGTTCCCCCGCTGCAGGTGGATGTCCACGCCGGAATGGCCGCCCTTCAGTCCGGCCACCGAGACGGTGAGCGCGACGCCGTCCGGCGCGCTCGCCTCGCGGATCCGCAGGTGCAGGGTGCTGTCGCCGCCCCCGGCGCATCCGATCGTGACGGTCCCCTCCTCCTCGGAGTCGAGATTGATGAGCAACCGTCCATCGAGGAGCTCGTTCGACAACGCCCGCGCGCCGCTCAGGCCGGTCTCCTCGTCCACCGTGAACAGCAGCTCGAGCGGGCCGTGGGCGACATCGCGACTCTCGATCAGCGCGAGCATCGCCGCGACCCCGAGGCCGTTGTCCGCCCCGAGCGTCGTCCCGTCCGCCGACAGCCAGTCGCCGTCACGGACGGGCCGGATCGGGTCGGAGGCGAAGTCGTGCTCCACCTCGGCGTTCTTCTCCTGCACCATGTCGAGGTGCGACTGCAGGACGACGACGGGCGCCGCCTCGTGCCCGGTCGACGCGGGCTTCCTGACGAGCAGGTTTCCCGCGTCGTCGACGGTCGTCGTGAGGCCCCGGCTCTCGGCCATGTCGCGCACGAACGATCGCACGGCCGCCTCGGACCCCGAGCCACGGGGAATTCGAAGCAGTTCGTCGAAGTGCGACCAGACATCGGTCGGCGCGAGGTCGGACACGAAGGTCGGCAAATGGCCTCCACGGTAGAAGTCTGTTGAGCCAGAAAGACTAGCGTCTCCCGACTTGCCCGTCCACGCGAATCCGTCGTCTCGCGCCCGGCTCGCAGGTCGATCCGTGCCTCGCATGGAACTCGGGTGTACAATCAGCGCATGAACCATAAACGCCTGGTCCCGTTGCTACTCGTCGTGTCACTCGCGGCCTGCACGTCGGCCATCAACTTTCGCGAGGAGAACCGGCACAATCTCGACGAGCTGCACGTCGGCATGGAGCGGAGCGAGGTGCTCGAGGTGATGGGGGTCGGAGAATACCGGCAGTTCACGGGCTCGGAGACCCAGGGGCCGATCGGCACCGGGCGCGACACGATGGGCGTGATGTCGGTGCAGATCCCTGTCGGTGGTGACGCGCCGATTCTCTACAATCCGCACCGTAGTGAGACGTACGAGGGCGACGACTCGTCGTGGGAAGTGCTGTTCTACTATACGCACGTCGTGCGCGACGACGGCCTCGTGACCGACGACGAACTTACGCCGCTCGTCCTGCGCGACGGCACCCTTACCGGGTGGGGTTGGACGCACTGGGCGGCCGTCGACGGACGCCACGACCTCGGCGCCGAGCTCCCGGATCCGCTCCCCGATCCCGACCTCAGTCGGCCGTGACGCCGGCCGCGACGAGCGCTTCGATCTCGTCCATGATGCCGACCATGCGGCGCATCAACGCCTCGTAGGGCTTCGGCGTGGCGAGATCGACGCCGGCCTCGACGAGCTGCTCGTACGGATACTTGCTCCCGCCCGAGGCGAGCAGTTCGAGGTAGTCGTCCACCGCCCCACTTTCGCCCTGTCGCACGCGCTCGACGAGCAGTGACGACGCGGCGACCGACGTCGCGTACTGATAAACGTAGAAGTTGTAGTAGAAGTGCGGGATGTAGGCCCATTCCGCCGTGTACGCGTCGTCGACCGTCAGGACTCCCTGATCGTGTCCGTGGTATGCCCGCTGGAGCTCGCCGTAGATCTTCGTGAACCGGTCGGCCGACAGCGTGTCGCCCCCCTCCACCGTTTCGTGGATGCGGAGCTCGAATTCCGCGAACATCGACTGGCGGAAGAAGGTGCCTCGCAGGGCTTCGAGCTCACGGCCCAGGAAGAACAGGCGCTCCCAGGCGCCGTCGGCCTCGGCCAGCATGCGGTCCATCAGCAGCGCCTCGTTGAACGTCGACGCGACCTCGGCGGTGAAGATCGAGTAGTGGGAGTCGGCGAATGGCTGCGCCCGGTTCGACAGGTGGGAATGCATGGCGTGGCCCCACTCGTGCGCGAGCGTCGATACGGAGTCGTAGGTCCCCTGGAAGTTCATCAGCACGTACGGGTGAACGTCGTACACGTGACCGTTCATGTAGGCGCCCGAGCGCTTCCCCTGCCGCGGCTCGACGTCCATCCAGCGCGCCTCCAGCCCGTGGGCCAGCGTCTCGACGTACTCCGTCCCGAGCGGTGCCGCCGACTCGACGACGAGGCGCTTCGCTTCATCGATCGTGTAGGTCAGGTCGGCCTCGACGAGCGGCGGATAGATGTCGTAGTAGCGCAGATCGTCGAGGCCGAGCAGCCGCCTGCGAATGTCGAAGTAGCGGTGCAGCACCGAAAGGTGTTCGCGGGCCGAGGCGATGAGCTGCCGGTAGACGGTTTCGGGAATTCGGTTCGCATCGAGCGAGCGGGCCAGTGAGCTCGGGTAGCGGCGCACCTTCGCGTAGAACATGTCCTTCTTGACCTGCGCGAACAGGGTCGCGCCGCAGGTGCGGGCGTAATCGTTCCACACTTCGAAGAAGCGCTCGAACACGAGCCGCCGGTCGTCGCGGTTTCCCGACTCGCGGTGTTTCCCGAACGCCGACTGGTCGAGGCGTACCTCGGTACCGTCGGCGAGCTCGACCGTCGGCCAGGGCGCGTCCGCGTTCGCGAACATCGCGTATACGGTTTCGGGGGCGTCGCTCAGCAGCCCGGTGGCCGCGATGATCGCCTCTTCCTTCGGGCCCAGCGTATGCTCGGCCCGGCGCAGGATGTCGTCGAGCGTATGCCGATAGTCGGCCAGTCCGGGCTCCTCGGCCGCCCAGCGCTCGATCGTCGCTCGATCGGCCGCGAGGATCGCCGGCTCCATGAAACTCGCGGCCTCGGAGAGCTTCGTGGCCAGCAGGTTCGCCCGCGCCTCCATCTCGGCCGTCTCGCCGACCCGCATATCCTCGTGATAGCGCATGGACGCGTAGCTCGACGCGGCGTAGAGGCGCTTCAGCGTGTCGTGATACAGGTCGAGGCCGGCGCGGAGGGCCGACGCGTCGTCGGTCAGCCGATCGGCATGATCGGCCAGGCCTTCGATGCCGCGTTCGATGGCGGCGAGTTCGCTCTCCCAGTCGTCGCGGCTCTCGTAGATGTCCTCGAGGCACCAGACGAGCGCTTCGTCCGTCGTCGTGCCGGCCGGCGAATTCATGCCTCGTCCCTTCCGCCCATAGCGCAGACGATCTCGTACTCCGCGGGCTCGACCGGCTGCACCGACAGTCGGCTGCGCTTCGTCACGACCATATCGTCGAGTCCGTCGGCGGCCTTGAGATCGGCCAGGGGCACGAATTCCGGAAGGTGCGCCACGTACTCGATGTCGACCATGTACCAGCGCGGGTCGTCGTCGGTCGCCTTCGGATCGTAGTAGTCGCCGTCGGGGTCGCGGGCCGTGTGATCGGGGTAGGCCTCCTTCACGACCCGGGCGAGACCGGCCACGCCGGGCGGGTTCGCGTTGCTGTGATAGAACAGGACGCGATCACCCTCCGTCATCTCGCGCATCAGGTTGCGCGCCTGGTAGTTGCGCACGCCGTCCCAGTGCGTGCGGCCGTCCCGCTCGAGGTCGTCGATCGAGTACGTGTTCGGTTCGGACTTCATCAGCCAGCAGCGGCTCATCGGCACGATATCTCCGGCCATGTGAAGGAACGCGCCCGCGGTGCGAGCGGCGGCGACGTTCCGGAAGCGGTCGATCGTCGAACAGGATATCGCGGGCCCGCACCACTTGCACCCTTCGCAGGCGGCCCCGACCTTCCTGCCGTCGAGTATTTCGGCGCTATGCCGGACAGCCCCCACTCGGACGCGAATGCCAAAGAAACCCGACGGGCCCGTCGTCGCACAGCGACCCGCAAGCATGCATCCGCTCCTGCGGACCGCCGTCGTACTCGGGCTCTTGTTCATGTTCCTGCTCGGCGTGAACGGCCTTGGCGACGCGTTCAAGGCGCTCGGCAGCGACGCGCTCGAGGCATTCTTCTCCGCGACGAGCAATCCGTTCATCGGGCTCATGGTGGGCGTGCTGGCGACGACCCTCGTCCAGAGCTCGTCGGTCTCGACCTCGCTGATCGTCGGTCTCGTCGCGGCGCCCGTCCATCCGCTGCCCCTGGCCAACGCGATCCCGATGATCATGGGCGCCAACATCGGAACCACGGTCACGAACACGATCGTGTCACTCGGCCACATTCGGCGTCCCGAGGAGTTCCGCCGGGCCTTCGCCGTGGCCACCTGTCACGACTTCTTCAACTTCATCGCCGTCGCGGTGCTGCTGCCCATCGAGCTGGCTACCGGCTACCTGCGCACTTCGGCCACGGCGCTGACGGGTCTGCTGGTCGGCTTCTCGGGCGTGGAATACGACAGCCCGCTGAAGGGCGCGCTCAAGGCGATCCTGACCCCGATCAAGGACGGGCTCGCCGCCGTCGCGACCGAACGTGTGGCGGGTATCCTGCTCATCCTCATCTCGGGCGCCCTGATCTACGCGGCGCTCACCATGCTCGTCGGCGTGATGCGGTCCGCCGTCCAGACCCGGGTCGAGTCGATCGTCGCGCGCGGACTCGAGAAGAGCGCGCTGATCGGCATCGTGGTCGGGATCGTCGTCACCGTGATGGTGCAGTCGAGTTCGATCACGACCTCGCTTCTCGTGCCCCTGGCCGGCGCCGGCCTGCTGAACGTCGCGCAGGCGTTCCCGGTCACCGTGGGCGCCAACATCGGGACGACCGTCACGGCCATGCTGGCCGCGCTGGCCGCCACCGGCGTCAACGCGCGCCTCGGCCTGACGATCGCCCTGGTGCACCTGTTGTTCAACCTGAGCGCCACGCTGCTCGTCTTTCCGTTCGAACGGATTCGGAACATTCCGATTCGGGCCGCAGAGCGCCTCGCGGAGATCGCCGGGAAATCCCGGCGGTGGGCGCTGGTGTATGTCATATTGTTGTTCTACGGCGTTCCGGCGCTGTTCGCCCTGCTCAACCAGATTCTGTAGAGAGACGAACCATGCTACGCGAACTGAAGGCTCTGTTCAGCCCGCAGGAGCCCCTGGCCGAGATGGGCGCCGACTTCGCCCGGATGATCGACCTGACCGGCGAGTCGGTGGCCGAGGCGGGACAGGCGTTCTTCCGTCCTGAACCGCTGGATCCCGAGCGCGAGAACAGAATCCGGCGGCGCGACATCCAGGTGAACAAGCTGCAGCGGAAGATCCGGCGGCAGGTGGTCGCGCACCTCAGTCTCGACCCGACGCGATCCGACGTGCCGTACTGCTTGCTGGTCATGAATCTCGTCAAAGACGTCGAGCGCCTGGGCGACTATGCGAAGAACCTGGCCGGCATCCGGTCGCTCCACCCCGAGCCCCTGCCCGACGATAACATCGTGCGCGAGCTCGCGGGTGTGCGTGACTGGATCGCCGGCGATTACGAGACGCTGTGGGATGTGTTCGAGTCGCACGACGAGAAGCGCGCCGGCGAGCTCATCGTCGAGGGGCGGGACATTACCCGTCGCCTCGACGAAATGATCAACGAGACCGTCGACGCCGAGTATTCGGGCCGCACGATCGCGGTCCTCGTGCTCGGAATGCGGTTCTACAAGCGGATCGTGGCCCATCTCGTGAACGTGTTGACCGGGGTCGTGCAGCCGCTTCACAAGCTCGACTACTACGACGAGGACTGGGGCCGATCGTCGTAGACCCGAAGTCTCCCTCCTGCGTATATTGATACGGGTCGGTCGCTCGAGGGCCGACCGTCATACAGCCAATCACAGGAGGCGACATGCAGTTCCCTCCGGAGATCGCATTCCGTGGTTTCGAGCCCGACGAGTGGCTCAAGGATACCGTCCACCGCGAGATCGATAAGCTGGACGAATACTTCGATCGTATCGTCGGCTGCCGGGTGATGGTCGAGCTTCCCCACCAGCGGCGCGAGGAGGGCAACCCGTACCACGTGCGGATCGAGCTCTCCGTACCCGGCCGCAACCTGGTCGTCAGCCGGAGCCCCAAGGCGAGGGAACGGGAGCGCGAAACCCAGATGTCGGCGCTCGATGAAGCGTTCGGGGCCATCCGGCGACGCCTGGAAGACTACGCGCGCGAGCTGCGCGGGGACGTGAAGCGGAAGCAGGAGCAGGCCCACGGCCGCGTCTGGCAGCTATATCCGGGTGGGACCTCGGGCGAGCGTTACGGCTTCATCCGCACGCTCGACGGGAGCGACGTCTACTTTCACGAGAACAGCCTGCTCGGCAGCGATTTCGACCACCTGGAGGTCGGGACCGAGGTGCGCTTCCACGAGGAACAGGGGAACGAAGGCCCGCAGGCGAGCACCGTGCGCGTGATCGAGCGCGCGCCAACCGGTGCGGCTCGCGCCGTGAAGGCTTCTACGGCTGCCGTCGACGACTCCGTGAATGGCGACGGGTCCCGCGGCGACGACGCGCGCGGCGAACCGCTGAGCGTCGAGAACGCCGATCTGCTGTTGGACGAGCTGGAGGAGAGCCTGGCCGGTCTGTCGGACGGCGATCGAGATCCCGAGCTGATCGAGCGCACGGAGAAGCTTCTCGGCAGCCTGGACGACTTTCCCGGTCCTCCTGCCCTGCTCCGCGATCCGGTGGCCGACCTGCGCGCCTGGACGCGGATCCTGCTCGACGACGACGGTAACGGCCGGCACCCCGGCCCGGGCGGACCGGCCGACGTGGTGGAGCACCAGGTCTACCGGGTGCGCGAGGTGCTGGATCGCGAGAAGACGCTCAGCGCCTGAGCGACGATTCGCCCGCCCCGCGCGTTCCCCGCGCGGCCTTCGTTGACCCGCCGAGGACCGTCGACTAGGCTCGTACCCATGCGCACCCGGAAGATCGTCCGCTCTGGAACGGCTCTCGGCCTCGTCGCCGTGCTCGCGGCGTTGTCCACGGGGTTGCCGTCGCACCACCACGCCCGAGCCACGCCGGTCGACCCTCAACCGCACGTCGTATCCGGTGACCACCACGCACACGGTGTCGAGCTCGTTGAACAGACCGAGCGGGTGCCTCAGATTCTGCCGTCGCTGACGGCTGTGCCGACACTGGTCGTCGAAGTCTCGATGCCCGTGCTGGCCGTGCCGCGCCCCGGTGCCGAGAATCGGTTCCGGCCGACCGGACGCAGTCCACCTCCCGTCACTCCCCGCGCCCCGCCCCGCATCATCTGAATCACCGGCTCCTTCCGAGCCGGCCTCGTCTCCTTACATCCAGGCGGTATCTGCTCCCATGCGGGCAGGACAATCCATGCAGGCAGGGTACGGTGCGCGTGAACATTAGAATCTCATCATTGCTCGGCGTCACGGCGACGCTGCTCTTGATTCCCGGTACGGCCGTGTCGCAGGAGCTGCGGCGCGTCACGCTCGAGGAGGCCCTCGACCTGTTCGAGCGCAACAGCCGCGACCTGCGGGTAGCCCGGGCCGAAGCCGCCGAGGCGGTCGGCGCGGCGCGGCAGGCGGTAGCCTACCCCAACCCGACGGTCGCCGCGTTCCGCGAGCCGTTGTCGGACGGTGACAGGCGCTACTCGGAGAGCACCTTGAGCCTGAGCCAACGGCTCGTCTGGCCGGGAACGAGAAGCGCTGCCGGAGACGCGGCGCGGCTGACGTCGGTTTCTGCCACTGCCCGATTCGCCGCTGACAGCGCCAGGCTCGAGTTCGAGGTAAAGCAGGCGTTCGTCGACGCCGAGCGCGCCGAGCGTGCCGAGCATGCGCTGCTGCGTGTGACGACCGTGTTCCGCGAGGGCGATCGCAGTGCGGGCGAGCGCTACCGGGAGGGCGACATCTCGCTGTACGAGCGCCGCCGGATCGAGGCGGAACGCGTCCGCTACGAGGCCCGCCTGGCTGAAGTGGAGCTCGAGGCCGCCGCGGCCAGGCGCCGTCTCGCGACCCTCGTGGCGCCCGATGTGGATGCCCTCGAACTGGCGCCGGCGTCAGCACACGCGGCCCTCCCGCCCGACGTAGCGTCCGCCCCGGCGGACTCCGCGCAATTCACGCGCCGTCCCGAGATCGCCGCGGCCGAATCGGCCCTCGCCTCGGCCGTGGCGTCCGCGTCGGCGGTTCGCCGACAGCGGATCCCCGACCTGACGGCTACCGGGGGCTACAAGACCCAGTCCGATGGCCTGGACGGCGTGATATTCGGGCTCTCCGTCGATCTGCCGCTGTGGGATCGCGGGGCCGGGGCGATCGATGCGGCCGAAGCAAGGGTCGCGGCGGCCGAGTCTCGGCTCGCCCTCACCCGACGCGGCGTGCGGAACGATGTGCGGCGAGCGGCGGACAGGTATCGATCGACGGTGCGCCGCGCGCGATTTCTGACGGCAGAGCAGGATGAAGGTCCCGATCTGCTGGAGATCGCGGGAACAGCGTACAGCGAGGGCGAAATGGAGCTGCTCGAATTGCTCGATGCGGCGGAGGCACATCTGGAAGCCGCACTCGCCGCGTCGTCACTGCGCGCCGATTTGTGGATCAGCTTCTACGACCTGGAGCGGGCAGTGGGCGGCTTCGACGGCCCGATCAATGAACGGGAGGACATATGACGAGGTCGACGATACTGCTGCTGGCGGGCCTGGCCGCCGTGGCGAGCCAGGCCGGATGTGGCGATTCGGACGCAGGCGAGGACGTTCACGAGCACGGCAGTGTCGTCGTGACGCAGTGGAACGACGCCACGGAACTGTTCCTCGAGTATCCGCACCTCGTGGCCGGGACCGCGACCGGCAACTGGGCGATCCATCTGACGGACATGGAAGATTTCAAGCCGATTCGCTCCGGAAGTCTCACCGTGCGGTTCGAGACGGGGTCCGGGGTCGCACACGAGTTCCGGATCGACGACGTGGCGCGCGACGGGATCTTTCTGCTCGATCCGGTCGTCGAGCGGGCGGGCCGGTACCGCGTCGAGCTCGTGCTGGAGAGCCCGCAAGTGGACAGCCGTCACGTCCTTCCGCGGGTCGAGGTATTCGCGAGCCCGGCCGAGGTGCCCCACGCGGCCGAGGAGGGAGACGGCGGGATCGCATTCCTCAAGGAGCAGCAGTGGCAGATCCCGTTCGCGGTGGTGCCCGCTCGCCGGGATTCCGTTCGGCGGACGATCGCTGCGCCGGGGGAGATCGTCGCTCCGGATGGCGCGCTCGTCCAGGTCAGCGCACCGGTGGACGGCATCGCGGGCGCGGAGGCCAATCGGGTGGCACCATCCGTCGGCCAAAGCGTGCGGCGGGGGCAGGTGCTGGCCATCCTGTCGCCCGTGGCGCAGGAAGGAGGCTTCGCCGAGGTCCGCGCGCGGGTGGAGCGGCTCGAGCGGGAAGCCGCGCGAACCGAGCGGCTCTACGAGGCCGGTGCGGTAGCGCTGAAACGCCTCGAGGAGACGCGGCATGATCTGGAGGTGGCCCGGGCGCAGGCGCAGGCCATGGGACCGGGCGGGGCGGCGGGAGACTACCGACTTCACCTGGCCTCCCCGATCACGGGGGTCGTCGCGGAACGCGCCTTCGTTCCGGGCGGCCGGGTGGAGGCGGGCGACCTGCTGTTCACGATCATCGATCCCACGACGGCATGGCTTCGGGTCCAGCTCCCGGTCTCGAACGCCGTCTCGATTCCGCCGGGGACCGGGGCGAGCTTCACGGTCGAGGGAGCGGACTCCGTACGGCGAACGTCACGTCTCGTTTCGGTCGGTCGCGTGCTCGACCCGAACACTCGCACCGTTCCCGTCACGTTCGAAGTTGCCGAGGGGGCCGAGTCGCTGATCTTCGGACAGCTTGCGCGGGCCGCCGTACCGGTGGGTGGCACCGCGGTGGGAGTGCTCGTTCCGAACCGTTCCATCATCGATGACAACGGCACACCCGTCGCCTTCGTGCAGGCGGGAGGCGAGACCTTCGAGCGGCGCGTACTCACCCTCGGGGCCGGCGACGGTCGGCGAACCCACGTCGTGTCGGGGATCCAGGCCGACGAGATGGTCGTCACGACGGGTGCCTACCAGGTCCGCCTCGCCTCGATGTCCGGTGGCGAGTTCGCCGGCGGACACTCCCACTGAAGGGGACCGGAATGATCGACGCACTGATTCGCTGGTCCATCCAGAACCGGCTACTCGTCGTGGTCGGCGCAGCCCTGCTACTCGTCACGGGTGCGATCACCGCCGTCCGCATGCCGGTCGACGTGTTTCCCGACCTGAGCGCACCGACGGTCACCGTCCTGACCGAGGCTCACGGCATGGCGCCGGAGGAAGTGGAAACTCTCGTGACGTTTCCGCTCGAGACCGCCGTCAACGGCGCCACCGGGGTTCGGCGCGTGCGATCTTCCACTTCGCAGGGCATCAGCATCGTATGGGTCGAGTTCGCCTGGGGGACCGACATCTACCGGGCTCGGCAGATCGTCACCGAAAAGCTCCAGATCGCCTCGGCGTCGCTTCCGGACGGAGCCGGCCCGCCCATCCTGGCACCCATCTCCTCGATCATGGGGGAGGTGATGCTGATCGCGATCACGGGCGACGAGGGCGCCTCGCCGATGGAGATGCGCTCCCTCGCCGACTGGACCGTGCGCCGGCGCCTTCTCGCGGTGCCGGGCGTCTCGCAGGTCATTCCGCTCGGCGGCGAAGTCAGGCAGTACCAGGTACTCGTCGATCCATCCCGGCTCACCGCTCGTGGCGTCACGCTCGATGACGTACTCCGCGCCGCGCGCGGATCCAACCTCAACGCGTCGGGCGGCGTGTTCATGGACGGGGGCCAGGAATACCTGATCCGTGGGACCGGCCGCGTGACGTCAACGGAAGACGTGGCGGCGACCGTGGTCACGGCGCGTGACGGAATCCCTGTTCTGATCGGCGATGTCGCCGAGGTTCGCATCGGTCCCGGCGTGCCTATTGGTCGCGGGTCAGCCAACGCAGCTCCGGCTGTCATCCTGTCAGTTCAGAAGCAGCCAGGTACGAACACACTGGAGCTCACCGAACGGATCGATGGGACCCTGGCAGAGATCGACGCGAACCTCCCGCCGGGCGTCGAGATCAACCGGGGGATCTTTCGGCAGGCGAACTTCATCGAGACGGCGATCGACAACGTGCTCGAAGCCCTGCGCGACGGGGCCGTACTGGTGGTCGTGATCCTGTTCTTGTTCCTCTGGAGCTTTCGGACCACGTTCATCTCCGTGCTGGCGATTCCCCTGTCGCTGGTCACGGCCGTGTTCGCTTTGAAGCTTCTCGGGATCACGATCAACACGATGACCCTCGGCGGTATGGCGATCGCCATCGGCGCGCTCGTCGACGACGCGGTGATCGACGTCGAGAACGTGTTCCGCCGGCTGAGGGAGAACCGGCGGCGGCCACCGGCCGAGCGGAAGCCGGTCGAAGAAGTAGTCTTCCTCGGGTCGAAGGAGATCCGGGCGAGCATCGTAACCGCCACGTTCATCATCTCCCTCGTGTTCGTTCCGCTGTTCTTCCTGGACGGCATCGAGGGACGGATGCTCCGGCCGCTCGGCATCGCCTATATCGTGGCGATCATGGCTTCGCTGGTGGTCGCCCTCACGGTCATTCCCGCCCTCGCGACGTATATGTTGCCCGCCGCGCGGGCGCTGGAGTCCGACGAAGAGAGCTGGCTCGTGCGCCGGCTGAAGGCGGCCTACGCGCGAACTTTGGAGCCGGTCCTGCGCAATCCGATCCCGGTCATGGCCGGGGCGGCAGCGCTGGTCGTTGCCGCGCTCGCCGTAGTGCCGGCGCTCGGGCGCTCGTTCTTGCCCGAGTTTCAGGAGGGCACGCTGGTCATCAGCGCGATCACCCTGCCGGGCACTTCGCTCGACGAGTCGGACGCGATGGGCCGGCGCATCGAGCAGATCCTGCTGGCGCATCCGGCGGTGGTCGAGACGGCTCGCCGGACGGGACGGGCCGAGCTGGACGAGCACGCGCAGGGTGCGAATGCCGCCGAGGTCGACGTACGCCTCGATCTGGAGGGTCACGAGTACGAGGAAGTAGTCGAGGAGCTGCGGCGCGAGCTGACCGCCGTTCCCGGCACCCAGGTCACCATCGGCCAGCCGATCGGCCACCGGATCGACCACATGCTGTCCGGTACCCGAGCCAGTATCGCAATCAAGATCTTCGGGCCCGACCTGCAGGGGCTGCGCGACCTCGCCCGGCAGATAGAGGCCGTAGTGAACGCCGTGCCCGGAACGGCCGATGTCGCCACGGAGCAGCAGGCCGACGTGCCCCAGATCCGGGTGGCGATGGACCGGGCCGCCATGGCTCGCCACGCCGTCACCCCCCGCCATCTGGCTGAGGCGATCGACGTCGCGTTCGCGGGGGAAACCGTTTCGCAGGTGCTCGAGGAGCAGCGAAGCGTCGACCTTGTGGTGCGGTTCGCCGAGGACCAACGGGGTAGCCTGGAGGCCGTGCGCCGCGCCCGCATCCACACGCCGGCCGGCAACGAGGTGTCCCTCGGCTCGCTGGCCGCGGTGCGCCGCGATGTCGGGCCGAACGTGATTTCGCGCGAGAACGTGCAGCGAAAGATCGTGGTTCAGTCGAACGTCGCCGGACGCGACGTCGGCAGCGTCGTCGACGACGTGCGCGGCAGGATAGCGTCCGGGGTCGACCTGCCGCAGGGGTATCACGTCGAATACGGCGGGCAGTTCGAGTCGGCCGAGGCGGCGACCCGGCGCATCACCCTGCTCTCATTGCTGTCCCTCGCCCTCATCCTCCTGCTGCTCTACGTGGAGTTCCGGTCGGTGCGCCAGGCCTTGCTGGTCATGGTGAACCTCCCGCTCGCTCTGGTGGGAGGCGTGTTCGCCGTGCTCCTGACGGGGGGCGTCCTCAACGTCGCAACGCTGGTCGGGTTCATCACGCTGTTCGGGATCGCCGTGCGCAACGGGATCCTCATGGTCTCCCACTACAACCACCTGCTGGGTGACGGCGAGACTCTGCGCGAGGCCATCTGGCGCGGTTCGATGGAGCGCCTGAATCCCGTCTTCATGACCGCCCTGACCGCGGGACTCGCGCTGCTGCCGCTCGCACTGGCCGGAGGTGAACCCGGCAACGAGATTCAGAGCCCGCTGGCCGTCGTCGTGCTGGGAGGACTGCTGACTTCGCTGGCGTTGAACATGGTCGTCCTCCCGGTGCTGTTCTTGCGCTACGGTATCAAGGGCGCCGGGACACCGGGGGCGGTTGATTGACTCGGATCCGATGGCGGCCGAATGAACGGGACCATACGAATCGGGGCGGCCGGATTCGAACCGGCGACCCCCTGCTCCCAAAGCAGGTGCGCTACCTGACTGCGCCACGCCCCGATGTGATGTTCGGCCAGCCTCGCGAACCTCGTGCGGGGCCCTCCGGATATCAAGAGCACGGGATCACGAACGCGATCGTCCCGCTACTCCTCGATCGGGCCGCTTCCGTACCACGCCGCCGGGTAGCCCAGGTCCATCAGGGCACCGATTGTCGCGTGCGAGATCGTGTAGGCGCGGGGCGTGCCCATGAGGTCGGCGAACGGCCAGTGGCCATTGCTGCCGAGCTCGACGACCGACACCTCGCCCTGCCCGTCGAGGTAGCGTCCGAACAGCGCCAGGTGGCCGCGGTACTCACCGGCCATCACGTCGAGCCAGTCCGGCTCCTCGCCCTGCACCGCACCGACGAGGCCGAGCGCGTGACCGATCTCGTGGTGTGCCAGGTAGGCGAGATCGCCCGGAGGTTCGTCACCGAGCGAGTACGCGTTGAGCGTGACCAGCCCCACCACCGTCGTGGGCTCGGGCAGACCGCGGCTCGCGCAGACTCCGCCGGTGGCGCGCGGCACGCCGGTAATCGGGAGCGCGGCCGAGACGCGCACGAAGATTCTCACCCCCGACTCGGTTCCGGAACGCAGCTCGGCCGGTCCCGTCGCCAGGTGCTCGCACTGGCCCGCCAGGCTCGCCACCGCGACTTCGGGAAGCTCGGCCCGGATCGCTCGTTCCCAGCGCTCGGCTGCCGCCTCGAGGGCCGGCAACCACCATGCCGGGATCCCCGATTCGACGTGCAGCGTGATCCCGAAGCTCGAGGGGTCCGACTCGGGAGGCTGGACCCACACGCCGACGCTGTCGCGCAAGCCGCTCGCTTCGACGAACACCCACGAATGGCCCGGACGGTCACGGGCGTACAGCACACCGTCGGCGTCGACCGCGACCCGCCCATCGACCGCCGACGTCCAGCGCAACTCGGCATCGAGGTCGAGCCGCGCTCCCGAACTGTCGACCAAGGTCACCGGAAGCGGGCGCGTCTCGCCGGGTGACAGCGTGACCACGGGCGTCGCGTCGATCCGGATGGCCGCGGCCGTGGAATTCGTCGGAGAACCGTCCGAGCCCGGGTCCTTCTGGGGTTCGGGAACGCCGGTGGAGGGGTTCTCGTCCGAGGCCTGCGTCATCGAACCGGCTTCACAGCCGACGGCAAGCGGGATCGCCACGCAGGCGAGGCGCATCAGTACCCGAGCCCTCACTTCAGTACTCTCCTCGTCCGGCGATCCATGGTTTCGGCGGCGGGCGAGGCTCAGGTTCCTTCGCTCCACACACATCATACACGTGTAAGCGCCCATTGCAATCCCGACCGCGAGGACGAGC
>DATHRZ010000106.1:0-14006 GCA_035464655.1 Gemmatimonadota bacterium
GCGCGAAGATCCTCACAACGCTGCTCTATGCCATGCGCGACCGTGACGCCGAGACGGGGCTCGCGACCCTGTGCCTCGGCGGCGGCAACGCCGTGGCGCTGAGCGTGGAGAGAATATGAGTCTGTTCAACGACCAGCACACCACGACCGCGACGGTGCCAGCGGTTGCCGCGAGCACGGATCTGTGGGTGCGCCGGGCCGTCGCCGTGGCGGCCTTCGCGGCGCTGACGGCCGTCGGGGCGCGCCTGAGCATGCCGCTCCCCGGGACGCCCGTGCCGTTCACGCTCCAGCCCGTCGCCGTGCTCCTGGCGGGCCTGCTGCTCGGGCCGGTTCTCGGGGCGGGCAGTCAGTTCGCCTACCTGGCCCTCGGCGCCGCGGGGCTTCCCGTGTTCGCGGCGGGCGGAGGTCTCGCCTATCTCGGCGGACCGACGGGCGGCTACCTCATGGCGTTTCCGGTCGCCGCGGCCGTCGCGGGCTGGATCCTCGGCGATCCGAAGGCTTGCCCGACCCTGCAGCGCGTACTGCGGACGGCTACGGCCGCCATGGCAGGCCTCGCGACGCTCCATCTGGGTGGCGCGTCGTGGCTGGCGCTGCAGCCGTGGCTGGCAGGTGAGTCGGCCGATGTGTTCCGCCTCGCTTTCGAGCCGTTCCTGCTCGGCGACCTCCTGAAGGTTGCCCTCGTCGCCGTCGTGACCGTCGGCCTCGGAGGCCGGGTCCGCCGACTTTTTGGGTAAGTCGACGGTGAATGAGACCGCCGTCGTGCACCGGGCCGCCGTCATCGGCGCCGGTACGATGGGCGGTGGCATCGCCCACGTTCTCGCTCTCGCCGGGCTCGATACCGTTCTGGTCGACGCGTCGGAACCGGCGCTGGCTGCCGCCCGGGTGACGATCGAGAAAAACCTCGCCCGACAGGTCGCGAAGAACCGGATCGCCGAGCAGGAGGCGGGCGGCGCGCTCGAGCGCATCCGGCCGTCCACCGGCACGGCCGACCTGGGTGACCGCGATATCGTGATCGAGGCGGTGCCGGAGGACCGGGCCCTCAAGCGGCGCGTGTTCGACGAGCTTGCCGGCGTCGTGGCCGGCGAGGCGATCGTGGCCACGAACACGAGTTCGATCTCGATCACCGAGCTCGCCGCGGGGCTTCCGGGCCCTGAGCGATTCATCGGGATGCACTTCATGAATCCGGTGCCCGTGATGAAGCTCGTCGAGGTGATTCGTGGCCTCGACACGTCCGACGAGACGGTCGCCGCCGTCCACGCCCTGTGCCGCGACCTCGACAAGCAGCCGGTCGACGTCGCCGATTATCCCGGTTTCGTGTCGAACCGGATCCTCATGCCGATGATCAACGAGGCCGTGTTCTGCCTGATGGAGGGCGTCGCCGAGGCCGAAGCGATCGACACGGTCATGAAGCTCGGGATGAACCACCCGATGGGTCCGCTCGCCCTGGCCGACCTCATCGGTCTCGACACCTGCCTGTCGATCATGCAGGTGCTGCACCGCGACATCGGCGACGACAAGTACCGGCCCTGCCCGCTGCTGGGGCGCTACGTCGCGGCCGGCCGACTCGGCCGAAAGACGGGGCGCGGGTTCTACGACTACGCGACTGACGAGGCCCCATCGTGACCCGGCGCTCGTACGCCGGGACGCTGCTGACGGACGAACAGCGGCAAATCTGGGAGCTGGCGCGCGTTTTCGCCCGTGACGAGCTCCGGCCGAGCGTCGAACGCCGCGACCTGGACGAGGGCACCTTCGACCGGACGCCGATCGACCAGCTCGGCGAGCTCGGGTTCCTCGGGATGCTGATTCCCGAAGCCTGGGACGGCCTGGGGCTCGACATGCTGACGTATCTCTACGCGCTGGAAGAGGTCGCGTGGGGCGACCCGGCCGTCGCCGTCTCGATGAGCGTCCACAACTCGCTGCCCACCCAGGTCCTCCTGCGGCACGGGTCCGACGAGCAGCGGGAGCGCTGGCTGAAGCCGATGGCTCGGGGCGAGAAGCTCGGCGCCTTTTCGCTGTCGGAAGCCGGATCGGGGAGCGACGCGGCCGCCATGAGCGCGCAGGCCGTGCGCGACGGTAACGGCTGGCGCATGAGTGGCGAGAAGCTGTGGGTGACGAACGGCGCTTCGGCGGACTACACGCTGTTGATGGTGCGTACCGACACGCCGAAGGATCGTCGGGGCAGCCGCGGCATCGGGGCGTTTCTCGTTCCGACCGACTCCGAAGGGTACGTGCCCGGCAAGAAGGAGCGAAAGCTCGGCCTGCGGGC
The DNA here is from genome assembly GCA_035464655.1 of Gemmatimonadota bacterium. Classification (GTDB taxonomy): domain Bacteria; phylum Gemmatimonadota; class Gemmatimonadetes; order Palauibacterales; family Palauibacteraceae; genus JARFPW01. Next base: position 2,266 of record DATHRZ010000106.1, read on the forward strand.
GTCCGAGACCGTGGCGGTCTCGCTCGAGGACATGTGGTTGTCCGACGATCACCTGATCGGCGAGCCGGGCCGCGGCTTCAAGTACGCCCTCGAGGCGCTCGAGGGCGGGCGCCTCGGCATCGCGGCCCAGGCGGTCGGTATCGGCGAGGCGGCGCTCGACTACGCGCGCGACTACGCGGAGGAGCGCTCGCAGTTCGGCCGGCGCCTGAAAGACTTCCAGGGGATGCAGTTCAAGCTGGCCGACATGGCGACGCGGCTCGAGGCGGCACGCGGGTTGCTTTACCGGGCCGCGTTGGCCTACGACGCCGACGAACCACGGCGGCGCAAGCTGTCGAGCATGGCGAAGCTCTACGCGAGCGAGGCGGCCATGTACATTACGCGAGAAGCCGTACAGGTGTTCGGGGGCTATGGTTACAGCCGGGAGTACCCGGTGGAGAAGTTGTTCCGCGACGCCAAGGTGACCGAGATCTACGAGGGCACGAACGAAATTCATCGCCTGATCATAGCACGCGAGTTGTATCTCGAGAGAGGACAGAGAACGTGACGACTACAGCGAGGGAAGCGTCGATCGAAGCGCGGGAGGCGGCGCCCGAGCTGTTCGACCTGATCGGAAAGCACGAGCACGAGCAGGTGCTGTTCACGTACGAGCCGTCGTGCGGGTACAAGGGCCTGATCGCGATTCACGATTCCAGCCTCGGGCCCGCCCTCGGCGGCACCCGGTTCTGGGAGTACGAGAGCGACATGGACGCCCTGGTCGACGTTCTGCGCCTGGCGCGCGGCATGACGTACAAGGCGGCCGTCGCGGGCCTCAACCTCGGGGGCGGCAAGTCGGTGATCATCGGCGACAACCGGACGACGCACCGCGAGATGATCATGCGGGCCCACGGCCGGGCGGTGGAGTCTCTCGGCGGGCGCTACATCACGGCGGAGGACGTCGGGACGTCGGTCGAGGACATGACGTACATCGGGATGGAGACCGACCACGTCGTCGGGATGGCCGGCAAGTCGGGGGATCCGTCCCCGGTCACGGCTTACGGCGTGTACCGCGGAATCAAGGCCTGCGCGCACCGGCGCTACGGCGACGACGATCTGAAGGGTCGGAGCGTCATGATCCAGGGCGCCGGCCACGTGGGCTTCTACCTGGCCGAAGACCTCGTGGCTGACGGCGCGCACGTACTGATCGCCGACATCGACGACGAGCGTGTGCAACGCGCCGTCGACGAACTCGGCTGCGAGGCCGTGCCGGCCGACGACGTCTACGACGCCGAGGCCGACGTGTTCGCGCCGTGCGCTTTGGGCGCGATCCTGAACGACGAGACGATCCCGCGCCTCAAGGTCGACATCGTGGCGGGGGCCGCGAACAACCAGCTCGCCCGTTCACGCCACGCCGACGTGCTGAAGGGGCACGACATCCTGTACGCTCCCGACTACGTGATCAACGCCGGGGGCCTGATCAACGTCTACTCCGAGCTGGCCGGATGGTCGCTCGACCGCTCGAAGCGCAAGGCGGCCGAGATCTATACGACGCTGCTCCATATCTTCGAGCTGGCCGAGGCCGAGGGCGTCACCAACGCCGAGGCGGCCGACCGGCTGGCGATGCAGCGGGTGAAGGAGGTCGCGACCCTGCACCGGACGTGGCTGTGAGCCGCCTTTCGGAGGTCGATCGAGAGATCGCCGAAGTCATCGAGGCGGAGCGCCGCAGGCAGGTCGAGGGGCTCGAGCTGATCGCGAGCGAGAACCTCGTGTCGGAGGCCGTGCTCGAGGCGGCGGGGTCGGTGCTCACCAACAAGTACGCCGAAGGATATCCGGGTCGGCGCTACTATGGCGGCTGCGAATTCGTGGACATTGCGGAGGATCTCGCGCGCAGCCGCGCCTGCGAACTGTTCGGCGCCGATCACGCCAACGTGCAGCCGCACAGTGGGGCGCAGGCGAACATGGCCGTGTATCTCGCCTTTCTCGAGCCCGGCGATCCGGTGCTGGGGATGGACTTGTCGCACGGCGGGCACCTCACCCACGGATCACCGGTCAACGCGAGCGGCAAGCTATACCGGTTCCACGGCTACGGCGTGCGCGAGCAAGACGCCCGTGTGGACCTCGACGCGCTTCGCCGACTGGCCGAACGCGAGCGCCCGAAGGTGATCGTGGCCGGCGCCAGCGCGTATCCACGCATCCTGCCGTTCGAAGAAATGGCCGAGATCGCCCGCTCGGTGGACGCGGCCCTGCTCGTCGACATGGCGCACATCGCGGGCCTCGTGGCGGCCGGCGTCCATCCGTCGCCGGTGCCGTGGGCCGACGTCGTCACGACCACCACGCACAAGACGCTTCGCGGGCCGCGAGGCGGGTTGATCCTGTGCCGCGAGGAACACGCCGGGCGCATCGACAAGGCGGTGTTTCCCGGCATGCAGGGCGGGCCGCTGATGCACGTGATCGCCGCCAAGGCCGTGGCGTTGCACGAGGCGTCGAGCGACCGGTTTCGGGCGTATGCGGCCCGGGTGGTCGAGAACGCCCGGGCCCTCGGGGCCGCGCTCGAAACGCGCGGTTACGAGCTCGTTTCGGGTGGAACCGATACGCATCTTCTCCTCGTCGATCTCCGCAACACGGAGTTGTCGGGCAAGGACGCCGAGGGCCTGCTCGGCGAGGCCGGGATCACCGTGAACAAGAACACGGTGCCGTTCGAGAAGCGGTCGCCGTTCGTGACGTCGGGGATTCGGGTGGGAACGCCCGCCGTCACGACCCGCGGGATGGACCCGGCGGACATGGAGTGGATCGCGGGCCGTATGGATCGGGCGCTGCGCAGCGGCGGCGCCGAGGCGACCCTCGCCGAGGTGCGCCGGGAGGTCCGTGAGTTCGCGGCGAGCTTCCCGCTCACCGATTCCGAGGCCGTCCGGCCCATGGACGCGGCCCGGAGCTGAGCCCGCCAGCGCTCGCGATGCGTCTCCTGCTCGCTCCCTGCCGGGCCGAGCTCCTGGCGAGTGGCTCGAAGTTCCTCGCGCTCGCCCATCCCGCCGGCTCCCTCGACGACGCCCTCGCCGTTCGGGACGCCGAGCGCCGCCGCCATCACGACGCCACGCATCACGTCTACGCCGCCCGACTCGGCGACGGGATTGCGAGGTTCGACGACGACGGCGAGCCCTCGGGCACGGGCGGCCGGCCCGTGCTCGCCGAACTCGAGGCGCGCGAGCTGATCGACACCGTCGTGGTCGTCACGCGATGGTTCGGGGGCACGAAGCTCGGAACGGGCGGTCTCGCCCGAGCCTACGGCGGCGCGGCGGCAGCCGCCCTCGACGCGGCACGGACCCGGCGGGTCGTCGAGGGGGAGATTCGTTACATTGTGTACGAATTCGGCGACACCGGTGCCGTGGCGCGGGTGCTCGACACGGGTTCCGCGCTGCGCGGACCCGACGAGTATGGTTCGGGGGTACGTACGGAGGTGCGCGTTCCGCGTGGCTCCGGGCCCGATCTCGACCGGCGTCTGCGCGACGCCACGGCGGGCCGGGCGCGTCTCGTGCCCGACGACACGCCGGATTCGTGCTGGATCACGGTGATAACTTGACTCCGTTCAAGGGGTTTCTACATTGCGGTTCGATGCCCGGGCAGGGGACCAGTGAAGCGAGGCCCGAGGCCGGAGCCGTACGGAAAGAGTGGGGGTGGGTGGATGCCTCCGGTTCACGACATCATCGCGCAGCTATGTCGTCGCAATCCCAAGTATGCGACGCAGGCGTACCTGTTCGTCCTCGATGCACTGCATCGCAGGATGCTCGAGCTCGATGCTCCCCGCCACATCACCGGGCCCGAGCTGGCCGGTGCCGTCCGTGATCTTGCCATCAAGCGCTTCGGTCTCCTGGCGCGAACCGTGCTCGAACACTGGGGTGTCCATGCCACGTCGGACCTCGGAGAGATCGTCTTCGCGATGGTCGATCACGGGGTGCTGACGAAGCAGGAGACCGATTCGCGCGAGGACTTCGAGGGACTGTTCTCCTTCGAACGCGTGTTCGAGGCGGAGTATCCCTGGGGGCGCTGACAACGATCCGCGACCCCGGCAGTCCGCACACGAAGGTCCGGCCGCTCGCGGCGGCGGCCGGGGCTCTGATCGATCACGCGCCGCCGACATCCGTCCGGGAGACAACGTGACCCCTGCGACTCCGAATCCCTATCCCTCGTGTCTGAAGTGCGAGACGGGCGTTCTGCTTCCGCTGTCCGACTACGGCCGTGAAGGCGCCAGCATCCGCTACAAGGCCTGGGTGTGTTCGAACCCCGCCTGCGGGTTCAACATCCGCATCGACAACGGCGAGATCAGCTTCGGCCGCGAACTCGGCCAGTCCTACAAGTAGCATGCTCGGGACGGCGCGCGCGTGACGGGCCGGCACGAGGCCTGGCGGGATTGCGGGGCCGAAGTCTGGGCGCCCTCGGCGCCGGAGATGGCGGCGCTCGACCACGACGCCGTCGAGCGGGGCCTGGCGTCGGAGCGAACCCTGATCGAGGCCGCCGGTCGCGAGCTCGCGCGCCGCGTCGCAGAATCGTGGTCTGAGGGGCCCGTGTGCGGGCTCGTAGGTAGCGGGCACAACGGCGCCGACACGATGGTGGCCCTTCGCACGCTGGCCGCCTGGGGCCGTGACGTCCGGGCCGTGGGGGGCGGCAGCGGCCCGCCGGAGCCCGATGTGCGGGCCGGCTGGCCGATCGAGCTCGAATCGCCCGAGTCCTTCGCCGCCGCGCCCCCGATCGGCGGCGTCGTGGTCGACGGTCTGCTCGGCACGGGTGCGTCCGGAGCGCCGCGTCCTCCCCAGGCGGAGCTGATCGAACGCACCAACTCTCTCGGATTGCCGATCGTCGCCGCGGACCTGCCGAGTGGTGCCGATCCGACGACGGGCGCCGTTCCGGGGGCCTGTGTCCGGGCCGACTGCACTGTGTGCTTCGGCTGGCCGAAGCTCGGTCTGCTGCGCTACCCGGCGCGCGAGTTCGCCGGGCGGATCGAAGCCGTGGAGATCGGCTTTCCACCGGTCGGAACGCCGCCGGGCGCCCGGATCATCACGGCGCGCTGGGTGCGCGAACTGCTGCGCCCCCGTCGCCCCGACGGTCACAAGGGCACCTCCGGCTACCTGCTGCTCGCCGCCGGTTCGCGGGGCATGGCCGGGGCGGCGGTGCTCGCGGGACGGGCGGCGTACCGTACCGGCGCCGGCATCGTTCGCGTGCTCGGAGACCCCGACAACCGCGACATCGTGCAGCGAGCCGTCCCCGGGGCCGTATACGTGCCGTGGGCGAGCGCCTCCGGCGACGTGGCCGAACAGGTGGCCTGGGCGCACGCCCTGGCCATCGGCCCGGGGCTCGGACAGGCCGCCGAACGCCGCGCGCTGCTCGACGAGCTGCTCGAGCTTCGGGGCGAGCGGCCCGCCGTGATCGACGCCGACGGGCTGAACCTCTATGCCGAACGGCCGGCGGCCCTCGCCGATCGGCTCACGCCGGCCGACGTGATCACCCCGCACCCCGGAGAATTCGAGCGCCTGCTGGGCCGTCCGACGGGCGAGGACCCCACTTCCGACGCGCGAGAGGCGGCGGGGCGCTTCGGATGCGTGGTCGTGCTCAAGGGAAATCCGACGGTCGCCGCGGCGCCCGCCGGCGCCGTACGGGTCGCGGTGACCGGGGGATCCGCCTTCGCCGTCGGCGGTACGGGCGACGTCCTCACGGGAGCAATCGGGGCGGCTCTGGCCGCCGGGTACGAAGCGCTGGACGCTGCGACGATCGCTCTTCTGCTCACCGGGCTGGCCGCCGGGCGAACCGGTTTCGGCGACATCGGGATGGTGGCCGAAGACATCCCCGAGGCGATCCCCGCGGCGCGCGACGCCGTCGAGGCGCTCGGCCCCATGCCCGCGGGGGCCGTACGGTTCGTCCTTCCTCCCGGGTCGAGGCGGCCCGAGGGGGTGGCGTGAGGCGGGCCATGCCGACGGCGCTCTTGGCCATCGTCGCGGTCCCGCTCTCGCCGGACCCGGTCGCCGCGCAGGCCGGAGCGGGCGCCTGGGAGGCGGACGAGCGGGTCGTGATCACCGACTTCCAGCGGGTCACGGCCCTGGCCCGTTCCTCCGACCGTCTGTTCGCCGCCTCCGATGGTGGGCTCGTCGTGTACAACGACGTGTTCCGGCAATGGGAACTGCCGATCACGCGCGAGGACGGATACCCCGACGCGCAGGTGCTCGCGCTCGGCTGGGACGACCGCGACGGCACGCTTTGGTTGTCGACGCGGAGCGGCCGTCTCATGCAGCTCGACATGTTCAGTCGGCGCTGGCTCGACGAGTTCTCGCTGGCGGGCACGGTCTCGCGGATCGTCGCGCCCCCGGACGACCCGTCGCGACTGTACCTGCGCCGCGGGAACGGCTGGTTCGCCCTGGACCCGTTCTCGCGTGCCGTCGAGCCTGCATCGACGGCGGAGGTTCGGCAGTCGATCGAGCGCGATTTCGACCTGCGGGCCCGCAGTGAGCTGCTCGCCGATGTTCGCTGGGAGTCGCATCTGTCGCTGCTCGGGCGCCGGGGCTCCGATCGCTACGAAGTCACCGACGTGATGCCGGCGGCCGGCGGCGGAGGTCAGTTCTGGGTTGCCACCTACGGCGGCTTTCTCGAGAAGTACGACAGCCTGTCGGGCGCGGTCGAGCCCGTCGAGTACGGAATGGTGGGGATCGGGGCGGGCGCCGTGCTCGCCGTCGGCGAGTCGGTATGGTTCGCGCCGTCCTATTCGTCCGACCACTATGGCGTCGCGACGGCCGATCGCGAGCTCGAGACATGGCGGACGTGGACACGCCGTTCGTTCGGCTTCGACGACCGCGACGCGCCGGATGCGCCGATTCACGCCTGGCTGCAGGCGGGCAGCGACACGTGGGCCGGCGGCGACCGTGGGCTGCATCGGTTCGATGGCGAGGACTGGCACCGCGAGGCACCGGGCGCTCGCGGCGACCTCGAGCCGATCGCGGCGCTCGCCGCCGGGCCGCCGGGCCTCGACGGGGTGTGGGTCGGGACGCGGCGGGGCCTGTTCCGGATTCGCTCGGCCGGCGCGTGGCCGGATGCGGGCATGCTGAGCGCAACGGAGGTTCGCGCCCTCGCCGTGCACGCCGGCGACCTGTGGATCGGAACCGACGCCGGACTCGTGCGGCTCCGCGGTGCCGGCGAGCCCGGGCGCGATCCGGCGGGCGAGGGCGTTGAAGGCGATCTCGCGCATCCCGAGTCGGCGGACGCTCCCCGGGGCCGGGTCGGCGCGCTGGCGGCGGGCGGTGGACGCCTCTACGCCGGCATCGAACGCGATGTATGGGTGCTCGGCGCCGACGATCCCTGGACGCGAGCGGCGCCGCTCGGCGTGGTGCCGGCACGCGTCTCGGCGCTCGCGGCGCGTGAGGGCGTCGTGTGGGTCGGCACCGACGAAGGGCTGATCGCGTGGGACACGGCCGACGACCTCGTCACCACGTTCACGTTCGCGGCGGGCGACCTTCCCGTCGGCCCGCGCGGCGAGCGCGGGATCGACGACATCGCCGTCGACTCCGAAGGCGCCGTCTGGGTGGCCACCCCCGCCGGCGCCATACGGCTCGACCCAGACTGGTGATGCCGCCCGGAGAGTTCGAGCGAATCGGAGAAATGCTCGAAATCGCCGCGCGGCTGCCGGCTCCGCCCGAGGTCGTCCACGGCCCGGGCGACGATGCTGCCGTCCTGCGGCCCGCCGCCGGCGAGTCGATGGTGCTCAGCGTCGACCTGTCGATCGAGGGCATCCACTTCCGCCGCGCCTGGCTGACGTGGGACGCGATCGGCTACCGGGCGACGGCGGCCGCCCTCAGCGACCTGGCCGCCATGGGCGCCAGGCCCCTCGCGGCCCTGGTTTCGGTCGCGCTTCCGGTAGAGCTCGACACCGCCGTCTACGTACAGCTCGCGTCGGGCGTGACGGAGGCGCTGGCCGACGCCGGCGCCGCGCTCGTTGGCGGCGACACGTCGCGCTCGCCGGGGCCCGCCCTGATCGACGTAACCGTCGTGGGCGCCGTGACGGAACCACTGAGGCGCGCCGGCGCCACTGCCGGCGACCAGGTGTGGGTGACCGGTCGACTGGGAGGCGCGGCCGCCGCCGTGCTCACCCTCCAGTCGGCCCTCGAGCCGTCACCCTCCGTCCGCCGCCGGTTCGAGCGGCCGACTCCACGGTGGCGGGAGGCGCGCTGGCTGGGCGAACGGGGCATACCCACGGCGCTCATCGACCTGTCCGACGGTCTGGCCGGCGACGCGCGCCACGTGGCGCGGGCGAGCGAGGTCGGCCTGCGCCTGAGGATCGACGCCATCCCGCTCGACGACGGCCTCGAAGGGTGGAGCGACACCGGCGCCGCGCGGCGCATTGCCGCCGGGGGAGGGGAGGACTACGAGCTACTGTTCACCGCGCCGGCCGGACACGTCGAGCGCGTGCGCGCGGCCTTCGAGCGCACGTTCGACCTCGAGTTGACCCGGGTCGGCGACGTAGTGCCGGGGAGCGGCGTGGCGTGGATCGACCGCGCCGGCGAGCCCGTGGACCCGCCGGCGCCGGCCGGTTTCGATCACTTCGCGGAGTCGGAATGAAGCGCTTCTAGTCGTTCGGGGTGAAGAAGATCGGGATCCCGCCCTCGGTGGGCGCCACGACCAGGTTGTTCTCCCCCGCACCGACCTCTCCGAGCACTTCGAGGTAGCGCCAGTACAGGTAGCGCTGCCCCGGGGTGCCGGTAAGGCTGGTCGCGATGATGTCCTGGGCATCGCGAATTCCCTCCGCCTCGGCGCGCTTCTGGTTCGCCTGTTCCTCGACCACTTGCGTCTGGAACACCTCCGCCTGCACCTGTTGCTCGCGCGCCAGCTTCGCCTCGATGGCCTCGCGCAGCGTCTCGGGTGGCTCCAGCTCGCGCACGAAAAAGTCCGTGACGAGGATGCCACGCGGAACGAGCCGCTCGGCCATCAGCGCGTCGATGCGCGTTCCGATCGCCGCCCGGTCGCGCGACAGGATGTTCGCGGCCGCGACCTCGGCCACGGCGTCGCGCACCGCCGAGCGGTAGGTGTTGTAGACGAATGCGTGCACCTCGTCGGGCGGGCCAATGCGCAGGTAGAGCTGCACGGCCGAGTCCGGTTCGATCCGGTAGCGGTAGGCGGCGTCGACCGCGATCTGGAGCTGATCGGCCGTGAGGGCCTGCAGCCGCTCGCTGCGTCCCTCGGGCGGGAACTGCACCTCGCGGGTCGAGTAGTTCGTCCACGAACGCAGGATCGAATGGTACAGGCCCTGCCGGTACGGCTCGTCGGCCACGGCGCCCGTGACCGGGTTCCGTTTCACGGCGACCTCGTAGTCGTCCACGCGGTTGAAGCCGAACATCAGCACGAGCAGCAGGACGACGACCAGCAGGCCGGCGCCGATCGTCCCGAGTCCCGTCGCGAGCTGTCGTCTCATTTGAGTCTCCCGTATGTGGTCACTTCGATGCCTTTCGGTGGAATGGCTTGTCCGGGCGGATAGCGGCGCCCAATTTGCGCCACGTCCGGGATGTCCGACAGACCATTCCCTACCGACCTCAGATACCCGCATGCCGACGATCGATTCGATTCACGCCCGCGAGATTCTCGACTCGAGGGGTAATCCCACCCTCGAGGCCGAGGTCCGCACCGTCAGCGGTGCGACCGGTCGCGCTGCCGTTCCGAGCGGCGCGTCGACCGGGGTACACGAGGCCGTCGAGCTGCGCGACGGCGATCCGGGGCGCTACGCCGGCAAGGGCGTCCTCGAGGCGGTGGCGAACGTCAACGGACCGATTGCCGAGGCGCTGATCGGCGAGGACGTGGCCGACCAGACCGCGATCGACAGCCGGCTGATTGGGCTCGACGGTACCCAGAACAAGGGGCGCCTCGGGGCCAACGCGCTGCTCGCCGTGTCGATGGCCACCGCCCGCGCGGCCGCCGCCGTCGAGGGCGTTCCACTGTACCGCAGGCTGGGCGAGGGCTCGACCCTGCCGGTGCCGTTGATGAACATCGTCAACGGCGGGGCGCACGCGAACAACAACGTCGACATCCAGGAGTTCATGGTCGTGCCCGTCGGGGCCACGACGTTCCGCGAGGCGCTCCGCGCCGGAACCGAGGTGTTCCACGCCTTGCGGGGGGGGCTGGCGGAGCGGGGGATGTCGACGGCCGTCGGAGACGAGGGCGGCGTGGCGCCCGATCTCGGCTCGAATCGGGAGGCGCTGGACGAGATCATGCGGGCCGTCGAGGCGGCGGGCTATCGGCCCGGCGAAGACGTCGCGCTCGCCCTCGACTGCGCGGCCACGGAGTTTTACGCGGAGGACGCTGCCGTGTACCGGTTCGAGAGCGCCGGAGGGAACGGCGGGATGTCGGCCGGCGAGCTGATCGATATGTACGCCGGCTGGCTCGACGCCTACCCGATCGTGTCGATCGAGGACGGCCTGGCGGAGGACGACTGGGACGGCTGGGCGGAGCTCACTACGAGGCTGGGGGAGCGTGTGCAGCTCGTGGGCGACGACCTGTTCGTCACGAACGTGAGCCGCCTCGAGCGCGGGATTTCGGGTGGGGTCGGAAACTCGATCCTCGTCAAGCTCAACCAGATCGGCACCGTGACCGAAACGCTGAACACGATCGGCCTGGCGCGACGCTCCCGTTACACCTCGGTCATCTCGCACCGATCGGGCGAGACGTGCGACACATTCATCGCCGACCTTGCGGTGGCGACGGATGCGGGCCAGATCAAGACGGGATCGGCCTGCCGATCGGAGCGGGTCGGCAAGTACAATCAGCTCCTGCGAATCGAGGAAGAGCTGGGGGACCAGGCATCGTACCCGGGACGCGGCGCGTATGCGTGAACGTCTGAAGCGCTGGGGTTTCCGCGCGTTCGCCGGCCTGCTGGTCGGCGTCGGGGCCTATTACGCCACCTTCGGCGGCGTTTACAGCGCCTTCGACATCCGCGCGATGGAGCACGATCGCGAGGTTCTACAGGACAGCGTCTTCCGGCTCGAGACCGTCACGGACTCGCTCGTGCAGCGCGGCGACAGCCTGGTGGTCGACCCGGTGGCCATCGAGCGCGTGGCGCGGGAAGAGCACGGTTACCTGCGCGACGGCGAGCTGCGGGTTCGGTTCCTGCCCGGCCAGGCGGCGCCGCCCGCGGAACCGTCGAGCGCGCCCGGGGTTGATCAGTGAGACGGGCTTGACGACCGGAGACCCGGTTTCTAGCTTCGTCGATCTTCGTTGCGGGGTGGAGCAGTCTGGTAGCTCGTCGGGCTCATAACCCGAAGGTCGCAGGTTCGAATCCTGCCCCCGCTACTTTTCATGACCGGCCGGAGCCTTCCGGCCGTTTCTACGCCCGGGCAGGGTAGCTCAGCAGGCCAGAGCGGGGGACTCATAAGCCCTAGGTCGCGGGTTCGAATCCCGCCCCTGCCATTGCAGCGCAACGACTTAACCTTCCGCTGTGTCCAAAATGTGTCCGGCAATTGTCCCTTTCATGACCGGTGACATGCTCTCAGGCCACCACGGGTCGGGAGGCGAGGGGGGGTGCCGAATTTCTTGCGCGGTTAACGAGCAGGCTGCATGAATTAACTAAGGCTGCGGTCCCGAGCCGCCGTGCAGGACATCATCCCCTGGTAGGAGGTGAAGCATGGTTCACCGCGGACTCGCCGCTACTCTCATTCTTACACTCGCCACATTCGGCTGTACGGACTCGGCCCCGTTGGCACCTGCCGAAGTAGATCCGGGTGACGATCTTGGCCCGTTATCGGCTC
>DATHRZ010000107.1:0-5302 GCA_035464655.1 Gemmatimonadota bacterium
CGACGAGATGGTGAGGACGATCGACGAGAACGCGAACGCGGCGCGCGCCGCGATCGAAGGGGCGTCGGACGCAGACCTGATGGCGGAGTGGACGCTCCTCAAGGGCGGCGAGGCGCTGTTCACGCTGCCCAAAATCGCAGTGCTTCGGACGTTCGTCATGGACCACATGATCCACCACCGCGGGCAGCTCACGGTGTATCTGCGCCTGCTCGACGTCCCTCTCAAGCAGACATTCGGGCCGACGGCGGATTTCCCGGACTTCTGAGGCGGGTGCGGTCAGGCCGAGCGCGACAAGTACGGTCACGATGGGAGAAGCCGGCACCCAGCGGGGATTCGACGCCAGCAAACCGGATGACGCCAGAGCGCCGGTGACCAGCATGACGCCGGCGAACGCGACGCCCGCGGCGACGGCCCGACGCCCGCCCGTCCGCGCATCCACTCCCGTGCGGAACGCCGCGTAGAGCAGCATCGCCTGGGCGGCCAACAGGACCAGTACGAACTTGACGATCGTCAGGGTCGGCGGATGCACGAAGTCGGGGATCACGCCATCCAAGCACCAGCGGAATTGACGCGGCGACAGCCCGCGTCACGCGCGTCATCCGCGGCGACCTGCGGCGGCGGACGAGGTCACGCCTCCGGTACGTACGGGTCGTCGGCGCTCTGCTCCCACAGCTCTAGCAGATTCCCCTGGGGGTCGAGCACGTAGCCGAACGAGCCGTTCTCGCCGTCTTCACGGCGGTCGAGCACCTGTGCCCCGTCGGCGCGGAGCCGGGCGAGCATGCCGTCGAGGTCGTCGACGCGCAGATTGATCATGAAGGGCTTGGTACTGGGCTCGAAGTAGTCGGTGTCGGCCTCGAACGGGCTCCACACCGTGTATCCGATGCCGGGCGCGTCGCGCCGGTTGAAGAAGAACTGGGTGCCGCCCCAGGACTGAACGTCGAACCCGAGGCGCTCACGGTACCACTCGCGCAGCGCGTCCGGGTCGTCCGACTTGAAAAACACACCGCCGATTCCGGTGACTCTGGGCATGGGACTTCCTTTTTCAGTGGGACCCTGCGCACGCGGTGGAGCGTCGCCCTCGACTATACTATCAACCGGGTATCATCGCGCGGGCGGACGTTTCAGCTGAAACGTTCTTGGCCTTTCTACGTGACGGAGGTGTCATGAAACGCATGGTCCTGCTGACCGCGGTCGCGCTGGCGGCCGGATGCCAGCCAACCCCCGACAGCGGGCTTACCGTCGCCGGCGTGTTCGACGGGAGCGCCGGCCGCTGGGTCGACCTCACGCACACATTTTCTGAGTCGACCGTCTACTGGCCGACGGACACGATCGGGTTCGTGCACGAGGAGCTCGCCTACGGCCCGACCGACGCCGGCTACTTCTATTCGTCATATCGGTTCCAATCCGCCGAGCACGGGGGGACACATCTCGACGCCCCGATCCACTTCGCCGAGGGGCGGCGCACGGCGGACGTGATTCCGCTGTCGGACCTCATCGGCCCGGCCGTGGTGATCGACGTGTCAGACCGCGCCCACGCGGACTACCTCGTGTCGGTGACCGACCTGGAAGGCTGGGAGACGGAACACGGCCGGATTCCGGACGGGGCGATCGTCCTCCTTCGGACGGGATGGGACGCGCACTGGGGCGACCGGGGCGCGTATCTCGGCACCGAGCTCACGGGGCCCGAGGCGGTGCCCGAGCTGCACTTCCCCGGACTCGACCCCGAAGCCGCGCGCTGGCTGGTCGAGAACCGCGACATCGTGGCGCTCGGGCTCGACACGCCGAGCCTCGACTACGGGCAGTCGAGCGACTTCGCCACGCACGTGATCCTCAACTCCGCAAACATCGCCGGGTTCGAGAACGTCGCGCAGCTGGGCGAGCTCCCAGCGACCGGCGCCTTCGTCGTGGCGCTGCCGATGAAGATCGAGGGCGGGAGCGGCGGGCCGCTGCGGATCGTGGGGTTCGTGCCGACGGAGACGGATGGCTGATCTTCCTTCCGGGAACCGACCCGCGGGCCCGAGGGATTGGGTGGAGGCGCGCGACCCCCGTTACGTGGTGCCGGACTACTCGTCGGGCCGGAAGTCGATCCGTTGCAGCACCCAGACGCCGACCGGCTCGTCGCCCATCCGGGCAGGTTCATTCGTCGGCCAGTACGCCGAACACGACCTCGTGCGGGTGCTGAACGACTACAGTACGCCCAACGACGGCGAGGAGGTCGTGCGATTCGCGTGGGGCGCGAGGCTGTTCCAACGCGTGAGGCCATGAGTCTCGCCAGCGAGGACCTCGATCGCCGACCCCGGTGCTCGGAGCGCGGCTACCCCTCCAGCAGTTCTTCGAGTCGATCGGTGTAGCCGCGGCTCGACTTCACCCGCGTGCCGTCGCGCAGGACGATCGTGTACTCGCCGTGAGACCGACGTTTCAACTCGCGGATGCGGTCGATGCGGACGATCGCCGATCGACTCACGCGCACGAACTCGCTGGCCGGGAGCTGATCGGCGAGTCCGATCATGGTCTCGCGCATCAGGTGGGTTTCCTCTCCCGCGTGGAGCCGGGCGTAGTTGCCGGCGGCCTCGATCCAGTCCAGCTCGCGCGTGGGAACGATCGTGATGCGCCCGCGGGAGCGGACGACCAGGCGGTCGACATCGTCCGCGGCGTCGCGTCCGGAGCGGACTTCGGCCAGCAAAGCGCGCAGCTGGCCGGCGAGCGCGCCGCCCTTTTCACTCGGCGCGAGGTGCTGTTTCGCGCGCTCGAGCGCGCGCTCGAAGCGTTCCCGGTCGAACGGTTTGAGGAGGTAATCGAGCGCGTGCACTTCGAACGCCTGGATCGCGTACTCGTCGTACGCGGTGACGAAGATCACGGGCGGCATGGCTTCCGCTCCCACTTCCTTCACGACGTCGAAGCCGTCGAGCAAGGGCATCTGGACGTCGAGGAACACGAGATCCGGGGCCAGGTCGCGCACGGCCTCCACTGCGCTGCGTCCGTCGGCGCACTCCCCGACGATCTCGACCCCCGAATCGTCGGCGAGCAGGGTACGCAGGCGCTCGCGCCCCAGGGGCTCGTCGTCGACCAGGAGGGCGCGGAGGGGGGACTCAGTCATGGCTCGGGCTCCCGCCCGCGTCGTCGCTTCCGGCCTGGTTTCGCGGCCCGTCCGCGTAAGGGATGCGGAGCGCGACGAGCAACCCCCCGGCAGGCGCCGCCCGCAGGTCGAGTCGTCCCCGGTCGCCGTACAGTTGCCGGATGCGGGCGCGGCAGTTCGCGAGGCCCACGCCGGAGCCACGGACCGCCGGAGATTCCGCCTCCGCGCCGAGGCCCGGCCCGTCGTCCTCGATCGTCACCCGCAGCTCCCCGTCCTCCAGCGCCGTCCGGATTCCGATCCAGCCCGGCTCGGCGCGGGGGGCCACGCCGTGGCGAATCGCGTTCTCGACCAGCGGCTGCAGGATGAGGTTGGGAATCCAGGCGTCCAGCGTCTCGGGGTCGACGTCGACGTCGACCGTCAGGCGCGCGCCGAACCGCGTGCGCTCGATCTCGAGGTACTGCTCGAGGAAATCGATCTCCTCCTTGAGGCGGACTTCCTGGGTGCCGGCGTTCTCGAGAGTCAGGCGAAGCAGGTCGCTCAACCGTGTGAGCATCCGGTCGGCGGCCTCGACGTCACGGTGCATGAGGGTCGAGATCGCGTGCAGCGTGTTGAACAGGAAGTGAGGATGAAGCTGCATCTTGAGAGCGCTGAGGCGAGCCTCGGCGAGGCGTGCCTCGAGGCGCGACGCGCGCAGGTCGCGCTCGCGCGCGCGCCGATACGTCTGCACGACGTTCCACCCGACGACGATCGCCAGGTAGGTGAGCAGGTTGCCGTGCAGTCGGCCGACGAAGAACGGCAGCGAGAGGGACGCCTCGGGCAACGACGGAATCGCCCGGCCCGCCAGGTGATCGAGCAACGCGTGCGCGAGGGCGAAGGCCACGCCCGCGGTGAGATGGACCGTCAGCGAGACCGGCCAGCGAGGGCGCTCGAAGCGGAACCGAGCTGCCAGCCATAGGATCGCCGGAGCCAGCAGGGCCCAGGCCCACCAGGACGTGAGCGACGGGAACAGCGCGCGGCCCCAGCCGATCTCGTTGTCCGGGTAGGCGTTGTAGAGCAGGTAGGTGCGCGTGGCGAAGAAGATCCCGACGAGGGTGGCGGCGGCAAAGATCAGCGACCATCGCGCGACGACGCCGGGGATCCCACCTTCGGCGCCGCGGATCAGCTCCGCCGCAGCTCGGCCAGCTTCTCCCTCGCGTTGTCGTTCTCCGGATTCAGCTCGAGCGACCTCTCGTACAGCTCGATCGCCCGCTCGCGGTCGCCCGCCACCATGTGACCCTCGGCCAGGCTGTCCCACACGTTCCATGATTCCGGGTGCAGCTCCGTGTTGAGCTCGAAGATCTCGATCGCGGTTCGCGGCTGCGACATCTGCTGCAGGAACTTATAGCCAAGCCGATTGATTGCCGATTCGCCGAACAATAGCGCCTCGGGCGCGGACCGTCGCTGCTGCTCGAACAGCGCCATCGCCCCCCCGGCCTCCCCGCGCTCGAGCAGGTCGAGGAACTCGTTCTGTGCGCTCACCCTGGGGGGCGCCTCGTCGGGCCCGAGGCTCGAGAGGCTCCAGACGTAGGCCGCGAGGGCCCTCCGCTCGTCGTTCGTGGGCAGGCTCATCCCACCGAGCGGGAACATCTCGAACGGGCGGGGTGTGACGGCCTTCATCTCGTCGCGCTCCACGCCCCAGACGATGGTTCGGAGGATCCGCTCGAAGCTTCCGTCGCCGTGCAGCCATTCGGGGTCGGTCAGGTCGGGGGCCCGGCGGTCGTCACCGCGCCCGCCGACCCCGTGGCAGACGGTACACGAGCCCCCGTTGAACAGGTCGGAACCCGCCTCGATCATCCGGGCGAGCTCGGCTGGCGGGATCGTGTCGGTCAGGCTGCCGTTGGACGGCTCCTGGGCGGCGGCCGTTCTCGGTACCGGGCTGGCAAGCGCCAGGAGCAGTCCTGCGCATGCGAGCGAGATGCATTTGCGGTTCGGTTCATTCCCGGTGCTTCCCATCCTCGCCTCCCGGCCTCGCGGTTCCGCGGCACGCTGCGTACGCGGCCGAATAGGGCGAGTACGAACGGGCGAAATCAATCCCTGTGTGATGGGAAGGTCGCGGGATGGGGTACGGCGGTGGATTCGCGTGACGAGTGGGGGCGGATTCCGGGGAAGCGGAAGGCGCGGCGCGCGCCGGGGCCCGGTGGATTCCGGCGGAGGTCTCCGCGACTCGGGCATGTTCGGCGGCGTGGC
>DATHRZ010000108.1:0-34993 GCA_035464655.1 Gemmatimonadota bacterium
CCTCGACGCCGCGCGCGGCGAAGAATTCGACCGGCTGTTTCTCCAGTTCATGATCCAGCACCACCAGGGCGCCGTCACCATGGTCAACGAGCTCGTCGCGATCCCGGGGGCGGCGCGCGAGGAGGCCGTGTTCAAGCTGGCCTCCGACATTGGCGCCGATCAGTCCAGTGAGATCACCCGCATGCAGACGATGCTGCGGGACCTCCTGTTCTCCGATGCTCCCTGACCCGTTCACTCCAAACTGGAACCGCGTATGTCCACGCTGACCTCGAAGCTTCGTCCGATCGTGATGACGATCGGGGCACTCACCGTCGCGGCTTGCGCCTCATACTCCTCCGGCGACGGAGAGTCCGCGGCCGCCGCGTCCTACGAACCGGCGCCCGCCGCCACCGCCGGCCCACCGGACCCCGACCCCCGCATCGGCCTCGCCGGTGGACTGTGGGAGGCCGAACAGGCGATCTGGAACCTGCGGCTCGTGTCGACCACGCCCTCCCACGAACCGTTCGCCGGGGTCACGAACTCCGACCTCGCGTTTCTCGGTGACTACGCAATCCAGGGCAACTACAACGGCTTCCAGGTCTGGGACATCTCCGATCCGGCCTCGCCGGAACTGCGCAAGGGCTACTTCTGTCCGGCCTCGCAGAGCGACGTGTCGGTGTACCGGAACCTGCTGTTCGTGTCCGGCGAAGGCCTGAGCGGCCGGATCGACTGCGGCGGCGAGGGCGTGCAGGACAGCGTGAGCGACGCGCGGCTGCGCGGCATCCGCATCTTCGACATCAGCGACCTCGACAATCCGATCAACGTCGGTAACGTCCAGACCTGCCGTGGCTCCCACACGCACACGGTGCTGGTGGACCCGGACGACGCCGAGAACGTCTACATCTACGTATCGGGTTCATCGGTGGTGCGCTCGCCCAGCGAGCTGCCGGGCTGCTCCGACGAGGTGCCCGAGGAGGATCCGAACTCCGCCCTGTTCCGGATCGAAGTGATCCGGGTCCCGCTGGCCAATCCGGCCGCCGCGGAGATCGTCTCGTCACCGCGGATCTTCGAGGACCTCGAGGCGGCGCCCCGGCGGGAGGCCGAGGCGCCCGCCGACGTCGAGGCGCGCGAGAGGATGCTGACCGAGGCGCGGGCGCGCGGCGACTTCATCGTCGACGTGATGGGCAACCCGCAGGTGCTGCCGTCACGCTTCGTGAACCCGATGCTCGACAGCGTCGTCGTCGCGCGAGGCGGCGAAGGGAACCCCACCGCCGCCGACAGCGCCGCGTTGCGCGAAGCTCTGCCGGGCATCATCGAGCGGATGATCGGCGCGGCGGGCGGAGGCAACAACCGGGGTCCGAGCCAATGCCACGACATCACCGTGTACCCGGCCGTCGGACTGGCGGGGGGCGCATGCGGCGGCTACGGCCTGTTGCTCGACATTCGGGATCCGGTGAATCCGCGCCGGCTCGCCGCGGTGGCCGACACGAATTTCTCGTATTGGCACTCCGCCACGTTCAACAACGACGGCACGAAGATCCTGTTCAGCGACGAGTGGGGCGGCGGCGGCGGTCCGAAGTGCCGCGACAGCGATCCGATGGAGTGGGGCGCCGACGCGATCTTCACGATCGACGGGACCGACATGAACTTCCACAGCTATTACAAGCTGTCGGCGCCGCAGACGTCGCTCGAGAACTGCGTGGCCCACAACGGCTCGCTGATTCCGATCCCGGGGCGTGACGTCATGGTGCAGGGCTGGTACCAGGGCGGGATCTCCGTGTTCGACTGGACGGATCCGGACAACCCGGTCGAGCTCGCGTTCCACGACCGTGGCCCGGTGAATTCCGAGCGCATGGAAGGCGGCGGCTCATGGTCGGTCTACTGGTACAACGGCCTGATCGTGAATTCCGAGATCGCGCGCGGACTCGACATCTTCGAGCTCACACCCAGCCCCTATCTCACGCAGAACGAGATCGACGCCGCGAACACGGTGCGGCTCGACTATTTGAACGTGCAGGGGCAGCCGCAGTTCGAGTGGCCGCCCAGCTTCGCCCTCGCCCGTGCCTACGTCGACCAGCTCACGCGCTCCGAGGGCCTGTCGGCCGACCGACTGCTCGAGGTGCGCCAGGCGCTGAGCCGGGCCGAGGACAGTTCCGGAACGGAGCGTGGCCGCGTCCTCACCGACCTGGCCGATAGCCTGCGCAGCGACGCCCGGGCGGCGGCCGACGCCCGCAAGGTTCGCATGCTGGCCGACGCGGTGAACGATCTCGCGGAAGTCTCCTGACATGACTCGCTCGACCTCCCTCGTCCTCCTCCTCGCGGCCCTGCAGGCGTGCGGGGACGGAGGCGAGGGAGCGGCCGAGCGGCAGGCGGTGGCCGATCGCGCGACGCCGGACTCGGCGTTCGCCGAACTTCAGGAGCGCGGCGCGTCCGCCGAGGCGATGGGCGTCGATCAGTACGCCTCGACCCACGTGTTCGAAAACCTCGCGGACGGCGGCCGCATCGAGCTGCAGCGCGATGTGGACGATCCGGTGGGCACGGACCAGATCCGCGCCCACCTGCGGCTCATCTCGGACCGATTCGCCGCTGGCGATTTCACGATCCCGGGATTCGTGCACGACACCGACCAGGTGCCGGGCACGGCGGTCATGGCGGAGCGGCGTGGCGCGATCGACTACGAGTTCGCCGAGCTGCCCCGTGGCGGCGAAGTGCGCATCCGCACGAGCGACCCCGAGGCCGTCCGGGCCGTCCATGAGTTTCTCGCGTTCCAGCGAAGCGACCATCGTACGGGAGACGACGCGACGCACTGAGCGGCCCCGCCTGCGGCCGAGCTACCGGGCGCGAACGATCAAGTCGCTCGAGTCGATGATCCGTACGCCGCGATCTTCCAGCGCCGTACGCAGGTCTTCGTCGCGCGACGGGTCCACGGAGCGCGTGAGGTTCCAGAGCACATGTGTCTCGAAGCCGGCGTCGGCCGCGTCCTCTGCCGTCCATCGCACGCAGAAGTCTCGTGCGAGGCCGCACAGGAAGGCCCGCACGACACCTCGCTCCCGCAGGTAACCCGCCAGCCCGGTCGGCGGACGCTCGCCGTCGGGATTCCAGTTGTTCCGAAAGCCCGAATAGGAATCGCTCTCGGGATCGGTTCCCTTTCGGATGACGGCTTCGACGCGCGTCCACGGGAGATCGGGATGGAGCTCGGCGCCCGGGGTTCCCTGCACGCAGTGGTCGGGCCACAGCGTCTGCTCGTGGCCATGGAGCTCGATGACGTCCATCGGCTTCCTGCCGTCGTGCCGGCTGGCGAAGGACACGTGTCCCGGCGGATGCCAGTCCTGCGTCGCCACCTGGAGTCGGAACGGACCCACTTCCATGAGTCGGGCCACCGGGGCGAGAATCTCGTCACCACCGCCGACGGCGAGCGCACCGCCCGGCACGAAGTCCGGCTGGATATCGACCAGGATCAGAACGGAGTCGTCGTAGCTACCGGTCGTCAAGTCGTCATTCATGCGATCATCTCTCGTGTCGGTTCGTCGATCATCTCGCCCTCGCTCACCGTATCCCCCACCTTGATCTTGTCCGTACTCATGATTGTCGAAGCTGCCCGGTCGGGAAAGCCGGGGACGCAGGCATCGCCGGGGCTTCACCGGGACGTCGCCCCTGATCCACCGCTTCTGAACGAGGGAGGCCATGCGAGGCCGTAGCGCCTGTCCGGGTCGCGTTCCTGTCGCCGTCCTCCTGGCGCTGCTGTGCGCCCCTGCCTCCACGAGTGTTGCCCAGGAGCCGGCAGAGCCCGGGAAGCGTGTGGGCCTCGTGCTGTCGGGCGGGGCCGCACGAGGCATCGCCCATGTGGGTGCGCTTCGGGTGCTGGAGGACGCGGGGCTCCCGGTCGACGTCGTCAGCGGAACGAGCATGGGCGCCATCATCGGCGGCCTGTATGCCATCGGGTACACGCCGGAGGCGATGAGCCGGATCGTCCGGCGGCAGGACTGGACGGCGCTTCTCACGGATGCCGGGCCTCGCCGCGCGCTGAGCATCGAGCGCCGCCTCGGGGCGTCCGGTACGCTCCTGTCGCTGCCGATCGAAGGAAGATCCGTCCAGTTTCCGGGTGGTGTCATCGCCGGACAGCGCGTGCTCGAGTTGCTCGCTCGCCTCACCTGGCCGGTTCATCACATCACCGAGTTCTCCGAGTTGCCCCGCCCGTTCGCTCCCGTCGTGATGGACCTGCGCACCGGCGAGGCGATCGCGCTGAGCCGAGGCTCGCTGTCCCTGGCGATTCGGGCGAGCATGTCGATTCCGGGATTGTTCGAGCCCGTCGTGCTCGACGGCCGCACGCTCGTGGACGGAGGGCTCGCGAGAAACCTTCCCGCTACCGACGCCCTGGCCCTGGGAGCCGACGTGCTCGTGTGCGTCGACGTGTCCGAACCGCCGCCCGACAAGGACTTTTCGGCCGGGTCGCTGTTCGACATCATGCTTCGCACGGCCTTTCTGCGCGGAGAGGCGTCGACGCGGGAGCAGCGGCGCCATTGTGACGTGCTCATCGAACCGAAGGTCGATGACCTCGGGCCGTTCACGTTCGACGCCGCGGAGGAGTGGATCCGGCGCGGCGAGGCCGCGGCCGACTCCGTTCGGCCCCTGATCGAGGCGCTCGTCGCTCGACTCGGGGCTCCGGCGATGCCGGATCGTCCGCTTCCGGAACCCGCGCCGGTCGAACTCGTGGCCGTCGAAGTGGTGGGGGGCTCGGAAGCCGCTTCGCGCCTCGCCCGCCAACGCCTGGACATCGAGGTTCCCCGGGTCGTGACCCCCGCCGAAGTGACGGTGGCGATCGAACGGATCTACGGGGGCGGAGAGTATTCGCTCGTCTCCTATCAGGTACTCCCCGTCAGGTCCGACGGCCGCGGAGACGCAACGGCCGAGCGGCGCCTGGTGATCGGAATCGAGCAGCGACGTCGCAACCTCGTCGGTTTCGGCTTCCGCTACGACAGCCGGGAACGCGCCGCCTTGCTGTTCGACCTCACGCTGCGCGACAAGATCGCCTACGGAAGTACGACCCGGCTGGGTGTGCGCCTCGGCCGCGAGACCCACGTCGGACTCGAGTACTTCGACCGCATCGGTCTCGACGCGCCGACCGCAGTCCGGGGCGACCTGTCGTTCGATCGTGTTCCGGTCGACCTGTTCGCCGGAGGGGAGCGCGCCGTCGTACGCGGGGAACTGGACGTGTTCGCGGCAGGCGCCTTCGCAGGGACCGCGCTGGCCGACGTGGCGACGCTGCGCGCCGGCATACACGGCGAGCACATGCGCGCCGAGCCCGAAGTGGGCGCCGACACCCTCGCCGGAATGCCCGTCGAGACCATCCGAGAAACGTTCCACAGCGTCCGGGTCGAGTTCCTGGCCGATACGCGCGACGATGCAGAACTCCCGAGGACCGGCCTCCAGGCCTTCCTCAAGGCCGAGTTCGCCGGCGACGGCATCGGCAGCGGGGCGACGTTCCAGCACTACATCGCCGACGCCCGGATCTTCGTGCCGGTGGGGCCGGCGTTCACGCTACTGGGCCGCATCGCCCTGACCCGGGGCCGGGGAGCCGACCTTCCGCTCAGCCGGACCACGTTCGTCGGAGGCATCTTTCCTCCCACGGTACTCCCGGGCCGCTTCCTGCCGCTGTCCGGCGCCCGAACTCAAGAGTTCATCGGCCGGAGCGGCCAGATCGGTCGGCTCGGTATCCGCTGGTTCGTCGGGCCCGATGTCTTTCTCGAACTTGCCGGTGATGCCGGCACCGCCGGAGACGAATGGACGCTCGACGCCGACGAACTGCGCTTCGGACTATCACTGACGGCCGGGCTCGTCACCCCCATCGGACCGGTCTCCCTTACGTTCGCCGGCGACGAGCCCGACGACTTTCCTTCCGTGGGTTTCCGCCTCGGCCATGACTTCTGATCCTGGTCGCATGAGGACCGAAGCGGACGTGGTCGTGGTCGGGGCCGGTCTCGCCGGGCTCGTCGCCGCCGCAGAGCTCGGTGACGCGGGCCACCGCGTGCTGATCGTCGAGCAGGAAGGCGCGAACTCGCTCGGCGGACAGGCACACTGGTCGCTCGGCGGCCTGTTCTTCGTCGACAGCCCCGAACAGCGGCGTCTCGGCATCCGTGACAGCCGAGAGCTCGCCCGGCAGGACTGGATGGGATCGGCGGGCTTCGACCGGCCGGAGGACCACTGGCCGCGCCGCGTGGCCGAAGCCTACATCGACTTCGCCGCCGGCGAGATGCGTCCGTGGCTGCACGGACAGGGGATGCGCTGGTTTCCCGTTCTCGCCTGGCCGGAACGCGGCGGTGGGATGGCGCACGGCCATGGCAACTCCGTGCCCCGCTTCCACCTCACATGGGGCACGGGTCCCGGCGTACTCGAGCCGTTCGTGCGGCGTGTTCGCGAGCACGTCGACGCTGGCCGCATCGAGTTCCGGTTTCGCCACCGGGTGACGCGTCTCGATACGACCGACGGGCGGGCCGCCGGTGTCGCCGGCGACCTGCTCGCCCCCTCGACCGTCGAGCGCGGTGAACGCTCGAATCGCGACGTGACCGGTCAGTTCGAGATCGGGGCAGCCTCCGTCATCGTCGCGTCCGGCGGAATCGGGGCGAACCTCGATCTCGTGCGCGAGCACTGGCCGATCGAGCGACTGGGGCCCGCACCGCCCACGCTGCTGAGCGGCGTGCCGCATCACGTCGACGGGCGCATGCTCGGCGTGGCCGAGCGCGCCGGCGCATCCGTGATCAACACGGATCGAATGTGGCACTACACGGAGGGCGTCCGGAACTGGAACCCGATCTGGCCGCGACATGGCATTCGGATCCTGCCGGGGCCGTCGCTGCTGTGGTTCGACGCGCATGGCGAACGGCTCGCGGCCCCGTGCCTGCCCGGATTCGACACGACGAGCACGATGCGCCGCATCCTCGCGACCGGCCACGATCATTCCTGGTTCGTGCTGAACCGACGAATCGTCGAGAAGGAGGTCGCGCTGTCGGGTTCCGAGCAGAACCCCGATCTCACGAATCGCAGCCTGTGGGGCGTGCTGCGAAGCCGGCTGGCCGACGGGCCACCCGGTCCCGTGCGGGCGTTCATGGAGCACGGCGAAGACTTCGTCGTCCGCGACGACCTGCTCGGCCTCGTCGAGGGGATGAACGAGCTCGCCGGTGAGCCACCGCTCGACGTCGCTCACCTCCGGGAGCAGATCGAGGCCCGCGATCGCGAGGTCCTCAACCCGTTCACCAAGGACGCGCAGGTTCTCGCACTGCGCGGCGCGCGCCGATACGTCGGCGACCGGCTGGTCCGCACGGCCCGCCCGCACCGGATTCTCGACCCCCGGCATGGCCCGCTCGTCGCGGTGCGTTTGCGCGTTCTAACGCGGAAGACGCTGGGCGGCCTGCACACCGATCTGCACTCGCGCGTGCTCGACGACGCGGGCCGGCCGATTCCCGGCCTGTACGCGGCCGGCGAGGTCGCGGGTTTCGGCGGTGGCGGATACCACGGCTACAACGCGCTCGAGGGCACGTTTCTCGGAGGGTGCATCTTCAGCGGCCGGCAGGCCGGTCGGCACGCCGCGGGAACGATCTGACCCCGCGGCCGTGCCGGATACGACCGGTGCGCTACTCAGCGATCTCGAGCAATTCGATTTCGAAGATCAAAGCGGAGTTCGGCGCGATTCCACCACCGGGCCCGCCCTGTGGGCCATAGCCGATCTCTGGCGGAAGAAACAGCTTGTACTTGCTCCCGACCGGCATCAGCTGGATGCCCTCGGCGAACCCGGGGATCACGCCCCCGAGATTGAAGGTCGCCGGCTCGCCCCTGTCGTAGGAGCTGTCGAACTGTGTCCCGTCGATCAGCGTGCCGCGGTAGTTCACGGTGACCGCGTCCTCTGGCCCGGGCCTTGGCCCATCGCCCTGCTCCATCACCTCGTACTGCAGCCCCGATTCCGTCGTCGTAACGCCCTCCCGCTCCGCGTTGGCGGTGAGGAACGAATCCGCCCTCGCCTGGTTGGCATCCGCTTCCGCCGCCGTCGCCTGCTGCTGCGCCTGCTGGAGGTCCACCTGCAGGGAATTCAGCAGCTCGTGGAGCTCCTCCTGCGGAACCGCGGGATCCGCCTCGGCCAGTGCATCGCGCAGGCCCATCGCGAACGAGTTCACGTCGATGCGCTCGGCCAGCGGGACCAGCCCCTGACCGATGTTGAGACCGATGCCGTAGCTCGCCTTCTCATCGTCCGTCTCGAGCGCCGCGTCGACGCCCGCTTCGGGAGATTCCATCGAACACCCCATCATCAGGGCCATCAGTACGAGGCCGATTAGTTGCTTGCCGCGAAAAAATGAACGCACTTGCGATATCTCCGGTCGAGTGAGTTGTCTGTACGTCGAGTGGACGGGGCTGCTGGAGGCCCCAATGAGCAACGGGCCGCCCGATCGCTCGAGCGGCCCGTGGCCCTCATCTCACGACCCGGAGGTCAGGAGAGCTGGACGACGTTCTCCGCGGCAGGACCCTTCGGGCTCTGCACGACGTCGAATTCGACCGTTGCACCCTCGGTGAGGCTCTTGAAGCCTTCAGCCTGGATGTTGTTGTGATGGACGAAGCAGTCCTTGCTACCGTCCTCCGGAGTGATGAAACCAAAACCCTTCTGGTCGTCGAACCACTTTACTGTTCCCTTGGTACGCATCATCGCGCTCCCTTGGTGTTACGATCTTCGAGTTCGGATGACCCGCACTGGAGACCATAGATGCGCGGAAAGCCCGCGCGGCTGGTGTGACCAAACCGGTCACCCCGTAAAAACAAACGAGGCGTGATCTTCACATGGAAGACCCCGCCTCCATTTTCGAGCACTCTTGCTGCCCTCATCGTTGCCTGTTTCAAATCGCGTCTATTATAGTGGGTCGGGGTCCGCCAGTCAAATGGCCTCGCCCCGGGCCGTCCCAGATGGTCGCGCCCTATGATCGCATCGGAGGACGCCGGCGCCGAAACGCGGGCGCTCAGACCTTCGCGCCGTGGCACTTCTTGAACTTCTTCCCGCTGCCACACGGGCACGGATCGTTGCGCCCCACGTCGGCGAACTCGGGATCCTCGCTCACCGCCGGACCGGCCATCGTGCCCACGGCGGCTGCCGGCTCGTCGGTGTCCTTCGCCGTCGCCGCGATCCCGGTCGGGCTCATCTCGGGTCGCGCCGACGAACCCGAAGCGCCGCGGCCGTCGCCGGCGGGGGCCCGGCCTCCGCCACCCACACCCGTCGGGGGTGCGCCGGAAGGTCCGCTCAGCCCTGTGATCTGCGGCGCCCGCAGCGTCTGGGGACGCTGCTCGATCTGCGCGCGGAACAGGCGGTTCGCCAGCGTACGGCGCATGTCGGCCATCAGGTCGACGAACGCCTCGAACGCCTCTTTCTTGTATTCGATCAGCGGATCCCGCTGCCCGTACGCCCGGTAGCGGATCGAATCGCGGAGGTGGTCGAGGTCGTAGAGGTGGTCCTTCCACTTCATGTCGAGCACCGATAGCGTGATGAAGCTCAGGATGCGCTCCCACGCCTCTCCGAACGAGTCGAGCTTGTCGTGGTACGCCTCGCGCACGAACTCGATCAGCGCGTCCTCGAGCTCCTCGGTGGTCGCCCACGGGTAGTCTTGGGGACCCGCTCCGTCGAGCTCGAGGAACGTCGGGAGAAGGAAGTAGTTGAGCAGCATCTTCTCGCGCAGAGCCTCGAGGTCCCAATCGTCGGCGACACCGCCGGGAGGGATCACCGTCTCGAAGTCGGCCTGAACGGCCGACTGAATCATCTCCCACACCTCGCCCTTGAGATCCTCTCCACCCTCGAGCGCGAACAGGCGGAGATCGTAGACGACCTCGCGCTGCTGGTTCATCACGTCGTCGTACTCGAGCAGCTTCTTGCGGGCCTGGAAGTTCTGGAGCTCGACGCGGTGCTGCGCGCGCTCGATGGCCTTGGTCATCCACGGGTGCGTGATGACCTCGCCCTCTTCGGCGCCCAGCTTGTCCATCACCTTGGCCACCCGATCGGTGGCGAACAGGCGCATCAGATCGTCCTCGAGCGACAGGAAAAACCGGCTTGAGCCCGGGTCACCCTGGCGACCCGACCGCCCTCGGAGCTGGCGATCGATGCGCCGCGATTCGTGGCGCTCCGTGCCGAGAATCTGCAAGCCGCACGGCGGATCGACGTGGCAGCCGAGCGTTTCGACCTCGTCCTGCGTCAGGTCGGCCTCCTCGTGAACCTGGCCGAAGGCGGGCACGCTCGACTGAATGCCGCACACCTGGCACTTGACCACGCCCGGGCCGAGCTTGATGTCGGTTCCGCGCCCGGCCATGTTCGTCGCGATCGTGATCGCGCCGGGCTGTCCGGCATCCGCCACGATCTGCGACTCCCGCTCGTGCTGCTTGGCGTTGAGCACCTCGTGGTCCAGTCCCCGCCGCTTGAGCATCCGCGACACGGTCTCCGACACGTCGACGCTCGTCGTGCCGACCAGAATCGGCAGCCCGCGCCTGTGCAGCCTTTCGATCTCGTCCAGCAGGGCCGCGTACTTCTCCCGCTTGGTGCGGTAGAGGAGGTCTTCGTCGTCGAGCCGCCGGACCGGCCGGTTCGTCGGGATGACGATCACCTCGAGCCCGTAGATCTCGTGAAACTCCGTCTCTTCCGTCTCGGCGGTACCCGTCATACCCGACAGCTTGTCGTACATGCGGAAGTAGTTCTGGATGGTGATCGTCGCGAGCGTCTGCGTCTCACCGCGAATGCTGACCGTTTCCTTCGCCTCTACGGCCTGGTGCAGGCCGTCGCTCCAGCGCCGGCCATGCATCTTGCGCCCCGTGAACTGGTCGACGATCACGACCTCGCCGTTCTCGACCACGTACTCCACGTCCTTCTCGTACAGGGCGTGCGCCTTGACGAGCTGGTGGATGACGTGGATGCGCTCCGACTTCTCGGCGTATTCGCGCTCGAGCTGCTGGATGCGCTCACGCTTCTCGTCGACGGACAGCTCCTCCTCGTCCTCGATGTGCTTGACCGCCTCGGAGATGTCGGGCACGATGAACGCATCGGGGTCGCCCGGGCTCAGCACGTCGAGGCCCTGGTCGCTGAGCTGGATCGTGTGGCCCTTCTCGTCGGTCTGGTAGAGCAGCTCCTCGTCGACCTCGGCGAGCGCCTTGTCGCGCATCAGGGCGCCCTCGGTCCGCTGCATGAGCTGCTTGGCGCCCGTTTCGTTCAGCAGCTTCAGCAGGCGCTTGTTCTTGGGACCGCCGCGCTGGGCCGCCAGCAGGTACTTGCCGGTGACGAACTCGCTCGCGTCTTCGGCTTCGGCCTGGAGCTTGTTCCATTCCTCCTCGGCGGCCGCCACCAGGTCGTTGACGATGTGCCCCTGCTTGCGCACGAGGGCGGCGACCTGGGCGTTGTACTGCTTGTAAACCTGCTGGTCCTGGCCGCGGCCGACCGGACCGCTGATGATCAGCGGCGTCCGCGCCTCGTCGACGAGCACGGAGTCGATCTCGTCGATGATCACGTAGGCATGGGACCGCTGCACCCGGTCCTCCATCCGCACGACCATGTTGTCGCGCAGGTAGTCGAAGCCGAACTGATTGTTCGTTCCGTACGTGATGTCGCAGCCGTAGGCGGCCCGTCGCTCGGGCGTGCCCGGCTCCGTGTCGTCGAGGCAACCGACGGTGAGCCCGAGGTACTCGAACACGGCGCCCATCCACTGCGAGTCGCGGCGGGCCAGGTAGTCGTTGACCGTGACCAGGTGCGCGCCCTTCCGAGGGAGCGCGTTCAGGTAGAGTGGCAGGGTAGCGACGAGCGTCTTTCCCTCACCGGTCGCCATTTCCGCGATCTTGCCCTGGTGCAGCACGATGCCACCGATGAGCTGGACATCGTACGGGACCATGTCCCAGATCATCTTGTTCCCGGTGACCTCGATCTCGGTGCCGAGCAGCCGCCGGCAGGCCTCCCGCACCACGGCGAACGCCTCCGGCAGGATCTCGTCGAGCACTTCGGACGTGGCGTCGCGCAACTCGTCCTCCGCCTCGGCGATCTGTTGTGTCAGCACCTCGCGATCCGACGGCTCCTCGCTGTGGCGCCGCTCCTCGCGCAACTCGCCGATCAGCGTCTCGAGCCCCTGGGTACGCTCGCGGATCAACGACCGGAACCGATCGGTCGAGGCCTTCAAGTCGTCGTCCGAGACGGAGCCGATCTCCTCCTCGTGCCGCTTGATCTCGTTTACGATCGGCTGGAGCTTCTTCATTTCCCGCTCGAAGCGGGTGCCCAGCACCTTGTTGATGATCTGCTTCAACATCGCGTCTCTTATCCCGTCACTCGTTCAGCGTTCGTCTGTCGGGCCCAGGCCCGCTCGACATCTTCGAGGATCACGTCCGGCACCAGGTACCGGACGGAGCGGCCCGCCGCCAGGCGCCGACGGATATCCGTGCTCGACAGGTCGACGCGGGTAACGTCCACCGGCCTGTACGGGAAGCGATCGTCGGCCTCGATCGAGCCGCCGGCGCGCCGCATGACGACGAGTTCCGCCTGCTCGACGATACGCTCGGGCCTCCACCAGCCGCTCAACCCTTCATACTGGTCGGAGCCCAGCACGAGGAAAAGGCGGGCGTCCGGATGCTGCGCGCCGATTCGCTCCAGTGTGTCGACGGTGTAGGAGAGGGCGTCCCGCCGGAACTCGATATCGCTGACCTCCAGCCGGGCATCGCCGACGAAGGCGCGTCGCACGAGATCCAGCCGTACGTCGCCCGGTAGCGTCGCGTCGCGATGCGGGGGACGGGCGGCCGGCACGATGATCAGTCGATCGAAGGGCACGTTCTCTACGACATCCATCGCCACGATACGGTGGCCGACGTGAGGCGGATCGAACGTGCCGCCGAACACGCCGACGCGGACGGGCGCGCTCACTCGGTCGTTGACGCGCCGCCGGCGCCGGAGTCGCCGCCGGACCTGGAGTCGTCGCGCGGTCGTAGTGCCCGCGCCTCGGGACTGTCGGGGAAGCGCTCGAGCAGGGTCTCCCGCACGACGCTGGCCTCCGCCAGGAACCCGACTTCCGAATAGCTGTCGTGCAGCTTTCCGAGCACCTCGGGAACCACCGGGGCGTCGGGGTACTCCTGCACGGTCGACTCGAAGTAGATGATGGCCGACTCATAGAACTTGCGCTCGAAGTACCAGTTTCCGACGCTCGCCCGCTTCTCGGCAAGCTTGACACGCGCCTCCTCGATAAGGCGCCGCGCTTCGCGATCGAGGGTGCTGCGCGGAAAGTACTCGAGCAGCCGCGTGCAGGCCTCGACGGCCCGCCGCGTGTACTCCTGGTCGCGCGGAATCGAAGGTGACATCTCCCAGTATGCCCGGCACATTCCGAACTGGGCGTCGTCGGCCACCGGGCTGTTGGGCCGGCTGGTGGCGAGCATTCGAAACTCGTTCGCGGCGAGCAGGTGCTGGTTCGTGGCCAGGTACGCCTCCGCGAGCAGGTAGCGCGCACTGTCCGTCGTCACATGCAGGGGCTCACGGAACAGCAGGTCACGAAACCCGCGGATCGCGTCGTTGTACTTCTCCTCTTCGAACCGCTCACGCGACCATTCGAATCGCTCCGTGGGCGTAGCCTCGGGGGGCGGAAGAGCCACGGCGCAAGCGGTCAGGCCGCTCAGCACGAACAGCGCGAGTGGCGCGAGCAGCTCCGCACGTCGTGGACTGGCCCTGTTCGAGGAAGAAAGTGTTCGTGGCACGGGATTTATGACTTTCCGTAGCGGATTTCGCGGATTCGTTCTTCAGCGAGCCGGACCAGAGGACCCGTCCGAGCCGGGTTCAGCTCGCGCACCCTCTCGTACTCCCGCTCGGCGGCCTCGAGGTTGCCCGCGCGACGCATGATCTCACCGCGCGCGAAGTGGGCCCGGTCGAGCAAAGTACGTGGAACCCCCTGACCGATCAGGAGGTCCAGCTTTTCGAGCGCCGACGCCGTTCGTCCGGCGGCCCGCTCCTGCTCGGCCACAACGTACAGGCACTGCCCGTACTGCCAGCGCGCGGCGGAGCCGGCTCCCCGGTCGGCCCGCGGGCTGTCGAGATAGCGCTCGAAGTAGTCGAGGGCCTCTCGACATCCCCCCACTTCCTGGAACGCGACGGCCGTCGCGAGCCACGTTTCCGGTTCCTCCTCGCCGTCCTCCAGCGCCGACAGGTACAGTGGCAGGGCTCGTCCATAGTCGGACAGGTCGGCGTGGTAGTCGGCCAGGGCGAGCTTCAGGTCGGGCGGTACGTAACCGAGCCCCATCGGCAGAACCATCTCGAGCGCGCGGGCCATGTTGTCCGGCGATCCGTCTTCGAGCGCGACGCGCGCCGCCTCCGCCATCTCGGCGGCGACCGCGTCGCGATACGACGAATCCTGCTCGAGCGTGCGGCGCAGATACTGGAGCGCGGCTTCGACCTCACCTCGCTGGCCGTAGGCGCTGCCCAGGCGCAGCAGCACGTCGGGCTCGTCACCGATGGTACGCAGGGCGAGCTTGTATTCCGCGATCGCCTCGTCGACCGCGCCTACCGCCATCAGGCGATCTCCCTGCTCGAGCGGGCCGTCGGCCCCGCCGCAAGCCACGGTCGCTACGAGCGCCGCGAGCAGTCCGCACCGGAGGGCGCGCCCGAGTCGCTTCGACACCTTCCCCACCTCAGTCCGCGGCCAGGTCCGGCCGCGATGGACGCTGCCTCCGCCCTCGTCGGAGCAGGCCGTACTTGAGGATGCAGTAGATGGCACGTATGCCGTCCTTCCAGCCGATCTTCTTCCCTTCGGCGTAGGTCCGCCCACTGTACGACACGCCGACCTCGTAGACGCGCCAGCCGCCGAGGGCCACCTTCGCGGTCAGTTCCGGTTCTACCCCGAAGCCTCGCTCTTCGATCACCAGGCCGTCCAGCACCTCCCGACGGAAACACTTGTAGCAGGTCTCCATGTCGGAAAGGTTCAGGTTCGTGACCATATTGGACAGCAGGGTGAGGAAGCGGTTCCCGAGGTAGTGCCAGAAGTAGAGAACCCTGTGCGGCTCCCCGCCGAAGAACCGGGACCCGAACACGACGTCGGCCCGATCGTCGAGGATGGGCTCCAGCAACTTGCGGTACTCCGACGGGTCGTACTCCAGGTCGGCGTCCTGGACGATCACGAAATCGCCCGAGGCCTCCGAAAAGCCCGTCGCGAGCGCCGCCCCTTTGCCCCGGTTCCGCTCGTGCACCACCAGGTGGTCGATCAGGCCTTCGTCGCGCAGTTTCTCGAGGATGGCGAGCGAATCGTCGCTCGAGCCGTCGTCGACGGCAACGATCTCGGCCTTCAGCGTCGTCGCCGCCACGCGGCGCACGATCTCCTCCAGCGTCTCGGCTTCGTTATACACCGGCATCACGACCGACAACCGCCGGGGCGCGGTCGAAGCTGCCGTCACTCCTCGTCCTCCGTCAGCACGGGGGGCGCCGTCAGCGCCCGGGTCTCGTGCAGGCGCCGAAAGTACGCGATCGTCTGTTCGAGACCTTCGCGCAGCGGAACCTCGGCCTGCCAGCCGAGCACCTTCCTCGCCCGCGAGATGTCCGGCTGGCGAACCTTTGGATCGTCCTCGGGCAGTGGAAGATGCCGGATTCCCGCCTCCGACCCGACGAGGTCGAGCACGGCGTCGGCCAACTCGACGATCGTGAATTCGGTGGCGTTGCCGATGTTGACCGGATCGGACTCCTCGCTGTTGAACAGCCGGAAGATGCCCTCGACCTCGTCCGAAACGAAGCAGAAGCTCCGCGACTGCGATCCGTCGCCGTACACCGTCAGGGGCCGTCCGAGAAGGGCCTGCACGATGAAGTTCGACACCACCCGTCCGTCGTACGGCCGCATGCGCGGACCGTACGTGTTGAAGATCCGCACGATGCGCGTATCGAGGCCATGGAATCGATGGTAGGCCATGGTGATCGCCTCCGCGAAGCGCTTCGCTTCGTCATACACCCCGCGAGGTCCGATCGGGTTCACGTTGCCCCAGTAGCTCTCGGGCTGCGGGTGAACGAGCGGGTCGCCGTACACTTCCGAGGTCGAAGCCAGCAGCATGCGCGCGCCCTTCGCCTTCGCGAGGCCGAGCGCGTTGTGCGTCCCGAGGCTTC
Organism: Gemmatimonadota bacterium; assembly: GCA_035464655.1. Lineage (GTDB taxonomy): Bacteria > Gemmatimonadota > Gemmatimonadetes > Palauibacterales > Palauibacteraceae > JARFPW01. The sequence continues at coordinate 16,094 of DATHRZ010000108.1, forward strand.
CCACCTTGAGCGTCTGGATGGGCAGCTCCAGATAGTCCACGGGGCTCGCGGGCGAGGCGAAGTGCAGAACGCCGTCGAGGTCACCCTCGACGTCGATGTAGGTCGTGACGTCGTGCTCGACGAATTCGAACCGGGGCTCGTTTCGCAGGTGCGCGAGATTGTCGAGGCTGCCGGTGATCAGGTTGTCGACGCCGACGACGGCGTGGCCGTCGGCAAGAAATCGATCGGTCAGATGCGAGCCCAGGAAACCTGCGGCCCCCGTGATCAGCACCCTCATCGCACCTGCTCCCGTCCGATCGGATAGTATTCGAAGCCGTCCTCGCGCATCCGGTCGGGTCGGAACAGGTTCCTGCCGTCGAACACGATCGGGGCCTTCAGCAGCCCGCGCAGCCGGCTCCAGTCGGGCCGTCGATACTGAAGCCATTCGGTGACGACCACGAGGGCATCGGCGTCCCGGCAGGCCTCGTACTCGTCGTCGGCGTATTCGACCCGGTCACCCAGGTACCACTCGCGGGCCACGTCGAAGGCGACCGGGTCGTGCACCACGACCTCGGCGCCCATGGCCAGGAGGTCCTCGATGATCACGACGGACGCGGCCTCGCGCATGTCGTCGGTCTCGGGCTTGAACGACAACCCCCAGACCGCGAATCGATGCCCGTCGAGTTCGTCGCCGAACCGCTTCCGCAGCTTCTCGCCGATCAGTTTCTTCTGGCGCTCGTTCGCTTCGTGCACCTCACGCAGAATCGACAGGTCGACGCCCAGCTCCTCGCCCGTCCGGATGAGGGCCCGCACGTCCTTCGGGAAACAGCTTCCTCCGTACCCCGCGCCGGCGTACAGGAAGGCCTGGCCGATCCGTTCGTCGGTACCGATCCCCTTGCGGACCAGGTTCACGTCCGCGCCGGCCACTTCACACAGGCGGGCGATCTGGTTCATGAAGCTGATTCGGGTCGCGAGCATCGCGTTGGCCGCATATTTCGTCAGCTCTGCCGAGGCGATGTCCATGAAGATCAGCGGATTCCCACTGCGCACGAACGGTTCGTAGAGCTCCTCGAGGACGGGGCGGGCGGCGGCGGACTCGATCCCGCACACGACCCGATCCGGGCGCATGAAGTCGTCGACGGCAGCGCCCTCTTTGAGGAACTCGGGATTCGAGCAAACGTGAAACGTGCGATCCGTGTGGCGCTCGACCTCGGCGCGCACCAGGCCTGCCGTCCCGACCGGCACCGTGCTCTTCGTGATCACGACCTTCTCGTCGGTCATGTGCCTGCCGATGACACCGGCCACGTCGAGAACGTGCTTCAGGTCGGCGGAGCCGTCTTCGCCGGGCGGCGTGCCGACGGCGATGAACACGACGCGAGCGTTCTCTACGGCGCCACCCACGTCGGTCGTGAACTCGAGTCTCCCCTCGTCGAGGTTCCGGGCCAGGAGCCGGTCCAGACCGGGTTCGTAAATCGGCACTTCACCGCGCGACAGGAGCTCTACCTTGTCGGCGTCGATGTCCGCGCAGATCACTTGGTTGCCCGTCTCGGCGAGGCAGGCCCCCGCGACGAGGCCGACATAGCCGCTTCCGATCACGGTAACGTTCATGTTGTCAGGCGTCCCTCCGTCCGATGACCGGACGATCCGGCGACTGTTGCCGGGTATAGCGCTTCGCGATCCAGCGGTACACTTCCCGAACCGACGCCTCGATGTCGCGCTCCGGCGCCCAGCCGGTGTCGCGCCGGATGAATCCGGCATCGCCGCGGATACGCGGCACTTCTGCGCGGCGGCGGCGATCGGCGTCGGAGACAATCTCGGGCTCGATCCCCGCCTCGTCGAGGATCCACTCCAGCAGCCGCCGGATCGGGATCGCCCGCCCGCTCGCCACGTTGTACGCTGCCGCGGGCTCGGCGAGCTCCATGGCGAGCCGAAACGCCCGAACCCCGTCGCGCACATCCGTGAAATCGCGCTCGACGTCGAGGTTGCCGACGTGCAGCACGCGCTCGCGATTCCTTCCGCACGCCATCTCGGCGACCTGCGTGCAGAAGTCGGGCACGACGAAATGCGACGCCTGGCCCGGCCCCACCAGGTTGAAGCTGCGGGCGACGAGGATACGCAACCCGCGTGCCCGACGGTACGTGTGAGCAGCGAGTTCCTGCGCGGCCTTCGAGAGTCCGTAGGCCGAAACCGGACGCAGCCGCATGTGCTCGGTGAGCGGTACGTCCTCGCGCGCCGCATCGCCATAGGAGTCGCCCGACCCCATGACGAGAATCCGCGGGTCGAAGTCGAAGAATTCTTCCCTGACCGCTCCGATGGCTTCGCACAGGTTCACGGTCCCGCCCGCGTTCACCGACAGCGCCTCCGAAGCGTGCTCGCGCGCCATTGCCCCCGAGGCGAATCCGGCCAGATGGTAGATCTGCTCGGGCCGGATGGCGGCGATCAGACGATACAGCGCGTCGTGGTCGCGCACGTCGGCTGCCTTCCAGTCGGCGGCCGCCACCTGTTCGATGGTGAGAGTATCGCGCGTCGGCGGCAGGGTGAGCGTCGAGGCGGAGACCTCGTGCCCCGCCTCGAGCAACTCGGCGACCAGGTGCTCGCCGACGAACCCGTCTGCCCCGGTGACGAGGACCCTCACGAAATCCCCCGAACGTTCGGACGATCCGCGACACCTCGCTCACCTGCGACAAAGGCTCCGCCGGTCGGCGAAGCCTCGCGTGACTCCGGGCGGCCGGGACGGGCTCCCGGTACACCGGCGCGCTCGATCAGGGAGCCTTGCTGATCTTGCCGGCCTTGATGCAGCGCGTACACACGCGAACCTTCCGGCGCCGTCCCTCTTCGAGGATCCGCACCGGCTGAAGGTTGGGCATGAAGCGGCGCTTGACGCGGTTGTTCGCGTTGCTCACGCGGTTCCCGGTCGCCGGTCCCTTGTTACACACGTAGCAGAAATTCGCCATGGTACGTCGTCGTCTCCGTCGGACTCGATGCGTCGAGCCCTGTCTAGTTGAACGTCAGCGAGTCGGCGAGCAAGAAGCTCGAGGTTTCAGGAATCGCTCCCGCGTTCCCTTCGTCGACGGCGGCTCCCTCGACCCAGGCGTCGCGGATCGAATCGTTGAGCACGTAAACCCTGCCATACAGCGTCACGCGCTCACCGCTGCGCGGCGTGGCCCCGGCGGCGATGAGGTCGGGACCGAGGAGCACGGGGTACTGGTTCTCTCCGTCGAGGTCGACGGTGATCACGCCGCGGCCGAGTCCCTGCGACACGCCGAGGTCGCGCAGCGCCCCTTCCTCCCCTACCACGCTCTCCGGCGCCTCGACGAGCTGCGCGGGGATGAAGTCGACCAGTTCGCCGGCCGCCTCTTCCTCCGTCACCGCCTGCACCTCGTCGTCGACGTTCTGCGACTGGAGGTACAGCCAGTAGAGCAGGCCCGCCACCAGGAGGACCGCGAGAATCACGAGCAGGGGCGACGCACCCCTCGAGTTCATCCGACGCGTCATGGATTGCATGCCTTTCCCGGCCATCGGCCGACCGTGCTCCGAGCTATTCCGTCAGCTCGATGATCGCCAGTTCCGCTCCGTCGCCTTTGCGGGGGCCCAGTTTGAGAATCCGCGTGTAGCCACCGGGGCGCTCGCGGAAGCGTGGACCGATCTCGTCGAACAGCTTCTGAAGCGCGACCCGATCCTCGATGAACCGGCGCGCGCGCCGGCGGCTGTGAACATCGTCCACGCCGCCGAGCGTGATCAGCTTTTCGACCACGGGGCGCAACTCCTTCGCCTTGGCCTCGGTGGTCCGGATCCGCTCATGCTGGATCAGGCTCGTGGCCATGTTGCGCAGCATCGCCCGCTTGTGGCTCGAGGTGCGGCTGAGCTCCCGCCCCTTTTTCCTATGCCTCATCGGACTCCTCTTCGGCCTCCGCCGCGTCGTCCTCGACGATCCACATGGCGCCGGACTCGTCACGCTCGATATTCATGCCGAACCGCAACCCGTTGAGTGCCACGACTTCGGCGACCTCCTCGAGGGACTTCTCGCCGAAGCTCGGAACGTCGAGGATCTCGTCACGCGTCCGCGTGACGATGTCGTACAGGGTACGGATGTCGGCCTTGTCCAGGTTGTTCCGCGAACGGATCGAGATGCCGTTGAACTCGGAAAGCTCCGAGGCGAGCAACTCGGCCATGTCGGCGGGCACGGCGCGACGGTCGTCGGCAGCGCCGCGCTTCGCCGGTGCGCCGTTCGTCCCGGAGCCGAAGCTCAGCAGGTAGCCGAGGTGGGTCTGCCCCAGCTCGGCGGCGTAGGCGACCGCGTCGCCCGGATCGATCGATCCGTCGGTTTCCACCTGCAGCGTCAGCCGGTCGAAGTCGGTGCGCTGGCCGACCCGCGTCTCCTGCACGACGAAATTGGCCCGCAGGACCGGATTGTAGATCGAATCCGTCGGAATCAGGTCGACCGGCGCGTCGTCGGGACGCTCGTGATTCTCGGCCGTCACGAACCCTCGACCTCGATTCACCCAGAACTCGAGGTTGAGCGGACGGTTCTCCGGCAGGTCCTCCTGCAGGGTGAACAGCGTCTGCTCCGGGTTCACGATCGTTACGCCGGACACCGAGCTGATCGCCGAAGCGCGAACTGTGCCGGCCTTGACCAGCGACAGCTCCAGCTTCGCCTCGTCGACACCTTCGTCGAGCACGACGACCAGGCGCTTGAGATTCTGGATGATCTGGTGTACGTCCTCGACCACGCCGTCGACCGTCTGGTGCTCGTGCTGAACGCCGTCCGCCCGGAACGCCCAGATCGCGGCGCCGGGCAGCGAGGAGAGCAGCAAACGACGGATGGAGTTGCCGACCGTATGGCCGAATCCGCGCTCGAGGGGCTGTAGTACGTACTCGGCCCGCCGCCCGTCGGGGGAACGATCGCGTTCCTCTACGGTGCTCGGCAGGATCAGTCCTGTGAGATCTAGCATCTTTATCGCGCTGCCTCGTTTACTTGCTGTAAAGCTCGACGATCAGCTGCTCCTGAACGGCGAGCGGGATATCGGCTCGAGAAGGTACTTCAAGCATGCGGCCCGTGAGATTGTCCAGGTCCACGCCGATCCAGGAGAGCGTATCCTTGCCCTTCCGGTACTCGACGGCCTCTCGAACGAGCGGGATGTCGCGGGCGGACGCGGCGACGGAAATCTCCTGGCCGGGCCCCACCATGTAACTGGGTACGTCGACCGTGGCGCCGTTGACCTTGACGTGGCGGTGCCGGACGAGCTGGCGGGCCGACTTGCGCGACGCCGCGAAACCCATGCGGTACACCAGGTTGTCGAGACGCGATTCGAGCGACACGAGCAGGTTCTCACCCGTTACCCCCTTCACCCGGGCCGCGTGCTCGAACAGCCGCCGGAACTGCTTCTCACCGACGCCGTAGATCCGTTTCACCTTCTGCTTCTCACGGAGCTGGGTCGCATACTCCGACGAGCGTCGGCGACGACGAGAATTGCCGTGCATGCCGGGCGGGTAGCCCTTGCGCTCGATCGCGCACTTTTCCGTGAAGCAGCGCTTCCCCTTGAGGAAGAGCTTCTCACCCTCGCGCCTGCACAGACGACAGACGGGTCCAGTATAACGTGACATCTAGCTCTCTGGTTCTCCTTCGGGTTCCTGCTCGTGCCGCGTCCGACTCAGCTCAGACGCGCCGTTTCTTGGGTGGCCGGCAACCGTTGTGCGGAATCGGCGTTACGTCACGAATCGAGCGCACGGTGAGCCCGGCGGACTGCAGGGCCTGGATGGCGGACTCGCGCCCCGACCCCGGGCCCTGAACTCGTACGTGCACCCGCTTCATACCCGCCGCGGCGGCTTCACGGCCCACCGACTCGGCGGCGATCGTCGCGGCGAAAGGCGTCGATTTCTTCGACCCCTTGAAGCCGGCCTTGCCGGCGCTCGCCCAGGCGACCGTATCGCCCTGCATGTCGGTGATCGTGATGATCGTATTGTTGAACGTGGCCTTGATGTGGGCCATGCCCTCGGCGTCGACGACCTTCTTGCGTCGCCCGCCACTTCTCGGCTTCGCCATGCTCTCTCGCTTCCCCTACTTCTTCGGCGGCTTCTTCTTACCCGCCACGGTGCGGCGGGGACCCTTGCGGGTACGTGCGTTCGTATGTGTCCGCTGCCCGCGCACGGGCAGACCCTTCCGGTGGCGCAGGCCCCGATAGCAGCCGATGTCCATCAGTCGCTTGATGTTCATCGACGTCTCGGTGCGCAGGGCACCCTCCACCTTGTAGCGGTTGTCGATCACGCGACGAAGCTTGTTCACGTCCTCGTCCGTCAGGTCATGAACCCGGATGTCCGGATCCACGGCCGTGTCGGTGAGGATGTCACGCGCCGTCGAGCGCCCGATTCCGTAGATGTACGTCAGCGCGATTTCCACGCGCTTGCCTCGGGGCAGATCCACCCCGGCGATTCTGGCCATTCGTCAGCCCTGCCTCTGCTTATGCTTCGGATTGCGGCTGCAGATCACCCGCACCACGCCTCGGCGCCGCACGATCTTGCAGTGCTCGCACATCCGCTTGACGCTCGAACGCACTTTCATCCCGTTTCCATCCCTGTCTGCCGTTCACGAAAGAGCTTTCTATACTAGCTGTTTCGAGTCACGAATTCAATTGCCGGCTCGGACTGCTACTTGAACCGATAGGTGATGCGCCCCTTCGTGAGGTCGTAGGGCGACATTTCCACGGTCACCTCGTCCCCGGGCAGGATCCGGATGTAGTGCATGCGGATCTTGCCCGAAACGTGACAGGTGATCTCGTGCCCGTTCTCGAGCTTCACGCGAAACATCGCGTTGGGAAGGGCCTCGATGACCTCTCCCGCCATTTGAATCGGTTCTTCCTTGGCCAAATTCTACTCCTGAATCGTGACCCGCGGCCGGGCGCCCGTGAGGATCCTCGGACCCTCGGACGTCACCGCCACGGTGTGCTCGAAATGTGCGGACAGACTTCCGTCCGCCGTGACCACGGTCCAACCGTCGTCCAGCGTTCGTACCTCGCGCGAGCCCAGGTTCACCATCGGCTCGATCGCGATCACCAGTCCCTCCTGGATGCGCGGACCGCTGCCGGGTCTACCGTAGTTCGGTACCTGGGGGTCCTCGTGCGGAAGATGCCCCAGCCCGTGACCGACCAGCTCCCGCACGATGCTGAATCCCTCGGCCTCGACGATTCGCTGGATCGCCGCGCCGACGTCGCCGATCGTCGCCCCGACCCTTGCCGCCTCGATCCCTGCCGCCAGTCCCCGGTGCGTCGTCTCGAGCAGCCGCTCCGTGTCGGGCGCCGTCGGACCGATCGGCACGCTGAGCGCCGCGTCGGCGAACAGGCCGTCCAGTTTCACCCCGACGTCCAGCTTCAGCACGTCACCCTCGGCCAACTCGCGACGGGCGGACGGGATGCCGTGCACGATCTCTTCGTTCACGCTCGTGCACAGCGTGCCCGGAAAATCGTACAGACCCTTGAACGCCGGGACGGCACCATCGTGCGAGCGGATGAACGCCTCGGCCTCGCGGTCGAGCTCCGCCGTGCTCACCCCGGGTCGGGCCCGTTCGGCCACGTGGGCCAGGGTATCGCCCACGATACGCCCGGCCCGTGCGATCCCTTCGATCTCGTCCGCCGTTTTCAGCCGGATCATGCGGAGATCGCCCTCACGACGCCCTCGAGCACGTCGTCCACGGAGCCGGTACCCCGGACCCGAACGACCGGCGTGTCCGAGTCTTCGTACCAGTCGAGCACCGGAGCCGTTTCGTCACGATACACCTCGAGGCGCCGCCTCACCGTCGCGGGGTCGTCGTCCGGGCGTCGGCGCAGTTCGCCGCCGCACTCGGGACAGGCTGCCTCGTCTCCCGTATCCGTCGTAGCGACGCGTCCGCAATCCGTGCACACGCGCCGCGAGGACAGTCGCCGGACGATCTCGTCGTCCGGCACGTCGAGGTCGACGACCGCGTCGAGCTCGAGTCCCAGGTCGTTCAACAGCTCCGCCAGGCCCTCGACCTGCGGAATCGTGCGCGGGAAGCCGTCGAGCAGAAAGCCATCGGCTGCTTCGTCCGACGACAGCGCCTCGCGCATCATTCCGAGGATGATGTCGTCGGGTACGAGCTCGCCGGCGTCCATGTACTCCTGGGCGGCGTGGCCCAGTTCAGTGCCTTCACGCCGCGCCGCGCGGAGAATGTCGCCCGTCGAATAGCGCGGAACGCCGTAGCGCTGCGCGAGCAGCGCGCCCTGCGTCCCTTTTCCCGCTCCCGGCGGGCCCATCATTACGAGCCGCATCAGGCGTAGCCGATCACATGTACCGCTGACGACCCCGGTACTTCACGCGGCCCTTCTTCATGAAGCCTTCGTACTGACGAAGCAGGAGGTGCTGTTGCATCTGCTGAACCGTGTCGAGTGCGACGCCGACGACGATCAGCAGTGATGTGCCCCCGAAGAAGAACGTCTGGATGTCGAACGCGTCGAAGATGAAGAACGGCAGCAGGGCGATGACCGCCAGGTAGATCGAGCCCGGCAGCGTCACGCGCGTCAGCACGCCGTCGATGTACTCGGCCGTCGAGGCGCCCGGCTTCACGCCGGGGATGAATCCGCCCTGTTTCTTCAGATTCTCGGCCAGGTCGATCGGGTCGAAGATGATCGCCGTGTAAACGTACGTGAACACGATGATCAGCAGCGCGTAGGTGATGTAGTACCACGTCGAACCGAACGCGAAGATCTGGCTGAGGTCGTACAGGAAGCCGCTGACCCCGCCCGCCCCGGCGCCCGTGCCACCGGTGAAGGTATAGAGCGTTCCCGGGATGATGATGATCGCCTGGGCGAAGATGATCGGCATGACGCCGGCCGAGTTCACCCGGATCGGAATGAACGACTTCTGGCCTTCGCGAACTCTGCCTCGCCCGACGACCTTACGCGGAATCTGCACCGGAATCCGGCGTGCGGCCATCGTCAGCGACACGACGGCCGCCGTGATCAGAATCAACACCGCGCACAGCGCGGTCAGCATGAACAGGCTGATTCCGCCCGCGCGCCACAGCTCGAACGTGTTCACGACCGCTCCGGGAAACCCCTGGATGATCGAGAAGAAGATCAGCAGCGACATCCCGTTGCCGATGCCACGCTCGGTGATCTGCTCGCCCAGCCACATCACGTAGACGCCACCGGCCGTCAGCAGCAACACGGTGAGCAGGCGGAAACCGAAGCCCGGATTCGTCACGACGCCGGCCTGCGATTCGAGGAACAGGGCGTACCCGTAGGCCTGCGACATGCAGAGGAAGACCGTCGTGTAGCGAGTCCACTGCGTGAGCTTTCGCTGGCCGTCCTCGCCTTCCTGCTGCAGCTTCTTGATCGTCGGGAAGGTGGCGCCGAGCACCTGGAAGATGATCGCCGCCGAAATGTACGGCATGATGCCGAGCGCGAAGATCGTCGCTCGCGCCAGCGCGCCCCCCGTGAACAGGTCATAGATCCCGAACAGGGTTCCCTGGAGCTGGCCGGAGAGCCGCTGCAGCGCCACCACGTCGACCATCGCGGTCGGTATGTGCGCGCCCAGCCGATAGATCGCCAGACACAGAAGGGTGAAGAGGATCTTCTCCTTCAGCTCCGGGATCTTGAAGATGCTGGCGGCCGCCTGCGCGGCCTTGAGGCGTTCGTTGGCCATGCTCAGTCGAGCAATTCGGCCGTACCACCCTCGGCCTCGATGCGCTCCCGGGCGGAAGCGCTGAACGCATGCGCCCGCACCGTGACCGCACGTCCCGGCGTGCCCTCGCCGAGGATCTTGACCGGCTTGCTCGCCGATCCGATCAGGCCGAGGCGAGCGAGCTCCTCAGGACCGTAGTCGGAGCCCTCGAGCTCCTCCAACGCCTGCAGGTTCACGACCTGATAGCGCTTTCGGTTGCGCGCCGTGAACCCGCGCTTCGGCAGGCGACGATGCAACGGCATCTGGCCGCCCTCGAACCACGCCGGGATGCTGGCTCCAGTTCGAGACTTCTGCCCCTTGTGGCCCTTACCCGACGTCTTTCCCTGTCCCGAGCCGTGTCCGCGGCCGACGCGCTTCCGTGACTGCTTCGAGCCGGGTGCAGGACTCAGATTGTTCAACCCCAACCGCTTCTCATCCGCCATCTTCAGTCGGCCTCCTCGACCACGACGAGGTGCGAGACGACACGAATCATCCCACGGATCGCCGGGTTGTCCTGTTTCACGACTTCCGCCTGGTGATGGCGGAGTCCGAGCGCGCGAAGCGTGTCCTGCTGCTTCTTCACGGCGTTGCAGCCGCTGCGCACCTGTTTGATTCGAATTTCCTTAGCCACGCATGGCCTCCCGAAGCAGCTCCGGATCCATGCCGCGCTCCCGCGCCACCTGTTCGGGCGTCACCAGGGCCTCCAGCCCCGCCATCGTCGCCGCGACCATGTTGAGCGGATTGTTGGAGCCGAGGCTCTTCGTCAGGATGTTCTGTACGCCGGCGCATTCCAGGACGGCGCGCACGGGCCCGCCGGCGATCACGCCGGTACCCGGCCCCGCGGGCTTCAGGAGCACGCGGCCCGCACCGGCCCGGCCCAGCTGCTCGTGGGGAATCGTACCGTTTACGACCGGAATCTCGACCATGCTGCTGCGAGCCCGGTCGATCCCCTTGCGGATCGCCTCGGCCACCTCGTTGGCCTTGCCGAGCGAGGTTCCGACCTTTCCCTGTCCGTCGCCTACCGCGACGAGGGCCGTGAACGAGAAGCGACGGCCACCCTTGACGACCTTGGAGACGCGATTGATGTGAATCACGTTCTCCTTCAGATTGTCGCCATCGTTCCGCCGCCTGCGGCTCTGTCTCTTCGCCATGTGGATCGCTTTCGTCCGTCTTCAGTGGTTCTCTAGAAGTCCAGGCCGCCGGCGCGTGCGCCCTCGGCAAACGCCCGGACCCGTCCGTGATACAGATAGCCGCCACGGTCGAACACGATGCGCTCGATTCCGCTCTCCCGCGCCTTCTCCGCCAGGGCCATACCCGCCGCGTAGCTGGCAGCCAGCTTGGGCGACATCTCTTCGGCGTCTTCGATCCCCGAAGCATCGCCGGCCGTCAGCGTCGATACGCCGAGCAGCGTCTGGCCACGATCGTCGTCGACGATCTGACCCTCGATGTTCCGCAGGCTGCGATGCACCACGAGACGCGGGCGCTCGGCCGTTCCCCGGACCTTCTTGACCACGCGACCGTGGCGCCGCGCTCTCGCGACGCGCCGCGCGTGTGTCTTGCTCTTCTTCGCCATCTATCGTTTCCTCTGTTTCGTCGACGTCAGGCGGTCGCCGCGGCCTTACCGGCCTTGCGGCGAACGTGTTCGTCGCGGTAGCGGATCCCCTTGCCCTTGTAAGGCTCGGGCGGACGCACCTTTCGAATCCGGGCTGCCGTCTCGCCCACCATCTGCTTGTCCACGCCGCGGACATGCAGGAGCGTCGGGGTCTCTACGACCAGGTCGATGCCGTCGGGCGCCGTGAACTTCACGGGGCTGCTGAACCCGACGCTCAACTCGATGTCTTTGCCGCGCTGCTGCACGCGATACCCCACGCCGTGGATCTCGAGCGTGCGCTCGAATCCCGCCGTGACGCCCTGCACCATGTTGGCGATCAGGCTGCGCGTGAGCCCATGAAGGGAGCGGTGCCGCGCCTGCTCCGTCGGACGCGTCACCCGGATCTCTCCGTCGACCGACTCGATCGTGAGCTCCGGATCGTAGGATCCGGCCAGCTCCCCCTTGGGACCCTTCACCGCGACCCGCGAACCATCGACCGTGACGGTGACGCCGTCGGGGATCGCAATGGGCTGTTTACCGACTCTGGACATCGTTCTCTCTTTTCCTAATAAACCCTGGCGAGGACTTCTCCGCCCACGCGCCCGGCACGGGCCTCCCGATCGGTCATCACGCCGCGAGACGTGGAGAGGATCGCGATCCCCATACCCGACCTGACCTTGGGCACGTCCGAAGCCCCCACGTAGCGACGCAGGCCCGGACTCGACACGCGCTCGAGCGACCGGATCACCGGTCGCTCGTCGTCCGTGTATTTCAGGTAGACACGCAGCACCCTGTGGCCGCCCTCGTCCAGCACCTTGTACCCGTGGATGAAGTGGTTCTCCGTGAGAATCCGCCCGATCTCGATTTTCAGCTTCGAGACCGGCATGTCGACCCGACGGTGCCCTGCGCGACCCGCGTTGCGGATCCGCGTCAGCATGTCGGCGATGGGATCATTCATGCTCATGAATCACCAGCTCGCCTTCTTGACACCCGGGATCTCTCCACGGAGGGCCAGTTCACGAAAACAGATCCGGCACAGGCCGAACTTGCGCATGTAGGCGCGGGCCCGGCCGCAACGCTGGCATCGGTTGATGCCTCGCGTGCTGAACTTCCGGTCCTTGTTCGCCTTCTCAACTAGAGCCTTCCTCGCCATCTACCTCTCCTGAATGGTCCGCTGCCTGGAGCGTCTGCCCGAACTCAAACGACTACGGGCGTCTCGCCGCGGAACGGCATGCCCATCTCCCTGAGGAGAACGAGCGCCTCGTCGTCCCGGTCCGTCGTGGTCACGAATGTGATATCCATCCCGTGCACGCGGACGATGTCGTCGTACTCGATCTCCGGAAAAATCATCTGCTCCCGGACGCCTACCGTGAAATTCCCCCGCCCGTCGAACGCGCGGCTGTTGAGGCCGCGAAAGTCACGAACGCGCGGAATGGCCGTGCTGATGTACCGGTCCATGAATTGGTACATCCGTGCGCCGCGCAGGGTGGCCTTCACGCCGACCGGCATGCCCTCGCGCAGATTGAAGTTCGCCACCGACTTCCGGGCTCGCGTCACGACTGGCTGCTGCCCCGCGATCCGAGCGATCTCGGCCACGACGGAGTCGAGCAGCTTCGGCTCGTCCTTCGCGCTCCCGAGTCCGACGTTGATCACGATCTTCTCGAGCCGCGGAACTTCCATCGGGTTCTCGAACCCGAACTCGCCGAGGAGCTTCGGGACGACCTGCGTTTCGTAGTGCTCTCTGAGCCTTGGCTTCATGGTTCCTTACGCCTTCGGGATCGGGTTTCCGCTCTTCACGGAAATCCGCTCCTTCGTCCCGTCGTCGTCGATGCGGTTCCGGTAGCGCGCCGGCTCGTCCGTCGACGGATCGATCAACATGACGTTGGACGCATGGATCGGCGCCGGGAACGAAACGATTCCGCCCTCCGGATTGTCCTGGGACGGAGCCTCGTGCCGCTTGCGAATGTTCACGCCGTCGACGACGACCTTTTGCTTGCGCGGAATCGTCCGCAGCACGGTGCCGCGCACGCCCTTGTAGTTGCCCGACAGCACCTGGACCTCGTCGCCCTTTCGGACGTGCAGCTTGTTGCGTGTCATCTTCCTCGTCACCTGCTCTTCAGATCACTTCCGGCGCCAGCGAGACGATCTTCATGAACTGCTTCTCGCGCAGCTCCCTCGCCACCGGACCGAAGATTCGTGTCGCGCGCGGTTCGCCGGCGTCGTTGATGATGACCGCCGCGTTCTCGTCGAACCGAATGTACGTACCGTCCGCCCGCCGGGCCTCCTTGGCCGTGCGGACGACGACGGCGCGGGCCACCTCGCCCTTCTTCACGGTGCCCCCCGGGATCGCGTCCTTGATCGTCACGATCACGACGTCGCCCAGGCCCGCGTAGCGGCGCTTCGACCCGCCGAGCACGCGGATGCACAGCGCGCGTCTCGCGCCAGAGTTGTCCGCGATCCGGACCATGCTCTCCTGCTGGATCATCGCTCAGCCCTCCGTCTGCGGCCGATCGACCAGTTCGAGAACCCGCCAGCGCTTCGTCTTCGACAACGGGCGCGTCTCCTCGATGATCACCACGTCGCCGGTCCGGTATTCGTTCGATTCGTCGTGCGCGTGGTATTTCTTCCACCGGTTCACACGCTTCCCGTACAGGGGGTGCTGAACCCGGCGCTCCACGGATACGACGACGGTCTTGTCCATCGCGTCGCTGACGACGGTTCCCTGCCGGACCTTCCGGCGGTTCGGTGTCGTCTCGGTATTCTCAACCATCCTGGTCTCCCACCGCGGCGAGCTCACGCTCGTGCCGGATCGTCAGCAATCGCGCGATGTCCCGACGCAGCCCACGGATCAGGCTGTGGTCGGTCTCCTCGAAGCTCGCCCGGAACCGCAGGACGAACAGCTCCTGCCGGGTGGCATCGAGCTTCGCGTCGATCTCGTCGTCCGTCAGTTCGCGAATCTCTTGTGCGTTCATGACCTTCAGTCCTCCCGGACCAGAAACCTCGTCTTCACCGGAAGCTTGGCCGACGCGAGCTGCATCGCCCGCCGCGCCACGTCCTCCGGCACCCCTTCGAGCTCGAACATCACGCGGCCCGGCTTGACGGGCGCGACCCAGCTTTCAGGGTTGCCCTTCCCCTTGCCCATCCGCGTCTCGGCGGGCTTGGAGGTGATCGGCTTGTCCGGAAATATGCGGATCCAGACCTTGCCGCCACGCTTCATGTGGCGGGTCATCGCCACACGGGCCGCCTCGATCTGACGGTTCGTGATCCAGCCCGTATCCAGGGTCTGGAGCCCGAAATCGCCGAACGCGATCGTATTGCCGCGCTGGGCATTGCCCTTCATGCGGCCCTTCTGCTGTTTCCTGTACTTGACCCGCTTCGGTTGCAGCATGTGTCTTAGTTGCCCCCGCCGGCCGTGTACGTCTGGCCGCGCCGTTCCTCGACGACCTCGCCGTGGAACACCCAGACCTTCACGCCGATCGTTCCGTATGTCGTCTTGGCCGTCCGCTGCGCGTAGTCGATGTCCGCCCGCAGGGTGTGCAGGGGAACGCGACCCTCGTGATAGCCCTCGGTTCTCGCGATCTCGGCCCCGCCGAGACGCCCGCCGCACTGGATCTTCACGCCCTCGGCACCCGCCCGCATCGCCGACTGCAGGGCGCGCTTCATGGCGCGCCGGAAACCGATTCGCTGCTTGAGCTGGTGGGCGATGCTGTCGGCCACCAGTCCCGCGCTGATTTCCGGTCGCTTGATTTCTTCGACGTTGATCGAGACCTCGGAGTCGGTCAGCAGTGCGAGCTCGTCGCGCAGCTTGTCGACCTCGGAGCCGCGCTTGCCGATCACGACGCCTGGACGACCCGTGTGGATCGTGACGACGATCTTCGTCGGCTTGCGCTCGATCTCGACGTCCGCCACCGCCGCGTGGTCGAGCCGCGCGTGCAGGTACTTGCGCAGCTTCTCGTCCTCGGCGAGCAGCGCCGGAAAATCACGCCCGCGAGCGTACCAGCGGGACTTCCACGGCTTCACGATGCCCAGTCGGAAACCGTACGGATGTGTCTTTTGTCCCACGACTACTCCTTTGTGTCCACGACGATGGTGACGTGGCTCATCCGCTTCCGAATCGGCGCGGCCCGGCCCATCGCCGCGGCGCGGTAACGCCGCAGGGTCGGACCCTCGTCCACGTAGCATTCCCGCACGTACAGGGTGTCGACGTCGAGCACTTCGCCCTCTTCGTCGGCCAGGTGCACCGCGTTCGCGACGGCCGAGCGCAGCGTCTTGTCGATCGGCTCCGCCGCCGCCTTCTTCGAGAACTGCAAGATCGAATAGGCCTCGTTGACGTTGCGCTCTCGGATCTCGTCGATCACGAGCCGCATCTTCCTCGCGGACATGCGGATGTTCTTCGCCACCGCTCGCGCTTCCATCTCTCTCGTCTCCCTCGCTCGATCCGGGCTCAAATGCGGGTGCGCTTGTCGGCCAGCTTGCCGCCGTGTCCGCGGAACAACCGCGTGGGCGAAAACTCGCCGAGCTTGTGGCCGACCATGTTCTCGGTGATGTACACCGGGATGAACTTGTTCCCGTTGTGCACCGCGACCGTGTGCCCCACGAATTCGGGGCTGATCGTGGACGCACGGGCCCAGGTCTTCACGACCCGCTTGTCGCCCGAAGAATTCATCATATCGATGCGCCCCATGAGGCGTTCGTCGATGTACGGTCCCTTCTTGACGCTGCGTGCCATCTGGTCTCGTCCTCTTCCGCTACTTCGGGGTTACTTCGTGGACTTGCCGCGTCGGCGGCCGCGCACGATGTACCTGTTGCTCTTCTTCTTCCGCTTGCGCGTCTTCTTGCCCTCGGCCCCGCCCCACGGCGACACCGGAGGCCGTCCGCCCGAGGTGCGGCCCTCGCCGCCGCCCAGCGGATGATCGACCGGATTCATCGCGACGCCGCGCACCTTTGGGCGACGCCCGAGCCAGCGCGAACGTCCGGCCTTGCCCGACCGGATGAGCTCGTGGTCGACGTTGCCGACCTGCCCGATCGTCGCCGTGCAATCGGAGCGAACCTGCCGCACCTCGGTGCTCGGCAACCGCAAGGTCACGAACGGACCCTCCTTGGCGATCACCTGCACGGCGGCCCCCGCGGAACGGCCCATCTGGGCGCCCTTGCCGGGCTCGAGCTCGACGCAGTGCACGGTCGTTCCCAGCGGCACGCTGCCGAGCGGAACGTTGTTACCGAGCTTCGCCTCGACGTCGGGCCCCGCCAGGATCACGTCACCGACGGCCAGCCCGCGCGGATGCAGAATGTAGCGCTTCTCGCCGTCGGCATAGTGGATCAGCGCGATGCGGGCCGAACGGTTCGGATCGTACTCGATCTCGGCCACCCGTCCGGGCACACCGACCTTGTCGCGCTTGAAATCGATCTTCCGGTAGCGCCGCTTGTGGCCGCCGCCCCGGCGCCGGCTCGTGATCCGGCCATCGTGGTTCCGGCCCGAAGCTTTCGAGAGTCCCTCGACGAGGGACTTCTCGGGGCTCGAACGCGTAACCTCTTCGAAGCCGGAGACGGAGCGAAATCGGCTCGCTGCCGTGACCGGTCGGAATTTCTTGAGCGCCATCTGCTCAGACTCCCTCGTACATGTCGATCAGCTCACCCTCGTGGAGCGTCACGATCGCCTTCTTCCAGTCGCGGCGACGGCCGGTGTTCCGGCCGACGCGCCGTTCCTTGCCCAGGCAGTTCATCGTGCGCACGCTCTTCACGGACACGTCGAACATCTGCTCGACGGCGTTGCGAATGTCGATCTTCGTCGCCGACCGGTGCACTTCGAACGTGTACTTGTTCTGCTCGGCCTGCATGACCGAGCTCTGCTCGGTGATGAGCGGGCGGACCAGGATCTCCTGCGGCGGGCGACTCATGCGTCCTTCCCTTCTTCTTCCTCGTCACGCGTGAGCGCGGGCTCTTCGACGACGACCACGTCGGCCCAGAGCACGTCGTAGGCCGACGCCTCTCCCCACGGCAGCACCATGAGGCCCGGCAGGTTACGGCTCGACAGGTACACGTCACGCTTCAGGCCGTCGGTCAGGACGAGGACGTTGCCCTCGGCGCCGACCGCCGCGATGAACGCGGCCAGCTTCTGTGTCTTCGGTTCGTCGAACTCGAACGGCTCGACGACGATCAGGTCGCCGCTTGCCGCGCGGGCGTTGAACGCCGAAATGGTCGCCAGGCGCTTCAGCTTACGCGGAATCTGCGGTGCGTAGTCGCGTGGCCGCGGCCCGAAGGTGACGGCGCCGCCCCGCCACAGCGGGGAGCGGATCGAGCCCGCGCGGGCTCGGCCGGTTCCCTTCTGCCGCCAGGGCTTGCGACCACCGCCCCGGCTCTCCTGTCGTGTCTTCGTCGAAGCCGTGCCCTGGCGCCGGTGCGCGAGCAGCGCCGTCACCACCTGGTGCAGGACGTGCTCGTTCACGGTGCCGTCGAACAGGCTCTCCGGCAGAGTCACCTCCGCCGAGCGCGCCTCGCCCGCCTCCGTATATGCCTTCGCCTTCATCCGCGTCTCCGCCATTCAGTTCTGCCGTCGTCTCACGCCGTGCGAATCAGCACGACGTTGTTCCGCGCGCCGGGGACCGAGCCGTCGATCATCAGCAGGTTGTTCTCGGCATCGATGGCGACGATCCGGCGATTCAGCGCGGTGCGCACCGTGCCGCCCATCTGTCCCGACATCTTACGGCCCTTGATCACGCGCGAGGGGTCGGTGCCCGGACCGATCGAACCCGGCTTTCGCAGAACCGAGCTGCCGCCGTGCGACGCTCTCGAACCGGCGAAGTTGTGCCGCTTCACGGTGCCCTGGAATCCTCGGCCCTTCGTGCGTCCGCTGATCTTCACGCGCTGTCCGACCTCGAACATCTCGACCGTCAGCTCTTCGCCCGGCGTGTACTCGCGTTCCGGCTCGGGCGCGAACTCGGCCAGCACTTCGGGCACGTAGTCGAGCCCGGCGCGTGCGGCGTGACCGGCGGCCGGCTTCTTCGCCCGGCGCTCACGGCGGCGGCCGAACCCGACCTGGACCGCTTCGTAGCCGTCCGTCTCGGCCGTCTTCACCTGCACGACGGGGCACGGACCCACCTCGATCACCGTGACGCCGACGGCCTTGCCGTCCGCGTCGAAGATCTGGGTCATGCCGACTTTCTTCCCGATCATTCCAGCCATGGGGCCCTCTTATTGCACCTTGATTTCGACGTCCACGCCCGCGGCGAGGTCGAGCTTCGTGAGCGCGTCGACCGTCTGTGGCCGCGTGTCGTAGATGTCGATCAGGCGCTTGTGCGTCTTGAGTTCGAACTGCTCGCGCGACTTCTTGTCGACATGCGGACTGCGCAGAACGGTGAACAGCTGCCGCCGTGTCGGAAGCGGAATCGGCCCGCTCACGGACGCGCCGGTCTTCTGAGCCGTGCGAACGATGTCCGCGGCCGTCTGGTCGATCACGACCGGGTCGAACGCCTTGAGCCGAATCCGAATCTTCTCTGCCATCAGTCTCTCGTCTCTTCCCTACTCGATGATGTCGGTGACGACGCCGGCGCCGACGGTGCGGCCGCCTTCGCGGATCGCGAAGCGCAGCTCCTTGTCCATCGCGATCGGCGCGATCAGCTCCACGTCCATGTTCACGTTGTCGCCCGGCATCACCATCT
>DATHRZ010000109.1:0-2775 GCA_035464655.1 Gemmatimonadota bacterium
ATCGCCCCAGTCGATGGGCGACCCGACGATGGCACTGGCCTCGGAACGGAACCGTCCTTTGTCGCGCAGCACCATGCCGATCGGCACGATGGGGAACGTCTCGCCGACGCGCCCGACGGACCCGAGCGCGATGCGCGCGGCCCCGGTCCGCAGTTCGGCCAGCCCCGGACGGTTGTGGCTGATCCCCTCGGGAAAGATGCCCACCGCGTCACCGTCGGCCAGCGCCTCGTGCACCGCCGCGAAGGTCGAGACGTTGCGGTCGACCAGGGCCGGATCGTCCTGGCGCCGATATACGGGAATCGCGCCGCTGGCCCGGATCAGCCACCCGACGAGACGGTCGGTGAACAGTGGCGCTTTCGCCAGGAAGCGGACGGGTCGGCCGGCGACGGCCGCCACGAACGCCGGATCGACCAGCGAGTTCGGGTGGTTCGCGACGAACAGCACCGGCCCCTCGAGGGGCGAGCGCTCGCCGCCTGCCCGGAACCGATAGAAGACGTGAACGGCGGCCCGCGCCACCCACGAAAGCGCGGGCAACAGCCAGTGGCGCTCGGACGCGGCGGGATGCACGGGCTCAGCCATGCCGCTCAACCTATGTTGCCTGGACGAGCCTGTCGCACTCCGCGCGGAATCTCACGGAGGAATCACATGTCACGACCCGACCCACCTCTCACGCTCGTCACCGGCGCCAGCGCCGGGATCGGCGAGGCCTGTGCCCGGCGCTTCGCGGCCGAGGGCCACGAACTGGCGCTGTGGGCGCGGCGCGGCGAACGGCTCGAGACGCTCGCCTCGCAGTTGTCGCTACGGCACGGGACCACCGTCCACCGCGCGGCCGTCGACGTGCGCGATCGCGCGGCCGTGGCCGCGGCCGCCGCCGCGCTCGTCGACGAAGCCGGCGTTCCCGACGTGCTGGTGAACAACGCCGGCCTCGCCGCGGGACTCGACCTGGTGCACGAGGGCGATCCGGACGACTGGGACCGGATGATCGACACGAACCTCAAGGGCCTGCTCAACGTCACGAGAGCCGTGCTGCCGGGGATGGTCGAGCGCGACTCTGGTCACGTGATCAACATCGGGAGCACCGCGGGACACCAGGTGTACCCGCGGGGCAACGTCTACAACGCCACGAAGTTCGGCGTGAAGGCCCTCACTAAGGGGATGAACGTCGACGTCGCGGGCACGGCCGTGCGCGTCTCGAGCGTCGACCCGGGATTCGTCGAGACCGAGTTCTCGCGCGTGCGCTTCGGCGGCGACGGCGAGCGGGCCGACGCCGTCTACGAGGGCTTCGAGCCGCTGAAGGCCGATGACGTGGCCGACGCCGTCTGGTATGTCGCGAGCCGCCCACCGCACGTCAACGTGTTCGACCTCGTGATCATGCCCACGGCCCAGCGCGACGCCTTCGTGGTCGACCGCGACGAATCGGAGGCGGACGGGTGAGCGAGATGCCGCACGCGTCCGGTGAGCACGAGCGGACGGGAGGCTTCCTGCTCGCGCGCTTCGAGGCCCGCGTGCTCCCGCGCCTCGCCGCCGCTCTGCCCGCCCGCGTCATGCCCGACCACATGACGCTGCTCGGCCTGCTGGCGTCAACCGGCGTCGGCGTCGCCTACATCCTGTCGAACCGCGACATCGCCTGGCTGTGGGCGGCGAGCGGATTCCTCGTGCTGCAGTGGTACGGCGACAGCCTCGACGGCACGCTCGCGCGCTTCCGGAAGATCGAGCGGCCCCGCTACGGCTTCTACCTCGATCACCTGACCGACGCCTACTCGACCCTCGTGGTGGGCCTCGGACTCGGCTTTTCACCCATGATGCTGCTCTCGGTCGGCCTCGCCATCGTGATCGCCTACCTGCTGCTGTCGATCAACGTGTACCTCGAGACCCACGTGTTCGGGAAGTTCACGCTCGGCCACGGCGCGATCGGCCCGACGGAGACCCGCCTCATGCTCATCGCCCTCAACACGCTGGCCGTGATCTGGAGTCCGTTGCCGTTCAACGTGTTCGGCGTACCGTTCACGGTGTTCGACGTGGTCGGCCTCGCCGCGATCGGCGCGATGCTGGCCCTGCTGTTCGGGCGGGCGGGCCACAACCTGAAAACGCTCGCCGAGCTCGAACCGCCTGGCGTGCGGAGGGACTAGCCGGCGAACGACGGGACCGCCGCGCCGGGTGCCCGTGTGCAAGACTTCCTGCCCTGGTCGTCATTCGGGGGGAACGGAG
This sequence comes from Gemmatimonadota bacterium, assembly GCA_035464655.1. Taxonomy (GTDB): domain Bacteria; phylum Gemmatimonadota; class Gemmatimonadetes; order Palauibacterales; family Palauibacteraceae; genus JARFPW01. Next base: position 2,209 of record DATHRZ010000109.1, read on the forward strand.
GAACGACCCTCTTCGAACCTGGAGACGAACGATGATGACCAGAGCGCTGTTGATGAGCCTGTGCACCCTCGCCGCCCTGCCCGGAGGCCCCGGACCCGACCCGTCACCCGACGCGATGGCGGACAGGCCGGCGACCGCGGCGGCGGACGCCGCCGTTGCTGCGGCCCAGGACACCACGACGAAGAAATCCACCGCCGCCGACCGTGAGTCCGTAACGCTGACCGTCTACAACCAGAACTTCGGGCTCGTGCGCGAAGTTCGTGCGCTCGAGCTCGGCCGCGGGGTCCTCGGCCTGGAGTTCGGAGACGTCGCCTCGTCGATCCAGCCCGAGACCGTGCACATCCGGAGCCTGTCGGGCGAGGGGCGCCTGTCGGTGCTCGAGCAGAACTACCAGTACGACCTGCTCAACCCTCAGAAGCTGCTCGAGAAGTACGTGGGCCGAACCGTGAAGGTGCACGTTTGGAACAAGCAGGAAGAACGCGAAGAAGTGCTCGAAGCCGAGGTCCTGTCGGTCAACGGAGGGCCCATTCTGCGCATCGGTGACGAGATCACGTACAACGTTCCGGG
>DATHRZ010000110.1:0-45948 GCA_035464655.1 Gemmatimonadota bacterium
GGCTGGGTCCGCGGCTGAGCCGGGGGCTGCTCGACGGGCGCTTCGGCGTCGGCCGAGGCGGTGTCACCGAGCTCCGCGAGGGAGTCCTCGGCCAGCGCCAAGTCCATTTCGCGGTCGAGGTCCGACTGGTCGTCGCCTCCGCACGCTGTCATAAACAGGGCGACAGCGGTCAGAAGCGGGAAAATTTTCCGTAATGTCATGGCTCGAATACTCCTTCACATGGCTGGGGGACTCCGCATCATGGGCTATCCCGATGTATGAGATATGCTCCGCGCTCCGGAAGTCCGGGCCGCAGCGGCGCCGCGGTCCCCCGACGACGCCGAGGTCTATATAATACGCGGCATGTCGAGATCAGATAAGAGTGCAACCTTCGTGCCGGGGGCAGCTGCATGAAGGAATTTCGTCGACTGCTGCCCTACTTCCGTCCATACCTGAAGGGTGTCGTATGGGGGCTGGTCCTCGTCGTGGTCAGCAACTTCTTCACGATTGCGGGCCCCCTGCTCCTCAAGCTGGCGATCGACTCGCTCGCCGAGTCGCTGTCGCGCGAGCTGATCGTACGCTACGCATTGCTGATCGTTGGAGTGGCGGTCGTCGGGGGCGCCGCCCGGTTCGGGATGCGCCAGCTCCTCAATAGCATCAGCCGCCGGATCGAGACCGACCTGCGCGACGACCTGTTCGAGCACCTCCTGCGCCTGCCGCCCGAGTTCTACGACCGCTGGCGCACGGGCGATCTGATGAGCCGCGCGACGAACGACGTGCTCGCCGTCCGGCAGGTGGCCGGCCCTGCGATCATGTACCTGGTGAACACGACCGCCGTGTCGCTGTTCGCGCTCGCGCTCATGATCTGGATCAGCCCGTCGCTCACGGCGTTCGCGATGATCCCGATGGTGCTCATTCCGATCGCCGTCGTCTGGTTCGGCCGGCGCATCCACGTGCGGTTCGAACGCATCCAGGAGCAGTTCTCCGAGCTGACGAACTTCGCGCAGGAGAACTTCGCGGGCATCCGGATTGTGAAGGCGTACGCCCGCGAACGCGATCAGTCGTCGCGGTTCGGCGACCAGAGCCGCGATTACATGGACCGCAACATGGACCTCGCGAAGATCTGGGGCGCGTTCTTCCCCGCCCTCCAGTTCCTCGGCGGGCTCGGCGCGCTCGTCGTGCTGTGGCTCGGCGGCCTCCAGGTGATGGACGGCACGATCACGATCGGTGACTTCGTGGCGTTCGGCTTCTACCTGACGCTGCTGATGTGGCCGATGATCGCCGTCGGCTGGGTGACGAACCTGTTCCAGCGCGGCGCCGCCTCGATGGCGCGCGTCAACAAGCTGCTCGACACGCCGGCGGCGATCGCAGACGGCGCCGAAGCCGTCAAGACGCCGATTCGCGGCCACATCGAGTTCCGGAACGTCTGGTTCCGCTACCCCGAGACGGAGCGCTGGGTGCTCGAAGACGTGAGCTTCGAGATCGAGGCCGGCCAGACGGTGGCGCTCGTCGGCGCGACGGCGAGCGGCAAGTCGACGGTCGCCCGCCTGATCGGCCGGCTGTACGACGTGACCCGCGGCGCCGTCCTGATCGACGGCGTCGACGTGCGCGAGTACCGGCTGGCGCACCTGCGGGCCGCGATCGCCACGGTCCCGCAGGAGCCCTTCCTGTTCTCCGATTCGCTGCGCAGCAATCTCGTGCTCGACGACGGGAGCGGCACCGAGCGGCTCGAACGCGCCATCGAAGTTGCACAACTCAATCCGACGCTCGAGGAGATCCCCGACGGGATCGATACGCTGCTCGGCGAGCGCGGGATCAACCTGTCGGGCGGCCAGAAGCAGCGCGCGACGATCGCCCGCGCCCTGTACCGCGACACGCCCATCCTCATGCTCGACGACGCGCTGTCGGCCGTCGACACGGTCACCGAGGAAGCGATCCTCGGCGGGCTGCGGGAGTTCATGGGCGGGCGCACGTCGATCATCGTGTCGCACCGCGTGTCGGCCGTCGCCGGCGCCGACCGGATCCTGGTGTTCGAGGACGGCCGCCTGGCCGAGTCCGGCACGCACACCCAACTCATCGCCCACGCCGGCGTCTACGCCCGCCTGCTCGAGCGCCAGCTCCTCAGCGAGGAGCTCCAGGCGGGCTAGCGGCCGGGAACGACGGGCTCGGACGCGCCGATTCCCGTCAACGCTCCGTCATCCATCTCTCAACGCGAATACCGTGCAGAAAGCCGCATATGTCTGCGCCGAATCCTCTAACCGTACACATGTACGGTTAGAGGGTCCACCACGGTAGCGTCTCAATTCCCAGGCGCGGGTTCTCCCGCAGCAGGACGAGGTCGGCGAACTGCCCGTCGGCCACGAGGCCCAGGCTGTCGGCCAGGGCGCCTCGGCGTTCGTCTGCGCGGCCAGGGGGTTCGCGCTCGCGGTGCACAGCGCGAGCAGGACGAGCGCGGTGAACGGCGTGCGTCGGTTCATAGATAGCCCCATCGTCATGACCCGGTTTGCACATCCGGACGCGTGTCGTCCGGTCCATCATTGCCTGCGCAAATTCGGCGACCTACGGGCAAAGCCTCTAGATCCGCTCGAACACCCAGTCCGGCGTGAATTGTGTCGCCCAGGCGGCGAGCGCCGTGAAGCGCCCGGTGATCAACAGCAACCCGACGATCACCAGCAGGGCGCCGCTCACGCGCTCGACCCACGGCAGGTACCGGCGGAACCGGGCGAAAGCCGTAAAGAACCACGACAGCGCCAGCGTGCTGAGCAGGAAGGGCACGGCGAGCCCCAGCGAGTAGACGCCGAGCAGCATCAGCCCCTCGGTCATCGTCTGGCGCACGGCGGCCAGGGTGAGCACGCCGCCCAGTATCGGGCCGATGCAGGGCGACCAGCCGGCGCCGAACGTCACCCCGATCAGCGTCGAGCCGAGGAAGCCGAGGGGACGATCCTTGAGATGGATGCGGCGCTCGCGCTGCAGGAACAGGCCGGGACGCAGGCCGAGCAGGTAGAGCCCGAGCGCCACGATCACCACCCCACCGATACGCGCGATAAGGAGCTGGTTCTCGCGAAACAGCTGGCCGAGCAGCGTGGCCGACGCGCCGAGCGCGAGGAAGACGAGCGTGAAGCCGAGCACGAAGAACAGGGAGTGGACGAACGCGGTCCCACGGGCGACGGCACCGCCCTCCGCCAGGTCATCGACGCTGACGCCGGTCACGAACGACAGGTAGGACGGCACGAGCGGGAGGACGCAGGGCGACAGAAAGCTCAGCACCCCCGCGCCGAACGCGACGGCGATTCCGATGTCGAGCCCGCTCATGCGATCATGTACTCACGATCAGACGGCCATCGCCTCCGCCGTCGGCACCCCCACCCCCGAGCCCCCGGTCGCGTCGTCAGCGTCGACGCCCACCGCCAGGCGCCAGCGCTCGAGCGAGCCGTAGATCGGCAGGTACAGGGGCTCGCGTCCGTCGCCGAGGCGATCGCGAAAGCCCGCGACGAGGCGCGGCACGCGCGATTCGGGTACCGCGCCATACACGGTCACGCGCGGCTCGCCGGCCTTCTTCCCATCGACGGTCGTGGCACTCGAGCCGTTCCCCGCCCCGTTGGCGCTGACCGCCGCATCGTCCTTGCCACCATCCCCCGGGAACTCGGCGGCGCAGACGCGATACACGCCCTCGCTCATCCGGCGGGTGAACAGGTGAAACTCGTCGGATCCCTCGATGTCCTCCAGCGGTGGGAAAACCCAGACTTCAGACAACTCATCGGGAGGGATGCGGCCCGCCAGGCGGCGAAGGCGCGCCGCGGTCAATTCGGAGATGGTCTCTGTGCTTCCGTTCTCTGCGCGTCCGTTCACGGCGTTTCCGTTCCGCACCGATCCTCCTGCCTGGTCGAGACACCGATTCGATGCCGCCTGGTGGGGCGGTGGACGGACGGGACGAGAGGAATGTAGGGAATATTCCGGAGCGCGTACAGGGGTCGGGCGTCCGTGGAAGGTGGGATCATGCGCCGCCGTCGGAACCCGCGCCGTCGGAACCCGCGCCGTCCGTGCCGGGCCCACCGCCCGCGCCGAGCGCGGCGGCGAGCACCTCTAGCACGCGGGCCTCGGCGTCGTCGAGCGACGCGTCGATCATCGCGCCCGCCGCCTTCACGTGGCCGCCACCGCCGAGCTCGCGGGCGGCTGCCGCGACATCGACCTCGCTCGACGTGCGCAGGGACACCTTCGTCTTCCCCTCGGGAAGCTCCCGCAGGAGCGCCGCCACCTCGATGCCCTTGAGCCGGCGCGCGTACTCGACCAGGCCCTCGATGTCGTCGCGGTCCGCCTCCGCCTCGCGCATGTCGGCGGCGGTGAGGCGGATCCACGCCACGGGCAGCTCGTCGTGCACCCGCAGTCCGGTCAGCGCCCGTTGCAGCAGGGCGAGGCGCGACAGCGTGTAGCCGCCGTACAGGCGCCCCGACATCGTCTCGGGGTCGACGCCGCGCGCCACGAGGTCGGCGGCGATCTGGTGCACGCGGCTCGTCGTGTTGCTGAACCGGAACGACCCCGTGTCGGTGGCGATCGCGGCATACAGGGCGCGCGCCTCAAACTCGGTGGGCACGTCGCCCGCCTCGACCAGCAGATCGTAGACCAACTCGCCCGTCGCCGCCGCCCCGGCGTCGCGCACAGACAGCTCGCCGAGCGACCGCGTCACCGGCGGATGATGGTCGATCGTGAGAATCCGGTGCGATTCGATCAACGGCATCACCTGGCCGAGCCGCGGCGCCTCGGCCGTGTCCAGCACGACCACGACGTCGGCGTCTCGCACCGCCTCGGCCGCGTCGGCCCGCCCCGAGCCGCCGTCGGCCGGCGACAGCACGGGAACGTCGAGCCCCTCGCGCAGGAAGTCGTACAGCTCGGGATACGGCGTCGGATTGACGATCACCGGCTCGCGCCCGGTGCGCAGCAGCCAGCTCGCGAGGGCCACCTCGCTCCCCGCCCCGTCTCCGTCGGCGTTCATGTGCGTCGTGAGCACCACGCGGTGCGCCGCCGCCAGGTCGTCGCGGATGCGGGCGAGGCCGGCGGCGCGCTCGGGCGGAGCCGGTGAAACGAGCGAGATCGATGTCTGGTCGGTCATGGCCACAGTTTCGCCCATGTCGAGGCGAGATGCACGAGGGGGCTCGAAGCGCGGCCCTCGATCCGCCCCTCCCGAAGGGCGCCGAGAAAGGCGGACGGGCCGTCGAACGGCGGCATCTCGACGCGTCCACGCCCGATCTCGCCCAGCGTGTGCGCGTCGCTCCCGGCCCCGACGGGCAGGCCGTGGCGCGCCGCCCAGTCGGCGGCGCGCTGGTTGCGGCTCCCGTCGTGGATGCGGGCGTTGAATCCCTCGACGGCGTCGATCGAATCCACCACGTCGTCGAAGAACGCCTCGTCGGCGCCGCGCCGCGAGTCGAACGGATGCGGCGCGTAGACCACGCCGCCCTGAGCGCGGATCGCCGCCGCCACCTCGACGAACGTGCCGCCCGGTGGAATGCGCTCCTCGATCCACAGGCCGATCAGGTCGAGCCCCTCGGCCGTCCGCACCTCCTCGGCCACGATCACCAGACCGGGGTCGAGTTCGCGGGCCGCCAGCGCGCCCTCGATCTCGTTGTGGTCGGTGATCGCGATCCGATCGAGGCCAATCTCTCGCGCCCGCGCGATCACGTCGACCGGATCGCTGCGGCAGTCGTGCGATGCCGACGTGTGCATGTGAAGATCGACCCGCCAGCGGGCGGTAGGCGCGCTCGGGGCGCCATCTGCCGCCACGTCTGCCTCCATAACCGTCTCCCACGCCTCTCGCGCTCGCCGCTCGAGCGTCGCCTCGTCGGCGTCGTTCCACACGACGGCGGCGGCGGCGGCGCGCTTGCGCTCGCCCGACCACTGGGCGGCGTCGATCGCGTTGAAGGTGGCGGGCTCGAGGCCGCGCGCCTCGACCACGCGACGGCGGCGCAGCTCGGGCGGCGCGTCGACGACGACCACGTGATCGAAGTGGTCGGCGCTCCCCGTCTCGTACAGCAGGGGAATCTCGAACACGATGATGTGGGCGCCCGCGCGCACGGCCCGCTCGACCTCGCCCTCGCGCAGCCGGTCGACCTCGGGATGCACGATGGCTTCGAGATCGGCGCGGGCCGCGTCGTCGTCGAACACGATGGCGCGCAGGGCGGCCCGATCGATCGAGCCGTCGGCGGCGCGGACGCGGTCGCCGAACCGGTCGAGCACGGCGGCATGCCCCGGCGTGCCCGGCTCGACGGCCTCGCGGGCGAGCCGATCGGCGTCGATGCGCCACGCCCCCCACGATTCGAACAGGCGACCGACGGTGCTCTTCCCGGCCCCGAGGGTCCCGGTGAGCCCGATACGGATCACGCGTCCGCCTCGTCGGCCTCGGGCTCGAGCAACGGCCGGCGAGGGCTCTCCGCCACGCCCGCCAGCTCGCCGAGACGGGCGAACAGGTCCTCGATGAGCTCGTCGACCTCGGCATCCGACTTCGCGGGCACGGCGATTCGTGCGCCAGCCATCTGGCCGTGGCCGCCTGCGGGGCCGCGCCCCGCCACGATGCGGCGCACCCACTCGCCGGCGTGCGCCCCGGCCCGATCGACCCGCACGGACACAAGCAGGTCGCTGCCGTAGCGTCCGACGGCCATCACCCACTCGACCCCCTGCACGCGCAGGAAGAAGTCGGCGAGCTGCGCGACCAGGTCGGGATAGGCGAGGTGCCCGGCCGGCACGAACACGACCCCCTCCCGCTGCCACGCCCGCTCGAGCGCCTCGTGCAGCGACCTGAACAGGGCGCGGGGCGCCCGGGCGTGCCGGATGCGCGACAGCGCGTCGAAGTCGGTGCGCGGGTACAGGTGGATGCTCGCCTCGACGTCGGGGTCGGTGGCCTCGCGGCCGAGGTCGAGCGTCTCGGACTGGATGCCGTAGAACAGAGCCGTCGCGAGGGGACGCTCGGGCTCGAGCCCGCCGGCCCGCATGAGCTCGACGATCATCGTGGCGCACGCCCCATACGACTCGCGCACGTCGTGGTAGGTGGCGCGGCGGGGCGTGTCGCGCGGCGGGTGATGGTCGATCACGACCGCGAGCCGGGCGTCTTCGGGCACCGCATTGTTCCCCGCGCCCGGCTGGGCGTCGACCAGCGCGAAGGCGTCGCCGGGCCGGAACTCGAACCCCTCGATGCGCTCGAACGGCACGCCGACGATCTCGATCAGCACCCGGTTCTCCGCGCGCCCGATGATCCCGCCGAACGTCACGACGGTCGGGACGCCGCACGCCTGTTCGATCAGGAAGGCGAGGCCGGCGGCCGAGGCGATGGCGTCGGGATCGGGATTGTCGTGCGTGAGGACCACGGCCCGCTCGGCCCGCACGAACGCCCCGACCAGGGCGGCGAACCGGGAGGCGTCGTCGGGCCCCGGTTCCCGCGGCTGGATCGGACCGGTCTCCATCAGTCGGAGCAGTCCCCGTGCGGATACGGATGCCGGCAGTTGGGACAGTGCCCGCCCTTGCAGCCCATCAAACGCACGGCCACGGGGTGCCCGCAGTGCAGACACGGTTCGGTGGGCGTCGCGTCACCCTCGGCACGGGCCCGCGGCTCGTCGCCCGAGGCGACCGCGCGCGCGTCCCAGGCTCCGTCCCGCGCCGCGGCGGGCTGGCTCACGCGAAGCCCCCGGTTACGAGAAACGGGTTCGTGCGGGCTTCGGCGCCGGCCGTCGTGGGACCCATGTGACCCGGATACAGCACGGTGTCGGGCGGCAGGCCGAGGATGTGCCGGCGGATCGACGCGAGCAGCGTCGCCGTGTCGCCGCCCGGAAGGTCGGTCCGGCCGATCGAGCCCTTGAACACGCAGTCGCCCACGAAGGCGACCCCGTCGCCGATGAACACGACGTGACCCGGCGAGTGGCCGGGCGTGTGCCGCACGGTGAACTCGATGCGGTCCCTGCCGGACTCGTCGCCGAACACCAGCTCGTCGCCGTCGGCCAGCTCGACGTCGGGCGCGGGCGGCGTCTCGACGTGCACGCCGAACATGCGGCCGTGCTCGGCCGCCGCGTCGTACAGGAAGCGGTCGGCGGAATGCAGGTACACGGGCGCCCCGGTCGCCTCGGCCAGCGCCGCCACGGCGCCGATGTGGTCGAGGTGGGCGTGGGTGAGGAGGATCGCCGCGACGGTCCTGCCCTCGAGCCGCGACAGGATGCGACCGGCCTCGTCGCCCGGGTCGATCACGACCACGGGCCCGGGACCCGGCGGGCGCACGATGTAGCAGTTCGACTGGAAGGGCCCGACGGTGAGAATGTCGGGTTCGAGCGGCACGGGAGAAACCGTCAGACGGAGAAGGACGTGCCGCAACCGCACGAGCCGGTCGCGCTCGGATTGTCGAACGTGAAGCCCGAGCCCTTGAAGCTGCTGTGGTAGCCGATGCGGACACCGGCCAGGTACTGCGCGCTGAACGGATCGATCAGAATGCGGATTCCATGACGTTCCACGGAGAGGTCGTCCGGCTCGGCAGGCTGCTCGTCGACCTCCAGCCCGTATTCGAAACCCGAGCAACCACCCGGAAGCACGCTTACGCGCAGCGTGGCCCCCGCGGGATCGAGCCCCTCGGCGTCGAAGAACTTGCGCACCTCGGTCGCGGCCTCCTCGGTCAACTCGATGCCGACGTCGGGGGCCCCGGCCACGTTCTGGCTGGCTGTCATCTCGCTCATTCGGTCCGTCCTCTGCTGCTGAAGATCTTGCATCAAACTTACGCCGCCCCCCCGTGCGCGAGCCAGCGCTCGGCCTCGAGGGCCGCCATGCAACCGGTGCCGGCGGCGGTCACGGCCTGGCGGTAGTAGTCGTCCATCACGTCGCCCGCGGCGTACACGCCGGGAATCGAGGTCTCGGTGCGCCACGCCACCGGCAGTTTGATATACCCGTTGGGTTGCAGATCGATCGCATCGCCGAGGAACGCGGTGTTCGGATCGTGACCGATCGCGACGAACACGCCGCCCACCTCGATCTCGCGCGACTCGCCCGTGTTCACGTCCGACACGCGAATGCGCTCGACCACGTCGTCGCCGATCATCTCCTCGACCACGGTATCCCACAGGAAGCGGATCTTCGGGCTGTCGAACGCCCGCTCCTGCATGATCGCCGAGGCGCGCAGCTCGTCGCGCCGATGGATGACCAGCACCTCCGAGGCGAACTTCGTCATGTAGAGTGCGTCCTCCATGGCGCTGTCACCGCCGCCCACCACAGCGATCACCTTGTCGCGGAAATGCGGCAGCGCCCCGTCGCACACGGCGCAGGCCGATACGCCGCCGCCCGACTGCGCGAGCCGCTCCTCGCCGGGCACGTCGAGCCAGCGCGCGTTCGCCCCCGTGGCCACGATCACAGCGTCGGCCTGCACCTCGTCGCCGCCCTCGGCGAACAGGCGCAGGGGCCGCGACGCGAAATCGACCCGTTCGATGTTCTCGGTCACGATGCGCGTGTCGAACCGCACGGCCTGGTTGCGGAAATCGGCCATCATCGTCGGACCCGTGACACCCTCGGGGAAGCCCGGATAGTTCTCGACCTCGGTCGTGAACATGAGCTGCCCGCCCGGCACCATCGTCCGGCTGAACGAGCCTTCGTACACGAGGGGATCGAGCTGGGCGCGGGCCGCATAAATCGCCGCCGTCCAGGCCGCCGGCCCCGATCCGACGATGACCAGCTTTTCTTTCCGCGGTTCGCTCATTCTCGATCCATTGGTGGTTTCGGTCTCGGGTCGAGCGACGCGCCGCAGCGCGCGGCGATCGCCTCCATCCACTCCAGCGGAACCCGCTCGGTGCCGGGCTCCATGCCTCCGCCCTTCGCGCCGTGCCAGTCGGAGCCGCCGGTCGACAGCAGGTCGAGCCGGTACGCAAGCGCTCGTAGCTCGTCGCGCCGCTGGCCCCGGTTTTTCGGGTGCATCACCTCGATGCCGTCGAGCCCCTGGCGCGCCCAGTCGACGATCCGGTCGTCGTCGTAGGCATGGCCCGGGTGGGCGAGGACGACGACGCCGCCCGCCTCGTGCACGGCGTCGAACACGACTTGCGGCTCGACCACCGCTTTCTCGACGTAGGCAGGTCCTCCGTCGCCCAGGTAGCGCACGAACACTTCCTGCACGTCGGCCATGAGGCCCGAATCGACGATCGCCCGCGCCACGTGGGCGCGGGTCGGCACGTCGCCGACGGTTTCGCGGGCGACGGCCGCCCACTCGAGCGGCACGCCCAGCTCGTTGAATCGTCGCACGATCGCCCGGGCCCGCGCGCGGCGGTCCTCCCGGATCTCGGTCAACAACTTGGTCAGAGGCTCGGTTCCCTCGCGCATCCCATACGCGAGCAAATGCACGGAGTCGCCGTCCGCCGTGGCCGACACTTCGCAGCCGGGGAGCCAGGCGAGCCCGAGCCGGCGCGCCTCGGTCTCGGCCTCGGCGAGCCCCCCCATCGTGTCGTGATCGGTCAGCGACAGGCCCGTGGCGCCGCGCTCGGCCACCTCGCGCACGAGGGCGGCCGGGTCGAGCGTCCCGTCGGACGCCGTGGAGTGCAGGTGGAGGTCGGCGTAGCTCAAGACGGCGAGACGTTCATCGATTCGGATCGCGCGAACAGGGCCCGCAGCTCGTCGGAGGAAAGCTGGTCCAGCTCGTCGGGCGACGGGATCTCGTCGTCGTCGAGCCGGACGACGCGCCACGGCCGCTGTCCGTTGCTGACGCAGAAGAACACCAGGTGTCGCGGCCCACCGGCCGCGGACGCCTCGAGCGTCGCCTGCCAACTGTCGTTGTCCGTCTTGATTCGCTTCGCCATCAGTTCGCAGGCTCCGTCGCGACCGGCTCGACGAGGACGTCGGCCGCGAGATCGGGTTCGAGTTCGTGTTCGTGGCCGGCGATTCGCACGCGGCAGCCGCCGTCCTCACCCGGCCGCAACATCTCGACCTCGGTGTCGAGCAAGAGACCCATCGCGCTGAGGGCGCGCAACCGGTCGTCGTCTTCGTCGGACACCTGGCGGACGCACCCACGACCGCCCGCGGGCAACGTGCCTAGCGCCGTCAGCTCGCGGCGGCTGATCGACCCGTCGCGACCCGGAATCGGCGCCCCGTGCGGATCGACGTCGGGATCGCCGAGCGCGCGGGCCATCCGGTCGACCAGGTCGTCGGAGGCCGCGTGCTCGAGACGCTCGGCCTCGACGTGCACGCCGTCCCAGGTGTAGCCCAGCCGCTCGATCAGGTAGGTCTCGATGACGCGGTGGCGCCGGATGATCCGCAGCGCCGCCCGCCGTCCGACAGGGGTCAGCCGGACACCGCGATACGGCTCGTGTCTCACGAGCCCCTGGTCGGCCAGGCTCTTCACCATATTCGTCACCGAGGCGGCCGAGCGTTCGAGCGCCTCGGCCAGCGCGCTCGTCGAGGCCGGCGTGCTCGACACGCCGGCAGGGGGCGCCGCGGCGCCAGCTACTCCGCGCTCGAGCTTGTAGATCGCCTTCAGGTAGTCTTCGACCGCCCGGCTGTGCGAGTGCGCTGGCACCATTCCGACCGCACCGTCGTCAATCGTGGAAGTCGGTGTCGGCGTCGAGGCCGCTCAGCCACGCGGCCACGAGCTCGGCTGCAGCGTCGACGTCGCTCACGCTGACGAGCTGATTCGGCGAATGCATGTAGCGGTTCGGCACGCTCACGAGGCCGACCGGCACGCCGGCCCGCGACATCCGCACGGCATCGACGTCGGTGCCCGTCATCGCGGGCATCGCCTGCATCTGAACTTCGATGCCCTCTGCACTTGCGGCGGACTTGAGGCCGGCCACGACCTGTCGGTTGAGCGCCGCGCCACGCGCCAGCACCGGTCCCCGGCCCAACCGGATGTCGCCGTGCTCCTTCTTGTCGACCGTCGGATGGTCGGTGGCGTGCGTCACGTCGACGACGACGCTCACGTCAGGGTCGAGCCCGTAGGCTCCCGTGCGGGCCCCGCCCGCCGCCAGGTAGCCGATCTCCTCCTGCACGGTCGCGCAGGCGACGATACGGGCCGAGCAGCCGCGCGCGGCGGCGCGGCGCAGCGCATCGAGCACGACGGCGGCCCCCACCCGGTTGTCGATCGAGCGGGCCGCCACCAGGTCGTCGCCCAGGTCCACGGTGTCGGAGCGCAGTACGGCCACGTCGCCCACCTCGACCCTCTGCTTCGCCTCGGCGTCGGATGCGGCGCCGATGTCGACCCAGATTTCCTTGAGCTTCACCGCCTTGTCGCTATCGCTCTTGTCGATCATGTGGATCGCCCGGCGGCCGACGACGCCGGCCACGACACCCTCGGCGGTCAGCAGGTCGACGCGCTGACCTACGAGCACCTGGGGATCCCAGCCGCCGACGCCCACCATCCACAGGTAGCCATCGTCGTCGATGTGGTTGACCATCAGGCCGATCTCGTCGGCATGACCGCACAGCATGACGGTCGGGGCGCCGTCGGGGTTGATCTCGGCGAAGGCGTTGCCGTGGATGTCGGTCCAGATGTTGTCGGCAAAGGCGGCGGCGGCTTCCCGCCACGCGGCGGTCGCGGCGGTTTCGTGGCCGGACGGCCCCGGGGCGTCCAGCAGGCGCGTCAACAAGTCACGGATTTCGGTTCCCATCGAATACTCCGGTCGGTTTCACAGGTCGGCGGACGAGTTCCGCGCGGTGTGCGGCCGGGGCGCCGGGCCGCGGGAATTCGGGCACAAGCGTAGCACGATTGGAAGCGTGCGGCAACGCGGAATGAAGCGCCTTCACACCGCGCGATACGCGTCAGGATTCTTCCGCGTCGAGCACGGCGCGGATGCGGTCGGCCAGCTTCGGACACGGCTCGCAGCACTCGCCGGCCGCGGCGAGCCGGTCGAGAAACAATCGTTCGAAATTGAACTGCGGCCAGCAGGCCCGGCACTGCTCGAGATGCGCCGCGATCTCCGCGCCGGACGCGTCCGGCAGCTCGCCGTCGAGGAAGTCGTACAGCTTCTCGAGGGCCTCACCGCAGTCGCACGGCTTCGCGGCATTGCTCATCGGAGGAATCCCGCCTCGACGGCGTAGGCGTACAGCTCTTCCTGGAGACGCTTGCGAGCCCGAAACAGCCGCGACTTCACGGTACCCACGGGAATGTCGAGCAGGTCGGCGATCTCCTGGTAGGCGAGCCCCTCGACGTCGGCGAGCACGACGGGAACGCGAAAGTCGTCCGGCAGCCCCTGGATGGCCTCGATCACCTCGCGGTCGATGATCCGCTCGAAGATCCGGCCCTCGGGGTCGGCCTCGAACAGGTTGTCTCCGGGCGGGCGCTCCGCCACCTCGTCGAACTCGACGGGGTTGGGCCGGCTCTTGTCGCGCCGAAATTCGTTGATGAACGTGTTGCGCAGGATGGTCATCAGCCAGGCCCGGCAGTTGGTGCCGAGCTCGAACGAGTCCCAGTTGCGCCACGCCTTGAGCACGGCGTCCTGCACGAGGTCTTCGGACCGCGCCTCGTCGCCGCCGGTGAGGCGGAGTGCGAGCCCGTACAGGGCGTCGAGGTGCGGCAGGGCTTCCCGCTCGAACTGGGTCCGCCTGTCATCGGTGGATGGCATGCGTGTAGTTTCGCGCACGACACGTGGTTGGACAACAGCAGGCGCCAAAGGAGGAGCACAGGTTGAACGCCGCACCCCGCGTCGCGCGCTCGCTGCCCGTCTGGTTGCTCGTCTGGACCGTGGCGCCGGCGCTCGGCGGATGTATCTCCGGGCGCGTCCTCGAGGGCTGGCCGGGGTATCCGTTTCTCTCCTTCGAGGTGCCGACCGTGGTCGACACCACCTTTTTCGCCGCCCAGAGCGCGCTCGTCGCCGAGGGGTTCGAGCTCGACTTCACCGAACGCGCCTCGGGACTGGTGAACACCCGCCCTCGTGAGATCGACGGGCTGACGATGTTCCTCAGCCTCGTGGTCGACACGACGACGGGCGGGGCCAGCCGCGTCTGGGTGGCGGGGTACGAGCCGGTACGGGGCGGCGCCCGCCGCGTCAGTCCGCGCCGGGAGGAAGCCTGGGCCGTGCTCCGCCGGGTCACGTCTCGGGTGAGCGAACGCCTGGGCGGTAGCGAGCCCACGGAGCCCGAGACGCCGGCCGGCTGAGCCGCCCGTTCGACCCGGCATCGCGGCGCGACCCCGCATTCCGTAGATTCTTTCCTTATGTGTGGACGATTTACGCTTACGACACCCGCCGAAGAATGGTCGGAACTGTTCGAGGTCGAGCCCCTCGAGGCCGAGCCGCGCTATAACATTGCGCCGACCGAAAACGTCATCGTCGTGCGCCCCGCGAAACCCGGACTGCGTGAAGCCGTACGCATGCGCTGGGGCCTGATCCCGTCGTGGACCGAGGACGCCGACGACATCCCCCTGCTGATCAACGCGCGCTGCGAGACGGTCGGCGAGAAGCCCTCGTTCAAGGACTCGTTCCGCGAGCGGCGCTGCCTGGTCGTGGCCGACGGATTCTACGAGTGGCGAAACGACGGCAACGAGAAGCGGCCCTACTGGATCCATCTCGCGGCGGGCGGCCCGTTCGGGTTTGCGGCGATCTGGGACGTGTGGGAAAGCGAGGACGGCCCGATCGAGAGCGTCGCCATCCTCACGACGGACGCCACGGAGGACATCGCCCCGATCCACGACCGGATGCCGGGCGTGCTCGATCATCACCAGGTGAAGCGCTGGCTCGACCCCCGAGCCGGCCCGTCGGAGCTCGGTTCCCTGGTCGGCAACCCCGAGCCCGGACGCCTGGCGCTGCGCGAGGTGTCGAACCGCGTGAACAGCGTGAAGGTCGACGACCCCGAGTGCCTGGCGCCGGTCGGCACACAGGTCGATCTGTTCTCCTGACGGCAGCGCCGCGCTGAACATGCCGGAGCCCGCGCCACACCCAACCCGCGACGACGTCGTTCCACTCGAACGACGCAACGCCGGTCAGCCGCTCGACGAGCGCTGGGTCGGGCAGATCCGCGTGAACCGCAGCGCCGTAGAGCGGCGCGCCGCGTCGATCGGCACCCGCCGCTCGGTCAAGAAGGACTGGCAGGCCGCCTGGTTTCTACGCGCCATCACCTGCATCGACCTCACCACCCTGTCGGGCGACGATACGCCGGGCCGGGTCCGCCGCCTGTGCGCCAAGGCGCGGCAGCCGGTGCGGCCCGACCTCCTCGAGGCGCTCGGCGCGACCGACCTGCCGATCCGGACGGCCAGCGTGTGCGTGTACCACCGCTTCGTCGAGACGGCGCGCGAGGCGCTCGAGGGTAGCGGCGTTCCGGTATGCGCGGTATCGACGGGCTTCCCGCACGGGCTGAGCCCCCTGTCGACGCGCGTCCGCGAGATCGAGGAATCGGTGGCGGCCGGGGCCGAGGAGATCGACATCGTGATCACCCGCGCCCACGTGCTGACGGGTGACTGGCCCGCCCTGTACGGCGAGGTGCGGGCGTTCCGCGAGGCGTGCGGCGACGCACACATCAAGACGATCCTCGCCACCGGCGAGCTCGCCACCCTGACCAACGTGGCGCGGGCGAGTCTGGTGTGCATGATGGCCGGGGCCGACTTCGTGAAGACCTCGACCGGCAAGGAGGGTGTGAACGCCACGCTGCCGGTCGGACTCGCGATGGTGCGCACGATCCGCGACTACCGCGAGCGCACGGGCTTCCGGGTGGGACTCAAGCCGGCCGGCGGCATCCGCAGCGCGAAGGAAGTGCTGCCGTGGCTCGCGATGATGAAGGACGAGCTCGGGCTCGCCTGGACGCGCCCCGCCCTGTTCCGGTTCGGGGCGAGCTCGCTGCTGGGGGATCTCGAGCGGCAGCTCGAGCACCACGTCACCGGGCGCTATTCCGCCTCGTTCCGTCACCCTCTCGCCTAGGCGCCACATGCCGAACGTCACCGAGATTTTCGAGACGCTGGACTACGGCCCCGCCCCCGAGAGCGCGAGGCTGGTGAACGAGTGGATCGCGGCCCACGAGGGCGGCTTCGGGATGTACGTGGGCGGGCGGTGGGCGAAGCCCGAGTCCGGTGAGTGGTTCGACGCCGCGAACCCCGCCACCGGCGAGCCGATCGCCCGCATCGCGCAGGCCGGGGCGGCCGACGTCGACGCGGCGGTGGCGGCGGCCCGGGCCGCGTTCCCCGGCTGGTCGGCCCGCTCGGGCCACGAGCGCGCCCGCTACCTGTACGCGATCGCCCGCGGCATCCAGAAGCACGCGCGCTTCTTCTCGGTGCTCGAATCGCTCGACAACGGGAAGCCGATTCGGGAGTCGCGCGACATCGACATCCCGCTGGTCGCCCGGCACTTCTACCACCACGGCGGCTGGGCGCAGCTCATGGATACCGAGCTCGCGGGCCAGGTGCCCGTGGGCGTGGTGGGCCAGATCATCCCGTGGAACTTCCCGCTGCTCATGCTGGCGTGGAAGATCGCGCCCGCGCTCGCGACCGGGAACACGGTCGTCCTCAAGCCGGCCGAGTACACCTCGCTCACGGCGCTCCGGTTCGCCGAGCTGTGCGACGAGATCGGCCTGCCACCGGGCGTCGTGAACATCGTCACGGGCGACGGCCGCACCGGCGCGCTGCTGGTCGAGCACGACGACGTCGACAAGATCGCGTTCACCGGCTCGACCGAAGTGGGACGGAAGATCCGCGAAGCGACGGCCGGCAGCGGCAAGAAGCTGTCGCTGGAACTGGGCGGCAAGTCTCCGTTCATCGTGTACGAGGACGCCGACCTCGACTCGGTGGTCGAGGGCGTGGTCGACGCGATCTGGTTCAACCAGGGCCAGGTGTGCTGCGCCGGCTCGCGCATCCTCGTGCAGGAAGGCGTGGCCGACCGGCTGGTCGACAAGCTGCGCGCCCGCATGGAAACGCTGCGGATCGGCGATCCGCTCGACAAGGCGGTCGACATCGGGGCGATCGTCGCCCCCGTTCAGCTCGAGCGCATCCGCGAGCTGGTCGCGAAGGGCGAGGAAGAGGGGGCGACGCTGTGGCAGCCCTCGTGGAGCTGCCCGACCGAGGGCTGGTTCTACCCGCCCACCCTGCTCACCGACGTCGAGCCCGCCAGCACGGTCGCGCGGGTCGAGATCTTCGGTCCCGTGGTCACGCTGATGACCTTCCGTACGCCCGACGAATCCGTCGAGCTCGCCAACGACACCCGCTACGGCCTCGCGGCCAGCCTGTGGACCGAAAACATCAACCTGGCGCTCGACATCGCGCCGCGCGTGCAGGCCGGCACGGTGTGGATCAACTGCACGAACATGTTCGACGCCGCGTCGGGCTTCGGCGGCTACCGTGAGAGCGGCTACGGCCGCGAGGGCGGGCTCGAGGGGCTATGGGAGTACGTGCGGCCCGCGTGGGAGGCGGAGGCGCCGGGGCTCGAGGATCCGGAGACACCAAGCGAGTCGGAGGCCGGGGGCGGCGCGGCGGGCGAGGGTAACGGCGCCGGCCCGGCCACCGACGGCGGTCCGCCCCCCATCGACCGCACGGCCAAGATGTACGTCGGCGGCAAGCAGGCCCGGCCCGACGCGACCTACTCGCTCGACGTCCGCGGCCCGGACGGGACGCAGGTAGGCGAGGTCGGGCGCGGCAACCGCAAGGACATCCGCAATGCCGTCGAGGCGGCGCACGGGGCGGCCGGGAAGTGGGCGAAGGCGACGGCGCACAACCGGGCGCAGGTCCTGTTCTACGTGGCCGAGAACCTGTCGGCCCGGGCGGAGGAATTCGCCGGCCGGATCCGCGAGATGACGGGGGCGTCCGCCGAGGAGGCGGCCGACGAGGTCGAGCGCTCGATCCGCCGGCTGTTCGCCTACGCGGCGTGGGCCGACAAGTGGGACGGCCGGGTGCACCACACCCCGTTCCGCAACGTCACGCTCGCCATGCCCGAGCCGCTCGGCGTGATGGGCGTCGTCTGCCCGACGAGCCCGTCGCTGCTCGGGTTCGTCTCGACGGTGATCCCGCCCGTCTGCATGGGCAACGCCGTGGTGGCCATCCCGTCGCAAACGTGGCCGCTGGCCGCGACCGACCTCTACCAGGTGTTCGACACCTCCGACGTGCCGGGCGGCGTGATCAACATCGTCACCGGCCTGCGCGACGAGCTCGCGCCCGTGCTCGCCGCGCACGACGACGTGGCCGGGATGTGGTACTTCGGCCCCTCCGAGGGAGGCGCCGAGGTCGAGCGCCTGTCGACCGGCAACATGAAGCGCACGTGGACGAACCACGGGAAGGCGCGCGACTGGTTCTTGGACGAGCAGGGCGAGGGCGAGGAGTTCCTCCGCGAGTCTACGCACGTCAAGAACATCTGGGTGCCGTACGGGGCGTGAGTTTGGCCGACCAGCGGACGTACGATGACGACGAGGTGAAGGAGATCTTCTCGCTCGCCGCGAATACGCAGGGCGCCGCGCCGACCACCAGCGAGGCGCGATCCGGGCTCACGCTCCGTGAGCTCCAAGAAGTCGGCCGGGAGGTGGGCCTGGAACCCGACCGGGTCGCCGAGGCCGCCGCCCGGTTCGACGCCCGGTCGCTGTCTTCCCCGCGCCGGACGTTCCTCGGAGGGCCGATGGGGGTCCGCCGATCCGTCCAGCTGCCGAGGGAGCTGACCGATCGGGAATGGGAGACTCTCGCGGGGGAGCTGCGAGAGGCGTTCGGCACGAGAGGCCGAATGATTTCCACGGGATTGACCCACGAATGGACCGGCGACGATGTACACGCCTTCCTGGAGCCGAGCGGGCCCGGCCATCGCCTCCGACTCGACGCGCAGACATTCCCGCTGACCGTCGCTGCCGGCGCCGGCGCGTTCGGCGTGTTGGTCGGGCTGCAGGCCCTGGCCACGAGCGCCCTGGACGCGGCCACGTTCGGACCGGTGCTCGAGGTGCTCCTGCCCCTGCTGCTCGTGCTGGTCGGTGCAGGCGCCGTCGGGATGAACGTCATTCGCCTGCGACGTTGGTCCGACGACATGGAGGAGCGTATGGAATATGTCGTCGGGAGAGCGCGCGCGTTGACCGAGGGATCGCCTCCCGAAGAACCGGCCTGAGAGCCTTCTCGCTCCCCGGCGCCGCGTCACTTCGCGTGCTGCGCGCCCGCCGGCGAAGGTTCCGCCTCGAGGCCCGCGTCGAGCCGTTCGAGCAGCTCCCAGTCGAGACGGAGCAGCCGCGGATTCTCCCAGCGCGAGCGGCCCACCTTCGAGACGGGCTCGCCGTCGACGGCCACCACGTCGCCCGTAAAGTCGAAGTCGGGGACGACCCCGTCGAGCTCGTTCCCGCGCCCGAGCACGCTGCTACCCACGCCGTAGGCCATGATCGGCAGACTGAGCTCGGCGAACCGGCGGATGCGCCGCGGCGTGAACCCACCGCTGACTACGATCCCCACGTATTCGAAGCCTTCCGCGTCGAGCGCGGCGCGCACGTTGCGGACGAGGTGTGGGTTCACGCCACGCAGGTCTTCGCGTCCCCAAAGGTCGGAATCGCCGATCAGCGACCGGTCCACCAGCATGCCGCTCGTATCGACCCGGACGCCGGCAAGTACCTCGTCGCCGAATTCCTCGCGCATCGCGCGCGCCACGGCCAGCGAGTCGCCGACGCAGTCGTTGTCGAAGTCGACCAGGCTGATGACCGGAACGTCGGGCTCGCAGTCGCGCACGTAGCGCGCGAACGCGAGCGTCGCCTGCACGGTGTCGCCGCCGTACGCGGCGATGAGCGCGTGCGGCATCGTGCCGACGCCTTCACCGCCCCACCATGCGGCGCCCGCGTCGCTCGACACGCTCCGGCCGCCACCGATGCGGGCGGCGTACCCGTCGGGCGTCTGGATGCGCCAGTCGTCGTGCCGCGGCGCGAAGTAGATCACGGGCACGTCGCCAGCCGCCTCGACGGCCCGCGACACGTTGGTCGCGACGCGGCTGCGTCGCGCGAGCACCCCGTCGATCAGTGTCTCGAGGTGCGCGAACCCGACGTAGGGCCCCACGACGCGCAACGCGACCTCCCACGCGCCGATCCGATCGCCGTCGCGCAGCGTCCATACCTCGAAGTCGCGCGCGTCGCAGTCGGCCGCGATCTGCGTCTGCAGCATCCGGACGCACTCGTACAGGCCCGCGACGATTCCGTCGCGCCGCGGGAAGAACTGCATGTCGACCATGGGATTGCGGCCGTCGTGCCGCAGCGTCTCGGCCGTGCGGACGAAGTATCGGTCCGACAGCCAGCCCTCGCGGATCCGCGGGTCGAATTGAAACAGGTCGGCGGGAAACCGACTCAGGTCGCGGTGCAGCAGAGAATGTCGCTCGGTGTCCGCGATGGCCTCCAGGCGCGAAACGCGGCGTCCCGCCGCGGCCAACGTGCCGCGACCTCGACCGCACCGGGAGAATAGGCCCTCTTCGGGCGGAAAAAAAGCGCCGCCCCGCGGGGGCGGGACGGCGCTCGGGCGCTGCTCGGGGTCGGCCGCGGATCAGCCTTCCGCGGCCACCCGGGTCACATTCGCGGCGGCGGGGCCCTTCTCGCCCTCGGTCACCTCGAACTCCACGACTTCGCCCTCCTCGAGGGTCTTGAAGCCGGTTCCCTCGATCGCCGTGTGGTGCACGAAACAGTCCTTGGACCCGTCTTCCATGGTGATGAAGCCGTAGCCCTTGGCGTTGTCGAACCACTTGACCCTGCCGGTCGTCCGCATTCGTCTCTCCTGGGTACTAGCCGCGTCGCCGCGTCTGTCCTACGGATCGTGCCGATCGCGCAATCCGCACATCGATGACATTCTAGGCGACGCTCGGCCGAAGTGTCAACGCAGTCTTGCCCGGGCGTGGTTCGGTGTCGAGACTCCGTCCATGGATCCCTACGAACACGGCGAGGAGTTCGCGCGCTCGCTCGACGCCGACGATCCGCTTCGCGCGTTTCGCGACCGCTTCGAGTTGCCCGGCGAGACGGACGATCGCGTCTATCTTCTCGGAAACTCGCTCGGTCCCCTGCCTCGTGCGGCGCGGGCCGAGGTCGCCGCCGAGCTCGACGCCTGGGCGGAGCGCGGGGTGGAAAGCTACTTCGAGCCGCCGCGAAGCTGGATCGATGCTGACAGTCGCCATCGGCGGACGATGGCCGACATGGTGGGCGCACGTCCCGAGGAGGTGGCGCTCACCGGTAGCCTGACGACGAACCTGCACCTGCTGCTCGCGAGCTTCTTCCGGCCTCGGGGCGATCGATTCCGGGTGCTGATCGAGCGCCCGGCCTTCCCCTCAGACCGGTTCGTCGTCGAAACACAGCTCGCGTGGCACGGGATCGATCCGTCGGAAGCGATCATCGAGGTCGGCGACGCGTACGGACCGATCGACGAGGACGAGATCGAGCAGATCCTCGCCGAGCGGGGTGACGGCGTCGCGCTCGTGTTCATGGGCGGAGTAAACTACCTGACCGGGCAGGCGCTCGACGTGGCGCGCATCACGCGCGCCGCGCACGTGGCCGGCTGTCCGGCGGGCTTCGACATGGCGCATGCGGCGGGTAACGTACCGTTGGCGCTGCACGATGGCGGGGCCGATTTTGCGGCGTGGTGCACCTACAAGTACCTGAACGCCGGTCCGGGCGCCGTCGCGGGCCTGTTCGTGCACGAGCGCCACGCGGGACCCGAGACGTTTCGTCTCGGGGGCTGGTGGGGCCTCGACCCGGACGCCCGTTTCCGGATGGACGACGACGCCCCATTCAGGCCGCGTCCCGACGCGGCTGGCTGGCAACTCAGCTGCCCGCCAGTGCTCGCGATGGCGCCGCTCGGCCCCACGCTGGCGATGTTCGGCGAAGCGGGCATGCCGGCGCTCCGGGCGAAGTCGGAACGTCTCACGGCCTACCTCGAGTGGCTCCTGGCCGGCTCGGGCGCCCTCGAGCAGATCACGCCGACCGATCCGGCGCGGCGCGGCGCGCAGCTCTCGTACCGGGTGAACGACGCCGACGGGCTGCGCGCCCGGCTCTCGGCGCGAGGCGTCGACGTCGACGCGCGGCCGCCCGACGTGCTGCGTCTCGCCCCGGCTCCGCTGTTCAATTCGTTCCGCGACGTGTGGCGCGCGGCTCGCCTCGTGCTCGACGAGGCCTGAGATGGAGACCGCGGACGGACGGCGGGTGTGGGACATCTCGCCGCCGCTGACCCCCGGGCTCGCCGTGTTTCCCGGCGACACGCCACTCGAGCGAGAAGTCCTGGCGCGGCGCGAGGCCGGCGACTCCGTGACCCTGTCGGCGCTGCGCGCGACGGTACACCTGGGCGCCCACGTCGACGCCCCCCTGCACTACGGGACCGGCGCCGCCGCTGTCGACGCCGTCCCGCTCGACCGCCTGCTCGGCCGTTGCCGCCTCGTGCGCCCGCCCGCTGGCGCCGCCCGCGACGGCCGGCTGGGCGCCGCGGGGCTCGCGGCCGCCCTCGACACACTCGCCGAGGCGCTCGACGGCGGGCCGCCCGCCCTGCCGCGGCGCGTGCTCGTGGCGACGGGCAGCTATCCCGACCCGACGCGCTGGACCGACGGATTCACGGCCCTCGCGCCCGAGGCGATCGACTGGCTGGCGGCGGCGGACGTACACACGGTGGGCGTCGACACGCCGAGCATCGACCCGGCCACATCGGCGGAGCTACCGGCGCACGCCGCCGTCCTGCGGCACGACATGACGATCATCGAGGGGCTGGCGCTGGAGGGAGTGCCCGAGGGCGACTACGAGCTCATCGCCCTGCCGCTGCGCCTCGTGGGATTCGACGGCAGCCCGGTACGGGCGGTGCTCCGGGAGCTGCCGGCGGCGCGGTAGCGCGGCGCGGCGACGGCCGGCCGGCTCAATCCTCGACGAAGACCTCGCAGGCCCGCAACATCTCCTCGACCCGGACGAACTTGTTGCGTGGCCGGCCCTCGACCTCGCCGCGCGCAACCTCGGCCGCGTCGATCCGGCCCCAGTCCTCGAAGTCGACCACCCGTACCTCGCGCTCCTCGAGCAGGCGGACGGGCGCGGACGGGTCGGCGTCGACTTCGCCCGTCTCGAGGTGCGGAAGGTCCTCGGCCATCGCCTGCACGGTCTCGACGGCGTCGGGCTTGTTCGTGCCGATGATGCCGGTAGGGCCCCGCTTGATCCACCCGACGGCGTACTCGCGCGGACGCGGGCGGCCGCCCGGTGTCTCGGTCACCCGGCCAGCCACGTTCGGGATGATCCCGCGGCGTTCGTCGAACGGAGCGCCCGGGAGCGGTACGCCCCGGTAGCCGATCGAGCGCAGCACCAGCCCGCACTCGATCACCTCGGTTTCGCCGGTGCCCACGGCGCGCATCCGGCCATCGGGCCCGGGTTCGAGTAGGTTGCGCTCGACACGCACGGCCTCGACTCGCTCGTCTCCGAGTATTTCGATGGGCGAGGTGAAGAAGCGAAGCTCGATCGTCCGGCGCTCGTCGCTCGGCTCACGAGCCGCGAACTCTTCGAGAATCTCGACGTTGCGCCGCACCCGGCGCTCCCCTTCGACCAGCGCCCGGCTTTCGGCGTCGAGGTCGAGCTGCGCCGGGTCGACCCTGACGTCGACGCCCTCGAGTTCGCCGAATTCCTTGAGCTCGGCCGAGGTGAACTTCGCCTGGGCGGGACCGCGGCGCCCCAGCATCATGACTTCGCGTACGCCGCTCCGGCGGAGGGCGGCGAGGGCGTGATCCGCCACGTCGGTCACGGCGAGTTCCTCGACCGAGCGGGCGAGGATACGCGTGACGTCGACGGCGACGTTGCCGTTGCCGATCACCACGACGCGTTCGCGCGACAGGTCGAAGCTCAGATCGGCGTATTCGGGATGGCCGTTGTACCAACCCACGAATATCGTGGCCGGATGGCTCCCTTCGAGATCCTCGCCCGGAATCCCGAGCTTTCGGTCGGACTCGGCGCCCACGGCGTAGACGATCATGTGGTAGAACCGGCGGAGCTCGTCCACCGAGATGTCCCGGCCCACCGTCACGTTCCCGAGGAAGCGGAAACGCTCGTCGCCCCCGATCCGGTCGAACACACGGGTCACCATCTTGATCGACTGGTGATCGGGCGCGACGCCCTCCCGCACGAGTCCGTACGGCGTCGGAAGCCGGTTGTACATATCGACTTCGCAGGCGAATTCCTGCTTGAACAGCTCGGCCGCCGTGTAGAACCCCGCCGGCCCGGCGCCGATCACGGCGACCCGGATAGGGTGCGCGGGAGTGCCCGCCATGGAGTTCAGAGGCGCCACTCGAGCCCGACGACCGGGAGGATCGGCACCGAACCGATGGCCCGCGGCTCATCGCTTACGTCGCTGTCGTAGTGGAAGAACAGCGCGTCGCGCCGATCGAGCGCGTTGACGATCCGGAAGTAGGGCAGCAGGCGCTGGTCGCGGCCGAGAAATCGTACGTCGATCTCAGCCGTCGCCTGCACGTTGAGCCGCAGGTACGAGCCTTCGGGCGCCCGAGTGAAGATCGGCCCCCCGGCATCGAGCGGCCCCTGCGACGACAGGATTCGGCCCGGCAGGGGGGCCACGCCGGCGGCCGTGGCGGTCGAAGCATCGGCCTCGCCGCCCGACGCGCCCGACTCGTCGCCCGGCGTGAGGGCCGCGCGCTCGGAGCGCGGGACGGCGCCGAACTCGAGACCTTGCCCCATCGACAGGTCGGCGTCGAGTCGGATCTCACCGGGCACGTCGAGGGTTACACCACCGCGCAGGAAGTGCCGGCCCGCGTAGACGGTCTGCGTGGCGGCGTCCGGATAGTCGGCCCAGGCCCAGCCGAGCGTGTACGCCCCCCAGGCCGTGAAACCCGGCGCGATCGGCCGGCTTGCCAGGACGTCGATTCCGGCGTTCCGCAGCGACCCGTTTCCGAACTCGGGCACCCCGACCGACGACTTCCAGAACGCCTCGATGCGGATGACTGACCGCCGCTTCGGCGCGTGGGTGACGCCGAACACGAGATGGGTCGAGCGCGCCGCCGCGACCCGGCTCAACACCGACCCGAGAACGCGGCCGTCGGCGGCAGTCACGATCGTGTTTTCGAGGGGCAGGTCGGTGTCGACCGTGACGACGAGCTGGTGGAAGCGGCCGTACGACCCCGATAGCCGCAGGTCGTCGCTCACCTGCCAGCCCGCGTTGAGCCGCGGCGAAAGCGACCGGCCGAGATCGTCGGTGAACAGGTTCGCGCGCATCCCGGCGGCCACGTCGACGTCGGGGAGCACTTCGCGCCGACCCTCGACCCAGACGGCCGCCGAGCCGGCGTCGGCCCGTTGCCGCAACCGGACCTCGGTATCGGCCCCCCGGCTCTCACGAAACTGCGTCCGTAGCTTCAGGCGTTCTCCCTGGACGCCGTAGCCGATTCGGGTCGCCCCGAGATGGTTCTCGAAATCGGCCCACGCGCGCGCGCGCTGGGTCTTGCCGGTGGCGACCAGCGGCTCGACCGCACCCACGGGCAGGCGCGCATCGAACGAACCGAGGGCGCCGCCGAGCTCGAGCCGGCCGAACTGCGTCCCGGTTCGGTAGCGTACGGAGCCCGCCGTATTGCCCCAGCGCGGCGCCTCGTCGGCCGGGCCGTCACCGATCCGCACCGACTCCTCGTTCTGGAAGATCGTCACCGACAGCGTGTCGGAACCGCCGGACGGATACAGGTCGCCTCGCAGCAGCGCATCGGCGTAGCGCTGCGGGAAGCCCGACTGCAAGAGGCCGTCTTCCCAGCTTCCGTGCAGGTTCCGGTACGAAGCGAACACGGCGCCGACCCCTTCGTCGGCCGACTCGAAGGTGCCACCCGCCGCGAGCATGTCGACGAACACACTCGCGTCGACGCCCTCCGCACCCGGACGGCTGTCGAGCAACAGCACGTCGCTGAGGCCCCCGTCGTATCGCGCCGAAACGCCGCCCTGGAGGCGATCGGCTCGCACGATCGAGGGCGGCAGCCCCGGACTCACCAGCCCGCCGAGGTGGAACGGGGCCTGGACCGGCGCTCCGTCGAGCAGCACGAGGTCGAGGGAAGCCCCGGCGCCGCGCACGTACAGCACGTTGTCGGGCGCGGGAGGATCGGGGCCGAGAAGGGCGCGCGCGCCGGCGCTGATTCCGAGCTCCGCCACGCCGGGCGACGTGTCGAGCTCGCGCAGCGCGACCCCGGCGGGCAGGTGATCGGTGTCGTGCACCACCACCCTCGCGACCGGCCGACGCTCGACGGCGGCAACCGTTGCCCCGACCGGCGCGAGCTGGAAAGCCTCGACACGGAGATGGAAATCCACGGATACGACGCCGGAGGATGGAACCGACAGGTGGGCTTCGAGCGGCGCGAACCCGAGCCGGCGCGCGCCGATGCGACGCTCACCACCCGGGATGTCGGTGATCACGTAGCGCCCGTCCTGGTCGGTGACGGTGGAGCGGCCCGATCCGACGAGCACGACCTCGGCGCCGGCGATTCCTTCGCCGCTCCCGGCGTCACGGACGAACCCCTGCACGGTTCCCGGCGCGTCCTGCACCGCGAACCCGAGGCCCGCCACGATCGCCAGAGCCAGCATCATCCCCGCGCACCGCCTTTCCGCGGCGGGCGCGGCTTACCCGCCGACTTCGAACACCGCCTCGTCCCCCGACCGGGAGACCTGCCGCAACGTAACCATCCGACCGTCGCTCACCCGAGCGACCACGTCTCCGTCCACTTCGAGTACCCCGGTCTTCAGAGATCGGGGCAGGGCCACACGCACGACTCCGTCGAGCTCGCCGGCGCCGATGACCTCGAGCGTACCCGACGCAACCACGAATCGAGCATTTCGCGCGCCGTCAGGCAAGTTTGCGATCGCCACCTGCCGGTCGACGAGCGAAACGACGATCCGCGTTCCGGGCGCGAAGTTGTTGACGCGCACGGTCAGGACTCCGTCCTGTGGACGCACGGTGATGCTGGCGCCGTCGACGGCGGCCGAGGGGGCGGGCAGCACCTCGACGGGCGAAGGCGCGGGGGCGATGACCTCGGCCGGCGGGCCGAACAGCAGATCGCGGATGGGCGAGCCCGGCACCATGGCGGCCGCCGCCGCCGCGCCGAACAGAAGCACGAGCGCGGCCGCGCGGCCCGCCCAGCGCGGGACGCGACTCGGGCGGCCGCCTTCCATCCGCCGCCAAGCAGCGACGTCGGGCGAGGTGCGGAGCCGGTCGCCCGCCTCGGCGGCCAGATCGTCGTCGTAGCGGAGCATCACGCCGCTGAACCGCTCGCTCGCGGACCGCAGCTCGCCGAGCACCCGCCGGCAATCCGCGCAATCCTCGAGATGCCGGCTCACGCGGGCACGCTCGTCGGGGTCGATCTCGCGATCGAACCAGGCCTGCAGCTCCGCCTCAGTCAGATGTTCCATCCGCCTCTTCCAATGAGTCATATGCACGCACGAACCGCTTCAACGCCCGCGCCACGAGCGCCCCCACCGAGGTCGACTTCACGCCCAGCACCTCCGCGATCTCGGCATAGCTGAAGCCTTCCTCCCGCATCAACAGCATCCGGGCGTCCCGCTCCGACAGCTCGCCCAGGGCCCGGCGCACCCGGGCGATGCGCTCCAGGCGCTCGACGCGAAGATCGGGCGCCTCGGGCCGATCGGGCTCGGGCGGCGTCTCCTCGAGCAGCCGGCCTCGCCTCTGCTTGTTACGGGCCCGGTCGCGCACGAGGTTCGTCGCCACGACGTGCAGCCACGGCTTCGCTTCGTCCAGCGGCAGGTCCTGCTCGATCAGCCGCGTGAACGCCTCCTGCACGACGTCGTCGGCGACGTCGGCGTCACCGGTCATCCGCAGGACGAACCGGTGCAGCGACGGATACAGTTCGCGGTACGCCGTCTGAAAATCCACGGATTCGCCCACGCGCTGGAGCAACGCTCCCATCGAATCGTTGTTCGGCGGCATCCGGTCGCCACTAAGGAACGTGCCGGACCGCCCGGACGTGACACGCTAACGGGTTCCGGGTTCCGGCAGGAAGGGGGAAACGCGAACGGGCGGATCGCCCGAAGGCGACCCGCCCGTTGCATCGCGCCGCGACCCGAGGCGCGCGAACTCCACTGTTCCCGGTCCGCGCCGGGCGGCCGGGCTACTCGATGAGCTGAACCACCTTTAACAGCGAGCCCGCCCTTGTGCCGCCTTCGGGCGAGGCCGGTTTGACGCCCTGGTAGCCGACCCAGTGAGCGATGACTTTCTGGCCTTCTACCCGATCGATAAACACACCGGAAAAGTTCGAGAACCGGAACGGCTTGGCCCCGTTGTCCGGACCATCCGTCGGATCGAACATGGGAATCGGACGAATTCTCGAGCTGTCGCGGCAGTATGCCGGGTTATCGCTGAGCTCATAGCCTGAGTCAACCACACAGCTCATGCTCTCGTTCCAGGTGGCCCCCGGATCCGAATTGATCAGGTTCTCGAACCCCGACCTCGTCTTCCCGACCTGGTTCCCCGACTCGGAGAGGACGACCGTCAGGCCGAGATAGTAGGTGCTGGACGGGTCGACGCAACCTTGGATGTTCTCCTCGAAATCTTCCGCCCCCTGCTCTCCCTCCGGGCGCCACGCGTAGTACCATTCTTCCGTGTAGTTGTCACCGGGCTTGTTGCTGGTGAGGACGATCTCTTGACCGATGTCGCTCTCGCTGTACCCGGTAGCCGTGCCGTCGTCGTTGTACGTCGGCGGATCGGTACTTACGTCCATCCACGGAACGTACACGTCGCCCAGCTCGGGGTTGAACTCCTTCGGGGGATTGCCGGGACCACCGGCCTCTGACCACTTGTCCGGGATCGCGAGCGGCAACAGGCAGTTGACCCCGCCGGCGTTCGACGCCTTCGCTTTCGCCCACGCCGTGATGTCGACGGAACTCACGCCGAAGATGCGCGCGAAGAAGGTGCCCATCGGGTTGCCGCGCTCCTCCGTCCTGAGAACCTGCACGCCGACGGTGCGGGCTCCCAGGTCTACGACGACATCCTCGTCCTGGACGAGCGCGCCGTCTCCCTGGATTGCGTTGAATCCCGCGTACTCGATGGCGCGGACACGGGCCAACCCGGAGTTGTCGGGTGACTTGATCAGCATCGCGGCGCCGGCCATCGCGGCCCCGTCGGCCGCCGTCTGGGCCTGGGTGCGCGCTACCGTGAGCATGCCCACGTCGACGGCCAGCGCCACGGCCGAGGTCAGCGCGATCATGCTTCCGGCCGCGACGATGAGCGCGACGCCGCGCTCGTCGGAGCAGCGTCCGCGGATCGCCTGAGTCATCTGTCGTGCGAGGTCCTTCATGGTCTCCCCCGATGGCGTTTCTTCGTTCGACGCCGGCTTCCCACCGATTTGAGGGTGCCGGGTCCGCCATGAACGAGGGCGAGAATCGTGCGCGGGGACGCAGCCGGAGTCGCTCGATGTGGAGAACCGATTCAAATTACGTATTCACAACATCTTGTCGAGGATCGTGGTGACCGTCGGCGAGCCGCTTCGGCCGACGTCTATCGTCACGAAGTGAAGACTTTTTGTCGAGGGGTTGCAGGGAGTATCGCCTCGCGGTCTGGCACCGGCCCCGCCGGGCCGGGTAGCTTGCCGCGCATGTTCATCGTCCGTCGTACCGTTTCCGTCGCCGTGCCGCTGACGCTGCTGATCTGCCTCCCGGCCGGACGGGCGTCGCATGCCGCCGCCCAGGAGCTCGCCCTTCCCGCGCTCTCAGACTCGGTCCGCGTGTCGCTGATCTCGATCCTGCCCGGCTCGAAGATCTACTCGGTGTTCGGCCACAGCGCGCTGCGTATCCGCGATCCGCTACTCGGGATCGACTCGGCCTACAACTTCGGCACCTTCGACTTCGGCGACGCTCCGCTCGACGTGGCGTCGTTCGTGGCGCGATTCACCTACGGCGACCTGAACTACAGCCTCGCCGTGCAGGATCCGCCGGCCCTCGTGCGCTGGTACTGGGAGAACGAACGGCGCGCGTCGGTGGAGCAGACGCTCGCGCTGACGCGCGACGAGGCGCAGGAGCTGTTCGAGCGGCTCCAGGTGAACGCCCTGCCCGAGAACCGCTACTACCAGTACGACTTCTTCTTCGACAACTGCGCCACCCGGCTGCTCGACGTGCTCGAGGCCGTGCTCGGCGAGCGCCTGACCTTCGAGGCGGACCCGGCCGGCCGGAGCTTCCGGCGGTTGCTCGATCCGTACCTCGTGGGCACTCGCTGGGTCGACCTCGGGATGGATCTCGGCCTCGGGCTGCCGGCCGACCGCGAGGCCACGGCGCGCGAAGCGACCTTCCTGCCCGAGCACCTGATGGACTACCTCGCGGTCGGAAGCGTCGACCGCGGAGAGAACGGACGGCAGCCGCTGGTGCGGCACACGGTGACGCTGACCGGGCCGGCCGGGGCGTCGTGGAAACCCGAGACGGACGCGCCATGGCCAGAAATCGTGGGTTGGGCGCTGCTGGCCGTGGGCGTGTTCTTCACGATGCGCGACGCGCGGACCGGGCGGCGCGCGCGCCCGGTGGCGGACGGGCTGTTCTTCGGGGCGCTCGGCGCGGCCGGTCTCGCCGTCACCTTTCTGTGGTTCGTGTCGCTGCACGACGTGACCGACCTGAACTTCAACCTCGCCTGGGCGCTTCCGACCCACCTGGCGCTGGCATTCGTCCTTGCGCGCGGGCGAGCCGAGGACGGCGCGTCGGGACGCCGCGCGGGGTTCTACCTGGCGGCGACGGCCGCCCTGGCGGGAATGCTGCTGCTCGGCATTCCGCTGTGGCCGCAGGAACTGCCCGCCGCGCTCGTGCCCCTGCTCCTGCTCATCGTCGCGCGGGCCGGCTGGCTGGCCCGGGCTCGGCTCGGCTAGCCGGCGGCGCCGACGAGCGTCGCCACCATGACGGCCTTGATCGTGTGCAGGCGGTTCTCCGCCTGGTCCCACACGATCGAGTGCTCCGACTCGAACACGTCGTCGGTCACCTCCATGCCGTCGAGCCCGAAGCGTTCCCAGATCTCCTCGCCCACCTTCGTCCGGCGGTCGTGGAAGGCGGGCAGGCAGTGCAGGAAGGCGACGTCGGGGTTTCCGGTGAGCTCGACGATCTCGCGATTCACCTGGTAGGGCTTCAGCAGCGTGACCCGTTCCTCCCACACCGACGGGTCTTCGCCCATCGACACCCAGACGTCGGTGTACAGGAAGTCGGCGCCGTCGACCCCTTCGGCGGGCTCGTCGGTGAGCGTGATCCGCCCGCCCGATTCGGCCGCCCATGCGCGGCAGCGCGCCACGAGCTCGTCGGCCGGCCAGAGCTCGCGAGGGGCGCACAGCCGCATGTCCATGCCGAGCTTCGAGCCCCCGACGATCAGGGAGTTGCCCATGTTGTTGCGGGCGTCGCCCAGGTAGCAGCAGGCGAGGCCCTCGGGGCCGCGCCCGGCGTGCTCGACCATCGTCAGCACGTCGGCCAGGACCTGGGTCGGATGAAATTCGTCGGTCAGCCCGTTCCACACGGGCACGCCGGCGTGGCCCGCCAGTTGTTCGACGCGCTCCTGTCCGAAGCCACGATACTCGATGCCGTCGTACATGCGGCCGAGCACCCGGGCCGTGTCCTTCACCGACTCCTTGTGCCCGAACTGCGACCCGGTCGGACCGAGGTAGGTCACGTGGGCGCCCTGGTCGTACGCCGCGACCTCGAACGCGCAGCGCGTGCGGGTCGAGGTCTTGTCGAAGATCAGGGCGAAGTTCAGTCCCGACAGGCGCGGGCGTTCGCGCTTCTCACGCTTCTCGCGCTTGAGCTCCGCCGACAGGTCGAGCAGCTGGCGGATCTCCCCCGGCGTGAAGTCCCCCAGGGTGAGGAAGCTGCGGCCGCGGAGCGTCGGGGCGTTCGCGGCCTCGCTCACGTACGCGGTCTCATGCGAGCGTGATGTCCTCGTCGAGATATACGTCCTGGATGAGGTTGAGGAGGCGCACGCCGTCCTCGCGCGGCCGCTGGAACGCCTTGCGGCCCGAGATCAGTCCGGTCCCCCCGGCGCGCTTGTTGATCACGGCCGTGCGGACGGCGTCCGCGAAGTCGTTGTCGCCCGAGGCGCCGCCGCTGTTGATCAGCCCGATGCGGCCCATGTAGCAGTTGACGACCTGCCAGCGGCACAGGTCGATCGGGTGATCGCTGCACAACTCGTCGTACATCCGCTGGTCGTAGCGGCCGTACTTGACTCCGCCCTCGTTCATCGCGAGATAGCCGCCGTTGGTCTGGGGCAGCTTCTGCTTGATGATGTCCGCCTGAAGCGTCACGCCCAGGTGGTTCGCCTGTCCGGTCAGGTCGGCGGAAGAGTGATAGTCCTTGTCTTTCTTGAACACGGAATTGCGCAGGTAGCACCAGAGGATCGTCGCCATGCCGAGCTCGTGCGCGTAAGCGAACGCCTCCGCCACCTCGCCGATCTGCCGCGCACTTTCCTCCGATCCGAAGTAGATGGTGGCGCCGACGGCGGCGGCCCCCATCTCGAACGCCTGGTTCACCGAGCCGAACATGATCTGGTCGTAGGCGTTCGGGTACGTCAGCAGCTCGTTGTGGTTGAGCTTGACGACGAACGGGATCTTGTGGGCGTACTTGCGGGACACCGATCCGAGGACGCCGAAGGTGGATGCAACCGCGTTGCAGCCTCCGTCTATCGCGAGGCGAATCAGCTCTTCGGGGTCGAAGTAGGCCGGGTTGGGTGCGAAGCTGGCGCCCCCGGAGTGCTCGATCCCCTGGTCGACCGGGAGGATCGAAAGGTGGCCCGTTCCGGCCAGCCGTCCGGTGTCGAAGATCCACTGCAGATTGCCGAGCGTCCGGTTGTTGCGATCGCTCAGCGCATAGACGCGATCGACGAAATCGGGGCCGGGCGCGTGCAGCCGGTCGCGCGGGATGCCCGCCGCTTCGTGCTCGAGCAGGTATTCGGCGTCGTCGCCGAGCAGGTCGAGAATTTCGCTGTTCATCTCATCGGTCCGGGGGAAGGTTCGACATCGTTGCGGCGCATGCGGATGCGGTCGTGCATCGTCCCTGAACATGCGCGCCGGCAGGCCCGCGCGCAAAGGATCTGCCCTTACGGTCCTTCGACGATCGGGTCCGGCGGCCCTTCGGGCAGATAGTCGCGAAACACGCGGCCGTAGATGTCCCAGATCGTCACGAACAGGGCCGCCACGATCGGACCGAGGATGAAGCCCACGGCGCCGAACAGGAACAGGCCGCCCAGCGTGCTGATCAGGACGAGAAGGTCGGACATCTTCGTGTCGCGCCCGACGAGCCACGGACGCAGCACGTTGTCGACGCTCCCGACCACGATCAGGCACCACACGCCGAGGCCGATCGCGGCGCCCGTCTGGCCCGACGCGAACAGCCAGATCACGGCGGGCACCCAGACGAAGCCGCTGCCGATGGCCGGGATGATCGACAGCACGGCCATGACGGTTCCCCAGAAGGCGGACGCGGGAATGCCGGCGACGGCGAAGCCGAGGCCGGCCAGCCCTCCCTGGATGACGCCGATCACCAGTGAGCCCTTGATCGTCGCGCGCGTCACCGAGACGAACTTCTCGATCATGCGCTCTTCGTCTTCGGGAGCGAGCGGAAGGTAGTACAGGATCCGCGCGAGGATCTCCCTTCCCTTGAGCAGGAAGAAGAACATCGCGTACAGCATGATGAACAGGTCGAGCAGGAAGGCGGCCGTGCTGCGGGTCAGCGCCGCTACGCTGTTCACAAGGAACGTTCCCATGCTGCCGGCGATCTGGCCGGCGCGCGCGACGATCGCGTCCTGGTAGGGGGCGAGCCATTCGAGCTGAGGCACGCGCTCCATGAGGCTGTCGAACAGGTCGGGGGTCGCGAGCTGCCGCTCGATCCACGGGCCGACGGCCTCGCTGACCGTGACCGCCTGGGCGACGACGATCCCGAGGAACAGGCCGAGCGGAATGATGAGCAGCAGCACGACGAGGAGAATGGTCGCGACGGCGGCCGTGCGGCGGCGATCTCTCAGCTTGCGCACGAGCCACAGGTAGATCGGCCGGGTCATCGCACTGAACACGGCCGCCAGCAACAGCGCCACGACGAACGACCGGATCATCGCCAGGAAGAGCAGGGAAATCGCGACGGCCAGAATCAGCAGCACGATCTTCCCTGCCCGCTCCGCCTGGTGCGGCACGGACGTCCCCGCCTCGCTTGTGTCGCTCACCAGATCGTCTCCCGCAAGGATGAGTCGCCGAACGGACGCACCGCCGCGGATCAACCTAGGCTCCGATAGTCCGCTCGCCACCCCCACGCCGGGCGGCGATTGTCGCAAAGGGCCCGGGCGGCGTATTCTCGTGGCGCCGTGGGCGGAGTCCGCACCGACAGTTCAGGCCGACAGGGAGCTAATGAGCATGGCGATCGATCCGACCGGTGGACCGCAGCGCGATACGTGGGGCTCGAAGACGGCATTCGTGCTGGCCGCCGCCGGGAGCGCGATCGGGCTGGGAAACATCTGGGGATTTCCCACCGTGGCCGCGCAGAACGGCGGCGCCGCCTTTCTGGTCATCTACCTGATCGCCGTCGCCCTGATCGGCGCGCCCGTCATGCTGGCCGAGCTCGTGGTCGGCCGGCATACGCAGCGCAACCCGGTCGGCGCGTTCAAGGCGATCATGCCGGGATCGGCGTGGTGGCTGGTCGGAGGACTCGGCGTGCTCACCGGGCTGATGATCCTGAGCTTCTATTCGGTGATCGCCGGCTGGACCCTCGCCTACATCTTCAAGACGGCCAGCGGCGTATTCGAGGCGGGGGCCGATACCGGCGCGATATTCACCGGCATGGCCGGCAACCCGTGGCAGACCCTGCTCTGGCACGCCCTGTTCATGATGATCACGATCGGTGTGGTCGTGAAGGGAGTACGCGACGGCATCGAGCGCTGGACGAAAGTGCTGATGCCCCTCCTGTTCGTCTTGCTGCTTCTGCTCGCCGCGCGCGCCGTGACACTGTCAGGCGGTGGAAGCGGGCTGTCGTTCTATCTGAACCCGGACTTCAGCGAGGTGAATGGCCGCGTCGTGCTGGCCGCCGTCGGACAGGCGTTCTTCAGCCTGAGCCTCGGCATGGGGGCGATGATCACCTACGGCTCGTACATCTCGAAGAACCAGGACCTCGAATCTTCCGCCGGCTGGGTGACCGGGTTCGACACCCTGATCGCCATCCTCGCGGGGCTGATCATCTTCCCGACGCTGTTCCACGCCGGCCTCGATCCGAACCAGAGCGGCCCGGGGATGGTGTTCGTCGTGCTAACTTCCCTGCTCTCGACCATTCCCCCGGCGCCGTACGGCGGGATCATCTTCGGCACCGGCTTCTTCATCCTGCTGGCGATCGCGGCACTCACCTCGAGCGTCAGCCTGCTCGAAGTCGTGACGTCGTGGGGCGTCGACGAGAAGGGGTGGACCCGGAAGAAGGCGGCCTGGTTGATCGGCGGCACGGCGTTCCTGATCGGCATCCCGAGCGCCCTGGCCAACGGCGCCGTGTCGTGGCTGAGCAGTGGCTGGCCGCAGGGCCCCGACTTCCTGAGCTTCATGTTCGTCGTGTGGGGCCAGTATTCGCTGGTTGTCGGCGCGCTGCTGATCAGCTTGTTCGTGGCCTGGGTGTGGGGCGTGAAGGCGGCCGGCGAAGAGATCGGCGCCGACGGCACGGGCTTCACGACGGAGAAGCTGTGGCGGTTCCTTATCCGCTACGTATGCCCCGTCGCGATCCTCGGCGTGCTCTGGACTCTCATAGAGCCGCTCTTCTGACCGCGATCGTGGCCGGGGACGGCGCACGTCGCTCCGCGAGCCGCGACCCGCTGGACGGCGCGGCTCAATGCTCGCTTCGCGGCGTGCGCCGTCCCCTCCCTCGGATCGAGCTTAGACCCTAGGGGGATACCTTCCAGGTACGGCCTGCCTGGAGCGGGGCTGACAGGGACGCACCGGCCGGCGGCACTCCTTCGAGCAGCGCCTCGTCGTAGGTCGCGGATGGATTCGGGTCGCGGTAGAGGATGCCGATGGCCATGGGGTAGTCGGGGGGGCGCATCTGGCCGAGGAGCATGGCGAGAGGACGGCTGGTTTCGTCGTGGACGAGCAGTTCGTCTTCGGGCACGTGCTCCGGCCCGTCGCCCACCTGCACGACCTCCAGCTTCCAGCTCTTCGGGTCGAATGTCAGGCCCTTGTTTCCGTCTTTACCGAAGCGGAGGGGCTTCCCGTGCTCGACGAGGATCTGGGTGTCGTCGGCGCGCTTGCGGTCGGTGAAGTCCGAGAAGCAGCCGTCGTTGAACACGACACAGTTCTGGAAGATCTCGACGAAGGCGGTGCCACGATGGGCGTGCGCGTCGACGAGCAGGGCCTCGAGGTGCTTGAGGTTGATGTCGATGGCGCGCGCCACGAAGCGGGCGCCCGCTCCGAGGGCGAACGACGCCGGGTGCACGGGGTTCGCCACCGAGCCGCGCGGCGTCGACGGCGTCACGGTGCCCACGCGAGAGGTGGGTGAGACCTGGCCCTTGGTGAGTCCGTAGATCTCGTTGTTGAACAGCAGGATCTGCAGGTTCACGTCGCGGCGCAGCACGTGCAGCAGGTGGTTGCCCCCGATCGACAGCCCGTCGCCGTCGCCCGTCACCACCCACACGTCGAGCCCGGGGTTCGCCAGCTTCAGGCCCGTGGCGATCGCCGGCGCGCGGCCGTGGATCGTGTGGAATCCATACGTCGACATGTAGTAGGGAAAGCGCGCCGCGCAGCCGATGCCGGAGACGAACACCGTGCCCTCGCGAGTCGCACCCAGGGTGGCGAGCGCCTTTTGCACACCCTTGAGGATCGCGTAGTCGCCGCAGCCCGGGCACCAGCGAACCTCTTGGTCGGACGCAAAATCCTTCGCCGACAGTGGGCTGAGCGTCGTCTCAGTCATCGTGCCGCCTCCTTCGGCTGCGCGTCGAGCGCGGCGTCGATCGCCGCCTCGATCTCGCGAATTCGGAACGGACGTCCCGTCACCCGATTGAGCCCGACGGCGCCCACGTCGAAGGTGGCGCGCACGACCTGCACGAGCTGCCCGGCATTGTTCTCGGGCACGAGCACGCGCTCGAATCCGGCCAGCAGATCGGCCAGGTTCCGCGGGAACGGCCACAGCCAGCGCAGGTGGGCCTGCGACACGGGACGACCGGCGTGCCGGGCCCGCTCGACGGCCTTCGAGATCGCCCCGAAGGTCGAACCCCACCCGAGCACCAGAAGCGGGCCCGAGCTCTCGCCCTGCTCGATCGCCTGCTCGGAAATGTGGTTCGCGATGCGTTGAATGCGCTCGGCACGGATTTGGGTCATCCGGTCGTGGTTCTCGCGATCGTAGGAGATGTGGCTCGTATCGGCGTTGCGCTCGATGCCGCCGATCCGGTGCTCGAGGCCCGGCGTGCCGGGCCGCACCCAGGGCCGGGCGAGCGTTTCGGGGTCGCGGATGAACGGGTGGTAGCCCTCGGGGTCGGTGCGGAACTCTGCCGGGAACGACGGCAGAGCATCGAGGTCGGGCAGGCGCCACGGCTCGGCCGCGTTCGCCAGGTAGGCGTCGGTCAGGATGTATACGGGCGTCATGAACTTCGTCGCGACGCGCACCGCCTCGCGCCCGACCTCGAAGCAGTCGGTGGGCGTGGCCGGCGCGAGAACCGCGACGGGCGAGTCGGCGTTGCGTCCGTACAGTGCCTGGAACAGGTCCGACTGCTCGGTCTTCGTCGGCATACCCGTCGAGGGTCCGGCACGCTGCGAGTTCACGACGATCATCGGTAGCTCTGCACCCACGGCGAGGCCGATCGCCTCGCCCTTGAGCGCGATGCCCGGGCCCGAGCTCGAGGTCACGCCGAGCGCCCCACCGTAGGCGGCCCCTATCGCCGCGCATGCGGCCGCGATCTCGTCCTCCGCCTGGAAGGTCACGACCCCATGGTCGCGCATGCGGGTAAGCGCATGCAGAAGCGGCGAGGCCGGGGTGATCGGGTAGGACGCGAAAATCATCCGCTCGAGGCCGCTCGATGCGAGTCCCGAGGTCAGCCCCCAGGCAAGCGCTTCGGTGCCGCTCACCGTACGGTACAGGCCCGGCGGCAACTCGGCCGGGTCGACCGTCCAGGCCGCCGTGGCGCCGGTGGACGGCATTTCCGCCGTCTCGCCGAACGCGTGTCCCGCGTTCAGGGCCGCCACGTTCGCCTCGGCGATGTTCCCGCGGCCCTCGAACTTCTTCTGCACCCAGTTGATCGTGGCCTGCCGCTCGCGGTCGAACATCCACAGGGCGAGCCCGATCGCCCACATGTTCCGACAGCGCGTCGCTTCCTTGGTCGACAGCTCGAACGCCTCCACGGCGCGCAACGTCTGCGTCGTGATGTCGAGCGGCAGGATCACGTACGGCGCCAGGCTTTCGTCGTCGAGCGGGTTCGCCGCATAGCCCGCCTTGGCGAGGTTGCGGTCGCTGAACGCGTCGGTGTCGAGCACGATCGTTCCGCCGAGCCGCAGGTCGCCGACGTTCACCTTGAGGGCCGCGGGGTTGAGGGCCACGAGCACGTCGACGTCGTCACCCGCCGTCTTCACGTCCTGCGAGCCGAAGTGGACCTGGAAAGCGGAGACGCCGTACGTCGTGCCGGCCGGCGCGCGAATCTCGGCCGGATAGTCGGGGAACGTGGAGATGTCGCTGCCCGACAGGGCGGCCTGGATGCCGAACTGGGTCCCCGCCGTCTGCATCCCGTCGCCCGAGTCGCCAGCGAACCGCACGACCACCGCGTCGAGCCGCTCGCGCGACGGGCTGCCGCCGTTGGCCTGGGGGAGGCTCGCCTTGCTCATGAGCCGTCGACCGGTGGACCGGAGTCCATCGCCCCCGGGATCGGTTCGGCCGTTACGGTATCGATCGCGACGCTGTCGACAGCCGCCGTGTCAGCTACGGCCGAGGTATCGGCCTCGACCGACGCGTCCGCCTCCACCGTGTCGGCAATCATCCCCGGCGACGCGACGCGCCAGTCGCGCGGCTTCATCACCCGGCGGATATCGGCATCGTCGATGAACGGCGTGTACTCGTCCACTTCGAGCCGGACGCTGTCGCCCACCGACACGAGGAGGTCGATGCGGGCGATGTCGTCGCGGAAGGTGACGAGCGTCGCCCCCGCCTCGCTCCCCACGGTCAGCAGCAGGCGGTCGCCCTCGGTCGACTTGGCCTCGACCACACCTGCTACCTGCACCCGGTCAGCGCGCAGGCTGTCGGGCAGATAGGGGCTCGCGAGGTCGGGCAGGAAGACGGCGCCCACGGCACCGATGACGATGCCCGCGAGCAACCAGCCGAGACCTTGCGACTTCTTCTCCGGGCGCTGCGCCGCGCCACCGGGACCAGCCATTCGTCCTCCTGTTCTCGTTCTGTTCCGCCGCGTCAGCCGCCGAGCGTCCGCGACAGGTAGGCCCGCAGACGCTGCCACGCGTCGCGCGCCGGTTCGGTACGAGCTTCCGGATCCTGATCGACCGTGAGCCAGAATCCGTGGTTCACCCCGTCATACACGTGTACGTCGTTCTCGATGCCGGCCGCGTCGAGGGCCGCGACGAACGCCTCCACCTGTTCAGGCGGAATGCTCCTGTCGAGCTCGGCGAACGTGCCGTATACCTCGTGATCGAGCGCCGCGAGCCGCTCCGGATCGTCGAGCAGGCTGCCATAGAAGATCGCCGTCGCTTCGTGCTCCACGCCGTCGAGGCCGAAGCTGAGCGCCACCCCGCCTCCGAAGCACCAGCCCATCGCTCCCACTCGCCCGGTCACGTCGTCGCGGGCCCTCAGCCAGGCGACGGCGGCGTCGAGATTGGCGATCATCGCCTCGGGATCGCTCCTCGCCTCCTGCACGAGCGCAATGTTCTCGTCGCGGCTCGATCCGGTTCGGCCGGCGTACAGGTCGGCCGCGAGGGCCACGTAGCCCTCGTCGGCCAGCGCGTCGGCCGTCTGGCGGACCCGGCCGACCAGGCCGTCCCATTCGTGAATCAGGATGACGGCGGGAAACGGACCTTCGCCTTCGGGCACTGAAAGGTAGCCCACCGTCTCGGGGTTCCCCTCGAAGTAGGCGACGTCCTCGCCGCGCGGTGGCGGCGCCGTGCCGAGGATGGCGGCGGGCAGGGTCGTGTCACCGACCGCAACGGCGTCGGAGGCCGTGGCCGTCTCCACGTCGGAGGCGCCCGCTTCGCCGTCCCCGGCGGCCGGACCGCAGGCCAGGGCGACACAGGCGACGAGCATCCAGTGGTTCCTCATCGGTCCTCCTCGACCGCCCGCGGATCGTCGCGGATCGTCGGTTCGCGGCGTGTTGTCCCTGCTTCGACTGTACGCATGGGCCTTCCGGCTCGCCAGCTTTCAGGCTTGGCAGGCGGTCGCCGCCGCGGCAGGTTGTTCTCCTATGACCAGCCAGGACTTCATTCGGACGATGGTGGCGCGCGACATCGCCAGCGGAAAGTACGACGGGCGCGTGGCGACGCGCTTCCCGCCCGAGCCCAACGGCTTCCTGCACATCGGGCACGCCAAGTCGATCGTGTTGAACTTCGGGATCGCCGAGGAGTTCGGCGGAACGTGCAATCTCCGCTATGACGACACGAATCCCGAGACCGAGGACCCCCGGTACGTCGAGGCGATCGCCGACGACATCCGCTGGCTCGGCTACGAGTGGCACGAGAGGCTGCACGCGTCCGATTACTTCGAGCAGCTCTACGAGTGGGCCGAGGATCTCGTGCGCGCGGGCAAGGCCTACGTCGACAGCCAGTCGCTGGACGAGATCCGGGAGAATCGGGGCACCGTGACGACCCCGGGCGTCGACAGCCCGTACCGCGACCGCTCGCCCGACGAGAACCTCGAGCTGCTGCGCGGCATGCGGGCCGGCGACTTCCCCGACGGCACGCACGTGCTGCGCGGGAAGATCGACATGGCGCATCCGAATATGCTGATGCGCGATCCCCTGCTGTATCGAATCCGGCACGAGGAGCACTACCGCCGCGGCGACGCCTGGTGCATCTACCCGATGTACGACTACGCGCACTGCCTCGAGGACGCGATCGAGGACATCACGCACTCGCTGTGCACGCTCGAGTTCAAGAACAACAACGAGCTGTACGAGTGGGTGCTCGACGCCGTGGGCATCGAGCGGCCGCGCCCCGAGCAGACGGAGTTCGCGCGGCTCGAGCTCGACTTCACGGTGCTCAGCAAGCGGAAGCTGATCAAGCTCGTGCAGGGAGAGCACGTCGACGGATGGGACGATCCGCGACTGCCCACGATCGCCGGGCTGCGTCGCCGGGGGGTGCCGCCCGATGCGATCGTCCGGTTCTGTGACGAGATCGGCGTGGCCGACACCGAGAGCCGCATCGACTTCGGCAAGTTCGAGTACGTGGTGCGCGACCACCTCAACTGGATCGCGCCGCGCCGGCTGTGCGTGCTCGATCCGCTGAAGGTCGTGATCACCGATTATCCCGACGACGGGCTCGAGTGGATCGAGGCCGACGAGTTCCCGCGCGACGTGAAGGCGAAGCGCGGTGCCGAGGCCGAAGGCACACGTCGCATGCCGTTCACCCGCGAGCTGTGGATCGAGCGCTCCGACTTCATGGAAGAGCCGGTCCGCCGGTTCCGCCGCCTGGCGCCCGGCGACGAGGTGCGGCTCCGCAACGCCTACGTGATCCGCTGCGACGAGGTCGTGAAGGACCCCGACACGGGAGACGTCGTCGAGCTGCGCTGCTCGCACGATTCCGACACGCTCGACGCCCACCCGGCCGACGGTCGCAAGGTGAGCGGCACGGTCCACTGGGTGTCGGCGGCGCACGCTTTGCCCTGCGAGGTGAGGCTGTACGACCGCCTGTTCCGGGTCGCGAACCCGGATGACGTCGACGAGGCGGCGGGCGAGACGTTTCTCGACCACCTGAACCCCGAGTCCCTGGTCGTGGTCGACGGCGCGTTCGTCGAGCCGTCGGTGGCCGACGATCCGCCGGGCACCCGATATCAGTTCGAGCGCACCGGCTACTTCGCCTCCGACCCGGAGGATTCGAGCTCCGAGCGCCTCGTGTTCAACCGCATCGTCACGATGCGCGACACGTGGGCGAAGATCTCGGGACGCTGAGCCGGGCTACTTCTTCTCTCGCGGCGTGGCGCCGATTCCGGCCAGCGCTTCGGACACCCGCGGATCGAAGTGAACGTCGAGCTGGGGGAAGGCGATCGTGATCTCCGCGTCCTCGAGTCCCCACCAGATGGCCTCGTTGAGGGCCGAGCGCTGCTGACGGAGGTTCCACGGGTTCTCGGTGAATACCGAGACCATGAAGTTCACGGATGAGGCTCCGAACTCCCTCATGAACACGGCCGGGTCATGCTCCCTGCTCCGCCACTCGACACTCTCGGCCACGGCCTCGAGTACCTCGCGAACCCGCTTCATGTCGGAGCCGTACACGACGCCGACGTTGGCGTCGATGCGGCACAGGGCGTCGCGCAGCGTGTAGTTCGTGACGGTGTTCTGAACGAGCAGAGAGTTCGGGATGATCAGATCTTGTTCGTTGAGCCCGCGCGCGATGGTCGCCCGGATGCCAAGCTCGCGGATCCGCACGATCTGCCCCTCGACCTCGACGATGTCGCCGGGCTTGATCGAGCGCTCGAACAGGAGGATGACGCCCGACACGAAGTTCTGCGTGATCGTCTGCATCGCAAAACCGATGGCGACGGCAAACACGGCGCCGGCGGCGAACAGCGCGCCGAGCTGGATACCGAGCGTGCTGAGCGCGACGCCGATCCCGACGAGGACAATCGTGTAGTGGAGGAGGCGAGCGGTGACGGCGACCGAGCCGCGTTCGGGAACGCTGCTCTCTTTCACGCGGCGAATCATCGCCCGGCGGATGAGTGCCGAGGCCCAGAATGCCACGATCATGACGAGCACGGCCGTCGCGAGCGTCGAAACCGTGACCGAGGTCTCGCCGATCTTCATCAGCTCGAAGGCGAGGATCTCGCGCAGTTTCAGCAGGGCTTCCTGCATCGTCACCGTGGGTCGGAGTCGAACGTCGTCGCACGCATGAACAGATAGAATACAAGGGGAAAAGGAGCGGCAACATGGGACAGCGCAGCATCGACCCGGCTACAGGCCGAACCGTGGCCGAATACGACGAGCACGACGACCGGGAAGTCGACGGCGTCGTCGCGGCGGCCGCCGCGTGGTTCGACACGTGGCGTGACCGGCCGTTCACCGAACGCGCAGAGCCGTTGCTCGCCGCCGCCGACCGGCTCGAGTCCGAGGCGGGGCGTTGGGCCGAGCTGATGGCGACGGAGATGGGCAAACCGCTGGCGCAGGGGCGGTCGGAGGCGGAGAAGTGCGCCTGGGTGTGCCGCTACTACGCCGAGCACGGCGCCGACTTCCTCGCGCCCGAACCCGTCGAGACCGATGCGTCGCGCAGCTTCGTCGCCTTCCGGCCGCTCGGTCCGATCCTCGCCGTGATGCCGTGGAACTTCCCGTTCTGGCAGGTTTTCAGGGCGGCGGCGCCCGCCCTGATGGCGGGCAACACGATGCTGCTGAAGCACGCCTCGAACGTCCCGGGTTGCGCTCGGGCGATCGAGCAGATCTTCCGTGACGCCGGCCTGCCCGACGGCGCCTTCAGCACGCTGCTGATCGGAAGCGATCGCGTGGAGCGTCTCATCGCCGATCCGGCGGTGCGCGGCGTGACCCTGACCGGCAGCACACCGGCCGGACGCGCCGTCGGCGCCGCTGCCGGTGAGCACCTCAAGAAGACGGTCCTCGAGCTCGGGGGCAGCGACCCCTACGTCATCCTGGCCGACGCCGACCTCGAGCGCGCGGTCGAGACTTGCGTCACCAGCCGGCTGATCAACAGCGGGCAGAGCTGCATCGCCGCGAAGCGGTTCATCGTCGTCGAGCAGGTTCGCGAGGCGTTCGAGGCGACTTTCGTCGAGCGGATGCGGACGGTGACGTCGGGCGCGCCGCTCGACGGAGACTTCGACATCGGTCCGCTGGCTCGCACCGACCTGCGGGACGACCTGCACGACCAGGTGGAGCGCAGCGTCGCGGAGGGAGCGCGTCTCGCCCTGGGCGGCGAGCGACCGGATGGGCCCGGCGCCTTCTATCCGCCGACCGTGCTGGCCGATGTCGGGCCGGGCAACCCGGCGCGCCTCGAAG
Organism: Gemmatimonadota bacterium; assembly: GCA_035464655.1. Lineage (GTDB taxonomy): Bacteria > Gemmatimonadota > Gemmatimonadetes > Palauibacterales > Palauibacteraceae > JARFPW01. The sequence goes on from DATHRZ010000110.1 coordinate 43,934, forward strand.
AGCTGTTCGGGCCCGTCGCGGCCATCATCCCGGTGCGCGACGAAGACGAGGCGCTCGCCGTGGCCAACGAGACGAGCTTCGGCCTCGGCGCGGCGGTGTTCACGGGCGACACCGAACGCGGCATTCGCATCGCCGCCGAGCGTCTCGAGGCGGGCGCCTGCTTCGTCAATGCCTACGTGCGGTCCGACCCCCGCCTTCCGTTCGGCGGCGTCAAGGACAGCGGCATCGGGCGTGAGCTGTCGCGGTTCGGAATCCGCGAATTCGTCAACGTGAAGACCGTGTACGCCGCCTGAGTCGGGCGGCCGGCGGCCTAGGGCAGCTCGAAGTCGACGGGGAACGGCGCCGTCCGGGTGGAGATCAACCCCGACTCGCCCAGCTCGAGGTTCCGTACGCGCTCGTCGGGCAGACGCGAGGCCTCGATGGCCGTGAGCAGCGGACGCAGCGTGACCCGCAGCTCGAAGTCTTCATGCACGACGGCGCCGCCCGCCCCGTCGAGCACGTAGCGCTGATACGCGGTACGCACGCCAGCCGTATCGATCGCGACGCCGACCTCGGCCCCTCCTTCTTCGAGGGCGAGGGTGCGGCTGCCGGTGGCGAGCGTCGAATCGTAGACGGCATCGCGGAGCCGCCAGTCGACCAGGTACTCTCCGGCCCGGACGCCCTCGACGGTCACCTCGACGTCGACGGCGGGCGGGGTTCCGCCCGCCAGCTCGATTCCCGTGATCCGGTGCGTGGTCTCGACGAGCCGGGCGTACTGGCGATCGGCCGCCTCGCGGTCGGCACGCCGGGCACGCTCGGTGAGCGCCCCGGCCCCGGCCATGCCGACGCCGAGGGCCAGCCCGCCTACCGCGAGGGCGAACACGAACCAGCCGCGGCGCCGCGTGCGTAGCCGCTGGCGGCTCTCGCTCTCGAAGGCGATCCCGAGCCGTCGGCCGAGCCAGGCGAGGAGAACCAGCGGGACGAGTCCCGCGATCGACGTGAGGCCGAGGAGCACCCAGTTGGCCGCCTCGGGCCAACGGTCGTCGCCGAAGATGAACAGCCAGCCGACGCCCGCCAGGAAACCCGCCGTCTGCAGGGCCGTGACGAGGCCGACCAGCAGCCCCCACGCCCCCCCGGCGAGGGTCCAGATCGTCCTCGTTCGCAACGTACCTCGTCTCGGCAACGCGCCCACCCTTTATCTGTCTGGTCCGCTGACCGTGGCTGATTGGCTGGTCCGAGGCTTGCGGGGTATGATGGGGTTCGCAAGCCCCGCACTGATTTCATCCGCAAGATCAGAATAGATCTGGAGGTAACGTGCAACGTTTTCTCGCGTTCGTCCCGAAACCGGTCGGCCTTCGCGTCACGGGCGCCCTCGTCCTGGCGTTCGCCCTGGCCGGCTGCGGGTCGAACGAATCCTGTGCCGTTACCGACAGCTGCCCGAACCAGGCGCCCGACGTGACGATCACGTCCCCCGCGGACGGCGGAGGACACTTCATGGGCGAAAGCGTCACATTCTCTGGTGAGGCCACCGACGCCGAGGACGGGCCGATCACGGGAGAAGACCTCGTCTGGACCTCCGACATCGACGGCCCGATCGGCACCGGTACGATGTTCTCGCGCTCCGACCTGTCGAGCGGCTTCCACGAGATCACGTTGACCGCCACCGACAGCGAGGGGGCGTCCGGTGAAGCTTCGATCAATTACGGCGTCCAGCCGGTGATTCTCGCACCGACCGCACAGCCCGGCGGCGCGCCTCACACGGTGACCGTCGGCTCAGCCGTGACGTTCACCGGATCAGCGATCGATGCGGAGGACGGCCCTCTGAGCGGCGCCGCACTGGTCTGGACTTCGAACGTGGACGGATTCCTCGGAACCGGCGTGTCGTTCGAGGCCGACGCCCTGACCGCCGGCATGCATACCGTCACCCTCACGGCCACGGACAGCGACGCCAACGAGGCGAAGACCACGGTGCTCGTGATCGTCAAGCCGCCTACCGCGGCCGGCTACCAGATTCACGTCCGAAACTCCGAAGCTGT
>DATHRZ010000111.1:0-12675 GCA_035464655.1 Gemmatimonadota bacterium
ACGTCGTGCTGAAAACTCACGTCGCCGAGCAGCAGGAGCGTCGGACGCCCCGAGGCGGCGGCCGAGCCCGCCGCCCCTGCGATCAGCCCGTCGATACCGGCCGCCCCGCGCTGCGCGAGCACCGTGATGTCGCGGTCTCCCGCCGGTGCGTACAGGTCGACGTCGCGAACCGGCATGCTGTTGCCGACGACCAGCACGCCGCCGCGAGGAATCGCGTCGACGGCGGCACGCACGGCCTCGCCCTGGCTTCGCGCCCGCCCCGCGGCCTCGTCGGCCAGGGCGCGCGCTCGATCGATGATCCTGGCCAGGTCCGCCGGCCATTCCCCGGCCGCGCGCTCCGACGAACCGGCGACCCGACGCAGTCGTTCGACCAGTCCCCGCAGGGTCGGCTCGAGGTCGCCGACCACGATGCGAGACGCCTGGTTGAACGCCTCCGGCACGCCGTGGCGAGCGAGCACGACGCGCTCGACGCCCGATTCGGCGATCCACCTGCCGAGGGCGCGCCCGGTCGGCGCTCCCCCCACCTGCAGAACGAAATCCGGCGCGGCGCGCTGCAGAAACCGGGGGGACGCGAACAGCGGTTCCGAGACGTCGAGCGCCGGGGCGTGGCGGATGGGGGCAAACCGGTGCTGGCTCGTGGCCTCGGCCAGGACCGGGAAGCCGGTGAGCCTGGCGAGGCTCGAGACGACGTCGGGCGACGGAGCGGACGCCGGCCCGCACGGGCCGAGCAGAAGCAGGCCGCGCTCCGCGCTCAGCAGGCGCTCGGCCACGGCATCCAGGCTGTCGGACGACGCGACGACCCCTGGCTCGTCGGGAGCGGCGAGCCCGCCGCTCAGGATGTCGGCCACCTGCCGCGCGAGGTCGTCGACCTCCGGGTGCCGACCGCCGTCGGGTTCGAGCGGTTTGCGGAAGGCGGCGTTGACGTGAACCGGGCCGGGATCCGGCCAGCGAGTCGCGTGCACGGCCAGCACACCGGTGCGCAACAGACCCGCGACGGCCCGCGGATCGGCCTCGGCGGGGCCGACTTCGAAGCTGCGCCGGACGAAGTGTCCATACATTCCGGGCTGTTCGATCGTCTGTGAGGCGCCGCGGCCGCGCAGCTCGGGCGGCCGGTCGGCCGTCACGGCCAGCATGGGAACCCGCGATTCCGCCGCCTCGACGAATGCGGGCAGATAGTGGGCCCCCGCGCTGCCCGACGTACAGACGAGCAGGCTCGGCCGATTCGTGACGCGCGCCTGGCCGAGTGCGACGAACGCCGCGGCGCGCTCATCGACGACCACCGTAGCATCGAGCCGACCGGCCGCCTCGGCCCGACTGATCGCGAGCACGAGGGGCGTCGACCGCGAACCCGGGCTGACGACGGCACGCTCGATACCCGCGGCGATGAGGCCGTCGAGCAGCCACTCCGCCCACGCCGCCTGCAGGGCCGCGAAACTCACGTCTTCCGTCCGCCCGACCTTCCGGAGGCGCCGCCGAGGGACGCCTCGGTACCCGACGGCGTCCGGAGGCGGCCCTCGGTCCTGCTCGCGATCAACTCCCGGAGCCAGCGCAGCTTGGCCGTCGTCTCGTCCCACTCCGCGGACGGGTCGGACGAGGCGACGATGCCGGCCCCCGCGTACACCCACGCGTGCGAGTCGAGCAGCAGGGCCGAACGGATGCCTACGGCCAGGCAGGCGTCTCCCTCGGCGTCCATCCAGCCGATGGGGGCGGCGAACAGGCCCCTCGGCGCGGGCTCGTTCCGGCGGATGAACCGCAGGGCCGCGGCGACGGGTAAGCCGCCCACCGCCGGGGTGGGATGGAGCGCGCCGATGAGATCGAGCGCGGTGACGCCGCCGTGCAGATGCGCGCGCACCGTCGTGCTGAGGTGAGCGAGCCCGCGGGCCTCCCGCACCTGTGGCCAGTCGTCGGGCACCACCGACTGCGCCAGTGGCTCCAGCGTCTCGACGACGCCGCGAACCACGAGCGCGTGCTCGGCGAGGTCCTTGCCGCTGGCGAACAGGTGCTCGGCGGCCTGTACGAGGTCGGCGCCGCCGTTCGCCTCGAGGTCGTAGGTGCCGGCCAGCGCCTCGACCCTGACGGCCCGTCCGCGCTTCTGGAACAGGCATTCCGGAGACGCCCCCACGAAGGCGCTTCGCCGGTGGCGCAAACCGAATCGGAACCGCCCCGCATTCTCCGCGCGCAGCCCCTCGATGACTTCCACGGCTCGCAGTCCGGCCGGCAACGGCACCGCGATGCGCCGGGCGAGAACCACCTTCTCGAGCCGTCCTTCGTCGATCTCCGACAGCGCCGAACGCACCGTCTCCTGCCAGATCGCCCGCGCGAACATGTCATCGGGCGCCGCACCGTCCGGGCCGGGTTTCCGGCCCACGCCACCGGGCGGGGCGTCCGCATCCGGCCCGCCGGCGACGGTCTTCCGGATGGTCGCGAACTCGGCCTCTACCGCCTCGATGTCGCGAGAGGTCATCGGACCCCGGACGGCGAGGCTGAGCTTGACGCTCTCGCCGGCGCCCGCCCGGTGGAGCGTCCAGCGTGGAAGGACGAACCCGACGTCGATGAGCGGACTCCAGTCCCGGTCGGCCCAACCGCTCAGGAAGGGCACGCTTCCGAACCAGCGCGGCATTCGCGTGCCGAAGCGCGCGTCCGGGATCGAAGCGCGCATGGTCATGCCGACGCCGGCGATCGTCTCCCCGTCGGCCTCCCAGAAGGCGGCGAATTCGTCGGATGACGTGGCGTTCCACAGCGCGAGGGGATCGCAATCAGGGGGGAGGAAGCAGGTCGCCACGTGCAGGTGGTCCTGCGACGTGGACGCGGTTTCGCGCGCCAGTCGCGCGAGCGCCTTGCGGAAGCCGGCGTCCTCGGCCGGGCGCGCCGGGTCGGTCACGGAATCCGTGTTCAGGATTCGCCGGCGAGCAGCGCGGGCCGATTCGTGCGCAGAGACGCGGCCAGCTCGGCGGCCAGTTCGAATGGTACAGCCTGCGGACCGTCGCTCAGAGCGGCGCCGGGACTCGGATGCACCTCGATGAGCAACCCCGCCGCGCCGGCCGCGATCGCGGCGCGCCCGAGCGGGAGCACCAGGTCGCGGCGCCCCAGGGCGTGCGATGGGTCGACGATCACCGGATGCCCGTACACATGGCGCAGCAGCGCGACGGACGCCAGGTCGAGCAGGTTGCGCGTACGGTCGTCGAAGCTGCGGATCCCTCGTTCGCAGAACACGACCGTGGGCGCCCCGGCGTCGAGACAGTATTCGCCGGCAGCGAGCCACTCCTCCACCGTCGCGGCCATGCCGCGCTTCAGCAGGATGGGTCTGCCGGTGCGCCCCGCCGCCTGAAGCAGGGGTGTGCTGTGCATGTTGCGCGAACCGATCTGGACCAGGTCGGCCACTCGCGCGACGTCGGCCATGCTCGACTCGGACATCGCTTCCGTGACGACCTGGAGTCCGTGCGCGTCGGCCGCGTCGCGTAGCCAGCCCAGCGCATCGCCACCGAGCCCCTGGAAATCGTAGGGCGACGTCCGCGGCTTGAACGCGCCACCGCGCAGGAACGTCGCACCGATGCCCGCCAGTCGCCGCGCCACCGTGTGGATCTGGTCCTCCGACTCGACGCTGCACGGCCCCGCCATGAGCACCGGTCGGGCCTCCGCTCCGATCCTCGTCGGGCCTACGACAACGGTCGACGGCTGGGCGTCGACGAGTGGATGCGGCGAAGCGGGCTCCGAGACGTCGGCAACGCCCGCCAGCGCCAGAAGATCGCCCCGATCGACCGGCACCGAGTAGGGACGTACGAGAAACTGTATCGTTCCCCGCTCGCCGGAGAACTCGCGTACCCACAGGCCGAGGTCGGTCAGCGTCGCGCGGACGCCGACCGGATCGGCACCGTCTGTCAGGGTGATGATCATGCGGACTCGTATCAGGGTCGAGGGCTCGCGGACGAACCCGTCACGTCGTCGGGACGAAAGACGGCAATATAATAGGTCTGGCGGGATCGCCGCGCTTCCTCGGGCTCATGGAAGCACGCGGGTGACGAGGTGCCACCGGGACTACAGCCTCGAGCGACGCTCCGCGTGCTCGAGCATGAACTTCAGGCGGGGCCGCCGCGGGTCGTCGGACTCGACCTGCTCCCACAGGAACCGAACATCCTGCAGCACGACTTGATCTCTGCGGCGCCGCAGCGACCCGGTGGCGCTCATCCGAGCCCCGCCCGCCGCTCGGCGTCGCGCAACCGTAGCTGGAGTTCCCGCAGCCGGCGATCGTCCGGCTCGACGTCCACCACCAGGCAGCGGATCGCGCGCACGACCCTCCGGTCTTTCTGACGGCGCAGCGGGCGGCCCGCAGGCACTCGCCGCAGGGCACGTCCGAGCACGCGAGCCAGATCGGCTTCCACGTCATCCCGGGACACGCCGAGAAACAGGCTCAACACGCGCTTCGCGTGATCGGCGCGCGCCGCCCACGCGATGAGCTCTTCAGGATTCGTCGGTAGATTCGTTCGGTCTGTCATGTACCTCCAGCGTCCGCAACGGGCGTGCCTCACCGCAAGCCCCTGGAACAACTTAAGTTACAATTCAGGGTGACGCCACGGGTTGCGGCCGCGCCACACTTCGTCGCCGATCGGTCGGCGGGGCCGGAAGCGCCGCTACGTTGCGATTCACCTCCCGAGACGATCCTTTCCGGCCCATGCGATCGAACCTCACCGGAAGGAACTAATGTGGTCAGGGCCCTCGGCAGACTCGTCACGATGGGCGCGGCCCTCGGGCTGGCGTTCCCGGCGGCCGCCTGTGCCCGGCACCAGGTCGTGGAGTCGGCCCCGGGAGGCGACCGAATGATCCCCCGGTCCGAAGCGATCGAGGGCAGCATCCGCCGCGTGCCCGGCGTGTTCGCGGGGCATCACACGCTGGCCGGACGGCCGACCGGGTGCACGGTGGTGCTCACCCCCGACGGAGCCACGGGTGGCGTCGACGTCAGGGGCGGCGCCCCCGGCACGCGCGAGACCGACCTGCTCGATCCGGTGAATTCCGTGCAGCAGGTTCATGGGATCGTGCTGTCGGGCGGAAGCGCGTTCGGTCTCGAGACCGCCGGTGGAGTGATGCGCTTCCTGGAAGAGGGCGGCTTCGGATTTCCCGCCGGCCCGGTGCGTGTACCGATCGTGCCGGCGGCGATTTTGTTCGACCTGTCGATCGGCGACTCCACCGTCCGGCCCGGCGCCGATTGCGGCTATCGGGCGGCGGAGGCGGCGATGCGTGCCGACGCGCCACTCGCCGAAGGCAACGTCGGCGCGGGAGCCGGCGCGACCGTCGGAAAGGTCGCCGGGATCGACCGCGCGATGAAGGGAGGAATCGGCAACGCCGTGGTCGAGCTTCCCTCGGGCCTCGTCGTCGCCGCGATCGTCGCCGTGAATGCCGCCGGTGACGTGGTCGACCCCACTACTGGCCGCACCCTGGCCGGCGTGCGGACCGAACAGGGCGACGAGCTCGCCGGCGCGATGGCCGTGCTGCGCGAGCAAGGCGCGGCGGACAGGCGACCGGGCTCCAACACCGTGATCGGCATCGTCGCGACGAATGCGGCGCTCACCCAGGCCGAGGCGACGAAGGTCGCGCAGATGGCCCATGACGGAGTCGCCCGGACCATCGTCCCCTCCCACACGCCGTGGGACGGCGACACTGTGTTCGCTCTCGCCACCGGCGAACACGAGGGTACCGGAGTCACGACGATCGGGGCGTTCGCCGCCGAGGTCGTGGCCGAGGCGATCGTGCGTGCGATCAGGGCCGCGGAGTCGATCGACGGCATCCCGGCGCTCGCGGATATGCCCCACTACGACGACACGCCCGACGCGCCGCGTTGAGCGCGACGCTGGCGGTTCTCCTCGCCTACGCGGCGGGACTCGTCTTCCTCGGCCTGTTCACGGGCCTGAAAGTGCGCGACAGCTCGTCGTTCTTCGTGGCCGGGCGGCGGCTCTCCCCATTGCTCCTGTGCGGCACCATTCTCGCCGCGAACATCGGCGCCGGCTCGACGGTGGGCGCGGCCGGCCTGGGCTACCGCGACGGATTGGCCGCCTGGTGGTGGGTCGGCTCGGCGGCCATCGGCACGGCGGTACTCGGCCTGTGGATCGGCCCGAAGATCTGGCGGATCGCTCGCGAACACGACCTCTACACGGTCGGCGACTACCTGGAGCTGCGTTACGGCGTATCCGTCCGGGTCGTGGTGGCCGGGCTCATGTGGCTGGCCACGCTGGCCATTCTCGCCGGGCAGCTCATTGCCGCGGCCTGGATCCTCGACGCGGTAGCGGGCGTTCCCAAGCCCCTCGGCTGCCTGATCGCCGGCGGCGTGATGACGCTTTACTTCACGGCCGGCGGGCTGACCACGTCGGCGTGGGTGAACCTGGTGCAGCTCATGGTGCTGCTGGTCGGCCTGCTCGTCGCGCTGCCGATCGCGCTGGCCGGCGTCGGCGGATGGGAAGGGGTCGTGCAGGCCGCCGACACGGCGGCGCCCGATTACTTCGGATTCGCGTCGGGTGGCGGGTCGGGCTGGATCTACCTGTTCCTGCTCGCCCCGGCGTTCATCGTGTCGCCGGGTCTCCTGCAGAAGGTCTACGGGGCGCGTGACGCGCGCACCGTTCGGACGGGAGTGGTCGTGAGCGCCGTCCTGCTCGCGCTGTTCGCGATCGTCCCGCCACTGTTCGGCATGATCGCCCGGGCCATCGACCCGGCCCTCGCGAACCCCGAGCTGGCCCTGCCGATCGTGTTCCTCGACGGCGTCCCGGGGGTGATCGGCGCCCTCGCCCTCGCGGCAATTTTCTCGGCCGAGATCAGCTCGGCCGACGCCATCCTGTTCATGCTCTCGACCTCGCTGGCCGAGGACATCTACAAGCGGTTCGTGAAACCCGACGCGACCGACCGCGAGGTTCTCCTGATGGCGCGGATGGCCGCCGTGGCGGGCGGAGCGGCCGGAATCGGCCTGGCGATCGTACTGCCCTCGGTGATCGGCTCGCTGAGCGTATTCTACACGCTGCTCTCGGTGAGCCTGTTCGTGCCGATCGTCGTCGGGCTCTACACCGTCCGCCCCGGCACCGCCGCCGCCCTCGTCGCGATGGCGGGCGGCGTGGCGGGGGTCCTGGCCGTGCGGTTCGGACTCGCGCCCGGCGGCCCCTGGGCTACGCCGTATACGATCGGGCTCGTGGGGGCGGCCGCCGGCTACGTCACTGGCATGGCCCTCGGCCGGCGGGGGAACACCGCGTAGGTCCTGAACCCTGGACGATCAGCCCAGCGCACACTCGTTCTTTCCGGCCTCGAGTACCTGCGCTTCGTCGGGTGTCGCGTTCACGAGCCCCACGTTGATCGTCTTGATCGTTCGGTAGACGTCGGGTGGGGTCGAGACGCGCCGCTCAACCGTGTCACGAAACTCGGCCTCGGTTTCGATCGACAGCGTCGGGTTCCGGGCCATCAGGTCGGCGAGCGGCCGGCCGACCGAAAGATCGCTGTTGCGCTCCTCGGCGCTTCCGTAGTGCGCCGGATACACCACCACTTCTTTCGGCCAGCCGTCGCGCGCCCGCACGAGGCTCTCCCACAGGGCCCCCGCCCACTCTTCCGTCTTGCCCGCCAGGTCGGGCCGGCCGATCGACGCGACGAACAGGAAGTCGCCGGTGAGCACGACGTCGTCGGCCACGTGCAGGCTGACGCTTCCTTCCGTATGACCGGGCGTATGATCGACCCGGACCTCGGCCCGGCCGACCCGTATCACTTCACCGTGCTCGACCGGTTCGAACGCCAGGCGTCCCGGCGTTCCGTCGTAGGGGTAGACGTTATCGGCGGGGTGCAGGTAGTACGGCACGCCCAGCTCGTGAGACAGCCGCGGGCTGCCGCTGATGAAGTCGGCGTGCACGTGCGTGTCCGCCGTCCCGACCAGCCGGGCCCCGGCTTCGCGCGCCGCGTCTCGCCAGGCCGACCAGTGGCGCGAGGGATCGACGGCCAGTGCCTCCTCGCCACTCACGATCAGGTAACCGAGCGAGCCCTTGCCGACCCGGTCGAACTGGACGAAGTGATCAACCCCTTCGGGCGTCGCGAGAACACGCTGGCGAAGCAGGTTCATCCAGGCGGTCACGCCGCCCTTGAGCGATTGCGCCGTCCACCCTGTCATCCGCAGGTAGTGCGTGACCGGCTGGCTGGAGTTGCCATGGCCGCACACGACGACCACCGGCGCGTCGGGATCGAGGCCTGCTTCGGCGGGATCCGCGCCGCTCATGAGCTCCGAGCCCCTGACGTTGAAGAAGCGCTCCGCCTCGACCACGCCCGCCGCGAGCCGGTGCGGGGCGCGGATGTCGAGCACCTGCATCGCCTCGCCACCCTCCAGCCGATCGGCCAGCTCCCGCGGTGTGATCTCGAAATCGCCGTGGTCCGTCATCTCAGTCTCCTGCCATCACGGCTTCGACGTCGTCGGGCCGCTTGGCGATCGGCGGGCCGAGAACGCGATATCCGTCGTCGGTGACGACGACGTCGTCCTCGATGCGCACGCCCCCGAAGTCACGCCAGTCGGCCAGTGCCTCGTAGTCGATGAACGCGTCGTGCCGGTTCGCGGCACGCCACTCGTCGATCAGCGGGGGAATGAAATACGCCCCCGGCTCGACTGTGACCACCCAGCCCGCTTCGAGCTCGCGGGCGAGCCGCAGGGCCGAGAGGCCGAACTGGTCGCTGCGCTCGTACCCGTCGCCATATCCAACCATGTCCTCGCTGATCGCCTCGCCGTCGTGGACGTCGAGCCCGATCATGTGCCCGAGCCCGTGCGGAAAGAACAGGGCGTGGGCGCCTGCTGCCACGATCTCGTCGGGATCGCCGCGCAGCAGGCCGATCTCAACGAACGCGCCGGCGAGGGCGCGCGCTGCCACGAGGTGCACGTCGCGGTACGCGACCCCCGGCCGTATCGCTTCGATCGCGGCGAGCTGTGCGCCGAGCACCGCCTCGTACACCTCGCGCTGGCGCGCGCTGAACCGGCCCGACACCGGCAGGGTGCGGGTGATGTCGCTGCAATAGCCGCTCGGCGCCTGGGCGCCCGAGTCGTGCACCACGAGCTGGCCCTCGGACATCGTGTTGTCCCACGAGTGGTTGTGCAGAACCTCTCCGCGCACCGAGAAGATGATCGGGAACGAGATGTCGCCCCCCGCCGACAGCGCGATCCCTCTGACGAGGCCCGCCACCTCGCGCTCGACGAGTCCGGGGCGCACGAGCCGCATGGCGTACTCGTGCATGTTCCGGGCGATTTCGACCGCCCGGTCCATCTCGGCCACCTCGGCCTCCGTCTTGATCAGCCGCTGGTCGACCACGGCCTGCATGAGAGCGCGCGAAGCGTGATCGTCGGTCGCGTCGGCCGGAAGGCCGAGGGCCTCCTGGAGGGTGATCCTGTTCTCGGGACGATACTGCGGAAGGAAGTGGATCGGGCGGTCGTCACCCTGGGCCGACGCCAGGGCGGCTTCGAGCTCTCCGATCGGCATCGACCGATGAGCGCCCGTCGACGACGCGAGGTCGATCAATGAAGGCTGCGGCCCCATCCAAATGACGTCGGCCAGGGTGGACTCGGCGCCGAACAGGGTCGCCTCCGCCGTATCCGCGTCGATCGTGCCGGCGAGCCCGGGCACGTCCAGCCCGAAGTAGTAACGGAACGATCCGTCCTGCCGGAAGCCGTACGCGTTGTCGGGGTAGTTCATCGGACTGAGCCGATTTCCGGGCAGGAAGATCAGGCCACCGCCCACGCGATCGGCAAGGCGTGCGCGGCGCTCTGCGTAGACGTCCGGTTCGAACAATGGGCCTCCAGGTATGGTGGTCTTCACCGGTGCAACGTGGATCCTACGCCCGGCGCACACCCGGATGATAGGTTGGCCGGGTGACCGACCCAAGTGCCGGACCCGACCGATCCTCCGATCCCGTCGTCGTCGTCGGCGGCGGCGTGATCGGGGTGTGCTGTGCCAGCTCGCTGGCGCGGCGCGGCGTGCCGGTCACGGTGCTCGAACGGGACCGCATCGGCTACGGCGCCTCGTACGGCAACGCAGGAACCGTGTCGCCCGGCCATCCGCCGATCAACGCGCCGGGACGCTGGCGCGAACTCATCCGCTCGATGGTCGATCCCCTGAGCCCGCTTTACATTCCGCCGCGCTTCGATCCGCGCCTGTGGCGGTGGCTGCTTTCCTTCGCGCGCTACTGTGGACAGGAGCACGTCGAGCACTGCGGCCGCGTGATGGCGCCCCTGGCGCGCGCCACGCCGGGGCTGCACGACGAGATCGCGGCGGCCGTCGCCCGGCACGACCAGGGGTCCGACGCTATCGACCTGCTCGATCTCGGCTACCGGGCCGACGGCTACCTGGAGATCTTCCGGACGCGCGGCGGCGCGACCACGGCCGAGCACGAGGCCGAGTTCGCGCGCGGGCAGGGCTTCGCTCCCGAGCCGTTGAGCGGCGACGAGCTCCGCGAGCGCGAACCGGCGCTGTCGGCCGCCGTGCGCGGCGGGTTTCGCTATCCGGAGGGCCGGAGTGTCGATCCGTATGCGTTCGTGCGGGGCGTCGCCGCCGAGGCACGCCGTCACGGGGCCCGATTCGAGACCGGCGTCGAGGTGCGATCGGTGCGCATGGAGGGGGGGCGAGCCCGCGGCGTGTCGACGGCGGCCGGGGATGTCGAGGCGGCGGCCGTGATCCTTGCGACCGGCACCTACAGCCCGGCCCTGTACGCCAAACTCGGCTGTCCCCTGCCCGTCATCCCCGCCAAGGGCTACCACGTCGATCTGCCCGCGGCAGAACCGGGCACGCCGCGGCTGGACAGCGCGTGTCTGCTGGTCGAGACGTCGGTGTTCTGCACACCGTTGCCGGGACGACTACGCCTGGCCGGCACGCTCGAATTCTCGGGAATCGATCACGAGATCCGGGAACGGCGGCTGAAGCAGCTCACCCGGGGCGCGGGTCCATTCCTCGACAACCCGACGGACGCGCCGTCCCTGTCGGAATGGTGCGGTCTGCGCCCGTGCACGCCCGACGGTCTGCCGGTGGTGGGCGCGCTGCCCGGACGACCCGGGGTGTACGCGGCCACCGGGCACGCAATGCTCGGCCTGACCTTCGGGCCGATCACCGGCGAACTCCTGGCCGAGCTCATCGTGGAAGGGCGGACCTCGCTCCCGATCGACGGGCTCGATCCGGGGAGATTCTAGAGCCCGAGCGGCGCCAGCAGGAGCTGGTCCGTCGTCAGGCCCGGAATCAACAGCCTGTCGCGGCGCCGGTCGATGCCGATGTCGGCCGGCGACGTGACATTGCGCACGACGGCCGACACCGAGCCGTTCTCCCGCAGCAGGTACACGGCCTCGGTATCCCAGTCGGAAATCAGCAGCCCCCGGTCGGTGACAACGATGCCGTCCAGGCCGAGCCCCGGCAGCTCCGGCAGGTCCCCCAGGATACCGTCCTCGATCACGAAGATCCTGCCCGAGCCGGACGACACTCCGTACAATCGGTTGCCGGCCGCGGCCAGGCCGTTGATCCCCGTCAGGTCGCTCGTGTCGACGGTGCGCCGCGAACCGTCGGCGGCGAAGGCGTGGATGCCCGAGGTCCCGGTGTCCTCCCGTTCGCCGCCTTCGAACCGCACGCCGGTGTCGCTCGCGTACACCGTTCCGCCCGGCGACACCGTCACGTCGTTGAGGAACGTCGCGCCGTCGACGGCCCAGGTACCGATCGGAGCCCCGGACACCCGGTCGAACAGCCGCACATGTTCGATGTCCGCCACGAGCAGCGTGTCGCCGAGCAGCGCCATCCCCTTCGGCGCGTTCAGCGTCACGCCTTCCGAAGCGCCGTCGATCCAGCGCAACTCGACAATCTCCCCCGCCGGCGAGACGCGGGAAATAAACCCGTTGCCGTCCTTTGCCGCCGGCTGTCCATCGAGATTCGATACGAGGTACACATCGGCGGCTGGATCGTGAAGCGCCGACTCCGGACCCGAGAATCCCTCAACCGTGATGCCTTGATTGGCAGTCGACGGGGACGCGGTTTCGGCTGCGGGGGACTCCGCCGCCGGTTGATCGTCGCCGTCCGAGTCGCCGGCGCAGCCGGCGAGAGCGGAAACGACGAGCGCCAGCATCCACACACGGAAGAAATCGCGCATTCGGACTCTCACTTGAAAGGTGTATGGTGGGACGTCGAGGCCATATACTGCCTCCATCGTCGAACAATCACCGGACGTGGAGTTTATGGGTCTCTTCCATAAGTCGGAAGTGGACGACCAGGGGCTGAGCGAGGCGGGTGCGGGCCCGGATCCCATTCGTCTGTTCGCCCGCTGGTACGAGGCGGCGAGGGACGCCGACGTTCCCTTGCCCGAAGCGATGGCTCTCGCGACCTCCACACCCGATGGGGAACCGTCAGTGCGCATGGTGCTGCTGAAGGACTTCGACGAGGACGGCTTCGTGTTCTACACGAACTACGAGAGCCGCAAGGCGGTCGAACTCGACGCGAATCCGCGCGCCGCCCTCACCTTCCACTGGACCGTGCTGGAGCAGCAGGTGCGCATCGAGGGCACGGCCGTGCGCACGTCGCGCGACGAGGCCGAGGAATACTTCCGCACTCGGCCGAGAGACAGCCGAATCGGGGCCTGGGCCTCGCCCCAGAGCCGCGAGATCGCGTCGCGCGAGGCCCTCGACGCGCGCGCCGTCGCGCGCGCGGAGGAGTT
>DATHRZ010000112.1:0-30503 GCA_035464655.1 Gemmatimonadota bacterium
GATGGCCATGATGCTGAGCGTCGGGTTCTTGTCGGCGTTCGAGACGAAGCAGGCACCGTCGGGGACGAAGAGGTTCGGCACTTCCCACGACTGGCAGTACTGGTTGAGCACCGAGCGGCTCGGGTCGTCGCCCATGATCGCGCCGCCCACCTCGTGGATGATCTGGCCGGGCGCCGCGATCGCGTCGGCCCCGTCGTCGTGCACGGTGCTCGTCACGGTCCCGCCCATCGCCTCGATGATGTCGCGGAAGGTGTGCTGCATGTGACGCGCCTGGTTGAGCTCGTGCTCCGACCATCTCCAGTGGAACTTCAGGGTCGGGATCCCCCACTGGTCGACGTTGTCGGGGTCGATCTCGCAGTAGCTGTCCTCGTTCGGGATCATCTCGCCGCGCCCGTCGAACCAGAGGAACGAGCCGTAGTAGCGGCGCGCCTCCTCCTTGAACCGCCGGCCGTACGCGCCGTTCGTGAACCGCTCGAGGCCGCCGAAGATCCCGGGCCCGGGCATCTGGCGGCCGCCGCCGAACTCGATGTGATAGCCGCGAGCGAAGTCGAGCCGGCCCGCCTGCTGCTCGCCGTACAGCCACCACGGCATGTACAGGTGCATGCCGCTCGAACCGTCCTGGTTGTGGGGCGGCAGCTGCTCGAGGCTCGGGATCTGCCCGCCGACGCCCGCGCCCACCGTGTCCATCAGGTACTTCCCCACCAGGCCGCTGCCGTTGCCCACCCCGTCCGGGAAGCGACTCGAGGTCGAGTTGAGCATGATGCGCGCCGACTCGCAGGCGCTGGCGGCGAGGATCACCAGCTTCGCGCTCGCGTGCTCGTCGAGCCTCGTGCGCTTGTCGACGTAGTGGACGCCGGTCGCCCGCCCCCGCTCGTCGACCGTCACCTCGCGCACCATCGCATCCGTGCGGATCTCGAGGTTGCCGGTCGCGAGCGCCGGCGGCAGGAGCACGGTGGGCGACTGGAAGTTCGCCTTGATCGAGCAGCCGCGGCCGCACGGCGTCGCCCAGAAGCAGGCGGCGCGCGAGCGCATCGAGCCGCCCACCACGCGCTGGGCGAGCGGATTGCCCGGGAACAGCTCGGCGGGCAGCCGGTCGGCGTCCTGCTTTTCGGACAGGATCGCCAGGTGCGCCGGGATCACCGGAATGTCCAGCTCGTCGCGGCACACCTTCCGGGTGAGCATCTCGTGCACGCGCGGCGCCGGCGGCGGCAGCAGGACGCCGGGCGAGGAGTTCGGCGTGTTCTCGAGGCCCTCGTTCGAGCCGTAGACGCCGATCAGCGCTTCGGTGCGATCGTAGTAGGGAGCGAGGTCGTCGTACGACATCGGCCAGTCGAACCCGAGGCCGTCGCGCGAGCGCGGCTTGAAATCGTACGGGCCCATGCGCAACGAGATGCGGCCCCAGTGGTTCGTGCGCCCGCCAAGCATGCGGGCCCGCCACCACAGGAAGTTCGCGCCGTCGGCGCTCGAGTACGGCTCGCCCGGCACCTGCCAGCCGCCGTCCACGGTCGCGTCGTAGAACCCGAACGGCTTCTCCGGCGTCCAGCCGCCCCTGAGTGGGGCCTCGCTCGGAAGCTGGAACATCGGCGTCTCGGTGACCGGGTCGTAGTGCCGCCCCGCCTCGAGCATCAGTACCTTGACCCCGTTCACCGCAAGGATGAGCGCGCACATGCCGCCCGCCGCCCCCGATCCGACGATGATCACGTCGTAGTCGTCACGCGCCTTGCTCACCGGCTCAGGTCCCTGCCGCAGCGGAGTCGTCGAGCGGCCGAAGCCTGATGTTGCGGAACCACACCGGGTCGTCGTGGTCCTGGAGGCCGATGTACCCCTCGCGGGCGGCGCCGTACTCCTCCAGGTCGGCGAACTTCGAGTCCGCCACCCGCGCCTCCCAGTCGTCGGAGCCGAACTCGTACTCGACGATCTTCTCGCCGTTCAGCCAGTGCTCGACGTGATTTCCGGTCACGACGATCCGCACCTCGTTCCACTCGCCGGCCGGCCGCACGACGTCGCGCGGCGCCGGGTAGATTGCGTACACAGACCCGGCCGAAGTCAGCGGGTTCTCGCCGTCCGCGTGACCGTCGTCGTCGAGCACCTGCATCTCGGGCCCGCTGTGGAAGATGTGCTCCGATCCTGGGGCGGCGCGGTAGAAGATCCCGCTGTTGCCGCCCTCTTCGACCCGCCACTCGAGCGTCAGCTCGAAGTCGGCGAACTGGTCGACCGTCACGAGGTCGCCGCCCGATCCGTAGCGGTACAGCGCCCCGTCCTCGGCCCGCCAGCCGTCGGGCGGCATCTCGGTTTCGTAGCTCCGCCAGCCGGCCAGCGACTCGCCGTCGAACAACAGGCGCCAGCCGGCTTCGCGCTCGGCATCGGTCAGCGCATTGTGGGCCGCGTCGGTGGCGGCGGACGGCTCGCCTTCACCGGGCGTCTCCGAGGAGGCGCAGGAGGCCAGGCCGAACGCGAGCACGGGCAGGAGCAGACCGGACGTCGGTCGGAAGATCATCGACACGCGGAACCTCTCTGTCTCGGTGAATGGACGGGATCGTCGAACAGTCGCCTCACATTCCGAATCCAGGCCGGTATTCGCGGCGCAAGAAATCGTTGGCCGTCGCGTCGTTCGTCACGCGACCCACCGCGCCGTCGTACTCGATCACCCGGCCCTGCCCGGCGCGCAGCGCGACGATGCCGAGCAGCATGACCTCGGTGAGCGGGCCTGCGTAGCTGAACGGGCAGCTCGCTTCCTCCTCGCCCTTGCAGGCCCGCACCCAGTTCATCTCGTGCTCGCCGCCCGGGCGCCCGCGCGACGCCGGCACCGCCTCGGCCCACTCCGTCAGGCCTTCGGGAAACAGCCGCGGCTTCAGGCCGTACGTCTCGTGCATGAGCACGCCGCGCTTACCGATCAGCATCGCCCCGCCCTCACGGTTCAGCTCGAGGTCGTCGGGGAGCGCCGCCGGGCGCGGCGGCATCAGGCCGCCGTCGTACCAGTGGAGGTCGACGGGCGGCCGGGCGCCGCGGGCCGGGAAGCGGTAACGCACGGTCATCGCGACCGGATAGCACGCGGGATCGTCGGCCGGGCCGCCCCACGGCGTCGACGTGGCCTCGATGTGCGTCGGATAGCCGAGATCGAGCGCCCAGTACGGGTGGTCGAGCAGGTGCGCGCCCATGTCGCCCAGCGCCCCGACGCCGAACGCCGTCCAGCCACGCCAGTGGAACGGGTGGTAAATCGGGTGGTACGGCGTCGCGCGGGCGTTCGCGCACCGGTAGAGGTCCCAGTCGAGCGACGCGGGCGGCGGGCCCTCGCGCGCGATGCCGGCCGCGATGCGTTGGTTCGTCGAGCCCGGCCACCAGCTCCCGTCGTCCGGCAACTCGTCGGGCATCACGGGCGCCGGCAGCCCCTGCGGCCAGATCGGCCGATTCGTCCACACGTGCACCTCGCGCACCGGCCCGATGACGTCGGCGTCGATCCACTCGAGCACCAGCCGGCCGTCGTCCATCGAGTGCCCCTGGTTGCCCATCTGGGTGACGACACCCGTCTCGGCCGCGAGGTCGCGCAGCATCCGCGCCTCCTCGACCGACCAGGTCAGCGGCTTCTGCACATACACGTGCTTGCCCGCCTGCATGCAGGCCTTCGCGATCGGGGCGTGGGCGTGGTCGGGGGTCGCGATCAGCACCGCGTCGAGGCCGCGCTCGCGCTCGAGCATCTCCCGGAAGTCATTATACTTCGCGGCGCGCTCGAACTGCTCCTTCCAGCGAACGCCCTCCGGCCGCGGGTTGCCGTCGCCGTCCGTCGTCTTGTCCCGGGCGCTACGGGCCACGTAGTCGAGGTCGACGTCGCACACCGCCACGATGTTCTCGGAACCGAGCTGCGTGGCGTTCTGGCCACCCATGCCGCCGGCGCCGACGATCGCGATGTTCAGGGAGTCGCTCGGCGCCTGGAAGCCGCGGCCACCGAGAACGTGGCGCGGCACGATCATCGCCCCCAGCGCCAGCTTCGATCCGGTCGCCACGAAGTCGCGGCGGGTCGTTCCACCTTCGGACACGGCGGATCCTCCGTTGTGGTTCGCGGGGCGAGGATTCCGACGAATATGCGGGGGATGTTCCGGCGGCGCGACCCGGGGCGAAGGCTATCCGCGTCGGATGGGCCTCTTTCCGGACGCTCCGCCCTGTCTTGCCAAAGTCGTTGACGACCTCGCGATCTTGCCCCGATTGAACTCCGGGTTTAGCTTCGCTGTTCTGTAGAGCGGCGTCCCTCGGGACTCCGCTCGTCTGTTTCTGAGGGGCCTTAGCTCAGTTGGCTAGAGCGCTACGTTGACATCGTAGAGGTCACTGGTTCGAGTCCAGTAGGCCCCATGCGGCGGGCGGTCGGCCGGTGGATGAATGGTCGCTCGACACCCGTCGGAACATGCAGGTTCGGGGGCTGTAGCTCAGCTGGTTAGAGTGCCGGTCTGTCACACCGGAGGTCGCGGGTTCGAGTCCCGTCAGCCCCGTAGCGAAACATAACGCGGAAGCAGTGCGACCGGGGGCCGTAGCTCCGTTGGGAGAGCGCATGAATCGCACTCATGAGGTCGCGGGTTCGACTCCCGCCGGCTCCACTTTCACCGCCACCGTAGCTCAGCGGTAGAGCACTCGATTCGTAATCGAGCGGTCGTCGGTTCAATTCCGACCGGTGGCTCCGCGGGTGTAGCTCAGCTGGTAGAGCGCAACCTTGCCAAGGTTGAGGTCGCCGGTTCGAACCCGGTCACCCGCTTGTAGGAAGCCTGCACAATTTCGGGGCGTGGCTCAGTCCGGTAGAGCGCTGCGTTCGGGACGCAGAGGTCCCCGGTTCAAATCCGGGCGCCCCGACTATTTCGGTCTCCTCAGATATGCGCACATCTCGTGTAGCCGTACTGATTCTGGCTCTTGCAGGTACGATCAGTTCCTGCGCGTCCGATGAGCCTGCCCCGCCCGTTGATTCCGAGGCCCCCAGGCCAGCGACCGAGATCGAGTCCGATCCGGCGCGTGATCCAGAGCTCGTCGGGCGCCCGATCTGGCAACGTCGCCACAGGTCGGAGTTCGGCTGGCGCCGACCGGCGACGCGAATTGTCTGCAAACCTGGAACCTGGAATGGTGAGGCGGTACGATTCTCGTCAGAAGACCAGTACCTTGTCGGCCCATAGGGTCCAGTCTGTGAGTTCGTCGAGGGTGCTGCGACGGGATCCCTCTATCAGTTCGTCGTCCTCGAGTCCCCGGGCGTCCATACAGGTCGCGCAGACCCCCGTTTCCCCACCCCTGGCGCTGAAGACCTTGAGCATACGCTCGAGGCTGTAGTACCCCTGGGGCAGCGTCTGGCCGGATTTGGCGCACGAAGCCGCGTCACCCATCAAGAACACCCTGACTTGCTCGTCGTCACGCTTGGCCAGGGCGTTCGCGATCCGCATTCCGTTGTAAGCCCGCTCCGTCCCGTACGGTGGGTCGTTGATGATGAGCAGTGTTCGCACGATGTCCTCGAATCTCTCGGGTACGGCCCGCCCACGACGGCCCGGTCTCTCAACCCGAGACGCCGTCAGGCGGATCCACCGCATCGGCCAGCGCATCTTTCGTGACCGCGCGATGAGAGGCATGCCAGATCGGCTGCCCCCGTCTCAGAACGATGGCCTGGGGCGACTCATGTCGAATCCCGGTGCGCTCCTCGATCTGACGTGACAGGTCCCGTCGAGTGATCACGTTCACAAGATAGATCGGCAGCGCCGGACGCGCCGCGGCGAATCCGCGGACTTCGCGCAGGGCCCGGGTGCTCAACCCGCAGATCGGGCTGTGCTTGTACAGCACGGCGACTTCTTCCTGCAAAACTCCATCGACATCGGCCGTGCCCTCGAGCTTCCGCAGGCGGTCTGGCCGGTGAAATGACGGCATGACTTCTCCGTGGGTTCCAGTCGTGGTCCAGGCTTCCGGCGCGCCTCACCTGCTAAGTATCATTGCGTCTTCAGAATCGTCAACGCTGTCCCGACGATGCCGGTTCCTACGACGTATCCGATCGGAGGTCGTGGCGCCTCCGACGGCTTGCGGCGGGAGGTCCGGCCGCCGAATCTGGCTTTCATGACCCGAACACTGAGGACATCGTTTCCCCGCATCGCGGCGGGCACCCTCCTCGCCCTGGTGCTGCTAGGATTTCCAGGCCAGGCGGCCGCGCAGTCGTCGCGGGCGGGCGCCGCGGGCGCCTCCCCCTACCTCCCGCTCGACCACTGGGCCTATCCGGCCCTCGAGCTGTGGATCGCCCGCGGCGACGTGACGTCGCTCTCTCCGATGACCCGGCCCTATCGGATCGCGGACGTGGTCGGGGCGGTCGATGGACTGCGGCGCGAGGATCTTTCGGGGGCCGAGCAGGGGCTGCGGGCGCGACTGCTGGCCGAGCTCGGACCCGACCCCGACGAGGGCAGGGACCGGAAGAGGCGCACTCGCCGTTCACGCTCGGCGCGGCACCAGGGCCAGGGCAACGCTCGGTCATCCGGCGAGGCGCTGGTCCTCGAGGTCGGGCTCGAGGCCGGCGCGCGCTACGTCACGCAGACGCACCCCGACCCGCTCCAGCCCGTGCTCGACGGTCGGTTCGGCAACGACCGGGTGCTCGAGGGCCTCGAGGCCAGCGTGCGTGGGTCGTCTCCGTACGTCGCCGGGGCCGCCAGCCTGCGCCACGACGGCATCTACCGGCACGACCCCCGGTTCCCCGACGGCCGGGTCACGCCGCCGCGCGATGGTCCGTTCCTCGACGAGAACCTCTCGCTTCGCCTCGAGGAGGCGTATGTCGAGGCGCAGATTCCGTATCTCCGCCTGTCAATCGGGCGACTCGACCGCGACTGGGGGCCCGCGACGATCGACGGCTTCGTGCGTTCGGCGCAGACGTACAGCCAGGACGAGATCGGATACCGGTTTGGAATCGAGCGCATCTTCCTCATCGGCACGATCGGCGCACCCGGCGACTTCGGCGGCGACACCGTGCGTCACCTCTCGATGCACCGGCTCGAGGTGCGGCCTAGCGATCGCCTGGCGTTCGCGATATCCGAAGCGGCGCTGCACGGGGGGCCCGACGGTCGCTTCCGCTTCGAGCTCGCCAACCCGGTCGGCATCTGGCAGCTCGCGCTCGACGACGAAGACGTGGCTTACAACAAGGTCGGCCAGCTCGACGCGTGGTGGCGCGCCGCGCGCGGCGTAACGCTGAACGGGAGCCTTCTGGCGGACGCCACGGGGGGCGGCCAGTCGTGCTGCCAGATGGGGGGCTCGCTCGGCGTCGAGCTCACCCGCCTCGCGCCCGGCCTGCGTGTCGGCGCCCAATTCAGCGCCGTCGAGAGCCTCACCTACCGCACGTTCCGTCCGTGGGAGGAGTACTCGATCGACGGCGTGGGGCTGGGCTGGGACAAGTCGGACCTCCGGCTGGTGAGCCTCGAAGCCGACTGGTTCGCTTCCCCGTCGCTGGTACTGAGCCCTCGTCTCGATTTCCAGCGCAGGGGCGAGGGCGACTTCCGCCAGCCCCGCCCTCCGCCTTCCGAGCTCACCGATCAGCCGGACATCCTGTCGGGCATCGTCGAGACCACCGTGCGTCCCGCCCTCGGCGGCCGCTGGACACCGGCCGGCCGGCTGCGGATCACGGCGGAATGGGACGCGGGGGTATCGCTGATCTCCGACTACGCGAACGTCGAAGGCGACGATCGTACGGAGTTGACCGGCTCGTTCGCGATACGGCTGTTCGCGCCGCGACTCGTTTTTCTCGTCCGCTGAGGGCCTTCGGATTCGTCTTGCGCCCGTTCAGTATACTGATACCTTGACGCGGCTTACCGTCCCGTCGTCGAACGAAAAACGATACTGATGATCCCATCCCGGAAAATCCTCGTCGTCATGCTGGCCGTCGCGGGCGCGGCGGGCTTCGTCATGGCGTTCGGCGGCCTGGCGGACGGCCCCGCCGAGAGGTCCGGCGCCGTATCCAGGTCCGGCGCGATCGACGCTCCCGCTCAGCAGGCGCGCACGACGGCGCCCCTGCTCCCCGTCACGGAGTGGACGGGCACGGGGATGACGGCCCAAGAGGCGATCGACGCGCACGCGTCGGCTACCGATGGCCCGGAGCAGCCGATTCCGTTCAACCACCGGTTCCACGTACGCGAGATCGGCATGCAGTGCGCCTACTGTCACGGTGGCGTCGAATCGTCGGCCATCGCGCCGATTCCGCCGGTCGAGCTCTGCATGGGCTGCCACCGGATCGTCGGCGCCCAGCTCGAGCCCGTGCAGGAGCTACGCGGCTACTGGGACCGGGGCGAACCGATCCCATGGGAGCGCGTCTACAAGGTGCCCGACTTCGTCCAGTTCCCCCACGAGGCGCACATTCGCAACGAACTCGACTGCGCCGAGTGCCACGGCCCCGTCGAGGACATGGATCGCGTGAGCAAGGCGACGTCGCTGAGCATGGGCTGGTGCCTCGAATGCCACATGGGCGAGGGCCAGGAGACCGACTACGCGACCGACCGGCTTCTCGCCCGCGACTTCACGTCGCCCCCGACGCCAGAGGGCCGGCAGTCGGTGGGCCTTTATCCGCGCGCCATCGACCAGAATTACGGGGCGACGCGCGGACCGATCGACTGCACCGCCTGCCACTACTGATTCGAACCGCATGAACAACGGCGATACGAAACGAAACGGTATGGACACGTCGCGACGCGACTTCCTGAAGGTGCTCGGGGTGGCCGGGGCGGGAGCCGCCACCGTGAGCTGTGGTCCTCCGGACGTCGGCGACAAGCTGATTCCCTACCTCGTGCCGCCCGAGGATATCGTGCCCGGCACGAACGTCACCTACTCGACGGTGTTGTCGGAGGCCGGGCCCGAACCCCTCGGCGTTCACGCGGCGGTGCGCGACGGGCGGGTGATCAAACTCGAAGGCAACCCGGCGTTTCCGAATCGCGGGGCGTTGTCGGCGCTGGCGCAGTCGACCCTCCAGGACCTGTACGATCCGGATCGCGTGCCCGGCCCCCGCGAGAAAGTCGACGGCGACTGGACCGAAGCCACGTGGGAAGCCGCCGTCCAGGCGGCGGCCACGGCTGTCGGCTCAGGCCTCACGCTTCTGCTTACGCCGCCGGCCACGGGCTCGGCGGCGGCGTTCTACGCCGAGTGGGCCGCAGCGATGGGCGCCGAGTGGGTGGCGTGGGAGCCCCTGGGCCACGAGGCGATGCAGGCAGCGAACGAGATCGCCTTCGGGCGACCCGAGGTTCCGGCGTACGATCTCGCCGCCGCCGATCACGTCGTGTCGTTCGGCGCCGACTTTCTCGCCACCTGGCTCGCCCCCGTCGAGCTTGCCGGGAGCTACGCGGAGGCCCGCGACGTGGATGGACGCGAGCCCGCGAAGCTGACGTTCGTCGGCCCGCGGCTGTCGCTGACGGGAACGAACGCCGACGCCTGGCTGCCCGCCCGCTCCGGCTCCGAGGCGAGCCTGGCGCTGGCCCTTGCCCGCGAGGTCGCGGAGCGCCGCGGCGGCGGCCCGGCCGCGCGAGTACAGAGCATCCTCGCCCCATTCACGGCCGACGCGGTGGCCGAGGCTTCCGGGGTACCCGCCGAACGGATCCGGGCCCTCGGCGAGGAGATCGCCGCGGCCCGGTCACCCGTCGCGCTTCCCCCCGACGTATCCGGGCAGGGGGTCTACGCGACGGAGGTTCACCTGGCGGTAGCGATTCTCAACTACGTGGCGGGCGCCATCGGGACGACCGTCCGGTTCAACGACACGCCCGTGCTCGGCGACGCCGCGTCGTACGCCGATATGCGCGCCCTGGCGACGCGGATGCGAGCCGGCGAGTTCCGCACCGTGGTGACGGCCGGCGTGAATCCGGCCTACGCCCTGCCGGCCGCCTCGGGCTTCGCGGCCGCCCTGGCCGACGTGCCCAACCACATCTCCCTGTCGACTCGACTCGACGAGACCGCATCCACGGCCAACTGGCTCCTTCCCTCGAGCCACGAGCTCGAGTCGTGGGGCGACGTCGAGCTGCGGCCGGGCACCTACGGGCTGCGCCAGCCGGTGATGCGTCCCGTGTTCGACGTGCGGCAGCGGGAGGACATTCTGCTCGCGATGGCCGCGGCCATCGGCCGTGACATGGGCGTAGAGAGCTACGGTGAGTACCTGCAGGCGGCGTGGCGTGAAGCTGCCGGAGCCGACTTCGAGGCCTGGTGGCACGCCGCGCTCAGCGAGGGCGCCGTCGTCACACGCCCGGCGGCCGCCGCGGCCGAAGCCGCCGAAGCGGCGCCCCCGCTCAGCGCGGCCGCCGCGAACTATCCGTTCACGCTCCCTGAGCCCCCGGACGACGGAACGGTGCTCGTCCTCTACCCGACGGCCCAGTTCTACGACGGGCGCGGCGCGAACCGGCGCTGGATGCAGGAGTTGCCCGACGCCGTGACCAAGGCGGTCTGGAGCTCGTGGGTCGAGATGCACCCGTCGACGGCCGAACCCCTCGGGGTCGAGAACGGCGACGTCGTAGAGGTCTCGACGGCCGCCGGCACGGTTCGGGCCCCCGCCTTCGTCTACCGCGGAATCCGGCCCGACGCGATCGGCATCCCGCTCGGCCAGGGACACACCGAGTTCGGCCGCACCGCGACCGGCGTCGGCGTGAACCCGCTCGAGCTGCTCGACGGCACGGCGGATCCGCGCAGCGGCGCGCTCGCCTACTCGGGCGCCCCCGTAGACCTGACGGCGCCCGGCGGCCGCGACAGGATGCCGATCATGCAGGGCAGCGACACCGATCTCGACCGCGAGATCGGCGAGCTGCTGCGCGTCGACACGGCCCTCGCGATGGCCCAGGCCCACCAGGTCGACCTGACCGAGCTGGTCGAGGCGGCGTGGGATTCCGATCCGAACAGCCCGTACCGCTGGGGCATGTCGATCGACCTCAACGCGTGCAACGGCTGCGGCGCCTGCGTCACGGCGTGCTACGCCGAGAACAACGTGCCCACCGTCGGCAAGGATCTGTGCGACCAGGGCCGCGAGATGTCGTGGATGCAGATCATGCGCTACTACGAGGAGACCGAGGACGACGGCTTCCAGACCGTCCACGTCCCCGTCCTCTGCCAGCAGTGCGGCGACGCGCCGTGCGAGCCGGTGTGCCCGGTCTACGCGACCTACCACACGCCGGAGGGCCTCAACGCGCAGGTGTACAACCGCTGCGTCGGTACGCGCTACTGCGCGAACAACTGCCCCTACAAGGTGCGGCGGTTCAACTGGTACACCTACGAGGATCCGTACCCGCTGAACCTGCAGCTCAACCCCGACGTCACCGTCCGCCAGAAGGGCGTGATGGAGAAGTGCACGTTCTGCGTACAGCGGATCAACCGCGCCAAGCTCGACGCGAAGGCCGAGGGCCGACCGGTCGAGGATGGTGAGGTCGTGACGGCCTGCATGCAGACGTGCCCGACGCAGGCGATCCGGTTCGGCAACCTGAAGGACCCGGGCAGCGAGGTGTCGCGCGCCGCGAAGGGATCGCGCGGCTACGGACTCATGGCCGAACTCAACACCCGACCCGCCGTCACGTACCTCAAGGCCGTCACCTACGCCCCGGTCGCGGAGGGCGGACACGGCGCTGGCGGCGCTGACCATGGCGGCGAGGAGCACTGATGGCGACGGCTGAGTACGACGTTCCGGCCGGGCCCCCGCCCACCCTCGCGGATGCGAACCGCGACATCTCGCGGCCGATCGAGACGCCGCCGTGGCGCTTCTGGCTCCTGCTCGGCATCACGGCCGTGTTCATTCTCATCGCGGGCGTGGCGTGGGCGATCCAGATTCGCGACGGTATCGGGGTGGCGGGCATCAACAACCCCGTGGGCTGGGGCGTCTACATCGTCACCTTCGTGTTCTGGGTGGGTATCGCGCACAGCGGCACCCTGATCTCGGCCGTGCTCTACCTCGTCCGCTCCGGCTGGCGCACGACGATCAACCGCGCCGCCGAGGCGATGACCATCTTCGCGGTGATGACGGCGGGCCTGTTCCCGCTCATTCACCTCGGGCGCGTCTGGTACTTCTACTACCTGATTCCGTATCCGTCGGGGCGGCTCATCTGGCCGAACTTCCGCTCGCCGCTCGTGTGGGACATGTTCGCGATCGGCACCTACTTCACGATCAGCCTCGTGTTCTGGTACCTCGGCCTGATTCCCGACCTGGCGGGGCTGCGTGACAAGTTCACGGGCCTGCGCAAGAAGATCTACGGCGCGCTCGCACTCGGCTGGCAGGGATCGGTGCGCGACTGGGCCCACTACCGGCGGCTCTACCTCTACCTGGCGGGCATCGCGACGCCGCTCGTGCTCTCGGTGCACAGCGTCGTGTCGTGGGACTTCGCAATGGGCATCACGCCCGGCTGGCACTCGACGATCTTCGCCCCCTACTTCGTGGCGGGCGCGATCTTCAGCGGCATCGCGATGGTGATCACCCTGCTGATTCCGATGCGCTGGGCGTTCGGGCTCGAGAAGTACATCACGAAGTACCACTTCGACAACATGGCGAAGCTCTTGCTGCTGACGTCGATGATCGTCGGCTACGCCTACGCCATGGAGTACTTCATCGCCTGGTGGTCGCAGGATCCGATCGAGATCGAGAGCTTCCGCTGGCGGGCCGAAGGCTTCTACGCCGGACCGTTCTGGGTGATGGTGTTCTGCAACGTCGTCGTCCCGATGAGCCTGTTCTTCCGCCGCATCCGCAACAGCCTCGCCGCCCTGTTCGTCATCTCGATCTTCGTGAACATCGGGATGTGGTACGAGCGCTTCGTGATCATCGTCACGTCCCTGGCGCACGAGTACGAGCCCGGCGGCTGGGGCATCTACGTACCGAGTGCCGTCGAGATCGCGATCATGGTGGGCAGCTTCGCCTGGTTCTTCTTCTGGTTCCTCCTGTTCACCAAGACGTTGCCGACGATCAGCATCGCCGAGGTCAAGGAGCACCTGGCTCACGAACAGGAGCACGGGCACTGAGATGAGTGGAATTCTCGCACAGTACGACAGCGTCGGCGCCGCGATTGCGGGCATCCGGCGTCTGCGCGAAGCCGGACACGAGAACCTCGACGTGTTCTCGCCGATCCCGTACGCCGAGCTCGAGGAAGCTATGGGCATCGTCTCGAGCCCCGTGCGCCGCTGGGCGCTGATCGGCGGTATCACGGGGTTCGCTACGGCCGTCACGCTGACCGGGCTCACGTCGCTCGCGTACCCGCTCGTCACGCAGGGCAAGCCGATTCTCTCGTGGCCCGCCTACTTCATCATCATGTTCGAGCTGACTGTCCTGTTCACCGGCCTGTTCGGCTTCGCGGGCGTGCTGTTCCACACCCGCAAGAACCGCAAGCGGCTGTCGCCGGCCTACCGGGAGGCATTTTCCGTCGACCGGTACGGCGTGTACGTGGTCGACGACGAGCCCGACGCCGTCGAGAGCATCATGCGCGACACGGGTGCCGTGTCGGTCGACCGCGGGGTGGGCGAATGAGCGGGCGGCGCACGATGCGGCTCGCGGCCGCGGCGTTGCTCGCCGCGGCGCTCGGCGGACTCGGGGCCTGCGACGACCAGGTCAAACGCGTGCCGTGGTTCGAGACGATGTACCGCCAGGCCTCCGTCGAGACGTACGAGCAGCCGATGATGCGGCCGCCCGAGGGCGCCGTGCCTCTCGGCGCCGAGCGCCACACGGCCCTGATCGACGCCGACTCTCTGGTCAACCCGCTGGCCGGCCGGATGGACGCGGCGACGCTCGATCGCGGCCAGGTGCTGTACCAGCAGTACTGCGTCGTGTGTCACGGCGACACGGGCATCGGTGACGGACCGGTCGTCGGCGAGAACCGGCTTCCGGCCCTGCCGACTCTCGACCTGACGTCGGAGCGGGCCGTCGGCCTCACCGACGGCTACGTGTGGGGCATGATCGCCAACGGACGCGGCGTGATGCCCGCCTACCGCCGCATCCCGGCAGAGGACCGCTGGTATATCGTGAACTACGTCAGACAACTGCAGGGGAACCCTTGAGCGCTGAATCGACAAACCTGTCGGCGGAACGCGTCCTGGGCACGATCTCGGGACGGGTGAGCGGCCTCGCGATGGGGCTGTGGCTGCTGGCGATCCTCATCGGCGCGGCCGGCGTGTTCACGTCCCTCGACAGCATGCCGGTCCGCACCTGGCAGGCGATCTGGGTGAACTTCCTCTACTGGACGGCTATCGCCCAGGCCGGGGTCGGCTTCGGCGCCCTGCTCGTGGTGGCGAAGGGGCACTGGGGCAAGCCGTTCATCCGGGTAGCCGAGGCGACGGGCGCGTTCCTGCCCGTGTCGCTGCTCGTCTTCCTTGCGATGTATTTCGGCGCCGAGCACATCTTTCCGTGGATGCAGGAAGGCTTCGACGGCCACCTGAACCACGACTGGGTGAATCACCGCGACGTGTTCCTGCGCAACGGCGTGCTCCTCGCGATTCTCTACGCCGTCAGCTTCGTGTTCATGCGCCTGTCTCTCCGCCCCGACGCCCGGCAGATCGCAGAGCACCACTCGGGCTGGCGGGCGAAGCTCATGGGATTCTGCGCGCGCGGTTGGCGCGGCGACGACGAAGAGCTCGCCCGCTCGCGCAGTATCGCCGGCTGGCTGGCCCCGGTGCTGCTCGGGCTATGGGCGCTCGTGTTCAGCTTCATGGCGTTCGACCTGACGATGTCGCTGATGCGCAACTTCATCAGCGTGATCTGGGGCGGGCTCTACATCTTCGCGGGCTGGCTCTGCATGCTCTGCCTGGTGGCGATCCTCGCGAACCGCTACCGGGTGCGCCACAACCTCGACGACGTCTGGGGCAAGTGGGAGTTTCACGACCTCGGAAAGCTGATGTTCGCCTTCACGATCTTCTGGGCGTACATCTGGTTCGCGCAGTTCCTGCCGATCTGGTACGGAAACATGGGGCGCGAGACGATCTTCTTCGAGCAGCGCACGGTCGGCGGCTTCGGCATCCTGCTCTGGCTGCAGATGGCGCTCGTGTTCATGATCCCGTTCGCCCTGCTGCTGTGGCGGCGTCCGAAGATGAACCCGCGCTGGCTGGCGTTCGTCGGGGTGATCATCATGGCGGGCTTCTGGCTCGAACGCTACATGCTGGTCGTGCCGTCGACCTGGCATGGTGAAGGCATCCCGTTCGGCTGGCCGGAGATCGCGATCACGGTCGGATTCGCGGGGTTGTTCGGGCTCTGCTACTCGGTCTACGCCAGCCTCACGCCGCGACTGCCGATCCACGAGCCGCTGATCGTCGGAAAGCGCTCGCGCGGCCCCTGACCACCAGCCTGCCCGAGCCTCGCCTGTTCGTCGGCCCTACGTTCGGGCGCCGCGCGCCATGCGCGCGAGATCTTCCCCGGGCAGCGAACCCACCAGCGCGTAGTCGTAACTCGTGTCCACCCAGCGCACGACCGTGAGGTCTCCTTCGACCTCGGTGCGCATGTCGCCGATGCGTCCTCCTTCCTCCGACCGCGGCACCTGGTAGAACACCACGCGCTCACCCGACATGTCGTATTCGACCAGGGCGCCGAGCCGACCATCGAGGTTGCACAGCGCGACCTTCGTCACCGGGGCGTCGAGCATGAGCGCCGGCCCATCGACCCCGAACTGGCTCCGGTAGAAGGCCGTCACTTCCTCGTGGGTGACGTTCGGGCGCACGATCTCGGGCAACGCCGTGCGGTGGAAGTCCTCGACGAACGCCTCGTCCGGCAGGCCGGCGTCGAGTTGTCGGGAAAGGGTCAGGCCGGTGGCGATCAACAGGGTAGCGGTTACGGCGGCGGCGGCGCCCTCGGCCCAGGCCGGCCAGCGTCGGTTTCGGATCCGGTCGATGATCCCGACCTCGACGCCCCCCTCCTCGAGTTCCCGCGCGACGGAATTACGAACGCGCTCGGGACACGGCGTAGCGCCGCACAGACGCAGGTCCCGCAACCGAGCGGCGAGCACCGCGTCGCGACGCAGAAACTCCCGGCAGGGCGGACACTCCGCGAGATGCCGACGCGCCTCGACCACTTCTGGCTCGTCGTGAACTTCCGGAGTCTCGCTGACCCCGGAAAGCCCCGCGATCCAGATTGCCTCGAGGGCCTGTTCGCAGCGCGGTTTCATCGTCGCTTCCTTCAGCTTCCTGGGATCCCCGTCGGAATCCGGTTTCGATTACGCGAGGCCGGGTGGCAAAACGCCACACGCCTCCGACTCATGTAACCGTCCGGCGGCGCGCCGGGTTCCGCGCCATGAAGCCCGACATGCCGTGCCGGCCCCCTCTAGCCGTACACTTGTACACATAGAGGGGGACGCACCCGTAGGACTGCACGCAGGGTCCGGGCGTCCGCTAGCTCGCGCGCAGGGCCACTTCGATGAGCTCCTGTTGCTCGCGGTTGTGGGCGCGAGCCGTTCCGGCCGCCGGGCTGGCGCGCTCGGGCCGCGCGACGAGGCGCAACGAGCGATCCTCGCCGACGACGCCTCCCAGGGGACCCCGCAGGTAGCGCCACGCGCCCATGTTGGCTGGCTCTTCCTGCAGCCACACGACTTCGGTAACCGACGGGTACTGCTCGAGAACCGCCCGAAGCTCAGCCTCCGGGAAGGGATAAAGGAGTTCGATACGCGCCGCGTCCACCGCGGGGGCATCGCTCCAGGCATCCGAGCCCGTGAGATCGTAGAACACCTTGCCGGAGCACAGCACGAGGCGGGTGATCTCGGCACCCTCGCCATTGCCCTCGCCGGCGCCCCCAGTCTCGGCCTGGCGCACACCCGGCAAAACGGCCCGGAATCGGCCATCGGTGAGCTGCTCGACTGTCGAGCGCGCGGCCGGATGGCGCAGCAGGCTCTTCGGCGTCATGACGACGAGCGGGCGGCGGTCTTCACGCAGGGCCTGCAGGCGCAGGAGATGAAAGTACTGCGCGGGCGTGGAACAGTTCGCGACGCGGATGTTTTCCTCGGCGCCGAGGTCGAGAAAACGCTCGAGGCGGGCGCTCGAGTGTTCGGGCCCCTGCCCTTCGTAGCCGTGCGGCAGAAGAAGCACGAGGCGCGACTCGAGACCCCACTTCGAGCGTCCCGACACGATGAACTGATCGATGATCGCCTGTCCGACGTTGGCGAAATCACCGAACTGCGCTTCCCAGAGAACGAGGGCATCGGGGGCCCAGACGCTGTAACCATACTCGAAGCCCAGGCAGGCGACCTCCGACAGCGGGCTGTTCCAGACCTGGAACCACGCCTGGTCGGGCGAGACGTTGGCGAGCGGGATGTAGTTCTCACCCGTCTCGACGTCGTGCAACACCGAATGACGCTGGCTGAACGTGCCGCGCTGGGTGTCTTCGCCGCTCAGGCGGATCGGCACGCCACCCTCCAGCAGACTCCCGAAGGCGAGGGCCTCGGCGTGCGCCCAATCGAATCCGTCCTCGAATTTCTCGAGACGACGCTCGATCTGGCGGGCGAGCTTCGGGAAGACGTTGAAGTCGTCGGGCCACGAGTGCAGCGCCCGATTGACCCGGTCGATCACCTCGAGAGGCACGGCCGTGGCGACATCGCCGGCGTCGGCTACTTCGGTGGGCCCGAGCTCGACGATGCTCGTGCGGCTGATGTTGCCGCTGCCGTCGGGCGCGGCCTGGTCGGCACCCGATGCGTCGGCGTCGTCCGTCACCTGCCGCCGAGCCGTCTGCATCCGGTCCTCGAACGCCTCGACCATCCGATCGACCTCGTCCCGATCGATCGTGCCGTCCGCCACGAGTCGGCTCGCCCACTGCTCACGCACCGTCGGGTGACTGTCGATCCGCTCGTACATTCGCGGCTGCGTGTACGCCGGCTCGTCGCCCTCGTTGTGCCCGTAGCGCCGATAACCGACCAGGTCGATCACGATGTCCTGGCCGAACACGTTCCGGTAGTCCATGCCGAGCTGGATGGCGGCGAGGCACGCTTCGGGGTCGTCGGCGTTCACGTGGAAGATCGGGAGGCGGAAGCCGAGGGCCAGGTCGCTGGCGTAGCGCGTCGAGCGACCCTCCTCGGGATCGGTCGTGAAGCCGAGCTGGTTGTTCGCGACGATGTGAAGCGTGCCGCCCGTCTCGTAGCCCTGGAGCCGGCACAGGTTGATCGTCTCCGCCACCACGCCCTGGCCGATGAACGCCGCGTCGCCGTGGACGAGCACGGGCAGGACACCGGTGCCGTGCTCCTCGTCGAACCGCAACGTGTTGCCGTTGCGGGTCGGCGACTCCTGCTGCACGTGCTCTTCGCGCGCCGCCCGCGCCATCCCCTCTACGACGGGATTGACGTGCTCCAGGTGACTCGGGTTCGGCGCCAGGATCGCCTCGATCTGCCCGCCGGCCGTCTCGACCATCTGCCGCGCGCCCAGGTGGTACTTCACATCGCCCGAACCGGGCACCGTAGTCTGCAGCCCGTGCCCGTGCTCGCCCTCGAACTCGGCGATGATCGACTCGTAGGGCCGGCCCACGAGTCGCGAGAGCACCGCGAGGCGACCACGGTGCGCCATGCCGAGGAAGATCTTCCGCGTTCCGCTCTCCGCGGCCAGTCGGGCCGCGCGCCCGAGCATCGGGATCATCATGTCGAGCCCCTCGATCGAGAAGCGCTTCTGCCCGAGGAAGGTGCGGTGCAGAAAACGCTCGAAGCCCTCGACCTCGGTGAGCACCGCGAGGAGGCGCACGCGCGCCTCGGGACTCTGGGACTCGAGGTGACGGCCCGACTCGATCGACTCCACGAGCCAGTTCCACTGCTCGACGTCGTCCATGTGGTCGAGCTCGTAGCCGATGCGGCCGCAGTAGATGTCCCGCAGCGATTCGACGACGTCGAGCGCCGTCTCACCCAGGCGCTCGAGACCGATCGCGGCGGCGGGCACGCGCGACAACTCCTCCTCCGTGACGGCGTGAAACTCGAGGGTGAGCGACGGATGGCCCGGGGGTTCCGATCCGAGCGGATCGATCGGCACCAGCAGGTGCCCGTGCGTGCGGAAATCCTCGGCCAGCGCGCCGGCCGCCGCCGCCGTGTGGAGAAGGCCCGCGCGCTCGGCGTCCAGGCCGGGCGCTGCGGCGGCCGCCGTGGCACCGGACGGTGTCGCAGGAGTCGCCGGCACCGGCAGCGACCCATTCGACTCGGGGTCGACCAGCGACGGGGGAACGATGCCATGATCGCGCAGCTTGCGCTCGTACAACTGATCGGCGTAGCCGGCGTTGTAGCCGTCCGCCTGATGTGATTCACTCATGCCTGGTATCGCGAACCGCCCGGGGAGTTCAGGTCAGCGACGACCCGTCCTCTAGACGGGCGCCGGAGCGAGCAAGGTACGAAGTGCCGTGGCCGACACAAGCCGGCCCGGCACGCGCTCAGAACCCGAGCACCACCCGCCAGACCACGTCGTGTCCGGGATCGGACACGAACAGGAAGCCGAACGGCCCGGTCGCGATGCCGGACGGGGCGTCGAGTCCGACGGCGCCCGCGTCGATCTGATCACCGGTGAAGGTGGGGTCGCCGTTCCCGGCGAAGGTCTCGATGACGTTCGTGTCGAACGGAACGTGGCGGACACGATGGTTGCCCGTGTCGGCGATGAAGATGCGGCGGCCGTCGCCGGTCGCCGTCACGTCTTCGGGAAAGTTGAGCGCCGCCGTCGTGGCGAGTTCACCGTCGCCCGAGTAGCCCCGAATCCCGTTGCCGGCCACCGTCTCGATCGTGCCGGCGTCGAGGTCGATGGCGCGGATCCGGTCGTTCCCCGAATCGGCCACGTACAGAATCCCGGCACCGATCCCGAGTCCGCCGGGCGTGCTGACCTGCGCGTCGGCGGCCGGTCCGCCGTCTCCCGAGAAGCCTTCGACGCCGTTCCCGGCAAGCGTCTGCAGGGCGCCGCTTCCGTCGATGTAGCGCACGCGGTGGCCGGTGCGCTCCGTGAAGTAGACCGTTCCGTTTACGTCGACGGCCACTCCACGCGGATCCTGGAGCGACGCCTCGGTGGCCGGCGTCCCGTCGGGCGACGCGGCGTTCAGCCCGGTGCCCGCCAGCGCCGTCAGCGAGCCGTCGGCCGGATCGATGCGCCAGATCCGCCGCTCCTCACGGTCGGCCACGACCAGGCGCCCCTCGGGGTCGAGCGCCGCGTCGCGCGGCTCTTCGAGGCAGGTGGTGGACGAGCAGATGCGGTCGTCACGCACGAGATCGAGCGCTCCGTTCGAGGCGACCGACGCGACGCGCGAGTTGAGCGCCTCGACCACGTAGAGGTTGCCATCGGGGTCGATCGCGATGCCGTGCGGGTCCGCGATATGCGTATCCGTGGCCAGCGGCTCGACCGTCGATCCGCTCTCGTTGGGCACGCCCACCACGATCCGCATGATGCCGGGAATGTCGCCCACGACGGCGATCGGCTCGCCGCACGCGGCCAGCGTCGCCAGGCTCGCGAGGGTCGCCAGCGACAGCGCCACTGGCATCGTCCGCATCGCACCGGTCGACCTCATGGTTCGAGCTCCGTGATCCAGATGTCTGCCGCGGCAGTGAGCGAGTCGATGCGGGCGAACGCCAGCCACTGTCCATCCGGCGAGACCGAGGGCTGGTATCCCTCTACCGTAGCGGGCACAGGCGCCGCATCCTGGCCGTCGAGGCCTACGGACCAGATTTGCCGGCCCGATTCGTAGTAAATGCGCTGTCCGGCCGCGTCCCAGGCCGGTCGGCTGCCCTCCGGCAGCACGCGCAGCTCGCTTCCGTCCGGTTGGACCAGGGCCAACGACCGCGAAGGAATCGTCCAGGTCCGGCGCTGCTCCACGCAGTTCCCTCCGAACCCATACTCGCAGGTCTCTTCCGTCACGCCGCCGCGAACGGCGCGCTCGAAGACGATCCACTCGCCGGTCGGGCTCCAGGCGGGATCGACACCGTCTTCGGTGCCGGGAATCGGCGTCACGGAACCGGAAGACGGGTTCCATACGTGCAGGGCGAGGCCGTCGCTGAACACGATGCGGTCGCCCTCCGGCGACCACGACAGTCGGTTGGGGGCTCGTCCCGTCGCGTTGAACAACTGCTGGAAGGGATGCTTGTCGACGACCCACACGCCGTCGATGCCACCGGGATTCTGCGAGGTATCGAAGGTTCGTCCCTCGTAGGTGACGTCGAGACGGATGTCGGCCTCGGGCGGCGCCGCGGAGCCCGATTCGCGCACGCGGATCACCGCGGCCGTCAGGCGTGGCGGAGAAGCGGCTTCGAGGTCTGTACTGCACGGGGAGACGCCGCCGCACAGGTCGCGGCCGAGCACGGGCAGCATGGTGAGGGACGCCACTCTCTCCGTCGAGGACTGTACCGCAAAGTCGATCGGGACCGATGTCGTTTGCGGCTGGAGGACCGGAAGAAGCTGGCGTGCGATTCCGCCTGCCCGTGGTATCGTACGCACGATGCCGCTCGTTCGAATGGTGTCCATCACGATCACGCTGTCGGGCGGCTGCTCGCCCGCGAGGGGCACGGCGGCGCGATTGAGGATGGTCCGCTCGGAAATGTAGATCAGTCTTTCCCCGTCGGCGGACCACGTCGGCGAGACCTCGCGGCCCGGGTCGAAGGTGAGTCGATACGGCGCGGGGCCCAGCGGCTCGAGCTCCGGCGGTTCGAACAGTTCGGCCGTGTCCCGACAGCCCCCGATCGACGTGAGGACCAGCGCCGCGACGGCCCCCGTGATCCACATCGGCGAACTCATCAGAACGTCACCTCCAGCCCCACGCGGAGCTGGCGGGGTGGGCCGTAGAACAGCGACGGATCGTTGCGGTCGACGGCGGCGGCAAACCGGGCGATCGAGAACTCTCCCTGGCTGATCAGCCCGTTGCCGTCGAGATCGATCGACGAGCTGTAGCGGTCCGACTCGCGCGGTATCGGGAACGTGCTCGACACGGGCGCGTCGATCTGGTCCTCGACGGCCTCCCGCGACGGGCCGATCAGGCCCGTGTCGCGGCGCAGCGCGATGACGTTGTCGCGGTCGAGCAGGTTCTTCACCTCGACCACGAGGCGCGCGCCGCAGCGCTCGCATCCAGGAACCCGTGGCGGCAGGTCCCACGTGAGCCCGAGGTCGACCAGTACCGTCCACGGCAGTCGGTCGATCAAATTCGTGCGCCCCGTCTCCTCGTCCACGGCCTCGAGCGGGTACAGCGGATATCCGCTTCGCGCGCGTGCCGTGACGACCGCGCCCACCGGGATTCCCCCCGTCAGCTCCGAGGCGATCCGCGCAGACCGACCGAGCAGTAGAGTCAGGTCGGCCGTGTGGCGGCGATCGAAGGCGAGCGGGATCGGTTCCGGGATGCCGACGTCGACAGACCCGGTGTCTGCGAACGCGCCCGTCGTCAGGCCCTCCGCCTTCTGGAGCGAGTAGCCGAGGCGGGCGAATACGTCAGGCCAGCGGGCGAGCGCCGACAGTTCGACGCCGTTCACCGTGCCCTCGTCGCCCGTCGTGAACTGCCCGGGCGCCGTCCCGACGAGCTGAACGTTGCCGGTGATCAGGTTGCCGAGCGCCTTGTGGAAGCCGACCACTTCGAAGCCGACGCGATCCCAGAACAGGTGGCTGATCCCGACCTCGATGCTGCTCCCCTGCTCGAACGCGAGATTCGGATTGCCCTGGCGCCGGATATCGGTGCGCAGTGAATCGCCGATCGTGTTGTCGATGAAGAACTGGAAATCCGGCGGCTGCGCCATGCGCGCATAGTTCACCCGGAAGGCCGTGCGCCCCGCCGAGTTTCGGAACGCGCCGGCGATGCCGATCCGGGGAGCGAGGTGAAACTGCCACTCGGTGTCGACGACGGGCGCCAGGAAGTCGTCGCGCTCAGGGCGGAACTCGAGGCCGTTGCGGAAGCCCTCGGCCCGCAGCCCCACGTTGAGGGTGAACAGCTCCTCGGGCCGGATGCTCGCCTCGACGAACCCCGAGACGGTGCTCGGATAGAAACGCGCGTAGTTGGGCGACGAACCGGCCAGGAAGGCGCGCGTTCGCTCGTAGACCTCCACCCGATACAGCTTGCCGCTCAGGCCCGCCCTATACGTGTTGCCGTCGGCGGAGAACTTCTCGCCGACGATGTCGGCGCCCAGCATGTCGGAGCGACTCCAGTTGGCGATGCCCGACGTGCCCTCGGTGATGAACAGGCCTTCGGCGGCCGGGCCGAACGGGGAGCCCCGGAGCCCGTTCGGCGTCTCGTAACCGGGTACCGCCTGAGGCGCGGCGATCTGCTCCTCGATCGGGCGGCGGGTGAACTCCTCGCCGGGGAACTCGAAGTCGGTGATGCCGAAGCCCGCCACCGTCGTCCTGCTCTCGAGCATCGAGGCTTCTACGGCCCCCAGGTAGCGGTCGAGCCGCTGCGCGGCGACGCGTAGCGTGAGTCGATCGGCGCCGCTGCCCGTCTGGCCGCCGGCGTCGAAGGTGAGGGCGCCCAGCGTCGATTTGATGCGCTGGGCCAGGCGACTCTCGGAGCTGTACTTGAGTTCCTGCGTATAGAGTTCGCGCTGGAAGCGGTTGTGCAGCAGCGTACCGGTCAGCAGGCCTCCGAGGGCCGGGCGATCGAGCCGGAGAAAGCCGATCAGCCGGTCGCCCCGCTGGCCCGGCACGTCGTCGCGCTCGAACGGACAGTACAGGTGCCCGGTCTCCGAGCCGTCCCGCAGTGCGGCGATCGGCAGGGCAAGGTCGGCCTCCACATCGCTCGCGCGCAGGCAGGTGAGCCCCCGGGCCCGCGGGTCGGCATCGTTCAGTCCCTCCATGTGCAAATCGGCGAACATCGTCGCGCGTTCACCCAGGAACGGCACCGGGCCGCCGCCGTGAACGTTGAACGCCGTGAGGCCCGTGGCCATCGATTCCGGGGCGAGATGGTCGGACCGCAGGCCTGCACCGCCCTCCCAGCGATGCTCGGACCCCCGCCGGGTCACGTAGCTCACGACACCCGACAGGGCGGAGCCGTACTCGGCGCTGAACCCGCCGGTCACGACCTCGAGCTCCTCGAGCGACGTCGGCGCGAGCTCGATGGCCGAGCCGCCCGTCGTCGCCTCGACCTGGTTCTTCACGGCGAATCCGTCGACCACGTAGACCTCCTGGCCGACCTGTCCACCACGGAAATGGCCGTCGGACACTCCGGTCGACAGCTCTACCGCCTCGCTCACCCGCGTGACGGGCAGTTCGCGCAGCACCTCGCCCGTCACCAGCTCACGGGACTCCGACACCTCCGGCTCGATCAGCGGAATGCGCTCGGCGTCGACCACCAGCGGGTCGAGCTCGACGGCCGACGGCTCGAGGGCGATGGCGAGGTCCACGGCGCGCCCCGCCCGCACGGACACGCCCCGAAGGCGGAGCGACGTGTAGCCGAGAAGGTCGACGGCGAGGTCGACGTCGTCGGCCGGAAGACCGGCGAGGACGAACCGCCCCATCTCGTTGGTGATCGCCTCGAGGCCGAACGCCTCGGCGCGTACGCTCGCGCCCGGAAGCGGGGCGCCGGTCGTCGCGTCCTGCACGCGCCCGCTGATCCGGCCCGTCGTCTGGGCGCTCGCCGCCGTCGGGAGCGCGACCGCCAGGAGCAGGCCGACGACGATCCCGGCCACGACCCGACGCGCGTGCCGGCCTGGCCTGCTCAAATGCCGGGCACCGCCATCACGATGACGGCCCACGCGATCATGCCCAGCAGGCCGGTCAGGACGGCCTTTCCCGTCGTCACGTCAAGCGCTTGCCGAATGGCGATTACGACGGCGACGAGAACCCAGATCATGATCGCGATCGACGCCAGCCAGCCGAGGACCGGAATAATGCCGACGATGTAGAGAATGCCTGGCGCGGTGGCGAAACCGAGCGTCCGAAGCAGTTCCCCCCACGTGGCGGTCCCCTTGAAGAGTCTCGTCCCGATGAAGTAGGTGAGGCCCGCCATGGCGAGCCACCCTATCAACGATCCTATCACCCCGGATATGACACCTGCCGGCGACGCGAGGCCCTGCGCGACGGCCGCCAGGACCACCACGAGGCCGGCCTGGGTCGTCGCGCTGGTGTCGTGTTCGACCTCTTCGTAGGTCGCCACGTCGAGCGTCGCGGCGCCGATCATCCGGCCGACCAGTGAATTCGTCTCTCCCGGATTCCTCTCCATGCTCATCCTCCCTGGGGCGGTTCGGGCAGGGGGGCCTGGGCGATGCCCTCGGCCTCGTCCACCGAAAGTAGTATCAGGCCACCGATGATGAAGAATACGACCACCGTCGACACGCCGGCCCGCAGCCCGAAAGCGGCGGTGGCCGTCGACATGGCAAGGGGACCGAGGAAGGACGTCGCCTTGCCGGAGAACGCGAAGAAGCCGAAGAACTCACCCCGGCTGTGCGCGGGAACGAAGCGCCCCATCAGCGAGCGACTCGCCGATTGATTGGGTCCGACGAACAGGCCGACGGTGAGGCCGGCGATCCACAGCCAGGTACGATCGGGCGCCACCACGGCCACGAGCGACGCCAGGGTCAGGGCCACCAGGGTGATGAGGATCGTCCGCTTCCCGCCGATCCGGTCGTCGACGACCCCGAACATCAACGCGCCGAGGCCGGCCGAGACGTTGAGGCCGATTCCGAACAGGATCACCTCGTCGAGGCTCATCCCGAACGCGCCCGCCGCATACGCTCCGCCGAAGGTGAAGATCGTCACCAGGCCGTCGTTGTAGACGAGGCGCGCGACCAGGAAGCGCACGATCTGCCGATAGCGGCCGATATTCCTGAACGTGCGCTTGAGCTCGAGAAACGCTCCGCGGATGCCCGCCACCGTGTCCTCGTGCCGGCGGGCGGGCGGCGCCTCGACCCAAAGGAGCATCGGCAGGCTGAACACGAAGAACCAGCCAGCGACGAGGAGCGTGGTCGCGCGGTGGTTGAATCCGCCTTCGGTGGGGATCCCGAACCACGGGACCTCGGGTTGCACGAACCCGAACAGCGCGACCCCCAGACATACGAGTCCGCCGATGTAGCCGAGACCCCACGCCCAGCCCGAGACCCGGCCGATTCGGCTCTCGGGCACGAGATCGGGCAGGTAGGCGTTGTAGAACACGATCCCGATCTCGAACGCGACGTTGGCGAGGACGACGAGCGTGAGCGCGGCGAGGATCGACAGTTCGCCGCCCGGGGGAATGAACGCGAGCGCGGCGGTGAGTGCGCAGCACACCCAGGTGGCGATGACCAGGTAGCGCCGGCGCTGTCCCGATCGGTCGGCCAGCGCACCCACGATGGGGGACAGGAGGGCGATCAGGATGGCGCTGAAGGCGATGGCGCGGCCCCACAGCGTTACGCCCTCGTCCGGGGTCGGCGTGAACGTCTGGGTGAAGTAGGTGACGTAGACGAAGGTGATGATGAGGGTATTGAAGGCGGAGTTCGCCCAGTCGTACAGACACCAGGAGACCACGGCTCTCGTATCGCCGTGGTCGGGTGCATGCACCTCCATCGCACCTCCAGGCCGGGACGGATCGATCGGCTGGTCACCGGCAGATATCCGGCGACGGGAGGATAGTAGTCGACCCGGCCGCGCCTGTCATCACCGCAGCATCACTGCGGCCGGCGGGCCGGGTCGTCTACGCTGGAGCTACTTCGAGCTGTAGTTGATCGGAAGCTCCGTCCAGCTCTCGACCGGCCTGTCGCGGCGCGTCGCGGGCTGGAACTCCATCACGTCGGTGATGCGCTGCGCCGCGTCTGCCATGACGGGGTCACCGGTCGAGTGCTTCACGCGGCTCTCGATCACGCGACCGTCCGGCCCGACCCTCAACCACAACAGCACCGTGCCCGGCTGTCGTACGTTCGGACGGTACTCGCGGAGAAACGCCGAAGAAACTTCCTTCCAGTTCAGGAGGGACGGCGGCGTCTCCACGTCACCGTCCTCCGAGCTGGACGGCGGATCGATCTGCGTAGCGGAGCCCGCCGGACGTTCGATCTGCGGCGCGATCTGAGTGTTCGCGGCGAGGTCGACACCCGCGAGCTGGATCTTGCGCCGGGCCGGGGGCGGTGGGGCGCGGAACTTCTTCTCCGCGCTCTCGGACGCCTCCGTCGCGTCGGCCGCGCGCCGGGACGTGCGGGGCGAGTTCGGACGCGAGATGCATCGATCCACCTCCGCCAGCACCAGGTCGGCATTCGGGAGATTGCCGAGCTGACTTCGGTCGCGCGCCGTCGGCTCGAAGCCGACACAGTTCATGCGGACGATCGCCGCCATCTCGGTGGCCGTGTAGTTCGAGGCGGTCATCATGCGTACCAGATCGCTCTTGAGCAGCGGTCCACCTTCCTGCGCCGGCGCGGTGGCCGGAGTCACGAGGGCAAAGAGTGCCAGAGCGACGAGTAGTCGGGTGGTTCCGTGTGGTCCAATCATGGCTTTTCGTTCCTGCCTGGGTCCTGCGTACCCGCTGTCCGAATGCGGCCCAACGGATCCTCGAGCCTGTTCGGGACGCTGTCGACCCCTTGTAGCGCAAGCTGTATGCCCGGGCGCATGAGGCACCTAATCTGTGTTTCTACAGCCACTTAGCCGTATCGTTACCGAGGCGGCAACAGTAGAAATCTCACGGCTGTGTAAAACGTTTCCCTGCTCACCGGGCGCAAGCGGAACGCTTTCGCTGCGACCGGTCGACCCGCAGGCGCGCTCGTTCGCCACCCAGCTCGAGGCGCTGGTCGTGTGCGTTCGGGGTACGGAGGCGCCCTCCCCCAATGTCGCCGACGGGCTCGCCGTGGCGGAGGCGGTCGCCGCGGCCCGCGAGGGGCTGAGCGGCTGAACCTTCGGACCGCCGGCCTCTGGTCGTACACATGTACAACCAGAAGTCGACGACCACACGCGTCGACGTCCGCGCCCCTCGATCGCTCAGGCGAACCCGATCAGCACCGCCACGACGAGAGCCGCGGACCCGAGCAGCCAGATCTTCACCATGAACGGCATCAGGAAGCGGACCCACGCCAGGTACGGAACGCCGGCGATCGCGAGGATGCCGATGAGCACGGCATTCGTCGGCACGAGGATGTTCGTGAACCCGTCACCGAACTGAAACGCCAAGACCGCCGTCTGCCGGGTTACGCCCACGAGGTCGGCCAGTGGGGCCATGAGGGGCATCGTCACGTAGGCCTGCCCGCTGCCCGAAGGAACGAAGAAGTTGAACACGCTCTGCACGGCGAACATCCCGACGGCCGCGAGCTCGGGGCCCAGGCGCTCGAGCGGCGCCGCGAGCCCGGCGACGATCGTGTCGATGACCCGTCCGTCGACGAGCACGACCTCGATCGAACGCGCGAAGCCGACGAGAAGCGCCGTCATCGTGAGCTCCGCGGCCCCGACCCCGAACTCCCGCGCCGCGTCGTCGGCCGACAGGCGAGACACGAGCGCCATGACGACGCATAGCCCGAGGAACAGCGCGCCCATCTCGACCAGGTACCAGTGCCAGGCCTTGAGCCCGTAGATCAGCAGCACGAGGGCGGCGAGCAACGCCAGGAGCACGATCCGCCGACGACCTGTCAGGGGGATCTCGGTATCGGCGGGCGGCACCACATCGGCCTCGACGCCGGCCATCAGGCTGCGCGAGGGATCGGCCTGCACGCGCCGGGCGTAGCGCCATACGTGATGAAAGCCCACGGCGAGGAACACGACGAGGAGCAGCGCCCGGTACTCGAGCCCGGAGCCCTGCGGCACGCCCGCCACGTCCTGCGCGATGAACACCGTGAACGGGTTGATGAGGGCCGCGCCGTAGCCCACGCCGTAGCCGATCGCCATCACGCCCACCGCCACGATGGCGTCCATGCCGAGTCCGGCCGTCAGAACGACGAGCAGGGGCACGAAGGCGATGTACTCCTCGGCCATGCCGATCGTCGCCGAGCCGAACGCGAAGACCGCCATCGTGCCGCCGAGGAGGAGCGCCGGGCGGTCGCCGAACCGCCGGAGTAGCGAGCCGATCGCCGCGTCGGCCGCGCCGGTCGCACGGAAGATCCCGAACATCCCGCCGATGATCAGGATGAAGAAGATGATCTCGGCCGCCGCCTCGAACCCTCGCGGGATGGCCGTGAAGATCTCGGTGGGCGGAAGTCGTTCGACATCGTCGAGCGGTGTGTAGCTGCCCGGAACGACCTGCTCGCGCCCCGCCTCGTTCGTCACGCGCTCGAATTCGCCCGCCGGCAACACGAGGGTGAGGCCCCAGGCGAGCACGATCATCCCGAACAGCAGAACCAGTGTGTGCGGGACGCGGAACGGCGGGTCGGCGGGCGGCCCTCCGCTCTCCTGCGACGGACCGCCCGGCGGCGTCATGCGTCAGCCGCCAGATTTTCCAGCATGTCGGCCGTCATGGCCGCGACATCGTGCTCGGGCCGCCATCCCCACTGCTCGCGGGCCGCCGAGTCGTCGATGCGGCGCGGCCACGATTCGGCGATCGCCTGTCGACCCGGGTCCACGTCGTAGTCGATCTCGAATGTCGGCAGATGCTCGCGGATCGATGCGGCGAGCGTCTCGGGCGTGACCTGCATGGCGGTGAGGTTGAACGCGTTGCGGTGCTCGAGACGCTCGGGGTCAGCCTCCATCAGCTCGATGGCCGCGCGGATCGCGTCGGGCATGTACATCATGTCGAGCTGCGTGTTGGGGGCGAGGAAGCACGTATACCGGCCGTTGCGCACGGCCTCGAAGTAGATCTCGACGGCGTAATCGGTCGTACCGCCGCCCGGCGGTGTGCGCCACGAGATCAACCCCGGATACCGCACGCCCCGCGTGTCGAGCCCGAACCGCCGGTGGTAGTAGTCGCACAGCAGCTCACCGGCGACCTTCGTCACGCCGTACATCGTGGT
This sequence comes from Gemmatimonadota bacterium, assembly GCA_035464655.1. Taxonomy (GTDB): domain Bacteria; phylum Gemmatimonadota; class Gemmatimonadetes; order Palauibacterales; family Palauibacteraceae; genus JARFPW01. The sequence goes on from DATHRZ010000112.1 coordinate 29,700, forward strand.
CGGACGCTGGACGGTGTCCTGGGGCGTCGGGTCGCGCGGCGTGCCCGGCCCGAACGCCGCGATCGAGCTCGGGGTGAACACCGCGCAGCCACGGGCACGAGCGACCTCGAGCACGTTGAACAGCCCGCCGATGTTCACCTGGTACGTCTTCTGGGGTCGCTGCTCCCCCACCGCAGACAGAATCGCCGCCAAATGGAAGATCGTGTCGGCCCGGTGGCGCGCCACGGCCGCGTCGAGGGAGTCGCCGATCGTCACGTCGGCCATCGCGAACGGGCCGTCACTGGCCGTCGCGTCGGGCATCCGGATATCGGTGGCGAGAACGTTGTCGGTCCCGTAGCGCCCACGCAGGGCGCTGACCATCTCGGTGCCGATCTGCCCGGCCGCGCCGGTGACGACGATGCGGTTCATGGTGAGCCAAGTTCGGGCGGGCGCGGCGCCGGGAAAAGGGGCGGCCCGCTCCTTACTTGATGAGCTTCGGGCGCCTGGGAAGTCCTGCCGTCGCTCCCCCTCCTCCGGATCGGTCACCCGGCCCGTAGATCGCCCGCATGCAGACGTTGAATCGCGATTCGCACTAAGTACTTATATTAAAGTTGGTTACGTGTATTGCTGCGACACGACGTTCGGCGCTTGTGGCATACGAGCAGCAGGGCCGCGAGGAGTACGGCGAGGATGCGCGGGAGTGCAGGGAAACGAAAGGGCCCCGCTGCAGCTGGCGGGGCCCTGGGAACCGATCGGGAAGCGGCCACGCGGAGGTCGCACGACCGGGCTTTCCTCGGCTACACGGAACAGCGCGCCTACTCGATG
>DATHRZ010000113.1:0-2849 GCA_035464655.1 Gemmatimonadota bacterium
ACGGATTCGAGGACCGGGGCGGTCCAGGCGGGCAGGCCCTTCGGGCGTTTCGTCATGATCCGGTAACGTCGCGCTCTCGCAGCATCTCGTCTATGGTGACGCTCGACTCGAACTGGACGCACCGCCACGAAGGCACGCGATGGCCCACTGTTCGCTCCGTGTCTAGTTGAGCCGACACTTTCGCGACTTGAGGCTTGCTGTACTTTATGATACAAAGTACATTGCAATCACGTGGCGGGCGGGGTAGTGCCAACGGTACCCCAGTGGAAAGAGATTCGGATCATGGCAGGAAACACACAGGAAACAGGCGGCCGGCGGCGGAGCCGCTGGCGGAGCGCGCTCTGGGCGTTCGCGGCGCTCGGGCTGCTCGTCCCCCTCGTCGCGGGAGCGCCCTGGACGATGGGAGACTACGTGTTCGCGGCCGCTCTCATGTTCGGCTCTCTCGGCCTGTACGAGCTGGCGGCGCGGCTGACCGGCAACCGGGCGTATCGGACCGGCGCCGCACTCGCGCTCGCGGCCACGTTCCTCCTCGTGTGGGTGAACGGTGCCGTCGGCATCACGGACAGCGAGGCCGACGGCCTGTTCCTTCTCGTGCCCGCCGTCGGGTTCATCGGCGCCCTCGTGGCTCGGTTTCGGCCCAGGGGGATGGCGGTCGCGATGTTCACCGCGGCGCTCGCCGAGGTGGCGATCGTCGTGATCGCGCTGATCGCCGGGCTCGTCCCCGCGTTCAACTCCGCCTTCGAGGTCCTGGGAATCGCGGGGTTCTTCGGCATGATGTTCGTCGGATCTGGCCTGCTCTTCCACGAGGCGGCGCGGCAACGCGCTACCGTGGACGCCGAGGCCTCGACTTGATGCCCCGTACCGGCCGGCCCGAGCTGCAGCCGGACCCGATCGCCGTCTTCCGCGAGTGGCGTCGGGAGGCCTCCGCCTCCGGGGCCGCGTCCCTCCCGGACGCGATGTGCCTCTCGACCGTCGACGGCAACGGGACACCGCACGCCCGGTTCGTCGACCTGAAGGAGGTCCGCGACGACGGCCTCGTCTTCTGCACGAGCCATGCGTCCCCCAAGGCCGCCCACATCGAGGCGAACCCGAAGGTCGCACTGACGGTCTGGTGGGACCACGTGAAGCGCCAGGTGCGGGTTTCGGGTGTCGCCACGCGAATCTCCGAGGCGGAGGCCGACGCGCTCTTCCAGCGTCGCGACCGCGAAGCGCAGCTCGCCTCGTGGGCGTTCGAGCAGAGCGCCGAGCTTCCAGGGGGTGTCTCGCCCGGAGACCGGCTGAACGACGCTGCCGAGCGATTCGCGTCCGGCGAGGTGCCGAGACCGCCGCACTGGGGCGGCTACGTCGTGGTGCCCGACCGGATCGAATTCCTGGTCTTCGAGGACTCGCGGGCGCACCGCCGCGTTCTGTACGAACGTCAGCGCGAGAAGTGGACGATCTGTGAGCTGCAGCCCTAGGATGCCGGGAGCTTCGCCAGCCGCCCCGCCACCCGCATGATCCACAGGCCGGCCGCCGCCACCATCGTAGACATCGCAGCCGCCTGCCACTCGAACAGCATCAGGCCGCCGACGCCGAACAGCAGGCCGAACAGCACGAGCACGGCGCCGAGGGTGCGGACGAGGTCGGAACCGAGCTCGGTCTCGGGCTCGACGCCGGTGCGCTCGCGGAACCGCTTCCAGCCGGGGCCGCCGGGGCGCACGCGGCGGTAGAAGATCTCGAGCCGCTCCTCCGATTCGGGCTTCGTGAGGTACATGACGCTGATCCAGATCACGCCCGAGCCGAACGCGGTCACGGCGAGGCGCGCCCCGAAGTCGAGCGGTGGGAACATGCCCGTATAGGTGAGCAGGGCGATGACGAAGCCGCCGAGCATCGCGGCGAGCTCGGCCCAAGCGTTGATCCGCCACCAGAACCAGCGCAGGATGAGGACGGCGCCCGGCCCGGTGCCGATCGCGATCACGAACCGGAACACCGTCCCCACGTCCTGGGTGAAGAACGCCGCCGCGCCGCCGATCGCCACCATCAGCACCGAGGCGAGCCGGCCCATGAACACGAGGCGCTCCTGGCTCGCGTCGGGCTCGACGAATCGCGCCCACAGGTCGTTCACCACGTAGCTCGCGCCCCAGTTGATCTGGGTCGAGACGGTCGACATGAACGCGGCGACGAACGAGGCGACGACCAGGCCGAGCACGCCCACCGGCAGGTACTCGAGCATGAGGAGCGGATAGCCCATCTCGGGATCTTCGAGGTCCGGGAAGATCACGAGCGCGGCGAGTGCCGCGAGGATCCACGGCCAGGCGCGGATCACGTAGTGCAGCAGGTTGAACAGCCACGCCGCCTTCTCGGCGTCCGACTCGGTGCGCGCCGCCGACATGCGCTGCACGAACTCGCCGCCGCCGTCCGAGCGCCGCCACGCCCACCACTGAATGCCCAGGTAGGCGAGGAAGGTGCCCATCGGCAGGTCGACGGAGCCCGGTTCGGGCACCATGCGGAGGGCGTCGGAGCGCCCCATCGCCTCGAGCCCTTCCTTCAGCTCGACGACCCCCCCGATGTCGACCAGCGCGTAACCGGCCACGAGCAGCGCCCCGACCATCGCGAGCCCGAACTGCACGAAGTCGGTCGCCACGACGCCCCACAGGCCCGACAGCCCGGCGTAGATCAGCACGAAGATCGACAGACCGACGACGATCCACAGGCGCTCGTCGCCCGGGAGCCAGGGCGGCAGCGTCTGCATGACGCCGAGCGCCTCGATCACCTTCCGCATCGCCAGCATCACGTAGCCGATCGCGATGCAGTTGATCGGGACGGCGAACAGGAAGGCGCGCGAGCCGCGCAGGATGGCGGCCGGCCGG
>DATHRZ010000114.1:0-8206 GCA_035464655.1 Gemmatimonadota bacterium
GCTGTTGTCGCGGCTGTTGGAGTAGGTGTAGGCACCGCGCGCCGAGAAGCCGTTGGCGAACTCGCGCTTCACCTCGAACGTGGCCTGGTACGTCCGTGAGTCCGCGTCGTTGACGAGCACGAGGACGTCGTTGAAGCCGCCGTCGATCCGCTGGTCGGCGAAGCCGAGGCTGCCATCGGAGCGGAACTCCTCGGCCGGTGCGAACACCGGCCGGGCGCCGCCATCGGTCCTGAACTGCTCGTCCAGGATGTTCGCGTCCATGTTGTAGTAGTTGTCCGACGTGCCCGAGTACTGGAGGTCGATGCCCGCGCGCCAGTTGTCGGCGACGCGGCGGTCGTAGCCGATGTTCGCCTTGAGCGCGAAGGGCACCTCGGCGTCCGGGCTGATGACGTTCACGTTCGGCGTGAACGCGAATCCTCCGCCGCCCGGGATCTCGTCGCACGACTGGAACGTCGGACGCTCGCCGCGCAGGATCTCGATCACCATCTGCTGCGTCTCGGGGTTGTCGAAGCCGCTCGTGCAGCTCACCGCTGTCTGGCTCTCCCCCGTGTTGAGCAACGCGTTGGACCAGAACACGGGCGGGACCCGGCCGTAGAAGAGGCCCGCGCCGCCGCGCAGCACCGAGCCGCCGTCGCCATCCACGTCGTAGGCGAAGCCCACGCGCGGGGCGATGTTGTCCCCATCGACCGGGAAGTTCCCGGTGTCGAAGCCGAACGCGTCCTGCACGCTCTGCACCGTCTCCGGCTCATCCGGGAAGAACCGGATGTCATAGCGGAGCCCCAGGTTGAACAGCAGCTTGTCGTTCACCTGCCAGTCATCCTGCGCGTAGAACGCGAGCTCCAGGATGTTGTAGATCCCCCGCGGATTCTCCCCGTTCAGACCGGGGCCGGCGATCGCGTAGTCGTCGGCGATCCCCTGCTCGAAGTTCTCCAGCCCCTCGAAGTCGAAGTCCCCGAACTGGTTGAAGAAGAAGAAGTTGTCGATGTCGAAGTAGCTGTTGTTCGTGCCGAACTTCAGGGTGTGATCCCCGGCCTGCACGATCAGGTTGTTGACGAGCTGGATCGTGTTTTCATCCAGCGAGTTGGGCAGCACCGGGTCGTTGAAGACCTCGGGGTTCGAGAAACGCGTGCACGGGCTGCCGCCACACTCCGCGGCCGAGAAGTCGCTGTCCACGAAGATGTCCGCCTGCGGGATCGAGCTGAACGCGGCGCGCGGCCGGTGCTCGGTCGCGTACTGCAAGCGGAAGTCGTTGAACAGCGTGGGCGACAGGATCGACTTCAGGTTGACCACTAACGAGTTGGCTCGGTCCTCGAAGATCCCGCCGTTGCTCACCGCCTCGTTGGAGCTGACCCGGTCGTTCAGGTTCTCCAGGTCGGTGAAGTTGTTGCGCACCGTCAACGTGTGGTTGTCGTTCAGGCGCCAGTCCACGCGCCCGAACAGCGCGATCTGGTCGTTGGTCTGACTGACCCGCTCGAACTCGGCCGCGGCGTTCTCCACGCCGTAGACGTTCTCGAGAATGCTGATCAGGCGGGCCAGCGAATCCGGGTGGATGCCCGACGAGATGCCGGGGGTCAGCGGGAAGATCGGATTCGACCGATCCTGCACGTCGACGGAGACGAGGAAGTGCGCCCTATCGCGCTGGATCGGGCCCGAAAGGAAGCCCCCGAACTGGTTGGAGCTGAACTCGTCCGGCTCCCGACCGAGGAAGTCGTTGCCGGTCAGCGCGTCGGCGCGGCGGTAGTAGAACACGGCGCCGTCCCACTCGTTCGTTCCCGACTTGGTGACGGCGTTCACGAGGCCGCCCGTGAAGTTGCCGTGCTCCACGTCGTAGCCGTTCGTGATGACCTGGAACTCCTTCACGGTCTCCTGCGAGAAGGCGAAGGCGATCCGGTCGGAGCCACGCGCCTCGCCGCCGAAGAACGTGCCGTTGTTCTCCACGCCGTCGATCTGGATGTTGGTCGCGCCGCGCCGGCCGCCGTTCAGCGAGAGGTTGCCGCCGGAGCCGTCGCCGACGTCGGGCGCGGATGTCGGCGAGAGCGCCACGAAGTCCGCGAAGTTCCGGCCGTTCGTGGGCAGGTTTTCGATCTCGACCTGGCTGACCCGGTCGATCACGCCCGACTGGCGCACGTCGATGAGGTCGCCCTCGACGCTCACGTCGATCCCTTCGAGCTGCACGGCCTGCGGGACCATCGTGAAGTCGATCGTCAGCACCTCGCCGATCTGCAGGCGCGGGAAGGAGCGCTCGAGGGGCCGGTACCCCACGGACGTCGCCGTCACCTGGTAGGGTCCCCCCGGCTCCAGGAACGCGATGATGTAGCGCCCCGTCTCGCCCGAGAGCGCGCCGGTCTGGAAGCCGGTGGCCTCGTTTCGCACCACGATCTGGATGCCGCCGAGCGGCGCCCCATCCTGGTCGGTGATCGTCCCTCGAACCGTCGCGGTCGTCGCGTTCGCCTGTGCCTGCAAGCTCGCTGGCACGAGCGCACAGACCCCGGCAAGCGCCGCGAGCGCAAGCTTCGCCCTGAAACCCATCGTCCCCCGTCCAATGTCGTGTGAGTAGGCACGGCCGGCCGGCCGTCGGCGGCCGGCGCGTGATGCGAACATCCTGGGTTGGAATACGGCGGAGTCTATGGGGAGCGGCCCCAAGGCGTCAACGCGCCGGGGTGACACGCCGGTAACGCTCGCGCAATCGTCGGCCGACCGTTACCAGTGACCTGGTCGGGAAGCCGGAGGGCGGCCGTCTCGCGCCGCCCTCCGGTCCTACCCGGCCTAGAAGAAGTACTTGATGCCGATCTGTGTCTGGAACTGCAGGACCAGATTCGACCCCAGGACATCCTCCGTGTAGAAGCTGTCACCGACCTCGTAGAGGACGCGGTTGCCCGCGGCGTCGTAGCCGCGTGCCTCGAGCAGGTTCTGGTCCGAGCCGAACACTCCGGTCACCCGGCCCAGCCCGCACGAGCCGCTGGTGAGGTCGACGTCCTCGGCGGCCTCGTCGCAGAACAGTCGGCCCAGCCCGTTCAGCACGTTGAAGAAGTCGACCTGGATCTCGGCGCGCTGCCCGCGCACCGTGTCGAAGCCCTTCGTGAGCCGCAGGTCGAGCTGGTGCTGCCACGGGAACGTGCAGGTGTTCCTTTCCAGGATCTCACCGACGTGGTCGCCCACGCACGAGTGCTCCGCCAGGATCTGGCGGTACGTCTCGCGCTGCTCGGTGGCCGCGTCACCCGTCGCCTGCAGAGGCAGGTCGTCCGGCGCAAAGATGAACGGGCGGTCGTTGAACCGAACGCCATCGCCGTTGATGTTGCCGCCCACGGCCGGCGTCCAGGGACGGCCGCTCTGGCTGCGCCAGATCCCCGACACCCCCAGCCCCCAGGGCAGGTCGGCGCTACCGGACAAAATGAGCGTGTGGGTGCGAGCGAAGTCCGTGCGCCCCCACGCCTTGTCGAAGTCGCCGGCGCCGCCGATGTCGTTGGGCCCGAACGCGCCCACCAGGGGGTCCGAGAAACCGCCGCTCGCGGTGCAGCAGGAGTAGTTCGAGTTGTCGTACGCGCGCGTGTACGTGTACGAGCCGCGGAGCTGGAACGCGTCGGTGAACCGATGCGCGCCGTCCAGCGCGGCGGTGAACGCCTGGGCGCGCCCGTCGTTGTAGTTGACCAGCACCTGACCGAAGTCGGTCGATACCTGCGACGGCGCGCTAGCGGCGCTGGTCGGGTCGAACTGGGAGGCCGGCGTGAACACCATGCGTTCGCCTTCACCCGGGAGGGTGAACTGGACCTCGCGCAGGTTCAGGTTGCGCACCGTATAGAGGTTCGTCGACGTGGAGAACAGCAGGTCCAGCGAGATCTGCGAGTTGTCGCCGACCAGCGTCTCGTAGCCCAGATTCGCCTTGAAGGTCTCCGGGTACTCGAAGTCCTCCTGCCAGAACGTGTAGGTCGGCACCCCGCTGGCCTCGATGTCGCCGGCGCAGCCCGTGGGGTTGTCGGCGCCGTCGATCGCCCAGTTCTGGAAGCCCATCGGCGACGGCGGCGCGTCCGGGTCCCCGTCGATGATCGATCCCGTGCACAGCACCTCCACGATGGGCAGCTCGGTCTGCAGCACGTTGCCGCCCAGCACGAACGGCACGCGGCCGTAGAAGTAGCCCGCGCCGCCGCGGATCACCGAGGAACCGTCGCCGCGCATGTCGTAGGCGAGCGCCAGGCGCGGCGAGATGTTGTTGTTGTCGGTGGGCGCGAACCCGGTGCGGAAGCCGAACGCGCGCTCGACGTCCACGACGGGCTCCGGGCTGTCCTGGAAGCTCTGCTGATCGTAGCGGAGGCCCAGCGTCGCGGTCAGCTGCGGGCTGGCCCGCCACTCGTCCTGGACGTACGCGGCCCACTCGAACACCGAGAACGGCGAGTTGGCGATGCCCCCTCCCTGCTGGAAGGGTCGGAAGTAGCTGGACGGCCGGAACGCCTCGAAGTCCTCGATGCTGTTGAAGATGTACTCGCCGGCCCCCTGGTTCTGGCTGCCGGGCGACTGGAACTGGTTGAAGATGTCGGTATAGAGCGCGTTGGCGCCGAGCTTGATCGTGTGGTCGCCGGCGACGTGGGTGAAGTTGTTGATGAACTGGTACTTGGTCTCTTCCAGGTTGTTGTTGAACGCCGCGAAGGTGCCGCCGTAGCGCACCCGCTGGCCCCCGGGGAGGTTGACCGTCAGCGTCGGACGCAGGTCCTTGCCCTGCCGCGGCCGCTTCTCGTCGGCGAACTGGAAGCGGAACACGTTGAAGGAGTTGTCGCCCAGCACGCTCTGGAGCTCGGTCACGAACGAGTGCGAGTCGTCCTCCAGCGTCTCCGCCCTGCTCAGGCCGTAGTCGAAGTCGAAGTTGCCGTTCCACTCGTTGTCGTTGGAGAACGTCGAGTAATTGTGCCGGAACGACAGCCTGTGGTCCTGGTTGAGCGTCCAGTCCACGCGGCCGAACACCGTGATCGCGTCGTTCGAGGTCGAGAACGGCCTGTAGCCGGAGGCGGCGCCCTGGACGCCATACTGCTGTTCCAGGATCTGGAACGCCTCCCCCACCTGCTCGAAGAGCACCGGGTTTTCGCGCTCCGCGCCGGGCGCGAAGCGGTTCTGGGTGAGGGGCAGCTGCGGCTCGCGACGACGCTGCCCGTCGACGGACACGAGGAAGTGGATCTTGTCCTCGACGATCGGGCCGCTCAGCCTGCCCGCGAACTGTTGGACCTCGAACTCGGTGGTGAGCTCCGGGTCGTCTTCCGGGTTGGTGAACGGGTCGGCGGTGAGCGCGTCGTCGCGGAAGTTCGCGAAAAGCGTGCCCTCCCAGTCGTTCGTCCCGCCGCGCGTCACGACGTTCACGATCCCGCCCGAGAAGTTGCCGTACTCGACGTCGAAGCCGTTGGTGATGATCTGGAACTCGCGGATCGACTCCAGCGAGAACACGAACGGGATGCGCGAGCCGCCGCGGTTCTCGCCGAAGAAGGCGTTGTTGGCGTCCACGCCATCGATCTGCACGCTGGTCTGCGAGGACCGCTGCCCGCCGATGGCGAACTGCCCGCCCGTAGTGGTGCCCTGATCCGGCGCCACCAGGCCCGAAAGGTTGATGAAGTCCACGAAGTCGCGCCCGAGCGAGGGCAGCTCCTCGATCTCCTGCTCGCTCACGAACTGGGTCACGCCGCCATCGGCGACGTCGATCGCCTCGCGCTCGGCCGTGACCTCGATGCCGGCGACCTCCACCGCGCTGGTCTGCAGCTCGAAGTTGGCGATCGAGGACTGTCCGATCACCACGCGCAGGCCGGTGCGGGTCTCGCCCCGGAAGCCGATCACGTCGGTCGCGAGATCGTAGATGCCGGGCGGCAGCAGCCGAACGGTGAAGGTGCCGTCTTCGCCAGAGAGCGCGGTTCTCTGGAACCCCGTCTCCGCGTTCGTGGCGGTGAGCACCACGCCGGGCACCGGCCCTCCCTCGGCGCTGAGAATGCGGCCGCGGATCTGGCCGCTGGTCGACACGCTCTGGGCGGCCGCGTCGGCCGCGAAGGCGCTGGCCAGCGCGAAGAGCGCCGCCGCGATGAGGGTCCCGGGACGCACGGTGCGGCCGTGGAAGGCCGCCGCGGCCCGGAGCGCCGTCTTGCTGATCAGTTGCACGGGACCTCCACGATGTCCGCGAGCGAACGCGGAAAGATCTGGCCGGAGCCGAAGAAGTTGGCGCCGAATCCGTTGATGTCGTAGCACGTGCCGACCGAGAACATGTCGTTCAGCGTGTTGCGGTTGGCCACGCCGTCGTCGATGCGGATGATGACCTCGCCGCTGCCGTCGTCGATGAGGGCGTTCTGGATGTTGCCGGTTCCGAAGGGCGCCACCAACTCCGCGGCCTCCACGCGGATGAACAGGCCCTGGAGCGGATCGGTGTGGGTCTCGCCGGAGGCCTCGATCGCCGCGGTGGTGGTCAGCTCGGGCTGGAGCTCGCCGACGTCCGCGGTGACCTCGCGCAGGCCGAGGTTCGTGACGTCGAAGTCGCCGCTGAAGAGCTCGGAGTCACCGCCGACCTCGATCCGGTCGCCGACCTCGATGCCCTGCCCCTCGAGCACTCCGCCGAACAGCTTCGTACCGGCGCTCTCATCCTGTATGTAGGTCCAGCCGCTCTCGATCTGACCGGGCGCCGACGTAACCACGCCCCGCACGATGACGAACGAGGGGATCGGCGCCGCCTTCGCCTCGGCGATCGTGATCAGGCAGGCGGGCCGGCCGCGCACGTCCGCGGTCGACGTCTCGTTGAGGAAGACGCTGAACGGGATCGGGTTCTGGCAGACGCTGACGCCGTCGGGTACCGTCGTCTCGTCGACCAGCAGGTCGTGGGTGCCGAGTGGCAGGCCCGTGATCGTGAACCGCCCGTCCGCGCCGCTGGACGCGGTGGCGCCGCTGAACACGTCGCTCGTGCCCCGGTTGCGCACGGCGACGCCGACGCCCTCCACCGGCGTGTCGCCGTCGGAGGGGTCGAAGATGCCGTCCTCGTCGGCGTCGAAGAAGACCAGCCCCGCGACCGAACCCGAGCCGAGGAGCTCCAGCACCGGGTCGGGATCCTCGCACGCCATCGCGACCGTCGCGACCGCGAGGAGACCGGCGAGTCGCGCGCCCGGCATCCCGCGGGACGCACCTATCATCGTGAGCAATTTCATCGTCAGCTCGTCTGGTTCACGTCGGAGGGTTGCCGGACCTCGAGACGAGGCGCAGGCGTGTCGCGATCGTCGGTGCCGAGCACTCCGGTCACCGTGTAGACCTCGCCCACGTTCCAGTCGGTATCCACGACACCCGTTCGGCTGTCGCCGTAGACGTAGAACGTGCCTGCGCTCCCGTCGGTCAGCTCGACCCGCTGATTGCCGAAGCTGAGCACAGTGACGTCCACCACCGTCGCGCCCGTCACCATCACCAGCTCGCCCTGGAACATGCCGGCGTTGATCTCGGCGGCCGTCACCTCGCGTGCCGCGGGTACGGCCTCGTTTCCGAGCACGCTGACCAATGTGGCGTTCCCCAGCTGCACTTCGCTGCGGAACGACCCTACCGTCCCGCGAACCCGAATGCGGTCCCCCTCCTGGAGCACGACGCCGGCGATGGCTTCCAGGTCGAAGTCGAAGAGCGAGATGCCCGCGGTCCCGTCCTGGAGGAATACCTCGCGCATCGGGCTGTTGAAGGGCACCGCCCACGTCACGACGCCCTCCACGGTCACGGTCTCGCCGTCCATCGTCCGGGCGTCGGCGATGTCGATCACCGAACCTCCGAGCACGACGTCGCCGGTCGAACGCACCTCGACCCGGTGCGGGAACGGGTCGCGGTCGTCGGTACCGAGCACGCCGGTCACCGCGTAGGTCTGCCCGGCCTCCCAGCTGGCCGTCGTGACGCCGGTCCTGCTGTCGCCGAACACGGCGAACGTGTCGGCGGCCGCGTCCTCGAGCAGCACGTACTGGTTGCCGAAGGAGAGCGTGTCGACGGTCAGGACGGTGCCGTCGATGGTGACCAGCTCGCCGGCGAAGGTGGCGGCATTGATGTCGGTCGCCGTCACGGACCTGGCGTCCGGCTCGGCCACGGTCGCGAGGATCTCGAGAGCCGTGATGTCGTTGAGCTGGACCTCGCTACGGAAGCTCGTGCTGAGGCCGGTGATCCGAATCGAATCGCCGATCATCAGGTCCCGGCCGGCGAGGGTCGACAGGTCGAACTCGAACACCGACAT
>DATHRZ010000115.1:0-2848 GCA_035464655.1 Gemmatimonadota bacterium
TTGGGACGGGATCGGGTTGCTTCGGCTGGTGGGTGCAACCCGACATCTGCACCGCATAGCGAAAAAGAGGGAGCAGGTCCGCCAAGGGGCGGATTCGCCTAGTCCAGTTCCATGCGCTTCAGCAGCGCGTCGAAGCGCGGATCGTCACGCAGGGGATCGAACCAGGGCTCGGTCCTGAGCTCGAGGAGCTCGCTGGATCGACGCTCGTAGGCCCGGTCCAGCAGATCGAAGGCGTGGTCGATGTCGCCGAACTCGCCGTGGGCGGCGGCGAGCACCGGGAGCCACTCGACATAATCCAGGTGATCGGCCCGGGCCTCGAATCGGGCGACCATCTCCCGCGCATCCGGTTGGTCGAGGAGCGCGTGCAGCCAGGCCTCCCGCACCTCGTGGTACGGCCGGCACATCGGCCAGCCGCACCCCTCCACTGCCCGCCGCATCGCGGCGAGCGCCGAGTCGGCTCGGCCCTCGCGGGCATGGACGCGGGCCAGGCCCCACAGCGCGGCTTCGTATCCGGGGCGAAGCTCGAGCGCCCGGCGGAAGGCGCGTCCGGCGCCGGCCACGTCGCGCTGTCCCTGGAGCAGCTCCCAGCCGAGAACCATTTGCGCCCGCGGATCCGAGGGCCGTTGCGCCGCGAGGCGACGCCGGTGCTCCAGGGATTCGTTGGTTCGCCCGAGGACCTGTAGCGCGGCGCCGTAGTCTTCGAGCAGATCGTCGTCGTCGGGCGAGAGCTCGCGAGCCTCCTCGAACACCTCGAAGGCCGCCCCCGGGCGATGGGCGGCCCAGGCCGCGGATCGAAGCAGGAACTCGGCGTGGTCGACCCTATCTTCGACCGATTCGGGATTCCGCGCGGCTTGCTCCTCGGACAGGGCCACGGCGTCCTCCACCATGCCCGCCCGGAACGATGCCTCGATCAACAGTCCCGGGATGTAATCATCGCGTGTCAGGGTCCGGGCCGTGTCGAGCTGCGCCCGCGCCGCCGCCGTATCGCCGACCGCCAGCAGGCCCATGGCGAGCACGGCCCTCTCTCGCGGCAGCCGGGGCGCCAGGCGCACCGCTTGCCGGAGCGCCGCGACCGCCGCGTCGAACTGCCCTGCATCCATCAACAAGCGGCCGCGGGAGCGATGCGTAGGATAGTCGTCGGGCGTCAGGGCGACCGCTCGGTCGATTTGCTGGAGGGCTTCCATTCGGTCGCCGGTCGCAAGCAGCTGGAACGCCAGCTGTTCGTTGGCGAAGATCGATTCGGGATCCCGACGAAGCGCCTGGCGGAGCGTCGCGGCCGCCTCCTCGTTCCGGCCCAGATTTTGGAGCATCTCCGCGACCGCTCCGGCGGCGGGCTCGAAGTTCGGGTGGAGCTCCAGCGTCGCGACGGCGACCTCGAGCGCTTCCTGGGGTCGTCCCACCTCGGCCAGCGCCACGGCGTAGGCGTCCGCCACGACCGCCGACAGAGGGTCGAGCTCCCGGGCGATTTCCGCTTCCGCCAGCGCCTGCCGTTCGTAGCCCAGCCCGCCGAGGAGCCGCGAGAGTGCCATGCGCGCCAGGGCGTGGCTCGGATTCAAATCGATCGCGTGCTCGAGGTCGCGGCGGGACTGCGCCGCGTCGCCGCGCTGCGCCGCGAGGCCGGCCCGGACGACGAGCGCTTCGGCGTTCTCCGGATCCACGTCCAGGGCGCGTTCGAGGGCGGCGCGGGCGGCAGGAAACCGGTCGGTCGGGGTCCCGAAGCCGTATATGACGTAGCGGAAATGAGCCAGGGCGAGCCCCGCATACGCCGCGGCGAAGTCCGGATCGAGCTCCGTCGCACGCTCGTACAGCTCGATGGCCCGCTCCAGGTCCGGGCGCGACGCGCGATCGTGCAGGTGACGGGCGCGGGTATACAGTTCGAAGGCTTCGGCGTCCTCCGTCGGACGGCGGACGAGCCGCTCTTCCGTCTCCGGCGTGAGGTTCGCGCGGAGCGAGCTCGCGATCCGTCGCGTCAGGTCGTCGCGGATCGCGAACAGGTTGTCGAGCGTCATCGTCTCGTCGTAGGTCTCGGCCCACAGGTGGCCGTCCGAGTTCGCGTCGATGAGCTGCACGTTCACCCGTATCCGGTCACCGACCCGATCGACGGCGCCCTCGACCACGTATCGGGTCCCCAGGCGCTCGGCGATGTCGCGGATGTTTTCCTCGGAGTGCCGAAATTCCTCGACCGACGTGCGAGAGATGACCCGCAAATCTCCGATGCGGGAGAGCTGCGTCAGCAGGTCGTCGTGCATCCCGTCGGCGAACAGGACGGCGTCGCTCCCCTCCCCGTCTCCCGCCCCTCCGATCGTCCGGGTCGTGAGCGGCAGCACGGCGATCGAGCGGATCGACCCGGCACCATCGGCCCCCGCGCGGTCGGCCGCGACAGACGCCCCAGCGCGCTGCCCCATCCACCAGGCGCCACCGACGAGCAGCGCGATCCCGACCAGTGCGGCGATGCCGGCCGGCCAGCGACGGCTTCGCGGCTCCGCCACGATCGCCTCGATCTCCTCCGGCGCCGCCTTCTCGGTGCGACGGATTCCCTCCGGGGTCTGCTCGAACGCCCAGGCGAGCACGACGGCGACCGGGAAGCCGAGAATCGCGAGCACGACGACGAAGGTGAGCGTCCAACCGGGAAGCCCGAGGGGCTCGAAGGCGATGTCGGCGACCTGCAGCAAGACGAACGCGACCGCTCCGTAGACGGCCATCACGCGGAACACGCGACGGCGCTTCAGTTCGGCGAACAGCGCCTGCAGGGACGACGGTCGGTCGATCATGGGGGTGAAGATCGGCGACGGGGGTCCACCGCGGCAAGCGGAGGTCCGCGGCGCCGCCACGACGTGGAGTCGGCCGC
>DATHRZ010000116.1:0-8092 GCA_035464655.1 Gemmatimonadota bacterium
GCACACGGTCACGGCCGGGCCCGACGCCGCCGCCGAGATCGTCGAGCTCACCGGGGGCGGAGCCGACGTGTCGGTCGATGCACTCGGATCCGCCGCGACCACGATCCCGGCCATCCTCAGCCTGCGGGCCCGCGGGCGCCACCTGCGGCTGGGGGCCTCGAACCACCAGGACGACGGGCAGATCTCGATCCCGGTCGACATGTTCACGTTCCGCGAGCTGTCATTCGTGGGCTCGTTCGGGATGCAAGCCGCTCGCTACCCGGAGATGTTCGACCTGATCGCATCCGGCAAAGTGAGCCCCGACCGCCTCGTGGGAGACACCGTCGCCCTCGAGGACACGAGCGACGTGCTCGCCTCGATGGCCTCCTACGACACCCTGGCGATGCCGGTGATCACGCGGTTCTGAGGCGGGCCCGGCACTCGACGCTACGGCGTCGTCAGGTCGGCGATTCGTCCCAGTTCGTCAGGCACTGCGCCGTCAGGGCGCCGAGCAGGGCATCGACGAACACGAGCACCGATGCTACGCCGTCCGTCTCCGCCACTTCGTCCACCGTGCAGGTAAGCGGATTGGACGACTGGATCGCATGGCGACATCGAATGCCTCCCGGGCGGATCGTGGATGGCTCTGCAGGCGCACGATTTGAAGGCGCTCCGTCTCAGTGTACGTCTACCGCGTGGCGCGATTCACCGCTCGTTCTCGTCTACCGACATGAAGGCCCCCGTCGGAGGGGCCGCCTGCGAGAACCCGCCACTGAGGAGGAAGAAATGCCTGTCTCACGCCTGCTGTACGTCGTAGCCCCGGGGCTCGTGCTAACGGCTCTGTTCATCGGCGGTTGCGACGATTCGAATCCGACGTCGCCCCGGCCCGCAACGCTCGAATCGACGACCGAAGGCCCCGCCGCGTCAGCCCATCTTTCGACGGAGCGGCCATTCCGGGTGAGCGCCGATGCCGTGCTGCTCGGGCAGGAGTTCGCCCCAGGATTCGGGCCGCCCGACTTCGGTCGGAGCGACTTCGACGGTCGCTGTTCCGCCCCGTCGGATTTCGTCGTCAGCTTCGCCCTCGAGGGGCACGCCATCCATCTGGGCACGTTCACGGCGATCGCCGAGAACTGCTCGATCATCGACTTCTCGACCGGCTCGAGCTCCATCCTGGACGGCGTCATGGTCCTGACGGCCGCCAACGGCGACGAGCTCTGGGCGAACTACACCCGCCCCAGTGGGGGAGAGGAAGTTCCGGAGAACTACGAGTTCGTCGGCGGAACGGGCCGCTTCACCGGGGCGTCCGGGGAAGGCCTGGGACATCCGGACTGCGATCGCGCCACGGGCACCTGCACGTTCGAGCTGGAAGGCGTCATCGTCTACGACGCCTCCGATCGCGCCGACTGACGATCCGGACGTCGATCGGGTCGGGAGCGACCCTCGGGCCAGACGCGCTCGAGCAGCGCGTCGAACCGCGCGTCTTCCCGAAGCGGATCGAAGAGCAAGCTGTGGTGCAGATTGACGAGCTGGAGATCGCCCTCCCGGTACGCGCGCTCGAGCCACTCGAAGGCCCGATCCGGGTGGTCCAGGGCTCCGTGCACGGCGGCGACCCAGCTCCCGCCCACGTACTGCTCCGCGCTGCGCTCCTCGAGCTCGCGGACGATGGCCTCGGCCTCGGTCCGCCGTCCGGTGAGAGCGAGCACGTGCCCGAGGGCTCCGAGCGCCATGGGGAGGCGCCGTGAGCCATCGACCGCCTGCTCACACACGGGGATCGCCTCCTCGTGGCGCCCTTCTCCGGCGAGAGCGAGACAGAGCAGCCAGTGTCCCTGCCAAAAGCGGGGATGAAACTCGAGGCCGGCGCGGCCCCGCTCGATCGCGGCGTCGAAGTCGCGCATCTCTATGAGGACAACCATCGGCCGGAAGGCCGAGAACGGCAGGAGCGGCTCCAGCTGGCTGGCATGTTCGACCGCCTCCAGCGCGGCCCGATAGCGGCCGGTGACCGACAGGACCTCCGACAGAGCTCGGTGCGCATCCGCGAAGCTCGGGTTCAGGGCGATCGCCCGACGGGCGCGTGTCTCCGCCGCGTCGAGGTCCCGGTGCCAGTAGAGGTTGACCGCCGACAGCACGGTGTGCGCCTCCGCCAGGGACGGGTCCAGGCGAAGGGCCGTTTCGGCCAGCTCGGCGACCCGCGGCACGTTCGCCGACGGGCGGCCCAGCCCGAAGAAGGCGCCCGAGCCGTAGGCCCTGGCGAGAGCGGCGTACGCGGGTGCGAACGCGGAGTCCTGCTCGATCGCGAGCTGGAAGTAGCGGACGGCCTGCTCGAAGCCCTCGCGACTTCGCTGTTCGAGGTGAAAGACCCCGAAATTGTAGGCGTCGAAGGCCTCGGGACTCGATGCGACGGGTGCCGAGGCACGATCCGGACCGTCCGGCGAGCCATGCCCGACCTCCGCGGCGATCGAGCGGGCGATCTCGCTACCCAACGCGAATACGTCTCCGACGCCGCGGCGGTAGCGGTCGACCCACAGGGTTCGCTCCGGCGACAGCGCGAGAAGCTGGGCGGTGACGGCGACGCTGTCTCCCTCCCGCAGGACGGAGGCCGCGAGCAGCGCGTCGACCTGCTGCTCCGCGGCGATCTCCGGCAGCGACAGCTCCGAGTCCCGGTACTGCATCATCGAGGCTCGCGAGACGACATCGAACAGGCCCAGTCGCCCGAGCTCGACGACCAGGGCGTCGTGCACCCCGTTGAGGAACGGCTCGCGGCCGGACTCGCCCGTGAGATCGTCGGGTGGAAGCACGGCGAGCCGCCGGATCTCGGGGCTTCCATCCGCCGAGGCCGAGCGCCACCAGACGCTGGCCGCCACGAGAACAACGAGCCCGAGCAGCAGAAGCGCCGCCGTGCGCAGGCGGCGACGAAGCGCGGCTCCCGCGCGGGAAGCCTCTCGGCGGGTCGCGACGGCGGGCTCGTCACCGGCCTGGAGCTCACGCAGGTCCGAGAGAAGCTCGCTTGCGTCGCCGTACCGATCTGCCGGCGACTTCCTCAGCATCGTCCGTACGATCCATTTCAAGGCATCCGGTAGCTCTTCGCCCTCGTCGTCCACCGGCTCGGTTGCCTCGTCCAGGATCGCGCGCCGCAGCGCTTCGGGATGCTCGACGTCGAACGGCCGCCGCCCGGTCAGCATCTCGTACAGCACGACGCCGAGCGACCAAAGGTCGGTCCGGTGGTCGACCGCCCGACCGCTCGCCTGCTCCGGACTCATGTAGGCGGCGGTCCCCGGCCGAACGCCCTCCCGGGTGACGTCCTCCCCGGCCACTTTCGCCACGCCGAAGTCCAGTAGCTTCACCCCGCCCGTCTCGGTGAGGAGGACGTTGGAGGGCTTCACGTCGCGGTGGACGATGCCCTCCGCGTGCGCAGCCGAGAGGCCGTCCGCGATCCGCGCCGTGACCTCGATGGCTTCCTCCACCGGCAGGGGCCCGCGAGCGATGCGTGCCGCCAGCGTCTCGCCCGGATAGTAGGAGAACACCATGTAGAGTTGACCAGTGTCCGTCTCGCCGACCTCGTACAGCGTCGCGATGTTCGGGTGATCGAGCCGCGAGACGGCGCGCGCTTCCGAACGGAAGCGCTCCCTGGCTCCCGGTCCGACGCCCAGGTACGGGGGCAGGGCCTTCAGCGCGACGTGCCGGCCCAGTCGGGTGTCCTCGGCCAGATAGACCACGCCCATGCCGCCACGACCCAACTCGCGGTCGATCCGGAAGGGCCCGATCCGTCGATCCGGCGGCAGCTCGTCGACCGCGCCACCTCTTCTGAGCGCCGCGGCAAAGGCATCCGGAGTCAGGTCGTCGAGCCGCCGTTCGAAGAACTCGGCGGAGTCCTCGTGGGCCGTGATCAGCGCATCGAGCTCGGCACGTAATTCCTGGTCTCCTGCGCAGACCTCGTCGAGGAAAGCGCCGCGGTCCGCGGGAGGTGTCGCGAGCACGACGTCGAGGAGCTCGTCGATGCGCCGCCAGCGGTCGGGGTCCAGCTCACTCGGGCGCATGCATCTCCCTGTACAGCCACGCCTTGGCCTTTTGCCATGCGCGATCGACGGTGCGACGCGACACGTCGAGCGCCGTCGCCGTCTCGTCTACGGTCATCCCGCCGAAGAACCGGCACTCGACCACTCGGGCGAGGCGGCCGTCGAACCGCTCCAGTCGACCCAGGGCATCGTCCAGGTCGATCAGCTCCTCGAGTCGAGCATCGGCGGTCGACGGCCCCTCGTCCAGCGAGATCCGGCGCCAACCGCCGCCCCGCTTCTGCGTCGTTCGGGCGCGGGCGTAGTCGATGAGGATGTGCCGCATGGCGGTTGCGGCAACGGCGAGGAAGTGAGACCGGCTCTCGACGTCGAGCCGGGCGTGATCGACGAGCTTCAGATAGGCCTCGTGCAGGAGACCGGTGGTTCGAAGGGCTTCATTCCCGCCCCGGCGAGCCAGCTCCCGGTGCGCGATCCGGTGGAGCTCCTCGTAAACGTGGGGGAGCAGGCGGTCGAGGGCCGTCCGGTCCCCGCCGCGCAGGGCCAGCAGCAGCTCCGTCGTGTCGTCCGACTGTGGCACGGCGCCACCCGGTCGAAGTCGCGATGGCGCGATCCCCGACCCGATCTCGTACCCCGTGTGAAGGCGTAGGGATCGCGTGCCGGGGACGCGGTTCTGACCAGCGAAACGTCCGCGATCGGGCATGACTTCACAAGGAGGATCGGATAGGGGGCCCCAATTATCCGATTCGTGCGGGCACGGCCTTGCCGTCTTTGATAGGTTGAGCGGCGACGAAGGAGGATGAGATGGTACTTCCTCGTACGCCGGCGAGGGTGGCGGGCCTCCTGCTGTTGCTGGGCTCTCAGCTGTTCCGGCCCTCCGCCCTGGCCGCCCAGGCGGCGACCGGCGAACTCACCGGCGTGGTGCTCGACACCGACTCACGCCCCCTGGCCGGGGCGGACGTCGAGGCGGTACACGTGGAATCCGGTCTCGAGTATCACGCGACGAGCGGCGCGGCCGGCCGGTACTGGCTGCGGGGTCT
Organism: Gemmatimonadota bacterium; assembly: GCA_035464655.1. Lineage (GTDB taxonomy): Bacteria > Gemmatimonadota > Gemmatimonadetes > Palauibacterales > Palauibacteraceae > JARFPW01. Next base: position 5,027 of record DATHRZ010000116.1, read on the forward strand.
TCCGCCGGGACCCTACGAAGTATGGGCCCGGCGAGGGATCCCCCCGGAGATTGACGAAAAGCCGGATCGGGATTCCACGCCCAGATACGAGACGACGGTGACGGTCGGCTCGATCCTGTGGCTCGACCTGGAATTCGAACCGGAATCTGTCGCCGTCGAGCTACCCGGCCTGGTCGTGGAGGCGGCCGGGGTCCCCGGACGAGCCAAGATCGCGTACGTGCTCGACCACGCACGCATCGCGGCGCTACCCGAGGAGTCGCGACAGTTCATCGAACTGACCCAGCTCGTCCCCGGGACTACCGCCGGCACCGCGGCCACCGGAGGTCCGCCCCTGTTCGGCACGAACGGCTCTTCTGTCGGAGCACTCAACCGTCAGTCGCTCGGCGTGCTGATCGACGGCGTCGACTTCACCGAAGGCCTGTTCGGCGATCTCGGGGGCTCACTTCCCCTGCTTGCGATCCGGGAGTTCGAAGTCGCGGTGCATCAGTACGGAGCCGAGATGGGCAGGGCGGCCTCTGGCGTCGTCAACGTGGTGACCCGGCGCGGGACGAATGCGCCGATCTTCGAGGGCTTCGGCCTGTACCGCCATCACGCGCTCACGGCGCGAGGCGCGTTCGAGGAAGAGAAGCCCGATTTCAACCGCCGGCACTGGGGCGTGGCCGGCGGCGGTCCCATCACTCGAGATCGGACCCACTTCTTCGCCGCATTCGAGCGAAGGGTGCAGAACGAGTTCTCTACCGTGAACACCGGCGGCGCCTTTCCTGAGCACGAGGGCACCTTCAGAACCCCGTTCACGGACAATCTCCTGTTCGCCCGGATCGACCACCGGCTGAACGCGAACCACGAGCTGACACTTCGGTACGCCGGTGAGATCGGCGAGCGACTGAGCGGTGTCGGCGGGATCCAGGCGCTGGAGTACGGGCAGAACAATACGCTGGATACCCACGGTATCCTGCTGGCCCATCGGTGGAGCTCGGCGTCCGGCTGGCAGAACGAGACGCGGGCCCACCTGCTCAGCGTTCGACGAACGCTGCTCCGCAACGCCCCGCCCTCGCCGACCTTGATCTATCCGAGCCTCCGTGCCGGCCCGGCCCGGGGGCAAGAACGAAGCCGCAGTGTGCGGATGGAGTTACGGAACGACCTCTCCCGCCTCCTCGAGGGGAGCTCCGGGGCCCACCGGCTGCAATTCGGCGCGCAATTGAGCTGGCTCGACGACGAAACGGACTCCGCCTTCTTCGAGAACGGTTGGTTTCGATTCGAGTCGAACCAGGACACGGAACCGGCGCTGCTCCAGCTCTCGTTCAAGTCGCCGGCCGTCCGGCTGGACGAGCGAAACCTGCAAATCGGGCTGTACGCGCGGAACGACTGGAGCCCCGTACCCGAACTCACCCTCTCTCTCGGCCTCCGCTACGACGTCGAGACGAACGGATCGAATCAGGACTTCGTCTCCCCCTTCGCGGGCGATCTGCCCTTCATCCCGACGAAGAAGCGACCGGTCGACACCGACAACCTCGCACCGCGGCTCGGGGTGACGTGGGCGCCGGGGGCCGACCGCCTCACGGTGTTCAGGGGCGGCTTCGGCGTGTTCTACGACGCACTCGTCGCGGGCCCCCTGGTCGCTCTCGAACGGAGTTCGGGCGTCCCCTTCCTGCAGCTACCGAGTCCGGGGACGACGGACATCGCCGAGTTGATGATCGATCCCGATACCGTCCCGCCCATCGTCTGGTCGTCCGGTGACATCCGGACGGGCCTGACCCGCCAGTACTCGCTTGGCGTCGAGCGACGATTCCGGGGCGGTCTCAGCGTTCGGCTGGACGGGGTCCTCGTCGAGGGCCGCAACCTCCTCCTTCAGCGAGCCCTCAACCCGTTCGTCGCGCCCGGCGTAAGGCGCTATCCGGAGTTCTCCCGAGTAACACAGATCGTGAGCGAGGGCCGGGCCGAGGCGACGCTCCTGCTCCTCCAGATACGGCACCGCCTGGGCGCGGGCTGGCTCGAAGTCGGGTACACCCTCGCGGATCGGAAGAACACGAATGACACCTGGGGCCAACCGCTCGTCCCGCAGACGGATCCCGCAGTACTCGACCTGGACGCCGAGTGGGGACCCGCCGCATGGGACGAACGGCACCGCGTCGTGGCCACCGGTGGCATCGAGCTGCCAAGCGGACTCGGAGCGTCCGGCAAGCTGATCTACGCCTCGGCCCGACCGTTCACGGCGACCCTCGGGCGAGATCTCAATGGAGATGGGGAAACCAATGACCGACCGGCGGGCGAGGGGCGCAACGCCCGGCGCGGGCCTGACTTCTTCCGCACCGACCTCGGCCTCTCCTGGACGGCGCCCCTCCGAGGGTCGACGCGCCTTGAGGCCATGCTCAATATCTACAACCTGTTCGACACCGTGAATGGCGTCCCGGCCTCGGTACAGAGCGAGCTGGGGGCACCCGGATTCGGTGAACCGCTGGCCGCGTTCCCCGGCCGGCAGGTGGAGCTGGGGCTGCGGGTATGGACCGGGGGCGGCTGACCGACTCTCGATCCCTGCGGCCCCTGCACCAGCCCTGCTCCGCGAGATAGCGCCACGCGTCGAACCCGGCGAGCGCCTCAACCCGGCGGAGTCACGACACCGAACAGTACTCCGTGTTCAGCCCGCCCGGCGCGGTGGAGTCATCTCCATCGCGACCACGGTGGAACAGACGCGCACCCAGGCTGGAGAACGGGCGCTGGGCGACGGCGAGGGCTCCTGCCTCAAACACTAACCGGCCGGTCCCCCGAAGGGAGCCAGCCGGCAACTTCCTAGTGCCGCCCACCATCACGCGGAGGTTGATCCAGCGGTCTTCGATCTGCCCGCCCGGCACCGCGTGGTCCGCGGCACACCAGCACTGCCACTGACGGGCGCCCGGGCCCTGGTGCTACGGAAGTACGGACGACTGAAGGAGTAGCCTACCCGCGCTCGCGGATGATCTCCTCGAGCCGCGCCCGCGCCGCCGCGACCCGCGGCTGCAGCTCCGGGTCGGCGTCCTCCCACATTTCCACGAACCGGGCGTAGTAGAGGGCAGCGTTCTCGAGATCGCC
>DATHRZ010000117.1:0-23204 GCA_035464655.1 Gemmatimonadota bacterium
GCTGGCACAATCACCCCTCGCGGCAGTATTACTGTGGCAGGGCCGATGGACACCGCCCGACGCTCTCGCCGCACACGAATTCCCGAAACACGAGTCTCTAGAGGAGTACCGGCTGATGCCCGATACGGTGACGATTACCGACAACCGCACCGGCAAGTCCTACGAGTTGCCGATCATCTACGGAACCTATCCCGAGTACGGCGCCGCGATCCCGGCCGGCGAGCTGCGGGCGATCAAGCGCTCCGACACCGATTTCGGGCTCCTCGCCTACGACCCGGGGTTCACCACCACCGCTTCGTGCAAGAGCGCGATCACGCACATCGACGGCGAGGCCGGGATCCTGCGCTATCGGGGCTATCCGATCGAGACGCTGGCCGAGAACAGCGATTATCTCGAGGTCGCCTACCTGACGACGTTCGGCGAGTTGCCGAACGTGGCGGAGCTCGACAACTGGGTGTACGAGGTAACGCATCATACCTACGTGCACGAGAACATGAAGCGCCTGATGGAAGCGTTCCGCTACGACGCCCATCCGATGGGCATGTTCGTCTCGATGGTCGCCGCGCTCTCGACCTTCTATCCGGAGGCGTCGGACATCCACGATCCCGCGACACGGATGAAGCAGATCCACCGCCTGATCGCGAAGGTCGGAACGATCGCGGCGTTCGCGTACCGGCACGCCCGCGGGTTGCCGTACGTGTATCCGGACAACGCCCTCAGCTACGCCGGTAACTTCCTCAGCATGATGTTCAAGACCTCGGAGACGAAGTACGAGGCGCACCCGGTGCTCGAGCAGGCGCTCGACGCGCTGTTCATCCTGCACGTCGATCACGAGCAGAACTGCAGCGCCAACGCGATGCGGAGCGTCGGCAGCTCGCATCCCGATCCGTACGTGGCCGTCGCGGCCGCCGCCTCGGCGCTGTACGGGCCCTTGCACGGCGGCGCCAACGAGCGCGTGCTGCGGATGCTGCGCGAGATCGGCGACGTCCGGCACGTGCCCGACTACGTCGAGCGCGTGAAGGACGGCGAGATGCGGCTCATGGGCTTCGGACACCGCGTCTACAAGAACTACGATCCGCGGGCGAAGATCCTCCGGGCGCTCGCGCCCGAGGTGTTCGAGATCACGGGAACGGATCCGTTGCTCGACATCGCGATCGAGCTCGAGAAGATCGCGCTCGAGGACGACTACTTCGTGAGCCGCAACCTGTATCCGAACGTCGACTTCTACTCCGGCATCATCTACCAGGCGCTCGGGTTCCCGGTGTCGATGTTCCCGGTGCTGTTCGCGATTCCGCGGACCACCGGCTGGCTCGCCCAGTGGCTCGAAATGCTCCAGGATCCGGACCAGCGGATCGCCCGTCCGCGCCAGGTCTACACGGGTCACGACGAGCGGGCGTACAGGCCGATCGACCTCCGGTAGCCGGCCGGCGACGCGCCGGGGACACGACGCGCGCGGCATTGACGAACGGCTCGTGGCCACCTACCAGTGATTGTTTAGTGTAAGCTAAAACTCACTCGGACGATGGTGGTTGCCACAGTGTCGCGATACGGAATGCTGGTTTGCGCCGGATGCGCCGCCGCCGCCGCGCTGGCGGCGTGCGGCGCCGCGGGCGAGAGGAGCGCCGACGACGGCCGCCTCGACGCGGTCGCCACGATCGGCATGATCACCGACATCGTGGGCGAGGTCGGCGGCGACCGCGTCGACGTGACGGGCCTGATGGGACCCGGTGTCGACCCCCACCTCTACAAGGCCAGCGCGGGCGACGTCCGCACGCTGTCCGAGGCCGACGTGATCTTCTACAACGGGCTCCACCTCGAGGCGGCGATGGGCGAAGTGCTCGAGGAAATGAACGCGCGCAAGCCGACCTACGCCGTGACCGACCTCATCGACCGCGACCTTCTGCACGAGTCGCTCACCTACGCCGGCCAGTACGATCCGCATGTCTGGTTCGACGTGAGCATGTGGCGGAGCGCGGTGGATCGTGTGGAGCAGGCGCTCATCGAGCAGGATCCGGAAGGCGAGGCCGTGTTTCGGGCGAACGCCACCGCCCTGCGCGACACGCTCGACGCGCTCGACGCGTGGGTGCGCGCACGCGTGGCGGCGGTGCCCGAGGAACTGCAGGTGCTGATCACGGCGCACGACGCGTTCGAATACTTCGGGCGCGCCTACGGGTTCGAGGTCGTCGGGCTCCAGGGGATCAGCACCGCGTCGGAGGCGAGCACGGCCGACGTCCAGCGTCTGGTCGACACCGTCATCGAGCGCCGGATCCCGGCGATCTTCGTCGAGACGTCGATCCCGCGCCGCACCATCGAGGCCGTGCAGGCGGCGGTCCGGTCGCGCGGTGTCGAGGTGGCGATCGGGCCGCCCCTGTTCTCCGACGCGATGGGGAATCCGGGCACGCCCGAAGGACGCTACCCGGGGATGGTGCGCCACAACGTGAACGCGATCGTCGAAGCGCTGTCGGCGCCCGCGGACGTGGCGGCGGACGCGGCGGACGCGGCGGCGGCCGAATGAACCCGCAGCGCGCGGAAGACGCCCCGGTGCCGGCGATCGAGGTCAACGACCTGACCGTCGCCTACCAGGAGAATCCGGTGCTCTGGGACGTCGACCTGCTCGTGCCGGCGGGCGTCCTCATGGCGATCGTCGGGCCGAACGGCGCCGGGAAGTCGACCCTGATCAAGGCGATTCTCGGCCTGGTCGAGCCGGCGGCGGGCCAGGTGCTGGTACACGGCGCGCCGTACGACGAGCAGCGGCGCGAGGTCGCCTACGTCCCGCAGCGCGGCACCGTCGACTGGGATTTTCCCACCTCCGTGCTCGACGTGGTGATGATGGGCCGCTACGGCGACCTCGGGTGGTTCCGCCGGCCCGGCGCCCGTGAGCGAAAGCTCGCGATGGAGGCGCTCGCCAAGGTCGAGATGGACGACCTGGCGCATCGGCAGATCAGCCAGCTTTCCGGCGGGCAGCAGCAGCGCGTGTTCCTCGCCCGGGCGCTCGTGCAGGACGCCCGCGTATACCTGATGGACGAGCCGTTCCAGGGCGTCGACGCCACCACGGAACGGGCGATCGTGCGTGTGCTCCAGGAGCTCCGGGAACAGGGGAATACGGTGGTCGCCGTGCATCACGCGCTCCAGACGGTGCCCGAGTACTTCGACGAAGTCATGATCCTCAACGTGCGGCACATCGCGTTCGGTCCGGTCGACGAGGCGTTCACGGACGACAACCTGCGGGCGGCCTACGGCGGGCGGGTCTCGTTCCTGCACGCTGGCGCCGACGTCGGCGCGTAGCGACCCGGCCGCACCGTGGACCTCCTGCACGACCTGCTGTTCGACTACACGCTGCGCACGGTCGCCCTCGGCTCGGCGGCGCTCGGAGCCGTGAGCGGCACGCTCGGGGTGTTCGCCGTCCTGCGGCGCGAGGCGCTGCTGGGCGACGCGATCTCGCACGCGGCGCTGCCGGGCATCGTGCTCGCCTTCATGCTGACGGGCAGCAAATCGACGATCGTGCTCGTGGGCGGCGCGTTCGCCGCGGGCTGGCTGGGCACGGCGCTCCTCCGCGTCATCACGCACCAGACGCGCATCCCGTCCGACAGCGCGCTCGGCATCGTGCTGTCGGTGTTTTTCGGCCTCGGGCTCATGCTGCTCACCTTCGTGCAGAAGCGGCCCGACGCCGCGCAGGCGGGTCTCGAGACCTTTCTGTTCGGCCAGGCGGCGACACTGCTCCAGGGCGACGTAATCGTGATCGCCTGCCTCGGCCTGGCGTCGGTGGCGGTCGTGACGCTGCTGTGGAAGGAGTTCAAGATCCTGAGCTTCGACCCGGAGTTCGGCGGGTCGCTCGGGTTTCCGATGGACCGGATCGAGCTGCTGTTGGGCACGGTGCTCGTGCTGGCGATCGTCATTGGGCTCCAGACGGTGGGCGTAGTGCTGATGGCGGCGATGGTCGTGGCGCCTGCCGCCGCGGCCCGGCAGTGGACGGACAGCCTGGGGACGATGGTCTGGCTGGCCGCGCTGTTCGGCGGGCTGTCGGGCGCCGGGGGCGCCGTGCTGAGCAGTACGGGTGGGCTGCCGACGGGGCCGGCCATCGTACTCACCGTGTCGGGTTTCGTGGCACTTTCCATGACGCTCGCGCCACGTCGCGGCCTCGTCTGGAGCTGGCTGGCGGCGCGTCGCCGGCGCGCGGCGATCCGGCGCGACACGGTGCTCGCCGACCTCTACGCGCTCTACCTGCAGCACGGCCGGCTCGAGCACGGCCATCCGCTGGCGGTTCTCGAAGCGATGAGCGAGGCGGGGGAGGGAACCCGTCGTTCGCTCGAGGCGCTCGAGGAGGAGGGGCTCGCCCGACGCCTGGTTGACGGATCGTGGGGCCTGACGACCGAGGGACGCGAGGCCGCGACGGAGCTGCTGGCCGAACTGCAGCCCGAGAACGGCGACGGAGGTGGCGGATGAGCGGCGTCGAGCTCGAGATTCAGCTTCTCGCCGTGACGGTGGGCGTCGCCTGCGCGCTGCCCGGCGTGTTCCTCGTTCTCCGGCGCATGGCGCTGATGAGCGACGCGATCAGCCACACCGTCCTGCTCGGCATCGTCGTGGCGTTCTTCATCGTCGAAGACCTGACGTCGCCCGTGCTGATCCTCGGCGCGGCGGCGACCGGCGTGCTGACCGTGGCCCTGGTGGAATCGATTCGAGGGACCGGGCTCGTCAGGGAAGACGCCGCGATCGGGCTCGTGTTTCCGGCGCTGTTCAGCATCGCGGTGATCCTCATCACCCGCTTCGCCGGCGACGTGCATCTCGACACGGATGCCGTTCTGCTCGGAGAGCTCGCGCTCGCCCCCTTCCGTCGGCTGGAGATCGGCGGCCTGGACGTCGGGCCCCGGGCCCTGTGGGTGATGCTAGGGATTCTCGCGCTGAACGTCGCGTTCCTCGCGGCGTTCTACAAAGAGCTCAAGCTGTCGACTTTCGACGCCTCGTTGGCGGCGGCGCTCGGCTTCTCGCCCGTGCTCGTCCACTACGCGTTCATGGGCGTCGTCTCGGTAACCGCGGTCGGGGCGTTCGACTCGGTCGGCTCGATCCTGGTCGTGGCGTTCATGATCGTCCCCCCGGCGGCGGCCTATCTGCTGTCCGACCGGCTGGGCCGGGTGATCTGGCTGAGCGCGCTGCTCGGAGCGCTGTCGGCGGTGAGCGGATACTGGCTGGCTCGCTGGCTCGACGCCTCGATCGCCGGTTCGATGGCCGGCGCGGCCGGCGCGCTGTTCGGGCTCGTGCTCCTGTTCGCCCCCGAGCGCGGGTTGATCGCGCTCGCCCGACGCCGCGCGCGCCAGCGCGTCGAATTCACCCGACAGATGCTCGCGATCCACCTGCTGCACCACGAGGGCACGCCGGCCGCCGCCGAGGAGAGCCGCCTGGATCACCTGTCCGAGCACCTTCGCTGGACGCCCATCCAGGCGGAGCGAATCGTCGACGCGGCTCGCCGCGCCGGCCTCGTGACGCTCGACGACGAGCGGTTGCATCTGACCGAAGCAGGCCGCTCGGAGGCGCGTAAGGCGATGCTGCGGTAGGGAAGGCCGGCACCACGCAAGCTGGCGGCCGCGTCCGCCTACTTCAGCCTTCAGCCGGTAGCCGGGCTCGGACTCTTCACCGTCAACTCCCCGGAGCATTTCTCGCCGTCGGCGTTCGACAGCGTGACGTCGTAGCTGCCCGGTTCCATATGCGAAGTGTTGACCCGGAAGCTCGAGGAGTCGGGGGCGTCGTCCGTCAGGATCTCCGGGTTCGCGGCGCGCGCTTCCTCCGGGGTCTCCTCGGCGGCCATCGCGCGCGGCTCGCCTTCGATTACCTTGACGATCTCCAGGCCGCTCTTCTCGGGACCCTTGATTCCCGTGACATCGCCAAAGGGACGGTTGAACGTGGCGGCCGTCTGAACCTGTCCACCGGAGATGACGGGGGTGAGCTCGGCGGTGGCAGCCCTCGTTCGTGTTCCCGCAAGCTAATGACGCGAGGAAATGTTCCCGGCTCGCGGGACCGGTTGAATCTCACCGAAGCCGGTCGTTCGGAGGCGCCGAAAGCGATGCTGCGCTGAGGCTTGTGATCTCTCGCTACAGGGATGCGCGCGGCACCCTGTGAAAATCAATTTTCAGATCGAGATCGCGCGCGCACGCGCGTGAGACGAGAATGGGGCTCGCTCCCCTCTCAGACCTGCCCCAGGCCCCCGCTCACCGGGAGCTCGATTCCAGTGATGTAGGACGCTTCGTCGGAGGCGAGGAACACCGCGGCGGCCGCGACTTCCTCGGGCCGCCCCAGTCGGCCCATCGGGATCATCTGCTCGAGGCGCGCGAAGAACTCGTCGGGTTCGCCGCCGTGCATCCGCGAGCGGTCGAAGATCGGGGTGTCGATGAAGCCGGGACTCAGCGCGTTCACGCGCACGCCGCGCTCGACGAGATCGGCCGCCAGGGAGCGGGCGAGGGAACGCACGGCGGCCTTGGCGGCCGCGTAGACCGGCGAGGCGGCGGCGCCGATCTTGTTGGAGCCGGAGCTCATCAGGATGACGCTGCCACCGGGTCGCAGGTGGGGAAGCGCGGCGCGCACGGTGAAGAAGGCGCCCTTGAAGTTGACGTCGGACGTCCTGTGGAACATGTCTTCGTCGACCTCCGCGATCGTTCCGAGCTCGACGATGCCCGCATTCGCGACGAGCACGTCGATGCCGCCGAACCGCTCCGCCGCCTCGTCGCACAGCAGCGTGAGATCCTCGCCGCGCGTCACGTCGCCTTCGACGACCAGCGTGTCGCCGCCGAGTTCCCGCTCGACGGCCTCCAGCGAGTCGCGGTCGCGCCCGAGGATGACGAGGTGTGCGCCGTGCTCGTGAAACGCCCTCGCGATGGCGAGACCGATGCCGCTGTTGCCGCCCGTGATTACCGCCACCCTGTCGGCCAGGCGCCCCGTCGTGTTGCCTTCCATTTTCGCTCGCCTCTCTCGATCAGGTACAGGTGTCGGGCAGCACTTCGACTTCGTGCACGGCGCGCTCGGTGCCCCGGAGCCGCGTCAGCAGCACGCCAGCGATGATCAGCGCGGCGCCGAACAGCTGGAGCGGTCCGGGCGTCTCGCCGAGCGCCAGCCACGCCGTGACGAGCGCGACGATCGGAACGGTGTTCGAGAACACAGCCGTGCGCGCGCTGCCCAGGTGCTCGACCCCATGATACCAGATCACGTAGGACAGGCCGACGGCGAGCGAGCCGCTGAGGACGAGGGCCGTCCAGCCGAGCGGGGTGACGAGGCTCCAGTCCTGCGAGGTGAGCGAAGGCACCGAAACGGCGAACAGCAGCGCGGCGCCGATCCACATCGTCACGGCCGTGACGGGCAGGGCCCCGTGCCGCCGCACGAGCGGGCTCGCGCCCACCGTGTAGATGGCCCACGCGACGGCGGCGCCGAGCATCACGAGGTCTCCGATCAGCGTCTCCGCGCCGAACCGGACCCCCGAAGTGCCGGCCAGCACGCAGGCGATTCCGCCCGTAGAAAACACGACCCCGAACCAGCCCGCGGGCCGGATGCTCTCGTGCCGCATGTAGGCGGAGAGCAGCGTCACGAACATGGGCGACATGGCCAGCATGAGCGCGGCGTTGCCGGCCAGCGTGAGGTCGATACCGAACACGAACAGGATCTGGTAGACCAGGTTGCCGACCACGCCCAGGACGCTCAGCGGGAGCCAGTCACGGCGTTCGAATCGCGCGAGGCCGCCGCCCCGCACGACGAACGGTACGAGGACGAGCGCGCCGAGCGCGAAGCGCAGCCCGTTGAGGGCCAGCGGGTTGAATTGCTCGAGCAGCCACTTCACGACCGAGAAGTTGACGCCCCAGATCACCACGAGGAGGAGAATCGCGAGGTCGGGCGAGATGCGGGGCGAGGCCTTCAAGCGGATCTCCTCAGCCCGGCGTGGCCGCGCCCGGCAGATAGCCGCTGGCGGTCGCTCGAAAGTCGGCGGCCTGTCCGTCCGCCCAATCCGCCGTACGGCCGAGCTCGGCGGCGAGCAGGCGAGCTGTATCGTCGGCCGCCTCGATCGCGGCCCGCGCGTCGAGCAACAGGGCCCGCGTGCGCCGGGCGAGCACGTCATCCACGGTGCGGGCCATTTCGTGGCGGACCGCCCAGGTGACTTCGGCCCGCAGGTAGGGAAGGGAGGGGTGCAGGAGATCGCCCGGTTCGCCGGCGGCCTCAGCGGCGGACCCGGCGGTGCCCTCGGCGGACAGCGCCCGTACGCCGTCGGCGTCGGTGCCGTACACGCCGAGCGGATCGCCCGGGTCGACGCCTTCGAGGCGGCCGCGCAGGGGGAGTTCTTCGGTCAGGCAGTCGCGGCGCTCGAGTCCGCCCACGTCGGCGGCCTCGTCGACCGTGTCCTCGGCCATCTTGCGGTACGTCGTCCACTTCCCGCCGGCGATCGTCACGAGTCCGTTCGTCGACACGATCAGCGTATGATCGCGCGAGATCGAGGCGGTGTCGGACGCCTTGCCGCCGCCTCCGCCTTTGCCCCCGCCTCCGTCACCGTCTTCGCCGCCCATCGCGACCAGGGGCCGAATGCCGGCGAACATGCTGAGGACGTCCTCGCGCGCCGGATCCTTCGTCAGGTAGCGCACGGCGTGCGTGAGCAGGAACTCGAGCTCGTCCTCGCGTGGACGCGGTTCGAGCACCGGCTCCTCGAGCGGGGTGTCGGTTGTGCCGACGATGATGCGGCCGTGCCAGGGAACGGCGAACAGCACGCGGCCGTCGTCGGTATGGGGCACCATGATCGCGCTGTCGCCCGGCAGGAACGACCGGTCGAGCACGATGTGCACGCCCTGGCTGGGCCGGATGATGCCGGCGGCGCCGGGGTCGTCCATCCGCCGCACCGCGTCGGTGAACGCGCCCGTCGCGTTGACGACGACCCGCGCGGCGACCTCGAACGCAGCGCCCGACTCTTCGTCGCGAACGAGCGCCCCGCGCACCCGGCCGTCGCGCTGCACGAGCCCCGTCACGCGGGCGTAGTTGATCAGCGTCGCGCCGGCGTCGGCCGCCGTTCGGGCGAGCGTCACGGCCAGGCGCGCGTCGTCGAACTGTCCGTCGTAGTAGATCACTCCGCCGCGCAGGGCGTCGGGTTCGATCGTCGGGATGCGCTCGATGGTCTCCTCGCGCGACAGCCACTCGCTCGGCCCGAGCCCGAGCTTGCCGGCCAGCACGTCGTACAGCTTGAGACCGACCCCGTAGAAGGGGCCCTCCCACCAGTCGTAGACCGGCACGACGAACGACTGGTTGTGGACGAGATGGGGCGCGTTGCGCATGAGGCGGCCGCGCTCGCGCAGCGCCTCGAGCACGAGGCCGACGTTGCCCTGCTGCAGGTAGCGCACGCCGCCGTGCACGAGCTTCGTACTGCGGCTCGACGTCCCGTGCGCGAAGTCGGCGGCTTCGAGCAGCAGCGTATCGTAGCCGCGGGCCGCCGCGTCGACGGCAGTGCCGAGACCCGTGGCCCCTCCGCCGATCACCAGGATGTCCCAGGTGCGGCCGTCGCGGGCTGCCGCGAGCATCCGGTCGCGGTTCATGGCGGGAACGTGACCGGCGCTGCTCAGCCGGCCGCCGGGCCGGCGGCGAGAACCGCGTCGGCGACCTCTTCTTCGTAGGCCGCGAAATTCTCGCGGAAGCGTCGCGCGAGGTCGGCGGCGGCGCGGTCGTACGCCTCCTTATCGTCCCACGTCTGCCTCGGATCGAGTACCTCGGCCGGTACGCCGGGGCAGCTCATGGGCACGTGCAGGCCGAACACTGGATCGCGCCGCGACTCGACCCCGGCCAGCGAACCCTCGAGCGCGGCGGCGACCATGGCGCGCGTGTAGGCGATCTTCATCCGCGATCCGACCCCGAACGGGCCGCCGCTCCAGCCGGTGTTCACCAGCCAGCAGTCGACGCCGTGGCGCTCGATCTTCTCGCCCAGCAGATCGGCGTATGCGGAAGGATGGAGCGGCATGAACGGCGCGCCGAAACAGGCGCTGAACGTGGCGACGGGCTCGTCGCCGAGCCCCTTCTCGGTGCCCGCGAGCTTCGCCGTGTAGCCTGAGATGAAGTGGTACATCGCCTGCTCCGGGCTCAGCTTCGAGATCGGAGGCAACACGCCGAACGCGTCGGCCGTGAGGAAGACGATGTTGTTGGGGTGGCCGGCCGTCCCGCTGCTCGAGGCGTTGGGAATCAGGTGAATCGGGTAGGCGGCCCGCGTGTTCTCGGTGTAGCGGTCGTTGTCGAGGTCGAGTTCGCGGGTGTCGGGGTCGATCACCACGTTCTCGAGAATCGTCCCGAACCGTCGGGTCGTTTCGTAGATTTCCGGCTCTGCCTCCTCCGACAGCCGGATGACCTTCGCGTAGCAGCCACCCTCGAAGTTGAACACGCCGTCGTCGCTCCAGCCGTGCTCGTCGTCGCCGATCAGCGTGCGCGCCGGATCGGCCGACAGCGTCGTCTTCCCGGTGCCCGACAGGCCGAAGAACAGGGCGGTGTCATCGGGCCCGGCCGTGTTGGCCGAGCAGTGCATCGGCATCACGCCGTCGATCGGAAGCAGATAGTTCATCACGCTGAAGATCGATTTTTTGATCTCGCCCGCGTAGCTGGTGCCGCCGATCAGCACGAGCTTCCGGCCGAGGTCGAGCAGGATGAACGTGCGCGAGCGGGTCTCGTCACGGTCGGGGTCGGCCTCGAAGCCCGGGCACTGGATGACGGTGAACGCCGGGTCGTGGTCCTCGAGGGCGTCGAGCGGCGGCCGGATGAACATGTTGCGCGCGAACAGACTGTGCCACGCGCTCTCGCAGATCACTCGCACCGGAAGCCGGTAGTTCGGGTCGGCGCCGGCGTACAGGTCCTGCACGTACACGTCACGCCCCTCCAGGTACTCGAGCATCCGTTCGTGCAGGGCGCCGAACGCGTCGGCGCCGAACGGGCGGTTCACCTTGCCCCACCAGATGCGGTCGGCGCTGGTCGGCTCGCGAACCACGAACTTGTCGTTGGCGGAGCGGCCGGTGTGGGCGCCCGTGCGCACGACGAGCGGCCCGGACGCGAGGATCGCCTCGCCCTCGGCCAGCGCCCGCTCGTAGAGTTCGGGTTCGCGCAGGTTCCAGCGCACGCGTCCCGCGGCGCGGATCCCGTGCCGTTCGATGCCGTGTCGGCTGATTCTGGGACCGGAGTGCTCCATATGCGTATCTTCCCGGTTTCGGGGATGTCGTGTCGAATGTGCCTGCCGGACCGGCAATCGTGCCCTGTTCCGTGGGCGGGCGCAAGCCGTAGTTTGGCGCCGCCGACGTAGCCGACGAACCCCGACGCGGGGATGCCATGATCGAAATCACGGGGACGGGACTCAGCCTGGCGACGCTCGCCGCGGTGGCGCGCGAGGGTGCCGCGCTGCGCCCACCCGGCGAGGAAATCCGCCGCCGCATGGAGGCGAGCCGCGCCTGGGTCGAGCGGGCGGCCGGGGGCGACGAGGCCGTCTACGGCATCAACACCGGGTTCGGGATCCTCGCCCGGCAGCGCGTCGGCCCGGAGGACGCGGGGCGCCTGTCGCGAAACGTGATCCTCAAGTGCTGCGCGGGGGTCGGCGACCCGCTGCCGGAGGAGCTCGTGCGGGCGATGATGGCGATCCGCGCCGACACGCTGGCCCGCGGAACGTCGGGCGTCCGGCCGCTGCTCGTCGAGCGTTACGTGGCGATGCTGAATGCCGGCGTCACGCCCCACGTGCCGGCCAAGGGGTCGCTCGGGGCGAGCGGCGATCTCGCGCCCCTCGCCCACATCGCCGTCGTGATGACGCGCGATCCGGAGAACTCAGGCCGCGAAGATTACAGCGGCCGGGCCTTCTACGACGGCGAGCTGCTGAGCGGCGCCGAGGCGATGCGCCGGGCCGGCATCGAGCGTTTCGTGCCGGGCCCCAAGGAGGGGCTGGCGCTGACGAACGGAACGACGCTCATGCTGGCGGCGGCGGCCCTCGCGGTGCTCGACGCCGAGAGCCTGCTCGATCACGCCGACGCCGCCGCGGCTCTCAGCCTCGAGGCCCTGCAGGCACTGTCGGCGGCGTTCGACGCCGACCTGCACGAGGCGAGCGGGCAGCCGGGCCAGCCCGAGGCGGCGGCGCGGATCCGCACGCTGCTGGACGGCAGCGGCTTGATCGACGCCGACCCGTCGCGCGTCCAGGACGCGTACAGCCTGCGCTGCCTGCCGCAGGTGCACGGTCCGGCTGGCGACGCCGTAGCGTTCGTGCGTTCGAGGGTCGAGCGGCTGCTGGCCGGCACGAGCGACAACCCGCTCGTGTTCGCGTCGGGCCCCGACGAAGGGCGTGCCGTGTCTGGCGGCAACTTCCACGGCCAGGGGCTAGCGTTCTGGCTCGATCTGCTGGGAATCGTCATGGCCGAGGTCGCCAGCCTCGCGGAGCGGCGAACGTTCCGCCTGCTCACACCCGAGCTCAGCAACGGTCTGCCAGCCATGCTCGTTCCGGATCCCGGCCTCGACAGCGGGCTCATGATGGGGCAGTACACCCAGGCCGCCCTCGTGTCGGACAACAAGACGCTCGCGCACCCGGACAGCGTCGACTCGATTCCCTCGAGCGCGAACCAGGAGGACCACGTCAGCATGGGGGCCAACGCGGCGCGGCACTGCCGCGAGATTCTCGACAACGTGCGCCGCGTGATCGCGATCGAATTGATGACCGCCGCCCAGGGGGTGGACCTGCGGCGCGACGGACCGGGGCGCCTCGGTCGAGGGACGGCGGCGGTGCAAGAGCAGGTTCGGGCGTGCGTGGCGCACTTCGAGCACGACCGGCCCCTGTCGCCCGACATCGACGCCCTGACGGAGCGGATCCGGAGCGGCACGATCCTCGAGGCCGTGCGCGGCGTGCTGACGTGATCGACGGATGAGAGCGGCCCTCGGAATTCATCCAACAGGGACGGAGAAACGGGAGTAATCGACCAATGACGATAGCGACCGAAGCGCAGATCGACGCCTTCTTGAAGGTGCTCGATCCGCAGGACGACTCGACGGGCGGCGGCGCCGCCTCGGCGGTAACCGGCGCCATGGGGGCGGGCCTGGCCGGGATGGTCGCCCGCGTGTCGAAGGGCAAGCCCGACATGGAACCCGACGAGTTCTACGACGAGATCGACGAACGCGCGCAGCAGTTGACGCGAGAGCTGCTGGCCGGCGCGGCCGACGACTCCACCGCGTTCGAGGCCGTGATGGCGGGCTTCCGGATGCCGAAGGACACGGACGAGCAAAAGGCGGCGCGGTCGACCGCGATCCAGGACGGCCTCGAGAAAGCGACCGAGGTCCCGCTCGTCAATGGCGAGCGCTGCACCGAAGTGCTGAAGCTGGTCGAGCGCCTGGCGCCGAAGCACAACGTGAATGCCGCTTCCGACCTCGACGTCGGCCGGCGGCTCGCGCTGGCGGCGCTCGAGGGCTGCATCGACAACGTGGAAATCAACCTGGGTAGCCTGAAGCGCGAGGCGGCCTGTGAAGCGTTCACCCGCCGGCTCGAGGCGCTGCGCGCCGCGGCGACGGCGGTCATGGAAGGAGCGTAGATGTCCGAAGTACTGATGTGCGAGGCGAACGTGAGCGAGGGGCGGCGGACCGACGTGGTCGAAGGCTTCGTCGCGGCCGTGCGCGCCGTCGAGGGCGTGTCGATCGCGGACTGGTCGGCCGACGCCGACCATCACCGGGCCGTCATCACCTTCCTCGGTCCCCCGGGACGCGTCCTCGAGGCCGCGAAGGCGCTGGCCGAGGCCGTGCTCGAGAAGGTCGACATGCGGGAGCACGCTGGTGAGCATCCCCGGCAGGGAGCGCTCGACGTGGTGCCGTTCATCCCCCTGCGCGGCCTCGACGCCGAACGCGCCGTGGCGATCGCCCGCGAGTTCGGCGAGTGGCTCGGGGGACGCGGGGTTCCCGTCTACTACTACGAGGACGCGGCGACCCGGCCCGAGCGGCAGAGCCTGCCGAAGATCCGCAAAGGGGGGTACGAGGCGCTCGAGGAGAAGCTGAAAGATCCCGAGTGGGCCCCCGACGCCGGTCCGGCCGAGTTCAACGCGAAGGCCGGCGCCACCGTCACCGGGGCGCGGTTCCCGCTGATCGCGTTCAACGTCAATCTGCGCACCGAGGACCTCGAGATCGCCAGGACGATCGCCCGGGCCGTCCGCCACATCAACGGTGGATATAAAGCAGTTCGTGGCATGGGGTTCGCGCTCGAAGATAAGAAAATGGTTCAGGTGTCGATGAACCTGGTGAACTACACGGAGACGCCGATTCCGCGCGTGCTCGAGACGGTGCGTTCCGAGGCGGCGCGCTACGGCGTACAGGTGGCCGGCACGGAGCTCATCGGCCCGGTTCCGCTCGACGCGCTCGAAGAGGTAGTTCGGCACTATCTGCAGACGCACGACTTCAAGAGCGAGCAGGTGGTGGAGACGGCGCTCCTGCCGTGAACGAACCGGCCGGCGCCCGGCCGGCGGCGGATCTGGTGGTGGCTGGCGCCGCGGAGTTGTGCGCGCCGGATCCGGCGACACCGGGTGCGGTGCGGCGGGTGCCCGGAGGGATCCTGGCGGTGGCGGGCGAGCGGGTGCTCGCCGCCGGCCCGCGCGAGCGGGTCGAACGGGACATCGATCTGTCGGGCGCCGAAGTGCTCGACGCGGCCGGCGGCTTGCTCGTGCCCGGCTTCGTCGACGGCCACACGCACCTGTTGTTCGGCGGGTCGCGCTCGCGGGAGTACGCGGCGCGGCTCACGGGCGACCCGGCGGCGCTCGAGGCACTGGGGGGCCCGACCGGGATCGCGGCCTCGGTCGGCATGACCCGCGCGGCGTCCGACGAGGAGCTGCTCGCCGCGGCGCGGGCGCGGCTCGACGCGATGCTTGCCCAGGGCACGACCACGGCCGAGAGCAAGACGGGCTACGGGCTGAGTGTCGAGCAGGAGCTGCGGATGCTTCGGCTGAACGGTCGCCTCGCCGCCGAGCATGCGGTGGACGTCGTGTCGACGCTGATGGCCGCGCACGCCTTTCCGCCCGGCAGGGGGGAGGCCGGCGCCGACGCCTGGGTGGACGAGATCGTCGAGCTCATAGTCCCCGCCGCCGCGGAGCTCGGGGCCGAGTTCAACGACGTGTACTGCGACGCGGGCTACTTTTCGGTCGAACAGTCACGCCGGGTGCTGGAGGCCGGCGTTGGCGCGGGCCTGGCGCCGAAGATCCACGCCGATCAGTACGCACGGATCGGCGCCGGCGCCCTGGCGGCGGAGCTCGACGTCGTGTCGGCCGACCACCTCAACCACACGAGCGACGAGGAGCTCGGGGCGCTCGCCGCGGCCGGCGTGGTCGGCGTGCTGATGCCGCTGATCGACTTCGCCGTCGCGCACCCGCGACCGGTCGACGCCCGCCGCTGGGTGGAGGCCGGGCTGACGATCGCCCTGGCGACCGACCTGTGCCCGGGTGGCTGGGCGGTGTCGATGCCGCTCGCCATGCAGTTCGCCTGCCGGGTGAGCCGCCTCACGCCCGACGAGGCACTGTGGGCGGCGACGGCCGGTGGCGCGGCCGCCGTGTCGCGCGACGATCGCGGGGCTTTCGAGGCCGGCCGCCTGGCCGACGCGGTCGTGATCAGCGTGCCGAGCCTCGAGGAGCTGATCTACCGGATCGGCCACGCGCCGGTGCGAGTTGTCGTCAAACGAGGACGCGTCGTGCGTTCATGCGTCGAACAGGGAGCCTGACGTGACCGACGAACACCGAGAACCCGTGCGCGCCCCGCGCGGAACGGAGCTGAGCTGCAAGGGCTGGCTCCAGGAGGCAGCGCTTCGGATGCTGATGAACAACCTCGACCCCGAGGTGGCCGAGGAACCCGACCGGCTGATCGTGTACGGCGGGCGCGGCCAGGCGGCGCGAAGCTGGGACGCCTACGACGCCATCGTCCGCTGCCTGCGCGAGCTCGAGGACGACGAGACGCTGCTCGTGCAATCCGGCAAGCCCGTGGCGGTGTTTCGCACACACGCCGATGCCCCGCGCGTGCTGATCGCCAACTCGAACCTGGTCCCGCACTGGGCGACGCAGGAGCACTTCGACGAGCTCGCCGCGCGCGGATTGATCATGTTCGGACAGATGACGGCCGGAAGCTGGATCTACATCGGGACGCAGGGGATCCTGCAGGGCACGTACGAAACGCTCGGCGCACTCGCCACGCTGCGCGGCTGGAACGAGGGCCTCGCGGGGCGGATCGTTCTCACGGCGGGACTCGGGGGGATGGGCGGCGCCCAGCCCCTGGCCGTGACGATGAACGGGGGCGTGGCGCTCGTCGTGGAGGTCGACCCCGCCCGGGCCGAACGGCGAAAGGCGCACGGCTACGTCGACGATCTGACCGGCGATCTCGACGAGGCGGTCGCGCTGTGCGAGGCTGCCCGCGAACGGCGCCACGCGCTGTCGGTCGGGCTGATCGGCAACGCGGCCACGGTGCTCCCCGCGCTGCTCGAACGCGGCTTCGCGCCCGACGTCGTGACCGATCAGACGTCGGCGCACGACGTGTTGATGTACGTCCCCGAAGGGTGCGACGTGGCCGAGGCCGAACGCCTGCGGGCGACGGATCCCGACGAATACGCCCGGCGCGCGATGGCGTCGATGGCGTGTCACGTCGAGGCGATGCTCGGCTTCATGGACGCCGGCGCCGAGGTGTTCGACTACGGGAACAACCTGCGGCAGCGCGCCCTCGACGCGGGCGTCGAGCGGGCGTTCGACTATCCCGGCTTCGTGCCCGCCTACATCCGGCCCCTGTTCTGCGAGGGGAAAGGCCCGTTCCGCTGGGTGGCGCTGTCGGGCGACCCGGAGGACATCTACGCGACCGACCGCGCCGTGGCCGAGCTGTTCCCCGACGACGAGCACCTGCTGCGATGGCTGGAGATGGCGCGCGAGCGCGTGCCCTTCCAGGGCCTGCCCGCGCGGATCTGCTGGCTGGGCTACGGCGCCCGCGCCCGTGCCGGGCTCCGGTTCAACGAGCTCGTGGCGAGCGGCGAAGTATCGGCCCCGATCGTCATCGGCCGCGACCACCTCGACTGCGGGTCCGTCGCCAGCCCGAACCGCGAGACGGAGGGGATGCGCGACGGCACCGACGCCGTGTCGGACTGGCCGATCCTGAACGCGCTCGTCAACACGGCGGGCGGCGCCACCTGGGTGTCGTTCCATCACGGCGGCGGCGTCGGAATCGGCTATTCCCAGCACGCCGGCCAGGTGATCGTAGCCGACGGCAGCGAGGCGGCGGCGCGGCGGCTCGAACGCGTGCTGACCAGCGACCCCGGCCTCGGGGTCGCTCGTCACGTCGACGCGGGCTACGAGCGGGCGCTCGAGGTGGCGCGCCGCACGGGGGTGCGGATCCCGATGCTCGGGGGCTGACCCGCGCGCCTACTCGTACTCGTCGTCCTCCGACGGCCGGAGGTAATCCTGGAGCCGGTCGCGATCGTCGCCGCGGAACAGGGTCGTCCCCGTGACCAGCAGCTCGTCGATCACATTTTTCAGGGGGCGCAGCGCCCGGCGCGATTCCGCGACGCTCAGGTCGCCGATGAACGGCCACAGCTTTTCGCGCACGTCTTCGGGCAGCACCTGCTCGAGATACTCGAGCGCCAGGCTGCCGAGCTCGCCGTGGTCGCCGGTGATCCCGCGCCACGCCGCGCGGATCGCGTCGCGGTCGAGCACGAGGCTGAGCAGGCGGAACACGTGTTCGAGGCTGAGCTCGCCGCGCTCCGCCGCCCGGCCGCCGGCCAGCTCGTCGTGCTCTTTCGGGTCGAGCAGGCGGGCGAGCTCCCAGACCGCGCGGCCACGCGACAGCTCCTGGCGGATCGCGTCCCAGATGACGTCCTTTGCCTCGGGCAGCAGTGACTCGCCACCCTTCCGGCCTTGCACGAGCGCTCGCGCCGCGCGGTAGCGGACCTCGAACCGGTTGGCCGCCAAGCCGGTGAGAAGCCCGTCGAGCGCTGCCTCGCCCGGGATGAACGCGAGGACCTGGGCCACGCGACGACGCACGACGAAGTCGGCCTCCTCGTCGGCCACGATGGCGGCGAGCTCGGGGCCGGCCGACTCGCCGAGCCCGGCGAGCCGACGGGCGGCGAGGTCACGCAGTCCGTCGCGGGCCAGCAGCAGGGCCAGGCTGCCGGCATTGGCGGCCTCGACGAAGGCGGGGTCATCGAGCCGCCGGCGCAGATCGTCGTCATCGAGCGCGGGAAGCATCGTCCACACCTCGTCGCCGTGCGCCTCCGAAGCCTCGCCGCCGGTGGCCGCGGCGCCGGGCCCGTCGCTCCGGTACGCGCCGCCCCGTTCGACCGACGACAGCAGGCGAGTGACGTCGAGCCGGCTCAGCGTACGAGGCCCCCGCGCGTCACGCGCCGGGCGCAGGGCGGCCAGCGTGTCGCCGGTGAGGCCTTCGGCCAGGCGCGCGCGCAGCGTCGTGAAGTACTCGCGGCCCATCCGGCGAGCGAGCACGAGCAACGCGAGACACAACAGCATCACGATCGGCGACAGGTAGCGCGACGGCATGCCGCCCAGCGTGACGATGAGCAGCACGATCAGCGCGCCGAGGCCGTCGCCCGCGTTCTCGGCCATCGTGTCGACGAACGCCTTGGTGCGTCGTCGCACGTCGGTTCGCACCGGCACCCAGAGGAACTCGACGACGGAACGGAACAGCGACTTCTTGAGCGTCGAGTCGGTGCCGCGCAGGCCCGTGGCCATGACCAGGCCGGGCGCCACGAGCATCCCTACCGATAGCACCAGGATCAACATCGGCAAAATGACGATGCTCATCGTCACGCCGCCGCGCGTCATGATGCGGGTCGTGAGGAACAACTGCACGAGCAGGGCGAAACCGCCCGTCCAGCCGTAGAACGCCCCGAAAAAGGCGGCCAGCTCCCGCTCGCCACCAAGGGCGTTCTGCGCCGCTTCCTTGAACTGAAAATCGACGATCGTGCCGAGGGCGGCCACGAGCAGGACGACCAGCGTGAGCGTGCGCACGTGATCGTCGCGCGCGATCAGGACCACGCTTTCCGTCCACGGCGGCGTCGGGCCCGTCGGATTCAGCGACATTCGGTCGCGCGGCACGAACTCGTTGAGGGCGGCCGAGGCGAGCAGCAGAAACACGAGCACTGGCACGAGCAGCGACGGTTCGACGTGCTCTACCGTTGCTCCCACGGCCAACCCGGTCACCAGCACCCCGAGCGTACCGCCGGCGCTGATCAGGCCGAACAGGCGCTTCGCCTCGCGGACGACCAGCATCTCCGACACCACGAGCCAGAAGCCCGACGTGAGCAGCACCGTGCCGACCGCGGTCACGAGGTAGAACACGACCACCCCGACCGACGAACCCGTGAGGAACGGCCAGATCGCGGCTACGGCGACGGCGAGCAGCAGCGACAGGGCGCGCATGGCGCGGCGGGGATTCACGAGATCGAGCGCCTTGCTGAACGCCCCCGCGGCGGGGAAGCTGAGCGCGACGACCCCGCCCATCACGTAGGGAAGGGTGGAGGCGTCGAACAGATCGAGGTAGGCCGCCTCCCGGAGGGCGCGGGCGAGCACGAGGAACGACATGACGAGAAAGGCGCCCCCGAACGACAGGAGCACCATCCCCACTTCCGCTTCGCGGACGCCGAGCCATTCGGCGAGCCGGCGGGCGGCCTTCAAGCGGGAATGCCGTGCCCGATCGCGTGCTCCACGGCGTCGCAGAACCGGTCGAGCTCTTCGGGGGTGGTGTAGACGCTGGGCGAGATCCGCAATCCGGGGCACTCTTCGTGACCGATCGGCGTCACGATGATCCGGTGCTCACGCCACAGCCAGTTTCCGAGCGCCGCGGGTTCGATGCCGTCGACCGCGACCGTCGCGATGCCGCAGGCGAATCCCGGCTTCAGGCTGGTATGGAGCCGGACGCGGTCATTCTCCAGCAGGCGCTTCGCCCAGCGATCGCGCAGGTGGACGAGGCGCGCCGCCTTCCGCGCGCCGCCGATCCCTTCGTGGAACGTCAGGGCCTCGGCGATCGCCAGGTAGTTGGCCGCCGGATGCGTGCCGATTTCCTCGAACTTCCGGATGTCGTCGTCCATCGTGTCCGGCGCCGCCTGTAGCGGCCACAGGTCGGCGATCCGCTCGCGGCGCACGTACAGGAGCCCGGTGCCGTGCGGCGCGAACAGCCATTTGTGCAGGCTCGTCGCGTAGTAGTCGACGTCGAGCTCACCGAGCGTGAAGTCGAAGTGGGCGAGGGCGTGCGCGCCGTCGACGATCACCGGGATGCCGCGTGCCCGTCCGAGCGCGGTCACCTCGCGGGCCGGAAGGATCTGACCCGTGAGGTTGATCATGTGGCACACCAGGATCAGCTTCGTGCGCGGCGTGATCGCTTGCTCGAACCGTCGCACCACCTCGGCCGGATCCTCGGCCGGCACCGGAATACGGATCTGCTTGAGCACGATGCCCTCGCGGCGCTCGCGCTGCTCGAAGGTCGTGAGCATGCGCGGATAGTCTTGCGTCGTGGTGAGCACCTCGTCGCCCGGCTCGAGGTCGATTCCGAACTGGCAGATCTGGAGGCCCTCTGAGGCGTTGCGGGTGAGCGCGATCTCCTCGGGATCGACGTCCCAGGCGCGGGCCAGGCGCTGGCGCACGCCCTCGCGCTGCGGCTCGAGGATGCGCCACATCGTGTACGTGGGCGCCTCGTTCGAATAGTCGAGGTGCCGTTTCATCGCGTCCTGCACGTAGCCCGGAGAGGGACTGACCCCACCGTTGTTCAGGTTGATCAGCGAGCGGTCGACCGTGAACGCGCGGGCGACCTCGGCCCAGTAGTCCTCGTCGCGGGCGACCTCGCGCGGCGACAGTCCTCGCGGTGGTTCGGGTGCGGTAGTGGCGCGCCCGAGACGGGGCGCGAAGGTGACGCCCGAGGCGGCGGCGACGGCCGGCAGGCCGACGGCGCCGACGAAACGGCGGCGGCTGATCAAGACTCCCCCCGGATTGCTGGAGCGCGGATGGCGGCACGAACCGCCATCAACTTACTGGCCGGGGTCCGACCTCGCGCCACCCGCCTCGCCGAAGGAAAGTGGGGTTTCGGTGATGGCGGAGACGGCACCCGTGCCGTGCGCCGTGAGCTCCGTCGTTCCCTGGCCCGGAATGTCGCCCCGTACGATGCCGAAGGGAACCTGATCGCTGACCCACGCCTCGCCGCCCGAAGCCGGGAAGCGAAGGTGCGTCGTCTGGAAAGTGCCGGCCGTTACCGTCACCTGCTCGCTGCCCACGACTTCCGCCTTCCGGCACTCCGCCCGGATGTCGGCCAGCGGCTGCGCCTGCGCCGAGGCCCGATACTCGTCGACCATCGCATCCGGCACCCGTATCGCGGGAGTCGCGCCGGTCTTCATCACCACTTCCTCGATCTCGGCCGGCGTGAACGGGAAGCCGGGAACCCGAAGCTGAAGGACGGAGGTCCCCGCGTGCGTCTGCGACTGAACCTCGTACCATGTGGCGCCGCGGCTGCTCACGAGGGCGAAGCGCACGTCGAGCTCACCGTTGGGGCTCGCCAGCCGATGTTCGGTCCAGGCCCCGATCGACGAACCGGCGATCGCTTCGCAGGCGACGTCGAGATCCTGGCCCGCAAGCGGGGGAACGGCGAGCACGAGCGCGAGAGCGGCGAAAATGATGGAATGTCTGCGAATCATGTATGTCCAACCTTGGAAGCATCTGTTCGTCGAAACGGCGGGCGGGTGCCGCCGGGCACCCTGTGGTCTTATGATCCTACCTGCGGGCGTGGCGCAGGATCCGCGTGAGATCGTTTCGGTGCCCCGCGGCGTGGCACGCCAACTACGATTCTGACGAACCCGAACGGAGTGAAGTGGCGACAGTGGCCAACAAGATCAGTCTCAACTGGACCGAGGAACTTCGCTTCGAAGGACGATCGGACGGCGGCACGGTCGCGATCGACGGCGACGGCATGCACGGAACGACCCCCGTCGATCTCCTGCTCGAGGCGGTGGCGGCATGTACCGCGTCCGACGTCGTCGACATCCTGAAAAAGGGGCGGCAGGAGCTGCGCAGCATGACCGTCGAGTGCTCGGGTGAGCGCCGGGACGCGGCGCCGAAGTACGTCAAGCGGCTTCACATGGTTTTCCGGATGGCCGGCGACGTGGACGAGGCGAAGGCGCGGCGGGCCGTCGACCTGTCGCTCGAGAAGTATTGCAGCGTCTTCCACTCGCTGCGGATGGATCTGGCGGTGGACACCGAGATCCAGATCGAGTCGTAGCGCCGGCAGCCGCTAAATCCGCAACACCTTCACCAGGACCCTCCGCGCGACCTCCAGCCCGACGATCAGCAGTATCTTGCGCATGTCGACTCCCGGCATCGAGGCGTGAGATTTCGTGACCCCTTGCTTCCCGACGTACGCCGCTCCGGCAACCGAGGTTTCGCGCGAGGTGCCGGAGCGGCTCGATCGCTCAGGGTTCCGTCAGGTCCCGTATCCGCTGCTCACGGAGCTCCCATTCCACCCATCGCGGGCATGTCTCCCGGCGTCTCGGTGATGGTGGACGTGGCGTCGTTGCCATGCGCGATAAGCACCATGCTGCCACCACCGCCCTCGGACCGGACGATCCCGAACGGCACCTCGGTCGAAAGCCAGACGTGGGCTTCCGCCTCGGGCGTGGGGGCCGGCGGACGGATGTGGTAGGCGTCGAACGTGCCGGCGGGTGTCTCGATGGACTCCGACGTCACGACTTCCGATTCGGGGCAGACCATCGCGAGCTGGCCCATCGGCGTCGCCATCTGGTTGCGCATCTGGCCGAGCATCTGGTCGGACACCCGCATGGCGGGTTGCGCACCCATCTTGACGACCACGGCCTGGACGTCGTCGGGCGTGTAGGGCCAGTCGCCCGCCAGCACCTGGACGGTGCTTTTCTGCCCGTTCACGTCGGCGGAAATCTCGAACCACTCGCCCGGATCTTCCGCGGCCCCCTCGGCTAGCAGCGCCATCCGCATCGTGCTCGTGCCCTGCGGCGTGGTCGTCTCGTACTGTGCCCAATCGCCGGCCTCCGCCTGCTCGATGTCCGCACACAGCGCGGCCATATCCTGGGCCAGCGCCGCACTCGGAACGGCCACGAGAATGGCGAAAGCTGCGAGGATGGAAAGGTGCTTCGGCATTTCGTCTCCTATCTGTCAGCATCCGCTTTGGGCGGATTCGGGGTCTCGATCGAGGGCATCGTCGTTTCGTCGTTCGTCTCCGAA
>DATHRZ010000118.1:0-10040 GCA_035464655.1 Gemmatimonadota bacterium
CTTCGCCGACGGGCTGACCGAGGAGATCCTCAACGCGCTGGCTTCGATTCCGAACCTGCTGGTCACGGCCCGCACGTCTTCGTTCTTCTACAAGGACAAGGACGTGCCGGTCGACGAGATCGCCGCGCGCCTCGGCGTCGACCACGTGCTCGAGGGCTCGGTGCGCCGCTCGGGTGAGCAGATGCGGGTCACCGCGCAGCTCGTGCGTGCCCGCGACGGATTTCACGTGTGGTCGCACGTGTACGACCGGTCGGTCGACGACGCCTTCAAGGTCCAGAGCGACATCGCGGCCGAGGTTGCCTCCGCGCTGGGTATCCTGCTCGACGACCGGCTGAGGGCGCGGATGGAGGCCGCCGGAGTGCGGAACGCCGACGCGTACGCGCTCTACGCCAGGGGATCAGAGCTCTATTCGCTCGCCCATGGAGGGGCCCCGCAGATCCCGACGCTCATCCGGGCGAATGAGTGGTTCGACCGGGCGTTCGCGCGCGCCCCGGACCTGTGGGTGGCCGTGTTTCACAGCGCGGATCTGTACAGCCACATCTTGCTTTCGCTGGCGGGCGGCGCTGATCCCGATAACCTGCCGGAAGAAGAAACGCGGCGAGCCCGGTCCGAAAACGAGCGGCGGCTGCGTGAGGCCTCACGTGCCGCGCCGAACCAGGCGGCGCGTGACTTCATCGAGCTCACCCGGGTCCTGTTCTCCGAAGACTGGACCGGCCTGGCCGACCTGTACCGTCGGGCTCTCGGGCACACCGAGGCCTGCGGCTACGATCAGTGGATGCACGTACCCGGCCTCGCGTTCGGGCTGGCGGAGCCGGCCCGCGATTACTTCCTGCGCGCCACGCGCTGCGCCGTGCTGGACGAGTCCAACTGGCTTCACGCCGCGCTCGCCTCGATCTACGCGGACGACGCGGCACGCGCGCTCGAGATCGCCGACCGCGGACTGGAGGTCGCCGACATCGAAGGATACGGGCTGCAGGAGGGACGACTGACCAGCCTGCTCGCGCTGGAAAGCTTCGACGAGGCGCGCGCCTCGTTGTCCCGGCTGGGGGGATCGACCAACACCAACCGCACCCTGGGCGAAGCTTATATCGCCGCGGCGCGAGGGGATCGTCCGACACTGGACGACCTCCGCCGACGCATGGCGGCGCGGGACTCCCGGCCGGGGATCGCGACCGAGCTGATCCTGCCCGCCCGCGCCGGCGATCGCGCCGCGGCCAACGCGGCGGCCGCGGAGATCGACGCGCGCCCCGCCGGACCGATGTACCTGATGATCGGGACCTATTTCTGCCTCTGCGGCGCGCCCTTCGACCTGGACGTCACACCGAATCTGGCGGCTCGACTCCAGGAGGCCGGGCTGTCCTGGCCGCCCGTCGAGTCGATGCGCTGGCCCCTGAAGGACTGGTAGATGAAGAACGTCCTGCAGGAGATCCACGACCGGTCGATGTGGCAGATCCTCGGCCTCTACCTGGGCGCCTCCTGGGTCGTGCTCCAGGTCGTCGACACGCTCAACTCGACCGTCGGCATGCCCGAGTGGGTGGTGACCTCGTCCTTCGTCCTCCTGGCGGTCGGTCTGCCGATCGTCATGACGACCGCGTTCGTACAGCGCGGTTGGGCGGGCGGCTGGCGCGGCCGCGGCGGCGCGGAGACCGACACATCCGCTGCAAGCACGGACGAAAGCCGGCGTCGGCGCCTGTTCAGCTGGCGCAACGCGCTGCTCGGCGGCGTCGGAGCGTTCGCCCTGCTCGGGATCGGGACGGCCGGCTGGCTCGTCATGCGGACGGCGGGGATCGGCGCCGCCGGCACGCTGGTCGCGAAAGGCGTGCTGGATGAGGCGGACCGCATTCTGCTGGCCGACTTCGAGAACTCGACGGACGATCCCGAGCTCGGGGGCGTGGTGACCGAGGCGCTTCGGGTCGACCTCTCCCAGACGGAGGCGATCGCCCTCGTCGATCGCGGGTCGGTGAGTGAGGCGCTCCGGCGCATGGAGCGTCCGGCGGACACGCCGCTCACCGAGGAGCTGGCCTACGAGATCGCCGAGCGCGAGGGGATCCCGGCGATCGTGACGGGCGAGGTCAGCCGGGTCGGCGGGGGCTACGCGCTCTCGGCGCGCCTGTCGGCGGCGCCCTCCGGCGACATCCTCCTCTCCCATCGCGAGAGCGCGAAGGACTCGACGCAGCTCCTCGCGGCGATCGACGAGCTCGCGCAGCACATGCGGGAGCGCATCGGCGATCCGCTGCGCTCGATCGCCGCGAGCCCGCCGCTGGCCGAGGTGACGACGGCGAACCTCGAGGCGCTTCGGGCGTTCTCCGAGGCGCGGCGTCTCGGGGAAGCGGACGTACAGCGCCGCGTGGCGCTGTTCGAGAAGGCGGTGGAGCTCGACTCGACCTTCGCGATCGCCTGGTACGCCCTCGGGATCGCGCTCGGCAACTACGGCATGGAACCGGGTCGCGTGATGCAGGCGCAGACGCGGGCCTTCGAGCTGCGGGACCGGCTCACGGAGAGGGAGCGCAACGCGGTCGCGAACCTCTATTTCATGGGGGTCACCAACGAGCCGCGCCAGGCGATCCCCTACATCGAGGCGACGATCGAGGCGGAGCCGGATCGGGCGTCCCCGGTCAATAACCTGGGGGAGGCCTACCGGAACCTCGGGGAGCTCGACACCGCCCTCGAATACTATCGGCGGGCGGCCGCGCTCGACTCGGCCGGCGCCGCGATCCCGTGGATGAACATCGCCCAGATGGGGGCCACGATGGGGAAGTGGTCCCTGGTCGACACGGCCGTCGTGCGACTCGACGAGGTGGCCCCGCCCTTCGGAGATTGGCATCGGGCGATGGCTTTCGGCGCGCGCCGCGAGTTCGGGCCGGAGGAGGACATGCTCCGCCGGACGCGCGATCAGGTCACCGGCAGCGCCTTCCTGCTGTCCCAGACGACCACGTGGCTCGCCGCGATGGTGACCGTGCGAGGTCGGCTCGACGAGGCGAAGGGGTACTGGGAGCAGTCCGTCGAGCTGTTCGAGGAGAACGGTTCCGATGTCGAAGCACTGAGAACCCTCGTCCTGGAGATCCCCGCCGAGGCCCTGGCGCGCGGGTCGGACGGGTCGGCGGCGCTGGACGCGGCGCTCGCGCGCTATCCGCTAGAGGCCATGGATCCGGTCGTGCGTCCGTACCTGGATGTCGCCCAGGCGTACGCCGCGGTCGGTAACCCCGCCGCCGCACGGCGGCTCGTCGAGGAGTTCGAGCGCACGACGCCCGCCAACCACCAGCGCGGGCTTCGCTACCAGCGGCACGGCGTCCTCGGAGAGATCGCCCTCGCCGAGGGGCGCTACGACCAGGCGACCGCCGAATTTCGGCAGAGCGCCTCGCGCCCGCAGGAGATCCTGCCGATGGTCAACCTCGCCCGCGCATTCGACGCGGCCGGGCAGGCTGACTCGGCCCGTGTTCACTACCGCCGCTTCCTCGACAGCTCGCACTGGCTGGCGCTGTTCCCCGCGCACCTGTGGCACCTGGCTTCGTCGCTAGAGCGACTGGCCGAGCTCGAGGAAGAGGCGGGCGACCCGGAAGCCGCCGCGACGCTCTACGCCGAGTTCGTCTCGCTCTGGGAGGACGCGGACCCGGAGCTACAGCCGCGCGTCGACGAGGCGCAACGGCGGCTGGAGGCGATCGTGGCGGTGCGGGGGTAGAGGGGTCGCTGCCGTCCGCCGAGGTTCCGCACTTCGTGGAACATGTACTTGCCTCGGCGACGAACCCCGGCCCAGTGTTCTCCCATGAATGACCGCGATGGGGATCGGCCGTCGCTTCGGGTGGAGGCCCTGGAGACTTCCGTCCGAGGGAGCGTGCTGCTCCCGGGCGATCCCGCCTACGATGGCGCTCGAGAGCTGTGGAACGGGCGAATCGACCGGCGGCCGCTGGCCGTCGTCCGCTGCCTCGACCGGGCGGACGTGACGGCAGTGCTGGAACATGTCCGCCGTCACGGCGTGCCCGTCTCGATTCGGGGCGGCGGACATCACGTCGCAGGGTTCGCGCTCTGCGATGACGGTGTGGTCATCGACCTTTCGATGATGGACGACGTGGAGGTCGACCCCGACGAGCGGACGGCGCGTGTCGGACCCGGCGTTCGGGCCCGCACCCTCAACGCCGCGACGCAGCCGTTCGGGCTCGCGACCACGGCGGCGCCGATCGTGTCGTGCGGCATGGCGGGGTATACGCTCGGCGGCGGGCTCGGCTGGATCTCCCGGAAGTGCGGCCTCGCGTGCGACAACCTGCTGGAGGCCGAGATGGTGACGGCCGACGGACGAACGGTTCGAGCCTCGAGTGACGAGAATTCCGACCTGTTCTGGGCGCTCCGGGGCGGCGGGGGCAATTTCGGGATCGTCACGGAGTTCCTGTTTCGGCTCCACCCGGTGGGGCCGGAGGTTCTGTCCGGCCAGGTCGTGCACCCGATGAGCGGGGCGGCGGAGGCCCTGCGGTTCTACCGCGACTACATGCCGACGGCGCCGGACGAGCTCTCCTGCATGCCCGTCGTCTTCCGTCTGCCCGACGTGCCGGAAATGCCGGAGAGACACCGGGGCGACACGGTGTTCGCCTTCGTTCCGTTCTTCGACGGCGACCCGGAGGCGGGGATGGAGGCGATCCGGCCGCTCCGGGAGGTCGGATCGCCGATCATCGATCAGGTCGGCGCGGCGTCCTACGCGCATCTGCTCGACGACCTCGAATCCTCGATGTACTTCCCGGGCGAGCGGAACGCCTACGAAACGGCGTTCTTCGACGAGTTCTCCGACGCGGCGATCGACGCGTTCGTCGAACACGCGGCGCCGGTGCCGAGCCCCAACTCGAGCATCTTCCTGGAATGGCTGGGGGGAGCGATCCGCCGCGTCGATCGGGACGCGACCGCCTATCCGCACCGGGAGCGCCGCATGTGCCTGACCGCCGTCCCGAAGTGGGCGAATCCGGAGGACGACGCCGAGATGATCGGCTGGGCGACGAGGCTGTTCGACGCCCTGCGTCCGCACGCCGCCCCCGGCCGCTACGTGAACTATCTCGACGACCGGGACGCCGCCCGGGTGGCCGTCCGGAACGCCTACGGCTCGCACTACGAGCGATTGGCGCGGATCAAGGCCCGGTGGGACCCGGACAACCTGTTCCGCGCCAACCACAACATCCCTCCCGCGGCCTGACCCTCCCTGGACGCGGACGACCGGAGTGATCCAGTCGCCCGCGGCAGGTGAGCGACGAGTACCGTACGACGGAGCTAGGGAATCTCGAAGGTCTGGAGCATGCCCTTGCCCGCGGGGTCCGGCACCTCCGCGATCCAGGCGTACCGGCCGGGTGTCAGGATTACGTTCATGTACCCGGTCTCTCCGGCCGGCATCTCGTGCACTCCGCCCAGGAACTCGGCGGGCGCCGACGTCTCGAGACCGTCCGGAAGTGTCCAGTTCATCCATGCGGCGAGCTCCGCCATGTCCGTGTCGTCCTCCAGTCGAACGAGATGGACGTCGTGGCCGAGGAAGTGCTCGTGTACGACCTGGTCGACGAAGTTCACGGCGATCGTGTGCCGTCCCGGCCGAGCGCGCCCTTCGAACTCGATGCCCGCCGTGCTGGAGATGTCGACCTGCCAGGTCGGCCTCGGCGCCTTTGCGCCGGAGTTTTCGTCCGTGACCGTGATCTCCTTCACCATGCCGACGCCGTTCGGATCGTAGGAGTGGAAGCGGCCGTTCGTCTTCACGTAGCACTCGAGCAGATACGTGCCGGGCTCGAGGTAGACGGTGGTCTCCGAGCTGCCCCCCGCCGCGGTCAGGCCCGGTCCGCCAAGGAACACGACCTCGAAGAACCAGGCGGGCAGCGTCCCGAACGCCGCCAGCGCCGCGTCGAATTCGCCCGCGTTGAGCAGATCCATGCCGTCCTGGAAGACCGGCGCGACCTCTTCCTGCTGCTCCTCGAGGCCGATGCCGGAGGGCATCTTCTCGAGCACCGCGAAGTGAGTCATCCCCGAGTTGTTGTTGAGCCGAAAGGTCGTCCAGCCCGCGGGGATTTGGTCCGGTCCCTCGAGGCTCAGGCCGTTCGCGTCGATCTCCACGAGGCCCGTGCGGGCCGCCGCGTCGGCGGACTGGGCGCTCGCCAGTTGCGTCACACTCGTCGGCGAGCCGTCGGTGCAGGCCACGATGGCCATGACCGCGGCCGCGAGCCCGGCCGCAGCGACGTTGATTCGTCGGCTTACGTTACCACGCATGTCGTCTTCTCCCGGTCAGGAATGATGGATGTCCTGCCACGTCCGGTTTAGCTTAGGGAAGGACTGGCAACGGGCTCTGCGCGGGGCGTCAACTATGCGTCAACTAAAATCGAGTGTCGTGTGGCGCGCCTGAGATTCTTCGGCGGCGCGGCCGCCGAACGCGACGACGGGACCCCCTTCGAGGGCGGAATCTCGACCCGTCGCCATCCGCTGGCGTTGCTCGCGCTGCTCGCGTGCACGCCGAATCGAACGCTGTCGCGCGCGAAACTCGCAGGGCTCCTGTGGCCCGGACGCCCGGACGCCGCCGCCCGGAACAGGCTGAACAGCTGCATCTACAACGTGCGGCGCGACCTCGGCGACGATGCGCTGGTCACGTCGGGCGAGCACGTCCGGCTCGACGACACGGTCGCGTGTGACGTGATCGAGCTGCGGGAAGCCGTCGAAGCGGAGGACCCGGACCGCGTCGTCGAGCTGTACCAGGGGCCTCTGCTCGATGGTTTCTACCTTTCCGGGACGCCGGAATTCGAGAAGTGGCTGGATGATCGGCGTGCGCACTTTCGCCGTGCGTATCACGAGAGCCTCGAGGAGCTCGCGCTCCGGGCTATGGAGGCCGGCCGGCCGGGAGAAGCGGCCCGTCACTGGCGAACGCTGGCGCGCGACGAGCCCTACGACGCCCGCCTCGTCGTGCGCCTCGTCGAGGCCCTCGAGGCGTCCGGGAACACCGGCGCGGCGCTCCGTGCGGGCGAGGAGCACGTCCGGGCGATGTCCGAAGAGTTCGGCCGCGAACCGCGGCCGGAGGTCGTCGAGCTGCTCGACCGTATCCGGCGCGGCGAGCCGGCTCCGGGCGCCGGGGGGTCGAATACCGCCGCTTCCACCGCGAATGCCGCTGATGCCACGGCCCCGGCGTCTTCCCGGCCCGACGGGGCGTCCCGTCCGCCGCCGGGGGCCCGGCTGCGGTACGTCCAGGGGAGGGGACATCTCGACGAGCGCACGGAATCGGGGCTGCGGCTCGCCGCGGCGCACTTCCGGGCCGCCATCGACCTGCACGAGGACTACGCCGTGGCATGGGCGGGCCTGGCCGACGCGCTCGACATGCTGCGGTTCTACGACTACGCGCCGCCGGAGGGGTCCCCGGAGCCCCTCGAGGCCGCCTGCCGGGCCCTCGAGATCGATCCGGAGTGCGGGGAAGGGTGGGCCGCGCTCGGCATCGCGCGCTCGCTTCGCCAGGAGGGTTCGGACGCGATTCGTGCCCTCCGACGAGCGATCGAGCTGCGGCCGAGCCACGGTGAGGCCTACGCGTGGCTCGGCTGGGTGCAGCTGCTCACGGGCCGGCCGGGGGAGGCCGCGAGGATCGGAGCCCGCGCGATCGAGATCGATCCGCTGGCCCCAGCCTATCGGGCTTACTTCGCCGAGAGCCTGCTCGCCCACGGGGAATCGGACCGGGCCCGGGTCGAGGCGAGACGCGCCGTGGAGATTCAGCCGGGTTACGGCCTCGCCAGGTACATCCTCGCGCTGGTCGAATACCATCGCGGCGATTTCGCGGCAGCGCGAGCAGCGCTCGAGGGAGCCGCCGCCGTCGTACCATCCGGGGGCACGCCCCGCCACTCCGAGATCCAGGCGCTGGAGGCCCTCTGCCAGCCGGAGGCGGGCCGCGAGACGGCCGTCCGAACCTGTCTCGCGGCCCTCGAGTCAACGCAGGCCCCTCTGCGCGACGCCGGTTCGATCGGTCTCCTGCAGGCCGCGCTCGGAAGACGGGACGCGGCGTTCGAGGCCTTCGCCGCCGTGCGCACGTGGAGAGATTTCACGGTCGAGCACGTGCGGTACTTCTTTCCCGAAATCCTCGGGTCGCTGCGCGACGATGCTCGCTATGCCGAGCTCCTGGCCACGATCGACGCCGCCTGGGGAGTGGACTGAAGGACGCCGGCCCCACTGCCTTCCTACTTGCCCGACGTCCCCCGGCCACCGAACGTGCCGCGGTAACAGGCCCGTTCGGCCACGTCGATTTCTCCCCCCTGCGAGGGTCGAGCCGGTATGAAGAAGCTGATTCACGAGGCGCATCGCCGCTCCCTCTGGCAGATCCTCGGCATCTACCTGATGGGCTCCTGGGTCGTGCTCCAGGTGGTCGATCAGTTGCACGAGACCACGGGGATGCCCGAGTGGGTTCCGTCCCTGGCGCTGGTGCTTCTGCTCATCGGCCTCCCGATGGTCCTCGCGACCGCCTTCGTCCAGGAAGGCATGCCGGGGCGGGAGGGGCACGTATCCGGAGAACCCGAGCCGGCGCCGGCCGGACCATCCGACGCGCACGAGACGCCGGCGGGTTCGGCCGCCGATCTGTCGATGCCCGGCACCGGCACCCCGTCCGCCGGGCCCTCCGCCTCCATCACGACCGCCGCCGCCGGGCCCCGCTCGACCGCGGGTGCCGCGAAGCTCTGGCTGCAGGGGAACGTGTTCACCTGGCGCAACGCGATCGCCGGGGGCGTCGCGGCGTTCGCGCTGTTCGGGGTCGCGACGGCGGGCTGGATGGTGCTGCGGAGCGCCGGCGTCGGCACCGCCGGCACGCTCGTGGCGCGCGGCGTGATCGACGACGGGGAACGCGTGGTTCTCGCGGACTTCAGCGGCGACTCGGCGCTCGCCGTGGCGACCACCGCGGCCCTGCGGGTCCAGCTCGCGGAGTCGGGCATCGTCTCGCTGGTCGAACCCGGCCTGGTGGGGAACGTGCTCGACCGCATGGGGGTCGAGAAGGGTCCCGTCGACCTCGACCGCGCCCAGGAAGTCGCCGAACGCGAGGGCTACAAGGCCGTCGTGGGCGGAAGCGTCGTCGGCGCCGGGGGCGGTTACATCCTGACCGCGCGGGTCATCGAGACCGCGACGGGCAACGAGCTCGTCAGCGTGGGCGAGAACATCGCCGACGCGACGAAGTTCCTCGACGCCGTGGACCGCCTGGGCCGCAAGCTGCGCGAGCGCCTCGGGGAGTCCCTCGGCTCCATCCGCAGCGCGGCGCCGCTGGCCCGGGCGACGACCTCGTCGCTCGAGGCGCTGCGCAAATATACGCGCGCCGAGGAAGCCTTCGACAATCGCGATCTCGACCAGGCCATCGCCCTGCTCGACGAGGCGATCGCCCTGGACTCCAGCTTCGCGATGGCGTGGCGCAAGCTCGCGGTGTCGGACGGAGAGCGGCGCGTCGAGGCGGCGACCCGCGCCTACGAGCTGCGCGACCGCCTGACGGAGCGCGAGCGCTACCATACGGTCGGTCTGTATCATTCGTACGTCACGGAGAACCAGGACGAGGCCGTCACCGCGTATCGGGCGCTGATCCAGAAGTTTCCCGACGACGCGACGGCGCTCAACAACCTGGCCGTCGCGTACCTCGACCTCGGCCAGCTCGACCTCGCCGCGGAGGCGTTCGGCCGTGCGCTCGACGCGGATCCGTACACCGCGCACTACTACAATAATCTCGTGGGCTCGCTCTATCGGGTCGACCGAACCGACTCGGCGCGCGCCGTCCTCGACAGCTTCGCCGTGGCCTTTCCCGACCACCCCAACGTGGCCTGGGGCCGCTTCGACTTCGCGTATCTCGAGGGGGACGTCGAGGCCGCGGAGCGGGAGCTCGCTCCCTTGCTCTCGAGCGAGATCCTCAGCCTTCGTCGCGCGGCGCACGTCGCGACCACGTCGCTCCGGCTCCTCGAAGGCAAGATCGAGGAGGCTCTGATCGCCTGGCGCCAGTCGCGGGAGAATGCGAACGAGATCGACGAGGCGACCTGGCTCGCCCGGCTGGATCTCCGGGTTCGTGGCGACACGGCGGCCGCTCGCGAGCG
>DATHRZ010000119.1:0-63239 GCA_035464655.1 Gemmatimonadota bacterium
TGAACACCAGCGGCAACTCGAGGGTGCCCGGGTTCGTCTGATGGTCGGCCTGCGTCTTCCCCGTGCAGACGAAGTCCACGCACGAGAGCCCCTCGGCCGACACGTCGTTGCCCGAGGGAATCAGGCCGCCATTGCCGATGACGGTGAGCGTGACCTGCGTGCTTTCGAGCGGCGACGCTTCCGACGCCGTAAACGCCCGGAGGCTGAACGGCTCGCCGTCCAGGCCGAGAATCGGCTGTCCGACGAAACCGTCGGCGGGCGGGGCCGAGAAGGCGACGAGCGCTTCCCGCGGAAGGTCGATGGCATAAAAGTCCGTGAAGCTGCTCGCCGAGCCCCCGGGGCCGGCACGGGCCACTGCGTTCGTGGCGACGAGGGGCGCCGGAGCCGGTGACAGGAAGGCGAGCGTCCGGTCCCACAACGACGAGCCGCGGCTCGCGATCGAGGGCACCTGGTCGGTGCACCAGTCGATCACGGCTTCGGTCAACACGGTGCCGCCCTTCTGCACCAGGGTTTCGATGCTGATCGGCTCGGCCGTCGAGCACAGGCCCACTTCGAGCACGGCCGGCGGCGTCTGATCGACGCCAAACGTGCCGGGATCCGGAATGAGCAGCCACTGATAGGCAGGCAACTCGGTGACGAGAAGCGTTTCGCCGGTCGGGCTCGGCCCGGCCAGCGGGTGGCCGAACACGACCGTCGTGCGCCCGGCGAGCGCCGCCGGCCACGACACCGAGGGCTCGACACCCCATGCGTCGCCAAGCAACGCGGCGCTCCACTCGCTGCACGGCTGCTCGAACGACGAGCAGACGGCGGCGGCTCCGGTCGAAACGACCGCCCATGCACCGTGGGGCGAGGACAGCACCGAGGCGAAGTCGGGAAGCGTCGGGTAGCCCTCCCAGGCGATGCACCCGTCGTCGTCACCGCACGGATCGAAGATCGGCGTCTGACCGTCAGGGCCCGGCACCGTGAGCGACGTGGCGAGGAAGCTCGCGCCGTCGCTCGCGTCGCCTCCCGTGCCGGCGGCGAGAACGTCCCCCAGAATCTGCGCGATGTCGAACCAGTGAGCGGTGTATGCCGCGGCGTCGCCGGCCGAGCAGTCGGCCTTCATCAGGTCGATCAACTCGAGGACTGTAGTCGACGGAGCGCCCGGACCGTTGCCGGGAAAGTACCGCCGCGCGTCGTTGGCCATGCGGCCGAAGTCGCAGGCCGGCGACCGGGCCGCGACCTCGGGCTCGACGAGGGCGGTCCGCTCGTCAGCTTCACCGCAGGCAGACACGCCGAGGACGGCCAGACCACAGGTTGCGGCGACTACATGCCACGCACGCACACGCATATATACTCCTGAAAGGGATGGGTCGCTCGGGGCGTGCCGGATTCGGGAGCCCGGTCAATACCTTGTCGACTTGGACGATTACCGCGAGGGCGACAATCTACGCGTCGTCGGACAAAACGCTATCCGGAGCCCACCAGTCGCTGGTAAGCCTGCACGTCGCGCAGATCCTCGAGCCACCAGGTGTCGTCGCGCGCGAACGCCTCCGCCTGTCCCGGATTCGCGGCGAAATACAGGGATAGTCGGTCCACTGCGGCGTCGTAGTCGCCCAGCCAGGTGAGCACGATCGCCTCGAGCCACGCGAGCTCGCGGATCGGGTCGACCTCCGGCCCTCCCCGGGCGCGCTCGGCCACCGCGCGGGCGCTGTCGGGCAGATCGGCGCGCACCAGCGCCATGGCGATCAGCATGTGACAGTGGCTGCGATTGAAGTCGCGGAGCGATGTCGGGCTGAGCTCGACGACAGCCTCACACTGGAGCCAGGCGTCGTCGATCTTCGCGGCCACCGTGTCCGGATTCGTGGTCGGCAGCGCGAGGAGCCAGACGCGGCACGCGACGAAGCGGTAGTCGTTCGGAAAGCGG
This sequence comes from Gemmatimonadota bacterium, assembly GCA_035464655.1. Lineage (GTDB taxonomy): Bacteria > Gemmatimonadota > Gemmatimonadetes > Palauibacterales > Palauibacteraceae > JARFPW01. The sequence continues at coordinate 1,907 of DATHRZ010000119.1, forward strand.
TCGGCCCCGACCGTTTCGCACCATGTCCGGGCTTCTCGCTCGTCCTGCAGCTCGAGGGAGGTCTGGAACAGGCGGAGCACCGTGAGGTTGGCGTTGAGCAGCCACGGATCGGCCTCGTAGGACTTCTCGGCCGCCAGCTTGGCCTGCGCCGTGCGCCCCTGGTTCATCAGCAGGTGGCTGAGCGAGCTGTAGGCCGACGCCTGTGTCGGGTCCGCGGCGGTCGCCGCGTGAAAGTCCGCCTCCGCCTGTTCGAGCAGCCGTTCGGCCTCGCCCGGCTCCGACGTCAGGTTCAGCAGGTAGCTCCAGTAGTCGATCGTCGCGCGAAGCTCGAGGGCGTCGGCGTCGCGCGGATCGAGGGCAAGCGCCCGAATAGCGTGCGCCCGCCCCTGCGCGAGCAACTCGGGAATGGCCGACCGGTCGAAGCCGCCGCGGCGGGCGCGCTCGTAAGCGAGCCAGCCACGGCGCGTGCGTGGAACCGACCAGTCGGGCGCCCGCTGTTCGGCCACCGCGAGCACGGAATCGGCGGAAGCGAGGCGCAGCGCCGCTCCTTCGGGATCTCCAAGGGCCGAGAGACGGCCCGCCTCCGTCTCGAGTTCTGCCGCGCGCTGAACGAGTACCCAGGCGTCGACGTTGTCCGCCCTCCCGGCGTCGGACACCAGCCGGATCTCCTCGCCGATCGTCTCTCTCAGAAACAGCGCGACCTGGCCGGCGATCTCGTCCCGAAGCTCGAACAGCTCGGACCGTGGCCGCTCGAACGTACTGCTGCCGACGTTGCGGTCGGTGGCCGCGTTCACGACCCGTACCCTCACGCTCACGATCGAATCCGATTCGGTCACGGTGCCCTGTACGAAGGTCCCGACCTGCAGGGCCTCGCGGACGCTATCGGTCGGAAAGCTGGCGCGACCCCTCAACGGCGCCACGCCGTTGCGCGATACGACGTGGATGGCCGGGACGCGTGACAGTTCGTCGATCAGCGATTCCGTGAGCCCCGCCGCCAGCAACTCGGCCTCCTCATCGTCGGAGCCCGCCGCGTCGAAGTACATGACCGCGATGCGGCTGGGATTCTCGGTCGCGTCGAGGCGATCCAGGGCGGACGCCGAAGCGCTTTCCGGCTCGGCGAGCTGGTTCCGGACGACGTATCCCGTGGCGGCGAGCGCTACTACCGCGAGCGCGCCGAGCATCGCGATCTCGCGCCGCGGCGGTTTCTGCTCACCCCTGGCGCCGTGAAACCAGGCCACCACTCCGACGGCCGGAATCCCGCAGACCAGCAGGGTCAGGGCGACCGGATAGAACAGCGCCGGGATGATCTCGTTGCCGGTGAGCTGGTCGATCACTTCGAGCACGATCCACCCGCCGGCCAGATAGCCGGTGAGGAGCGGAACGAAACGACGATCCTTCAGTTCACTGACGAGCTTCACCGCGGCGGCCTCGCAATCGGAGTGGACGGGCAGGTTCCGTGCCCGCATCGCCGTCATACTGCGCGAGCCAGCCGCGCGAAGGCAAGCGTCGATGCATCGGTCTTCGGGGTTGGCGTGCTCTGCCCGTCCGGGGCATGTTGAAGGCTCGCACGACCACTCCGACCTCGCCGGCGAGGAGCGACCGAATGGACCTGAACCAGGCGATTCAGGCAACTTGGGACAAGATCGGTTCCTGGCTGGCCGGCGCCATCCAGGCGTTGCCGAACCTGGTCGTCGCCGTGGTCATCGTCGTGGTGTTCGTGCTCATCGCGCGGTTCGCGCGCGACTGGTCGTACCGGCTGCTCGGGCGGGTTTCCGAGTACCGGGCCGTGAACCGGCTTCTCTCCACCCTGGCGTTCGTCGCGCTGCTGGCGCTCGGCGCGACGATCGCCCTCACGGTGCTCAATCTCGGCACCGCCGTGGCCTCGATTCTGGGGGCAGCCGGAATCCTCGGCCTGGCGATCGGTTTCGCCGCGCAGAATACGGTCGAGAACCTCATCGCGGGCATCCTGATCTCGGTGCGGCGTCCGATTCGCGAGGGGGACCTGGTGGAGGCCCACGACGTCTTCGGCAGGGTGCAGGAGATCAACCTGCGTGCCACTGTTCTCCTCACACCGACGGGTCAGCTCGTCTACGTGCCGAACGGCGAAGTATTTCGCGCCAAGCTGATCAACTACACGAAGCTGGGGCAGCGCCGGGTCGACCTCACGTGCGGGGTGAGCTATGCCGACGACCTCGAGGCGGTGCGGCGGGTGACTATCGAGGCCGTCGAGGACGTGCCGCAGCGCATCCAGGGGAAGGACGTCGAATTCTACTACGAGGAGTTCGGGGGGAGCTCGATCAACTTCGTGGTGCGCTTCTGGATCCCGTTCACGAATCGGCACTCCGAGTACAAGCAGGCGCAGACGGCCGCCATCATGGCCTTGAAGACCGCGTTCGACGAGAACGACATCTCGATCCCCTTCCCGATTCGGACCCTCGACTTCGGGATCCTCGGCGGCGTCGGTCTGTCGGAGGAACTGCGCGAGGCACGGGCGGCCGACGGCGGGACCGGCTAGCAGAAAATGCGGGCCGACCTGCGCGCATCGGCAGATCGGCCCGCTGGAACGACTGCTGGTGCTCGACGGCGGGCGCACGCATGCCGCGCCCGACGAGCGCCAGATCTCTACATCACCATGTCCTCCTGGCGCTTCACCATGAAGAAGCCGGCCCGACCCCCGGTGACGCCCACGGCGCCGCTCTTGAAGTACGGGTAGTTGCTCCAGCTTCCGCAGCAGCCGAGGTCCGGATCGGTGTCGAAGTGACCGACCTCGTGAATGTCGTCGGGATCGGAGATGTCGATGATCCGCAGCCCCGCCCCGTAGTTCGACTGGTACATCAGGTCGTCCTTGATGTACAGGTTGTGGTCGGTCTCGGTGGTCGTGGCGAAGTACTCGGAGAGCAGCACCGGGTCGTCGAGATCGCGCACGTCCCACACGAGCGTCCGTGTGGTGGCGACCAGGTTCTGCGGTTCGTCCCCTTCGTCATTGGCGAAGAACAGCGTCTGATCGGGCGACAGCCAGCCCTGGTGCGCGTAGGCGACGTTCGGATAGCTGACGGTCGAGATCGCGACCGGGTTGTCCTTGTCGGTCACGTCGGAGAAGCTGAGCGCCGTCTCATTCGCGCCGATGCAGATCTCGCGGCCCTGGTAGTCGGGGTCGGGCCCGATGTAGCTGACGCACTGCGCGTCGTGGCTGTAGCCCGTACCGCGTCGGCCGGTCACGCCGTCCGAGAAACAGCCGGCGAACTCGGGCTCGGGCGGCGTGCGGACGTCGAGCATGTGCAGCCCGCCGCCGCAGGTTTCACCGCCGCCGGACGCGCCGACGACGTAGGCGAACCCGGTCTCTTCGTTCATCACGATGTTGTGCGCGCTCGCGATTCCGTCGTACAGGAAGTCGGGCTCGAACATCTGCGGCTCGTCGATGTCCCGCAGGCGCGTGAGGTCGAACACCTGCACGCCGTGCTCGCCGGCTCCGTCGGCCACGATGTACACGTAGTCGTTGAACACCTTCATGTCGCGCCACACGCTGATCCGGGCCTCTTCCGTCTTGGGCAGGTCACCCAGGTAGCGGGGGTTGCCGGGATCGGTGACGTCGATGAACGAAGTCCCGTCGTTGCGGCCGACGATCGCGTACTCTCGGCCTGTCTCCTCGTCGTACCAGCCCCACATGTCGTTGAGCGAGATGCCCGGCGCACCCCCGATGTCGCCCACCGGCAGGAAGGACACGAGGTCGACCCCCTCGCAGCCCCAGTCGCTGGCCGCGCCGTCCTCACAGCGGATCGGCTCGCCGCCGACGATCGGGTCGAGGGACTCGGGTTCCGACGACACCGTGGCGGCGGTCGTCCACGCGCCGCCAGATCGCTCCATGATGATGGCCGCGCCGAGACCACGACTGGCGCCGCCCGCTCCAACGACGCCGAGGTCGCCCGCCATGGCGATCGCGCCGCCGAATCCGCGGGCGTCCTCGTCCTCGGGGCTCATCTGTGTCGCGCCGGTCCAGCTTCCGTCCTCACCACGCGTGAAGGAGTACACGGTTCCGCGACCCGGCGTCCCCACCCAGACGGTCTGTCCGTCCACGGCAATCGCCGAGCCGAAGCGCGGTCCGAAGAACGCGCGGCGGCCTTCGAGGTTCGTGGCGCCTTCGAACGGGAGCAGGGCGGTCTGCTGGTTCCACGCCCCCTCTTCGTCGCGCTCGAACACCAGTACGGCCCCGTTGCCCCCGGCGAAGCGCGGAGCGCCGGCGAACAACATGTTTCCCTGCATGACCAGCACGGAGCCGGCGCCCGGGCTCTCGCCCACGACGTTGAGGCCCAGGTCTCCCGCCCTCGTCCAGGCACCGCCATCCAGCACGTAGTGGTGGATGTTGCCATCGACGGCGGGCAGGGAATCACCGTCCTCGTCATCGGATCCGGCGCCTCTGCCCGGAGCGCCGATCATCAGGTGGCCCTCGCCCACGGCGATGGCGTTGCCGAAGCCGGTCCCCACGCCGTTCTCCAGCTCGAGCACGGCGGACTCGGTCCACGAATCGCCGGTCCGGTCGAACACATAGACGCGTCCGGCCGAGTCTTCCCCACCCGGCGCGCCGACGAACGCCTGCTGGCCTTCGATTGCCAGGGCGGCGCCGAAATTCTCGCCCTCGGCGGTCTCGTGCGGAAGCCGGCCGTCATAAGTCCAGGTGCCGTCGGCGGCGCGGCGGAACACCGCGACCCCGGCCGGCGCGTCGCCGCGTGGATTCGTCGAAACCAGCATGCTGCTGCCGGCCGTGGCGATCACGCCACCGAACCGGTCGGCGTCGGCGCCCTCGCCGTTGGTCAGCACGGCGGTCTCGCTCCAGGTGCCGGAGCCGTCCCGTTCGTACACGTACACCATGCCGGGTCGGAACACGTTCCCGGGCTCGCCCACGAGAACTTGCTGGCCGCTCAGCGCGACGGAGGCGCCGAAGCCGGCCACGGCCTGCTGCCGGGCGTCGACGGAGCTCTGCGCCCACGCCGGTGCCGCCGCGACGGCCAGCGCGGCGAAGGCGATGAGAAGGTCGGTCCGTTTCATGCTTTCCTCTGCGATCGGTCCCTTGGGTGATGCTGACGACGCAGGATTATGGGCCCTCGGGCCCCATATTGGAAGTTTCGAAATCGAAGGGGGAGAGCGACCATGGACGATCGCACGGCTCCCGCCGGAGCGACGCACCAGTTCGCCGCGACGATCGAAGCCGGCCGTCGAGGCGGAGCACTGGTGCGGATTCCGTTCGACGTCCGCGAGGCATTCGGCACGGGCGACGAGGTGCGGGTCACGCTCCGGCGCGACACGGCGATGCGGACTGTGGATGTGCCGCGCGAGCTCTCGGCGGCCCTGGCGAAGTCCCCCGAGGCACGTCGCCGGTACGAGGCCGACCGTGAGCCGTCTGCGGCGACTCGATAACACCCTCGGCTGCGTGCTGTGGAAGCCCCTGCTGTTTCTGCTCGTACTCGCGACCGCCGGGAGCGTCTGGATAGCCGCCAACGCCTTCCGCGTTCCGGGTGGCCCGGAAGCGCGGTATCTCGGAGATCGAACCGTGAGGCCTCAGCCCCTCGTCACGCCCCGCCACGCCGCGGAGATCGTCGCGGCGGCGAGCACGGCCCACACGAGCGCGCCCGCCTCGATGCCGGCGGTTCCCGCCGCGGCCCACGCGAGGGCCGTCAGCAGGGTGGCCAGCTGACCGGCGCGCACCCTCGTCACCGAGAGCGGATCGTCCGTCGCGTCGCCGCGAGCCTCGCAGCTTCGCGTGGCGGCGATCAGGGCGATCGTCCCGACGATCAGGACCGTCCCGATCGTCCGGGCGGGCAAGTCGGGCTGCACGGGCACGACGGCGGGGGCGAGGCCGGCCGACGTCAGAGCGACGGCCCCGGCCGCGCACAGCCCGGCGAACAACCACTGCCGGGCGAGGCCCGGCGCCAGCACGGCGTCGAGCACGAACGCCGCGGCGCCCGCCGCCGCCGGCCACGGGCTGCCCGCCCACCAGGCGGCGAACAGCGCGACCGCCGTCACGAGCAGCGAATCGAGCCCGGTCGCCGCCAGGCCCGTCGTGCGCGCCACGATCCGCGCGAACAACAGCGCCACGAACACGGGAACCAGCGCCGCTTCGAACACCAGGTAAGCGATGAAGCCGAGCGCCAGCGCGCCGAATGCGCCCGCGATTTCGTCGTCCGGCGCGATCTCTCGGGCCAGCGCCCACGAGCCGAACGCCGCCAGCGCGCCGCCCGCCGCCCGTCCGAGCACGCCGACGATCCCTGCCCCGCCGGCCGCCGCTACCCCGCCGGCGACGACGCCGGCCAGCGGAAGGAGCACCAGCACGGCCCGATTCGTCGGGTAGCCGGGGTCGAGCAGTCGCCCGATGGAGGTCATCTCGTGCATGCCGCGGATCGGCGGTTTCATGACATCAGCATACATCATCCGTTAGATTTCGCCCATGCATCCCGATGAACTGCTGAAGAAACAGGCGGCCGAAGCCCCCGATCCCGAGCCCCTGTCGTCGCTGGCCCCCGACGCGCTGTCGCGCCTCGGTCGGCGGAACCGGCGGGTGGACGGCCATCGCAAATCGACGGGGTCGGAGGTCTATACCGACGACATCGTCCTGCCGGGAATGCTGCACGGGAAGATCCTGCGCAGCCCACATCCGCACGCGCGAATCGTGACGATCGACACGAGCGCCGCCGAGGCGATGGAGGGGGTGCACGGCGTGATCACGGGTCGCGACCTGCCGACCGACTACGGCATCATTCCGTGGACGCGCGACGAGCACGCCCTCGCGTTCGACAGGGTGCGGTTCGTCGGCGACGCCGTGGCCGCCGTGGCGGCGATTGACGAGGACACGGCGAACGAGGCGTTGGGGGCGATCGAGGTGGAGTACGAGGTGCTGCCGCCCGTGTTCGAGCCCGCCGACGCCCTCGAGCCGACGGAACATCCGATCCACGAGCCGCGCAAGCCGGGGCGCAACGGCAACGTCACGAAGCACGTCCGGCTCGAGTTCGGCGAAGTGGATGCGGAGATGAACGCCTGCGACGTGACCGTCGAGGGCGACTATTACTTCCACGGCACGACGCACGCGCCGATCGAGCCGCACTGCGCGATCGCACGCCGGAACGTGAACGGTCTGCTGGAGGTCTGGTCGTCCACGCAGGTACCGCACTACCTGCACCGCGAGCTCGCCCGCGTGCTCGACCTCGACGTGGCGGAGATCCGGGTCGTGCAACCGGCCGTCGGGGGTGCGTTCGGCGGCAAATCGGAGCCGTTCGACCTCGAGTTCGCCGTCGCGCTTCTCGCCATTCGCACCGGCCGGCCGGTCAAGATCCTCTACACGCGCGAGGAGGTGTTCTACTCGCACCGCGGGCGACATCCGATGGACATGACCTACCGCGTGGGTGCGACGCAGGACGGCGAGATTCGGGCCGTGGACGGGAAGCTGCTGCTCGACGGGGGCGCCTACGCGTCGTTCGGCCTCGTGACCACCTACTACAGCGGCCAACTGCTCATGGCCCCGTACGACGTGGCGACGTACCGGTTCGACGCGACGCGCGTGTACACGAACAAGCCGCCCTGCGGCCCCAAGCGGGGCCACGGTTCCGTCCAGCCGCGGTTCGGGTTCGAGATCTCGCTCGACAAGCTGGCCGTGAAGCTCGGGATCGACCCGATCGAGCTGCGCCGCCGCAACTTCATGGGGCTCGGGCGCACGGTGAACGAGTTCCGGGTGCAGTCTAACGGTTTTCTCGAGTGTCTCGACCGGGTGGAGGAGGCGAGCGGCTGGAAGAATCGCTACGGGAAGCTGCCGCGCGGGCAGGGGCTCGGCGTGGCCGGTTCGTGCTATATTTCGGGCACCAACTACCCCATCTACCCGAACGACATGCCGCAGGCGTCCGCCCAGGTACAAATCGAGCGCTCGGGCCGCGTGACCGTGCTGCACGGCGCCTCCGAGATCGGCCAGGGCTCGGATTCCACCATGGCCTACATCGCGTGCGAGGAGCTCGGCGTGCCGCTCGGCTACGTGCGCGTGTTCAGCGCCGACACCGACCTCACGCCCGTCGATCTCGGGGCCTATTCGTCGCGCGAGACCCTGATGGTCGGCAACGCCGTACTGATGGCCTGCCGCGAGCTCAAGGCGAAGGTCGTCGTCGCCGTGGCGAAGGAGTTCGACGTCGAGCCCGGAGGAGTGCGACTCGCCGATGGCTGGGCCCTGGCGGGCAACGAGCGGATGCCGATCGCCGAGGCGTTCATGCTCGCCGAGGCCGAGCACGGGACGCTGGGGGCCGTCGGACACTACAACACTCCCAAGGAGGGCGTGCACGGCGACTACCGCGGCGGGACGATCGGCGCCTCGCCCGCCTACAGCTTCACGGCGCACGTGGCGGAAGTCGAGGTGGACGAGGACACGGGGTTCGTCGACGTGACGCGAATCTGGATCGCGCACGACTGCGGGAAGGCGCTGAACCCGATGCTGGTTGAAGGCCAGATGGAGGGCTCCGCCTACATGGGTTTCGCCGAGGCGCTGATGGAGGAGCAGGTCGTGAAGCGCGGCACGCCCGAGGGTGGCCTGCACAACGCGCCATCCCTGCTCGACTACCGGATCCCGACCTCGCTCGACTGCCCGGAGTTCGTCTCGCTGATCGTCGAGGCGAGCGACCCCGAGGGGCCGTACGGCGCCAAGGAGGCGGGCGAGGGGCCGCTCCATCCCTCGCTGCCCGCCATCGCCAATGCGATCTACGACGCCGTGGGGGTGCGCATCGATCGTCTGCCTTTCACCCCTGACCGTGTGTGGCGGGCGCTGCGCGAGGCGCGCGACGCTGCGGTCGCGAAGGCGGGCTGACAACCGAGGAGACGAACGATGGCGAAGAAGACGAAGATCATCGCGGGCGTCGCGGCGGCCGCGGCGACGACCGGGCTCGCCGTCCTCGCGGCGAAAAAGAGGGCGACCCCCGACGTCGTCTACCACGTGACGCCATACGGCGAGGGGTGGAGCGTGAAGGCCGAAGGCACGACGAGCGCCGTGAGCAGGCACCCGACGAAGAAGGAGGCCGTGAGCGCCGCGCGCGACATCGCGCACGCCAGTGCGCCCAGCCGCCTGGTGATTCACAAGCAGGACGGCGCGGTTCAGCAGACGCACGAGTACGAGCCGGCCTGACCCCTCCAGCCGGCCCGATCCACCGGGCTCAGTCGTCCTTTGCCGGCAGGAGCAGTACGGGGCAGGCCGCCTTTCGGACCACCGCCTGTGCCACGGTGCCGAGAAGGAACCGCCCGATCGCGCCCGCCCCTCGCGTTCCCATGATCAGCAGTCCGGCGTCGAGCCGTCGGGCCGCCGCGAGGATCTCGACCTCCGGTTCTCCCAGGGTGACCCGAACGTCATACGATTCGTCGAGTCCGGCGTCGGTCAGTTGCTTCCGGAGCCACTCGCCGGCCTGCGCTTCGAATCGGGTGGCGTCGTCGCCCGCGGGCCGCGTGATGTAGCGGGCGAAATCGCGCAGCGGATAATCGATGACGTGCAGGGCCGTTCCGTCGGCACCCAGCTTCGTCGTCGTCCAGGCCAGCCAGTCGAGCAGGTGTGCCGACACCGCGCTGTCGTCGATCGCGGCCAGCACGCGCTGCGGCGCTTCGCCGAAGGCACCCCGCACGATGAGGGTCGGTCGTTTCGTAGCCCGGAGCAGGCGTGACGGTATCGTCCCGAGCGGGTTCCATCCTCCCTTCCGCCGATCGTGGGGCCCGAGCGCGAGCAGGTCGGCGTCGTGGTCGTCCGCCATTTCGTCGAGCGTCGCCGCGACGTCGACCCCCACCCTGACGTCTGTTTCGAACGGCAGGCCGACATCCTCCGTCAGCTCGCGGGCGAGAACGTCGATCCGTGCCTGCGCGTCCTCGACGAGCTTGGTCTCGATCAGCTCCTCCGTGCCTGACTGGAGGGAAAGGAACGACGAGAGCCGCGGGACGGTCACGACGTGCCCGAGTACGACTCGAGCGGGATCGAGATGCATCGCCGCCCACATGGCGGCATCGGTTCCCGCGCCGCCGAAATCGATACCCCCGAGAATGGTGCGCGGACCGTTCATCCTTCCTCCTCGGCGTCGGTCGGCGCCACGAGCACGGGGCAGGGCGCTTTGCGCAGCAGTCGCTCGGTCGTGCTCCCGAGCAGGACCCGTGAGAGCCCCGAATGCCCATGACTGGCCATTACGACGAGTGGCGAGGAGGACCGATAGGCCGCGTCGATCACCGCTTGCTCGGCCATGTCGACGGAGACCGTAGTGCGGATCTCGCGCGACGTGTCGAGCTGTTCGACGATCTCGTCGAGACGATGCTGCGCATAGTCCTTGAAATCCCCGGTGTCGACGGAGATCGGATACGCCATCTGCACGTACGGAATAGGCTCGACGGCGTGCAGCAGCTCGATCGGCACGTCGAGCGTAGACGCCAGTTCGAGAGCCACGGCCACGGCTTCGTGCGATGCGCGGGAGAAGTCCACGGGGACGATGAGACGGTCCACCTCGGTGGGCGCCGCCGCGTCTTCCTCGTGCCGTACGACGAGAACCGGTCGGCGGGCGAAGCGCACGACCTCGGTCGTGACGCTGCCGAGCATCAGGCGTCGCAACCCGCGCCGCCCGTGGGACCCCATTACGATCAGGTCGACGTCGTTCGCGTCGGCGTAGTCGATGATCGTCGGCGCGGCGTTGATCCCACGCTCGATCCGGTGGACCACCTGGTTCCAGGAAATGCCGCCCGCCGACGCCTCGAGGGCGGCGCGGGCTTCCTCTTCGCCCGGGAACGGGACGTCCTCATCCTCATCCGGCGACATCGCGTGCAGGAGGTGAACGTGGAGCAGGTGAAGATCGGCACCGTGCAGCCGCGCGAAATGCGTGGCCAGGGGCACCGACTGCACCGAGGCGTCCGACAGGTCTGTGGGGCAGAGAATGGTCTCTATGTGGAGCATGATCGCCCTCCCGGAAAGGTGCGGCGGGTGGCTCGAAAAAAGCGGATGCATCGTGTCGTTCAGGGGGGAAACTCTACCCCGAAATATATCGGTCGGCGGCCCGAAATACCATGCCAGCCGGCCCTTCGTCAGGCGTTCGCAGCCTGCTTCACGAGCAGGATCGGGGTCTCGGAGAGGATGGCCAGTTTGTAGCTCAGCGTGGCCCATCCGCCGGTCGGCTGGTCGGGGTCGATGCGGTGGGAACGGAGAACGATCAACGAGTTCGAGGCGGAGGCGGCGAACTCGATGATCTCGGCCGCCGGGTCGCCGAACAGCACGAGCTGCTCGAATTCGACGCCGGCCTCGGCGAGTGGCACGGCGATCTCCTCGAGCCGTGCGCCCGCCCTGGCTTCGAGTCGGTCGTAGAATTCGGCCACTTCTTCGTACGGCAGGTCGAGCGTCTCGACCACGTGAAGCAGCGTGACGAAGCCCCCGTTACGGGCCAGGCCGATGGCCGTGCGCACGGCCATCGTGTTCTGCTCGGACAGGTCGACGGGAACGATGATATGATCGAACATCAGGTCTCCTCCATGGGTTCGCGGTTCTTCGCCGTTCGCCGTCGATAGTTCTCGAAGCGTTCGGCTACGACGTCCATCTCCTCGTCGGTGAGCAGCGCCGGTTCGCCGATCGACAGTGCGCGCCCATACTGCCCGGCCAGCGCCTCGACCTCGATCGCCAGCTCGAGCGCCGCGTCCACCGAGGCGCCGCAGGTAACGATCCCGTGGTTGGCGAGCAGGCAGGCGTTGCGCTCGCCCAGGGCCCCGAGGGCGGCGTCGGCCAACTCCTGGGTTCCGAACGTCGCGTAACTGGCGCAACGGATGACTCGCCCACCGCAGATGGCCACCATGTAGTGAAACGGCGGGACGTCACGCCGGAGGCACGAGAGTGCGGTCGCCCACGGCGGGTGCGCGTGCACGATTGCCGTAACGTCGCGTCGCTCGCGCAGGATGCCCGCGTGCATGCGCCACTCCGTCGAGGGCAGCCGGCCGGCCGGGGCCGAACGCACGACGCCGTCGAGCTCCATGAGCACGAGGTCGTCCGGGTCCATCGCCTCGTACGGGACGGCGGACGGCGTGATCAGCATCCCGTCGCGCGTGCGCACCGACAGGTTGCCCGACGTGCCCGGCGACAGTCCCAAAGGCTGGAGGCGCCGGGCGGCGAACACGATTTCGAGACGGAGTTCGACGGCGCTCACGGCGGCCCCGGCACCCGTTCTGGATACAGGCCGCGCAGGCCGTCGGCGGTCGCCGGGCACAGCCCCCGCTCGGTGATCAGCCCGGTCACGAGACGCGCCGGAGTCACGTCGAACCCGAAATTGGCCGTGGCGGTTCCGGGTGGAACGAGGCGGATACCGCCGAGCTCGGCCACCTCGCGGCCGTCGCGTTCCTCGATCGGAATGTCGGCCGGATCCCGCGTCTCCCAGTCGATCGACGGGCCCGGCAGGGCGACGTAGAACGGAACGCCGTTGTCGCGCGCGGCGAGCGCCTTCAGGTAGGTGCCGATCTTGTTGCACACGTCGCCGCTGGCGAGCGTTCGATCGGTACCCACCAGGCAGATGTCCACCAGGCCGCGCTGCATGAGGTGTCCTCCCGCGTTGTCGACGACGACGGTGTGCGGGATGCCGGCACGGCCGAGCTCCCAGGCCGTGAGCGCCGATCCCTGGTTGCGCGGCCGGGTCTCGTCGACCCACACGTGCAGGTCGATGCCGGCCTCTGCCGCCCGGTACATGGGCGACGTAGCGGTCCCGAGGCCGGCGGTCGCGAGAGCGCCGGCGTTGCAGTGCGTGAGCACCTCGACCCGCCCGCCCGCCCGCGCGCTCCGTTCCGCGATCTGGTGCAGCAGCGTGAACCCGTGCTCTCCGATCGCCCGGTTGATCGCCACGTCCTCGTCGCGTAGCCGATCGGCGGCGGCGCGTGCCCGTTCCGCGCGTTCGGAGGGCGGTGTGGACTCGAGCTCGGCGCGTAGCTCGTGGACCACGGTCCGCAAGTTGACGGCCGTCGGGCGCGTGGCGAGTAACTGCCCGGCGGCCGCACCGAGGGCCTCGTCGGAGGGATCGTCCCACATCGCGAGCGCGAGGCCGTAGGCGGCGGTCACCCCGATCAGGGGTGCGCCGCGCACGCGCATCGCGCTGATCGCCTCGGCCGCATCGTCCAGCGTGGCCAGGGGGCGCACGACCAGCTCGGCGGGGAGCCGCGTCTGATCGATGATCCGTACGCCGCCGTCCTCGACGAAGATGGGTTGGAGGTCTGCTGTCGACATGCCGACAAGATAATGCGGGACCGGTCGCGGCGTTCCGTCGAAACCTCGTCCGTCGCGCGAGCGTTGCAGCTGGGCGAGCGTAGCGTGCGGTGCGGCAGGCCGCGTACAATGAAGAACCCCGATCGATATGAAGGAGTCCCAACGATGACGGAACGAGCGACGCTGGGCGGCGGTTGCTTCTGGTGCCTCCAGCCGGTTTTCCGGGAGCTGCGGGGCGTGCAGGACGTCACCGTCGGTTACGCGGGCGGGCATGTCGAGAACCCCACCTACGAGCAGGTTTGCGGGAAGGGAACCGGGCACGCCGAGGTCGTGCAGGTCGATTTCAACCCGTCCGAGATCTCCTACGACGACTTGCTCGAGGTGTTCTTCGCGATCCACGATCCGACGACGCTGAATCGGCAGGGGGCCGATGTCGGGCCACAGTATCGTTCGATCATACTGGCCCATGACGACGGGCAGGAGAGTGCGGCGCGACGCAAGATCGCCGACCTCGACGCCTCCGGTGGGCTCGACGCCCCCGTCGTCACCGAGGTCGTGCCCTTCGAGGTGTTCTATCGCGCCGAGGAGAGCCACCAGGAGTACTGGTCCCGCAACCCCGACGCACCGTTCTGCCGGCTCGTCATCGATCCGAAGGTGACGAAATTCCGCATGCAATTCGCGGAGATGCGGGACGGTCGTTGACGCGTAGCCGTCTGCACCGCGCGCTTCTCGGACTTCTCGTCGTCGTCGCGCTCGCCGCCGTGTGGGTGGCGCTTCGCGACGTTCCGGAGCTGGCCGTCGACCGGTCGGCCGCCGTGCGTCTGCGCGGCGTGTTTCACGTCCACTCCGACTCGAGTCACGACGGACGGACGCCGGCGGCTGAACAACTGGCGGCGGCCGGCCGCCTCGGGCTCGACTTCGTGATCTTCACCGAGCATGACGCCCAGCCGGTGCATCGCTCGCCGTCTTCAGGGCCGCTGGCCGTGCCGGGCACCGAGTGGTCGACCACGTACGGCCACCTCATCTACCTGGGGTACGGCGAACCGCCGCCGCCCGGCTCGGAGTCGCGGGCACGCCTGCAGATCGGTCTGGTCGACTCGTTGCGGTCGCGCGGCGCCCTGACGATTCTCGCTCATCCTGAAAGCCCGCGGCGGCCGTGGACGGGGCGCCTGGCCGGAATCGGGGGGCTCGAGATCGCCAGCACCTCGACCGACGCCCGCGTGAAGGGCGAGCCGCTGTACGCTCTGCTTCCGGGGCTGTTCGCGCTACCGCTGAACCCCGGGCTCGCGCTCGCTCAGCTCTATCGGCGCGATGCGGCGGCGCTGGCGACCTGGGACGAACTGCCCGATCCGGGCGTGATTGGGATGTGCGGTACCGATGCCCACGGGTGGATCGATCCGGAGCAGAACTTCCGCACCTGGCAGGTCGTGCTCGATCCGTGGGCCGACGCGCCCGATCCTTTGACGAGCGAAGCAGTGGTCGAGCGGCTCGCCACCGGCCGCTTCTTCTGCCTGGCGGCGCTGCTGGCCGAGGGAGCCCCCGATTTCTCGTTTCGTGGCGCGACAGTGGCCGGCGACCCGGTGGCGCAGGGAGCGACGGTGGCCGCCGAATCGATCGCGGCGCTCGAAGTCACGGCGCCACGTCTCGTCGGCCAGTCCGCGGATCCGAACGATGCCGCCGCAACAGCAACCACGGTCTTGCTGCGCGACGGCACCGAGATCGCCCGCACCCGCGAGGCGTCGCTGAGCCACGCCGATCCCGAACCCGGCACGTACCGGGTCGAGGTCCGCGTGCGCGTCCCCCGCGTGTTTTTCGGCGGGCGCGACGTGCCGGCCCTCTACTCGAACCGCATCCGGGTGATTCGATGACGGCCTGCGTCCCGGGCCGGCGTCCGTCGTTCGGCCGATACCCTGCGCCGTCGCCGGTTTCCGGCTAGCTTTTCGGCATGCGACAACCCGAATTCGACATGGAGCGCTGGCAGTCGCGCTACGAGAACACGGTGCGCTGCAACCTGTCAGACAGCGGCGTGCAGCCGTTCACCCTGGCGGAGTTTTGCGCCTTCGCGAACGTGGATCCAGCCGACGTGGAGTTCGGCTACGGTTCGACGGAGGGGACGTCCGGACTCCGCGAGCGCATCGCCGCCCTCTATCCGGGTGCCGGCCCCGACGACGTTTTGGTCACGACGGGCAGCGCCGAGGCGAACTTCTTGACTCTGTGGCGGCTGGTCGAGCCCGGCGACCGGGTCGTCATCGTCGAGCCGACGTACGGCCAGACGCCCGGGCTCGCTCGCGGGCTCGGGGCCGAAGTCGTCGCGCTGGACCTCGAGGAGGCCCACGGGTGGCAGCCCGCGCCGGGGGCCGCCGCCGCGACGATCACCCCCGGCACGCGGCTCGTCGTGGTGACGAACCCCAACAATCCGACTGGGGCCGTACTGTCGGACGGGGCGCGGGCGGAGATCGTCGCGGCCGCGGGAGCGGCCGGGGCGTGGATCCTGGCCGACGAGGTCTACGCGGGCGCCGAGGTGGGCGCGGGCGATGCGCCCGCGACGCCCAGCCTGTGGGGCGACACGGACCGCGTGATCGCGACGGCCTCGCTGTCGAAGGCTTACGGCCTCCAGGGCCTGCGGCTCGGCTGGCTCGTCGCGCCCGCGGCACTTCGCGAGGAGCTCTGGGCGCGCAAGGACTACACGTCCATCGCGCCGGCCGCGCTCTCCGACTTTCTCGCCCGCGCCGCGCTCGAGCCGGACACGCGGCGGCGCATCTTCGATCATTGTCGCAGCATCATTCGAGGGAACTTCGACGTTGTCCGCGACTGGGCCGACGCCACGCCCGGCCTGCGCGCCCGCATGCCGGATGCCGGCGCAATCTGCCTGTTCGCCTACGACATGCCGATCCCGTCCCTCGATCTGGCCGAACAGCTGCGCACCGAGGACAGTGTGCTGATCGTGCCCGGGGTTCATTTCGGCCGCGAGCGCACGTTTCGCATCGGATTCGGCTACGACGCGGCGAAGCTGCCGGAGGGCCTGGCCGCCGTGGCGACGCGGCTCTCCGAAATCGGCCGGACGGCCGGGCACGACGCGGCGGCTTCGGCGGGGCCGGTGTCCTGATGCTGCGCCTTCCCCCGTACGAATACCACCAGCCGCGAGCCCTCGACGAGGCCCTCGAGCTGCTGGCCTCGCACGGCGACGACGCGATGCCGATCGCCGGCGGCACTGACCTGGTGCCGAACATGAAGCACAAGCTGTTCACCCCCGGCCATCTCGTGGCCCTCCGCGGCCTGCCCGAGCTGCGCGGGATCGGACGGGACAACGGTGATGTGCGCATCGGAGCTGCCGAGAGCCTGGCGGCCGTGGCCGACCATCCCGACGTGGCCGGGCCGCTCCCGTCGCTGGCCCGGGCCTGCGGCGACATCTCGGGCCCGCAGCTCCGGCGCATGGGAACGATCGGGGGCAACGTCTGCCTCGACACACGCTGCACCTATTACAACCAGACGCAATTCTGGCGCGAGTCGCTGGGATTCTGTCTCAAGAAGGACGGGGACGACTGCCACGTGGTGAAGGGCGGGACGCGCTGCGTGGCGGCGCACTCGGCCGACGGGGCGACCGCCCTGATGACGCTCGACGCGACGCTCGACATCGCGGGTCCCGACGGACGCCGCACGGTAGCGATCGAGGAGTTCTTCACGTCGGACGGTGTGTGGAACCGCCGGATGGAGCGGAACGAGATCCTGGTCGCCGTCCGCGTGCCCCTGCCCCCGCCCGACGCGCGCTTCAGCTTCCAGAAGCTGAGGATTCGCGAGTCGATCGACTTCCCGCTGATGAACCTCGCGGCGGCCGGTCGCTTCGACGAGGACGGCCGCGTGACCGGCCTTCGGATGGTGTTGTCGGGAATGGGGTCATACCCCCGGAAGATCGGAAAGCTGGAGGAAGCGGCGGTGGGCAACCCCCTCGATGACCGGGTCATCGACGCGATTGCCCACCAGGCGTTCCGCCAGAGTCATCCGCTGGCCAACATCCCGGTCGACGTCGACTGGCGGCGCGAGATGGTGCCCGTGCTCGTGCGCCGCGCGCTGACCGAGATATCGACCGGCTGATCTCGAACATCTCCTCGATCGCGGCGGCCTCGGCGGCCGTGAGCTCCTCGCCCTGTTTCGCCCGCTTCACAATTCCCGTTCGAGCATACGCGCCTTGACGCTTCGCCGCCCTGTCCGGACGTTCCCGGCATGCCACCACGCACGATCGTCTTCGACCTCGACGGCACCCTGATCGACAGTCTCGGTCTGATCCTCGCATCCTACCGCCACACGATGGACGTGCACTTGGGCCGTAGTCTGCCTGACGAGTTGTGGGTTCGGGGAATGGGTACGCCGCTCGCCGTGCAGATGCTCGAGTTTGCGGAGGATGAGCGGGAAGCGGATGCGATGGTTCGCACGTACCAGGACCACAACCTCGCGAATCACGACCGGCTGGTGCGGTCCTATCCGGGGGTCAGGAAGGTAGTGGGCGGGTTGCGTGAACGCGGATCGACCCTCGCCATTGCGACGAGCAAGCGGGCCGTGGCGACGCGCCTCGGCCTCCGAAGTTGCGAGTTTCCCGAAGACTGGTTCGCCGGCATCGTGACGGCCGACGACGTCGAGCGGCCGAAACCGGATCCCGAGCCCGTGCTTCGCGCTCTCGAGCTGGCCGGCGAAACCGATCCCTCACGGGCCGTGTACGTGGGCGACAGCGTGCACGACATGCGGGCGGGGCGGGCGGCCGGCGTCGTGACGGCTGCCGTCCTCTGGGGGCCAAACTCGCGCGACATCCTGGCGCCGACGGAGCCCGACCTCTGGGTCGACACGCCGGCCGATCTCACCGCCGCGCTGGAGTCGGTGAGCGACTGATCGGTCCGTCAAGTCAGTGCGTGGCGGCCAGGTCGCTCTCGGCGCCTTTGGCCTCGTCGGGCGTCCGCTTCGACGTCTTCGACGCCGGCGTCGTGTCCGCTGCTTCCGGCGAGCGCAGGGCGAGCGCGAGCACGTCGTCGAACGTCTCGACGAAGTGGAACTTCGCCGCCTCGCGGATCGATTCACCGAGCTCCTCCACGTCCCCGCGATTCTCCTCCGGCAGGATGATGCGGTCGATGCCGGCCCGCTGGGCGCCGAGCACCTTCTCCTTCACGCCCCCGATCGGCATGACTCGGCCGGTGAGGGTCATCTCGCCGGTCATCGCCACGTCGTGCGCCACCGGACGCCCGCTGAGCGCGCTGACCACGGCGGTCGCCATCGCGATGCCCGCCGACGGCCCCTCCTTGGGCACGGCGCCGGCCGGCACGTGGATGTGCACGCCGCGCTTGTCGTCGAGGTCGAGATCGATGCCGAGCTGGTCCGCATGGGTGCGGGCGTACGTGAGCGCGGCCCGCGCGCTCTCCTTCATCACGTCGCCGAGCTGGCCGGTGAGCACGAAGTCGTCGCGCCCGGGCGTCACGCTGCATTCCACCAGCATGATGTCGCCGCCGGCCGGCGTGTAGTACAGGCCCGTGACGACGCCGATCGTATCCTCGGCGAGCTTCTTCTCGGGATGGACCTTCGGCTGGCCGAGCAACTCGCGCAGGTCGTCGGCGCTCACGGTCACGCTGTCGGCTTCCTCCGAGGCGATGCGCCGGGCCGTCTTGCGCGCGATCCGGCCGATCTCGCGCTCGAGGTTCCGGACGCCGGCCTCGCGCGTGTAACTGTCGATCACGGCGCGCAGGGCGTCGTCCTCGATCGTGCACTGCTCGGGCCGCAGCCCGTTCTGCTCGAGCTGACGCGGCACCAGGTAGCGCTTCGCGATCTCGAGCTTCTCCTTGGCCGTGTAGCCCGCGAACTCGACGGCATCCATCCGGTCCTTGAGCGGGCCGGGAATCTGGTGCGCAAAGTTCGCCGTCGCGATGAAGATCACGTCGGACAAGTCGAACGGCAGCCCCAGGTAGTGGTCGACGAAGTGCTCGTTCTGCTCCGGGTCGAGCACCTCCATCAGCGCCGACGACGGATCTCCCTGGAACGACACGCCGAGCTTGTCGACCTCGTCGAGCAGGAAGACCGGGTTTCGGCTGCCCGCCCGCTTCAGGCCCTCGATGATCCGTCCCGGCAGGGCGCCGACGTACGTCCGGCGATGCCCGCGGATGTCGGCTTCATCGCGGGCACCGCCGAGCGCCACGCGCACGTACTTGCGGTTCATCGCTTCGGCGATCGACCGTGCGATCGAGGTCTTGCCGACGCCCGGGGGGCCGACGAACAGGATCGTCGAGCCGATGCGGTCGTCGGCGTGCCCGCGGGCGCGCTGCTGAATGCCTTCGAGCTCGTCGGACTCGCCGGACTCGTCGGCTTCGTCGGCTTCGTCGGCTTCGCCGGTACCGTCGGCACCGTCGGTCTCCTCCGTGGCGGCCTGCACCGTCTCGTCGGAATCTCGAGCGCCCTCGTCGTCGTCCTCTTCGTCGCTCCGCGCTTCCTGCAGCTTGCGCACGGCCAGGTACTCGAGGATGCGGTCCTTCACGTCGTCGAGGCCGTAGTGGTCGCGTTCGAGAATCTCGCGGGCGAGCTCGAGGTCGAGCCGGTCGTCCGTTCGCTCGCTCCACGGCAGGTCGGCCACCGTCTCGAGGTACGTACGGATCACCTGCGCCTCGGCGGACTCGCGCGGGACGCGCTCGAGGCGGCGCAGCTCGCGGTCGACCTCGGTGCGCGCTTCCTGGGGAAGGTCGAGCGCGTCGAGCCGCTCGCGCAGCTCTTCGATGCCTTCGGCCTCACCATCGTCGCCGAGCTCCTGCTGAATCGCCTTCATCTGCTCGCGCAGGAAGACTTCGCGCTGGCGCTCACCCAACTCCTCCTGCACCCGGCTACGGATCTGCGCCTGAGCTTCGAGCACGCCGATCTGCCGCTGCAGGTGCAGGAGCAGCTTCCGCAGGCGGTCCTCCACCGACAGTGACTCGAGCAACTCCTGCTTCTCGGCCACGTCGAGTTCCGTGTAGAACGTGATCAGGTCCGACAGCTCGCCGCCGTTGGAGACGGAACCGAGCAGGTGGTCGATGATCTCCTTCGGCACGCCACGCAGCCGGCTGAGCTGGGCGGCGCGCTCCTGAACTTCCTTGTACAGGGCGGCGAACGCGGGATCGTTGAGGTCGAGCGGCTGCATGTCCTCCAGGCGCCGAACCACGGCCTCGATGAACTCGTCGCGTTCCGAATACTCGAGCACCGCGGCGCGGGTGATGCCCTGCACCACGAGCTGGATGCCGCCGGGCACGCGCTGCACCTGCGCGATCCGGCACACCGTGCCGACCAGATAGAGGTCGTCGGGCGCCGGATCCTCGACTTCGGCGTCCTTCTGCGCGACGGCGAACAGGAGCCGGTCGCCCTCGAGCGCCTCTTCGATGGCGGCGAGCGTCTTGTCGCGCCCGGCGGCGATCGGAGCGGCCGCCGATGGGAACACGATCATTCCGCGCAGCGCGAGGACAGGCATGCGGCGCCGGCCGGAATCCTTCATGACCGCGTCGGTATCAGAGTCGTCGCCCGTAGCGTCGTTCCACGAGATCGTCACCTCGGGGGCGTCCAGATCGTCGGACGCCGCATCCCGCCACTGCTTCATCGAAATATGGTCAGCTTCGAACATGCCGTCGTCTTCTTCCTGTTCTCGGGTCGTGTCACCCGGCCTGCGACACCGGTCGCTTCTCGGGTAACAGGATGGAGACGTGAATAGTTGCACGAAGCGCGCCGCCACGATGGGCCCTGGTTCGTCCGATGCAGTGCCTTTATGGCAGATGACGCGTCACGCGGGCCGGATCGCCCGCAGCACCCCGGCACTTCGCGCCAACGCGGCATGCGGCTATCTTACCGCGTGTTTCAACGACCCCGATATCCGTCGGGCCGCGGGGCGCCCGTCGCCTGCACCGGCCTATGTCTTCTCGTGGCGCTTTTCCCGGCTCCGTCCGCGGCCCAGGAAGCGCGTCCGAACGTCGCTGACAGCACGACGGCTGCCGACCCGGCTCGCGCCGCCGAGGTCGCCCGGGCCGATTCGCTGCGTGCCGCCCTGGCCGGCGTGCGTCCGCCGAACCGCCATCCAACCGACGTGGCGGACGTGGCGGCCGTTCCGTTCCGGGTCATCGCCGCGCCGTTTCACCTCGTGCTCGTCGAGCTGCCTGCATGGGCGATCGGCGAGATCACGCTGCCGCGGCCGCCCGGGATCGTCGTCCGCACGCTGCGTACCCTGGGCGACGCCGGCGTCCATCCCGGCGTCAGCACCTCGATCGGACCGCGGAGCGGCCTTGCGGCCACGCTCCGCTTCGATGCCCTCGATCCGCTGGAGTTCGAGGGCGCCGTCTCGACGCGGGGCTCACAGCGACACCGGTTCGCGGCTCGAGCGCAGGCCGGCAGGTTGGGCCTCGACGCCGAGGCCCGCTGGCAGCGTGACGCCCAGGTCGGGTTCTACGGCGTGGGGCCAGATACCCCGGACGATCGCGCCCTCTACCGGCGCGAGACGATGGATGTCGGGCTTGCGGGCGAGTTCCGTCATGCACCGCTCCGGCTCCACGCCGGATTCGGCTACGAGGACAACCTGATCCGCGAGCCGATCGGCGGCGACGAGCCGTCGCTGTCTGCGGCCTTCGACGTGGACGAACTGTTCGGGGCGACCGGTCGGCAACGCTATCTGCGGTTCGGCGGCGGCGCCGAACTCGACCTCACCCGGCGTACGGGTTTCCAGGATCGCGGAATCCGGTTACGAGCGCGGGTCACACGATATGATGGTGTCAACGCAACAGATTCGGATTTCCACAAGATTCGCCTGGAAGCACACGGCCTGGCGCCGCTCAATCGGCGACAGCTCCTCGCGCTGCGGGGCCGGACGGACCTCACCAGCGGCGGGAGGGGTGAGATCCCGTTCTACCACCTCGCCGAACTCGGTGGCGAGGAAACCGCGATGGGCTATCCGGATACCCGATTCCGAGACCGCGACATGGTGTCGCTGATCGCCGAGTGGCGCTACGAGATATGGCGCGACATCCACAACACGATGCGGGTCGAGTCGTTTCTCTTCTTCGGCGAGGGTGCGGTTGGGCCCCGGCTCGGCGCGATCGCCGCGGACGACTGGCGGGCGTCTTACGGTTTCGGCTTCCGGGTGGCGCGGTCGGAGGCGCTGCTTGGACTGGCATTTCTCGGGTTCAGCGAAGAATCCGTCAGGTTCGGCGTGAGTGGAGAGTGGGCGCCGTGAGCTGCACTGTAGGCTCCCGTGGCTCCCGCGAGGCCGCATGTTCATGCGGGCCCCCCTCTAGTCGTACATGTGTACGCATAGAGGGGGCGCGCCCCCTACCCCCCGTACTTCGTGCCGGACGGCGTCCGGACGTCGGTTCGCGTGCTCGCGCCGCCATCCGGGCCGCCGCCGCCTTTTGTGTTGCGCTGGCAACGGCCTGCGGTGCGCGTCCGCCAGTGCCCGAGCGTCCGCAGCCCATCGCTTATGCGGACACGCTGCCGATTCCCGAACCGCCCGAGCGAGAGCTCAACGAGGTCACGCGCCTCATCCGCGTGGCCCTCTCGGGCGAGGTAGCCGGGGCACTGGGCCCACGCGCCTGGATGGGCGCCGACCGCGAGGCGCTGAACGTCGACCGGCTCGACGACGTGCCGAACTCGGCATGGTACGAGCGCCGCAACCGCCACGGTTCCATGCCGCTTGCCGAGGTGCGCCGCGGCCCGACCACGACCGACGGGCCCGCCGACGGGCCGCTGACGATCGTCGCGGCCAAAGTGGAAGGAATCTCGCCGGGCTTCACGATCGAGGACGCTCGCGGCGATCGCTACGTCCTGAAGTTCGATCCAAAGGGGTTTCTCTACCTGAGCTCGGCGGCCGGCGTGATCTCGAACCGCCTGTTGCACGCGGCCGGCTACCACGTGCCCGAGGACTACATCTTCCACTTCACGGTCGACCGCCTGCGGGTCGAGCCCGGGGCGACCTACGAAGATGCGATCTCGGTCGAACGTCCGCTGACCCTCGAGGTGGCGCGCGAGGCCCTCACTCGTACCGATACGTTGCCGGATGGGCGCTTCGTGGCCGTCGCGAGCAAGTTCGTGCCGGGGCCGCCGAAAGGACCGTTTCTGTTCGAGGGGACGCGCGACGACGACCCGAACGACTGGTATCCACATGAGCACCGGCGGGAGCTGCGCGGCCTGCGGGTCGTCTCGTCGTGGATCAATCACGTCGACATGCGGTTCATGAACACGCTCGACGCCTACGTGCCGCCAGGTTATCTGCGGCACTACCTGATCGACTTCGCCGCGACCCTCGGCAGCGGCACGATCCGGCCGCACGAGCCGCGCGAGGGCCTCGAGTACAACCTCGACTTCTGGGATTCGTTGGGCCGGCTGCTCACCCTCGGCTTTTACCGGGTCGGCTGGGAAGGCGTCGAGTGGGAGCCGATCCACCCGACCGTCGGATGGCTGCGCGGCGAGGGGTTCGAGCCGCAACGCTGGAAGCCGAATTGGCCGAACCGGGC
The DNA here is from genome assembly GCA_035464655.1 of Gemmatimonadota bacterium. Classification (GTDB taxonomy): domain Bacteria; phylum Gemmatimonadota; class Gemmatimonadetes; order Palauibacterales; family Palauibacteraceae; genus JARFPW01. The sequence goes on from DATHRZ010000119.1 coordinate 25,610, forward strand.
GTTCAGCAACATGACCGTCGCCGACGCCTACTGGGGAGCCAAGCTCGCCGGAGGGTTCGACGACGAGCGCATCCGGGCCGCCGTGGCGGCCGGCGAGCTCCCCGATCCATGGGCGGCCGATACGCTCGCCGCGATCCTCGCCACGCGCCGCGACGCGATCGTGCGGCACTGGTACGGGCGCGTATCGCCCGTCGAGGATCCGGTCGTCGAGCGCCGCGGTGAATCCTGGCACCTGCGCTTCACGGACCTCGGCCTGCGCGATGGACCGTGGAGCCGCGCGGAGACCCGGTACGAGTGGCGCTACGCGGCGGCCGAGAGCGAGCCAGGGGTGGGCCGCGAAACTACCGCCACCGGGACAGCCGGCGTCGAAATCATCCTACCGGCGCCGCCGAGCGCCGACATCGTCACCGTCGAAATTCGGATCGTGCGCGACGGCTCCGGGGTAGAGCCCAGACCCGCTCTCGTATACCTTCGCCGGACGGGAAACGGTTTCGAAGTCGCCGGGCTCGAACACTGACGCGGCCGGCGGCACGCGCACGGAGTGCCCAACAGCACTCACGCAGCACCCGGGGAGCACCGATGCCAGAGACGGAAACCACATACTTTCGCCGCGGCCTCGGCCTCAAGGCCGAGGTCAAGCCTGTGCTCGAATCGGAGTACGGCAGTGCCCTGGTCGAGGCGATCAAGGCCTCCGACCACGAGCTGGCGGCCGGCCGCTTCACCTTCCGCATGGCCCACAGCCTCGGCTTCTGCTACGGCGTCGATCGGGCGGTCGAATACGCCTACGAGACGTGCCGGAAATTTCCCGACCGACGGATCTTCCTCGTCGGCGAGATCATCCACAACCCGCACGTGAACACGCGCCTGCAGGAGATGGGCGTCACCTTCCTGTATCCGGACGACGAGGGGATGTTCGACTTTTCCGACGTCACGACCGATGACGTCGTCGTGATCCCCGCGTTCGGCGTGAAGCTGTCCGATTTCGAAGCGCTGCGAGAGCTCGGCTGCATCCTCATCGACACCACCTGCGGTTCGGTGCTGCACGTGTGGAAGCGGGTCGAGGGCTACGCGCGCGACGGGTTCACGGCCATCGTCCACGGCAAGTACTATCACGAGGAGACGCGAGCCACGAGCTCGCAGGTGCTGAAGCACGACGGTGGCACCTACCTGATCGTGCGCGACATGGACGAAACGGATGTCGTATGCGCCTTCATCCGTGGCGACATCGGGCGTGACGAGCTGCTGGCTCGCTTCGAGGGCAAGTGCTCCGAGGGCTTCGACCCCGACGTGCACCTGCAGAAGGTGGGCGTCGCCAACCAGACGACGATGCTGGCCTCCGAGTCGCTCGAGATCGCGCGGGTGATCGGCGAGGCGATCCGTGACCGCTACGGCGAGGACGAACTGCCCGAACGCTTCCGCAGCTTCGACACCATCTGCTCGGCCACGCAGGACCGACAGGACGCCGTGATGGAACTCATGCACGATCCGCCCGACGTGATGATCGTCGTCGGCGGCTACAACTCGTCCAACACGACCCACCTCGCGCACCTGTGCTCGCAGTCGACGCGCACCTACCATATCGAGAGCGATCGCAGCGTCGACCCCGCCCGGGGCACGATCTCCCACCGCAGCGTGACCGACGGGAAGATCCTGGCCGAGGGCGACTGGATTCCGGCCGGCGAGATTTCGATCGGGTTGACCGCCGGCGCCTCGACGCCCGACAGCCTGATCGGCCGTACCGTCGAGCGCATTCTCGTGTCCGAGGGAATGGAGCCCGCCGAGATCCTGGCAGGGATCTGAACCGACCGAGGCCGCGCGCTGCGAGATCGACCCGAACCGTTTCACTGAGCGTCGGGTTCCGCTGAGCGGACGCTGGCGAGGATGAACCCGATCGGGTCCTCCACGCCGGGCCCGATCCGATCGCGCGCCGGCCTACCTGTCGGACCAGACGGCTAGCTCGTTGCCGTGCGGGTCCAGGAAATGGAACCGCCGTCCGCCCGGGAACGCGAAGATGTCCTCGCTGATCTCCCCACCGTGCTCGACGACCGTCGCCCGCGTCGCCTCGAGGTCGTCGGCGTACAGGATGACCAGCGCCGCCCCGTCGGCGATCCTCGATCGGCCATCTCCCTTCCGGAAGCCGCCGTCGAGCTTGCCGTCGTTGAACGCCCGGTACTCCGGGCCGTAGTCGGTGAAGGTCCAGCCGAAGGCCTCGGAATAGAACGCTTCGACGGCGTCGAAGTCCGCGGCGTGGAACTCCACGTAGTCGATCTTCCGGTCTTCCTGGGGCATGTGCGTCTCTCCGGGTGTCGAGCAATAGGGTGGCGTCGCGTTCGCTCGACGAACCTAACGCCAGCCCCCGACATGGGCTGCGTGCCCTCGATCACCTTGCGTACGGACTTCGTCGGGATCGTCGAACCGCTTGAGTACGAGGTCGATCTGCTCGGGCGTCATGCGCGGCCGTATTTGCGCAACGCCCGCTGGAGCCGGTCGTGCGGCAGCGCGTGGACGACGAGGCCGTCGCGCCCACTCATCGTCTCGGCCGCTACCAGGGCGTTCACGATCGCTTCCTCGGTCGCCTCGACGGTCGCCTCGAACAGTGGGTCCATCCCGTCGTTGGGCCAGGTCTCGAGCATCGCGCCCTCGCCGGCCGCCCATGCTCCGGGATTGCCGGTCGAAACCGCGATGAACAGGTCGCCGGAGCTGTGCTCGCCCAGGCCGCCCATCCGGCCGATGGCGAGCGGCACCCGCCGGGCGAGCCGCCGGAGTTGCCGGGGAGCGAGCGGCGCGTCGGTCGCCACGACGACGATGATCGAGCCCCCCGGGGGAACGTCGCGGCTGGGGAGCAGATCCGGGATCTCCTTCCCGACGGGCACGCCGGCGACGGTGAAGCGCTCGCGGCTGCCGTAATTGGCCTGTACCATCACGCCGAGCGAGTGGCCACCGCCGACCAGCCGGGACGAGGTTCCGATGCCGCCCTTGAATCCGTGGGCGATCATCCCGGTGCCCCCGCCGACGTTGCCCTCGGCGACGGGTCCGCCCGCCGCGGAATCCAGCGCCTCGAAGGCGTGCTCGCGCGTTACGTGCTGGCCACGGATATCATTCAGGGCGTCGTACGTTTCGGCGACGACCGGCAGGGCAAACCAGCTGCCGGCCTCCGGATCGGGGTTGCAACCCGTCCGGTCCATCCACGCGAGAACGGCATCTCGCACGACCCCGACGCTGAACGTGTTCGTGATCAGGATCGGCGTCTCGAGAAATCCCGACTCCTCGATCCAGTGCGTGCCCGTCATCTCCCCGTTGCCGTTCAGCGCGTACGTCGCCGCGAACACCGGGTCGAAGCGGCGGCCGCGCGGGAGGATGGCCGTCACCCCGGTGCGGACGGGCCCCTCTCCCTCGACCACGGGCCCGGGCTCTCCGCGGATCAGCGTGACGGTTCCGACCTCGACGCCGGGCACGTCGGTGATCGCGTTCAGCGGGCCGGGTCGGCCCTCGAACGGAACGCCGAGATCGCGAGCCCGGGGCTTCGGCGTTTCCGCGGAGACGTGCACGCTCGCGTCGGTCAAGGTCGCGAGAACACGGCGCCGTGCGGGCGGGCCGGACCCGCCTCGCCGTGCGGCCAGGAGCGCCGGTCGAAGGTCACGCCGGGCTGCGCGGCGCCCGGATCGCGAAACGTCGAGTCGAGCGCGAGTTGTCCCGTCTGCGGGTCGAGCCGCAAGACGAGCACCCGGTAGAGCGTCTCGCCGGGGTCCGACGTGAGAACGACACGATCTCCATCGGGTTCGAGCGAGATCCAGTGCGGTGCCCAGTCGTCGGCCACCGAGATCTCGTCGACGATCTGCGGTCGTGACGGGTTCGACACGTCGAGCGAGACGAGCCGCGAGCCGCCCGAGTGCGCATGCGTCTGGAGCCAGTAGTCGCCGCGAGTCGCCGGGATGGCGCACATGTCGGTCTCGTAGCTTTCCCAGGCAAACGTGTAGATCAGCTCGGCCCGTGGAGCGTCCGTATCCAGGTCGTGAAGCAGGTACATCGCGCAGCTGAACGTGGTCATGATCGCGGTCGAGCTGTCGGCCAGGAGCCGGACCTCCGCCGGTTCGCGGTGCTCACGGCCCTCCGGTCCCGGTTCCAGGCGTACGGTCCTCAGGAGCGCGAGATCCGACAGGCGCCATACCTGGAACGACGTGCCCTCGTGCTCGATCTGCATGTCCGTCGTCGTGCTCACGGCGCGGTCGATGGCCGGGATCGGTGTCACGCTGTAGGGACGCAGCTCCGGATCGACGGGGTCTGCCGCGTCGGCGAAGCGCACGGCGCGACCCGCCGGATCGATCTCGACCAGGCCGCCGGGGACCTCATTGCCTTCGCCCTTCATCTGGAAGGTGGAGAGGACGTTACCGTTGGGCAGGCGCTCGAATGAATGCGGATAGGCGTACTCGCCCATCTCGCGAAACTCGCCCGCCACCTTCGGCTCGAGCGGGTTCGAGAGGTCGATCAGGAACGAGGCGCCGGCGTGGAACGCATTGACGAACAGCGTATCGCCCCGGGGCATCACGTGCTCCGAGTGATGAGCCATTCCGCGGATGCCCACGGGAACGCTCGCGACGATCTCGGCATAGGTCGGGGAGGCCGGGTCGGCGTCGATCACGGCGAGAAAGTCGCTGTCGCCTTCATCCTCCGCGCCCGCCCACACGAACAGGTACGGGCTCGGGGTGCCGTTCGCGTTACCGGTCGGCGCGTTATCGCTCCAATCACACGACGCGACCAGAGCGGTGCAGAGCAGTACGACCGATGCCGCTCGCCGCGAAGCAGGAAACCCGAACATGTAGTTCCTTCGAAAGGGTGGCCGAACACGTTTCAGCTGAAACGTCCTCGGGTCAAATACGGGACCGGGCTCGACGCATCTGCTCTTCGACGGCCGCGCCCGCCGGTCCGCCGGCCGCTGCCCGTCGTTCCAGCGCCGGGCCCGCGTCCCAGACCTCGTCCGGCAGCTCGGCCAGCCGCTCGTGCGCCTCCGCGCGCTCGGTTTCCACCAGCTCCGACACGGGCCGCCCCAGCTCCTCGGCCCGGCGCACGAGCCGGCCGGCCGCCGCGTGGGCCTCCTTGAACGAGACCCCGGCCTGTTCGACCAGCCAGTCGGCCACGTCGGTCGCCAGCGCCGCCGGATCGCCGCCGCCGGTAGCGCCGTCCCTGTCGCCCGGCTCCAGCGTCGCCACGGTCCCGGCAAGCACGGCCAGCGTGTCGGTCAGCCGGCGCTCGGCCGACAGGAGCGCGACCTTGTCCTCCTGGAGGTCCTTGTTGTAGCCGGTCGGCAGGCCCTTGAGGGTGGCGAGGAATCCGGTCAGCGTACCGAGCAGCACGCCGCCGCTCGCCCGCGCGAGCTCCGCGCCGTCGGGGTTTCGCTTCTGGGGCATCAGGCTCGAGCCGGTCGAGAAGGCGTCGGAGATTCGCAGCAGCGAAAACTCCTTCGACGTGTAGATCACCAGGTCCTCCGCCAGGCGGGTCAGGTCGATGGCGGTCTGCGTCCACACGTACAGTAGCTCCGCCGTCCAGTCGCGCGCGCCGACCCCATCGAGCGAGTTCTCGGTCGGCGCGTCGAAGCCGAGCGCGGCGGCGAGGCGGTCGCGATCCACGGGAAGCGTGGTGCCCATCCCGGCGGCCGAGCCGAGGGGCATCGTCCGCATCCGCTCGGCGGCCTGGGCGAGCCGCTCGCGGTTACGGGCGAGCGGCCAGAAGTGTGACAGCAGCCAGTGCGCGGCGCGTGTCGGCTGCGCCTGCTGGAGGTGCGAGTAAGCGGGAACGATCACGTCGATCAGCCGCTCGGCCGTGTCGAGCATCGCCTCCTGCAGGCCGGCCATCGCGCCGTCGACCCGGGCCACCGCGTCGGCGGCCCACAGTCGCGCGTCGGTGGCGACGACGTCGTTGCGCGAGCGTCCGAGGCGCACGTTGCTGGCGACCGAACCGATCTCGACCTCGAGCCAGCGCTCGATCAACGAGTGGATGTCCTCGTCGGGCTCCGAGGCGAGGTCGCCCTCGCCCTCGGCCAGCCGCGCCTCCACGGCGTCGAGCCCGGCGCGCAACACGGCGGCGGTTTCGGCATCGAACGTTCCGATCCGCTCGAGCTCGTCGACCCAGGCGCGGTCGACCCGCAGCTCGTACGGCCACAGATGACAGTCGAACGGCAGCGAGCGATTGATGCGCTCCAGGGCGCGAGCGGGCGGCTCGGAGAACCTGCCGCCCCACAGGCCGCCGGGGGCGCCGGCAGCGCCCGGCTCGTCGGCCATCAGTCGAGCCAGTCGCCTTCGGGCAGCTCTCCGGCCGCGGCCTTCTCGCTCGGGTCCTCGACCGAGATGAGGTCACCGTGGCCCTCGATGCGGTACGACAGGCCGAACAAGCGGATGAATCCGGTGGCGTCGGAGTGGTCGTACAGGTCGCTCGCCTCGAACGTGGCGTACTCTTCGGCGTACAGGCCGTGCGTGCTCTCGCGCGAGGCGACGGCGACCGTCCCGCGGCACACGTCGAGCGCGATCGTCCCGGTCACCTGCTGCTGGGTGACGCCGATCAGCGCGTCGAGCGCCTTCTTTTCGGTTCCCCACCAGCGGCCTTCGTACACCAGGGTCGCGTAGCGGCGGGCAGCGTCGTCTTTGAGGTCGAGGGTGCGGCGGTCGAGCACGAACTGCTCGAGCTCGCTGTGGGCCATGTAGAGCAGCGTGCCGCCCGGCGTCTCGTACACGCCACGCGACTTGAGCCCGACGATGCGGTCCTCGATCAGGTCGATCCGCCCGACGCCGTGCCGGCCGCCGATCGCGTTCAGCGTCTCGAGCAGCTCGAGCGCCGGCATGCGCCGGCCGTTCACGGCGACAGGGGTACCCGCCTCGAACTCGATCTCGACCCGCTCGCCGTCGGCCGGCGCCGCGAACGGGTCGGCCGTGATCAGGAACATCTCCTCTTCGGGCGCGTTGGCGGGGTTTTCGAGCGGACCGCCCTCGTGCGACACGTGCCACACGTTGCGGTCGCGCGAGTAGACGCTGGTCTTGGGCGGCGGCAGCGGCACGCCGACCTTGCGGCCATAGGCCTCGGCGTCGGCGCGGCCCCGGATGTCCCACTCGCGCCACGGCGCGATCACGGTGAGGTCGGGCGCGAGGCGTCCGAATGTGAGCTCGAACCGCACCTGGTCGTTCCCCTTGCCGGTGCAGCCGTGGGCGAGCGCGTCGCAGCCCTCGCGGCGCGCCACCCGCACGACCTCGCGCGCGATGAGCGGACGGGCCATCGCCGTGCCGAGCAGGTACTTGCGCCCGTAGATCGCGCCGGCCCGCAGCGTCGGCCAGACGAAGTTCTCGACGAAGTCGGCCCGTACGTCGACCACGTGGCATGAGACGGCGCCCGCGGCCCGAGCCCGCTCCTCGATCGCCTCGAGGTCGATGTCGCCCTGGCCCACGTCGACGGCCACGCAAACGACCTCGGCGCCGTACGTCTCCTTGATCCACGGCACCGCGACGGAGGTGTCGAGCCCGCCCGAGAAGGCGAGGGCGACCTTCCGAGCCTCGCGCCCGCCGGCGTTCGCGTCGCTCACGGCCGCCCGAGCGGCAGGGCGGCTCCGAGCCCGATCGGCTCCCGCAGCCGGCAATCGGCGCCGAGCAGGTGGACGTGGGTCACTCCGTCCTCGCCGGGCTCCCAGCAGAAGAACACCGGACGCCCCTCGTGCTCGCCGCGGAAGTCGACGTGCCCCGTGGCGCCACGATATACGCACCCGATTCGGGCGAGCTCGCCGAGGTAGCTCTCGAAGCGCGTCGTGATCTCGGCCACCTGCTGGCGCAGGACGCCGAGTTCGGGAAGCGGCTCCCCGCGATGCCTCGACTCCATCCGGCAGGCCTTGAGCTCGGGCAGTAGGGCCTGGAGCCGCTCGTTGTCGTGCTCGATGTCCGCCACGATGCGCCGCACGAGCGGAAGCGTCGCCTCCGCGCCGGTGCGATCGAATCGCCGCGCGATGAGTTTGCCGATCATTCCTCCCGGGTGGAGGCCGAAGAGTCGTCGTCGGACTTCGCCTTGCGACGCGGCGCGCGTCCCGAGCGGAGCTCGACCCGGATGCCGCCGACCACCGCCGTCACGGTATTGTAGAGCGCCGCCGCGATCGCCGTGGCGAACCCCGCGCCGAGGCCGAACACGAGCGGGACGATGACGATCGCCCACACACCCATCCGCTCGACGAGGCTGGGTTCGGTGCCCGCGGGAACCTCGAGGCCGGCCACCACGACGAGTCCGATTCCCACGAGGAATCCGATCAGGCCGTACAGCGCCAACCCGACGAGGAACGCGGACGACGTGCTGATCCGGCGTATCTGTACCTGCATGCGGGACAGGATAGCAGTAATGTTCGCACATGAGCAACAAGGAAGCGAAGGAGGTCGAAGCCCCGCCGGACGGTAGTAGTCGAGCCGCCGAGCCGACCCGGCAACTCCTCGATCCGGCGCGGGCAGAGGCCGTCGAGGCGCAGGACCGCCGCAAGCCGGTTCCGGGCGGCGAGCCCGCCTGTCCCCTGTGCGGTCGAACGATGGTGCGGCACGTCGAGAAGCACCCGGCGCCGCGCGGCGGAAACTCGCCGTTCCGGGTGCGTCTCGTGTGCGGCTCGCACGACTGCGGCGCCTGGACGGTATACGACTGGTAGGCGCGGGGCCCGCCGCCCCGTCAGCCCCCGAAGTCCTTCGCCCGGAACCGCTGTCCCGTCACGTCACGCGCCGCGTCGGAGGCCAGGTACACGAACACGTCGGTGACCTCGCCCGGCCGCGGCAGGGTGTCGGGGTCCTCGTCGGGGTAGGCGGCAGCCCGCATCTCGGTGCGCATGCTGCCGGGGTCGACGGCGTTCGAGCGGATGCCGTCGTCTTTCAACTCGCCGGCCAGCATCTGCGACAGGGCCTCGAGCCCGTTCTTCGAGGCGCTGTAGGCTCCCCAGTAGGGCCGGCCGTGGTCGCCGACGCCTGAGGAGACGTGGATCATCGCGCCCTTCGTCTCGCGCAGCGCGGCGATCGACTCGCGGGCGCACAGGAAGGCGCCCGTCAGGTTCACGTCGACCACGGTGCGCCAGTCGTCGAGCGGGTATTCTTCGATGCCGACCCGTGGCCCGAGTACCGAGGCGTTGTTGACGAGGACGTCCACGCGCCCGAACCGCTCGAGCGTCGCCGCCACCCAGGCCTTCACGTCGGCTTCGGACGAGACGTCCGCCGTGGCCGTTAGCACGCCGCCGCCGTGGCCTTCGAGCTCGCCGGCGATCTCGTCGAGCTCCTCGGCGCCACGGGCGCACAGTGAGACGGCGGCCCCTTCCTCGGTAAACCGGCGGGCGAGGGCTGCCCCTAGCCCCTTCGAGCCGCCGGTGATCATCGCGACTTTTCCTTCGAGTTCCATGGGTTCCGCACCAGTTTCGGGAATCAGTTTCGTCGATAGTATGGAATGCGATTTCGTTGACGCTTCCGGCGGGCGCGGGTTAGCCTGACGCGATGAGCACGCCCGACCAGCAGCAGCCCGGCCCCGGCAACCTTCCGCCGCGCATCGTCGCGGCCCCGCCGGGGCGCGCCTCCCGCGCGCTCGCCGATCGGCTGGCGGGCGTGGAATCGCGCAACGTCACCTACCGGTCGCGCGAGTTTCCCATCTTCTGGAACAAGGCGCGCGGGAGCAACGTCTGGGACCCCGACGGCAATCGCTACGTCGATCTCACGGCCGGTTTTGGTGTCGCGGCGGCGGGGCACGGTAACCGGCGGGTCGTGACGGCGCTGCGGCGTCAACTCGGCCGGCAGATTCACGGACTGGGCGACGTGCACCCGCCGGTCGCGAAGCTCAAGCTGCTCGAGCTGCTGGCTGAGCTGAGCCCGTGGGACGATACGAGGACCATCCTCGGCAACTCTGGCAGCGAAGCCGTCGAAGCGGCGCTCAAGACGGCGCGTCTCGCCACGGGCCGGCCCGGCGTGCTAGCGTTCACGGGGGCGTACCACGGGCTGACCTACGGGGCGCTTGCGCTGACGGACCGCGCGCATTTCCGCGCGCCGTTCGCCGACCAGCTCAACCAGCACGTCGTCAGGGTGCCGTTCCCGCCGGGGCCCGCGGCGGAGGCCGACGAAGCGCTCGCCGCCGTCGACGCGGCGCTCGCAGGACCCGCCGGCAAACGGGTGGGCGCCGCGATCGTCGAGCCGATCCAGGGTCGCGGCGGGATCGTCGAGCCGCCGATCGGCTTCCTGTCCGGCCTCGCGGAGCGCTGCAGCGAGCGCGGCATCCTGCTGATCTTCGACGAGATCTACACGGGCTGCGGGCGCACCGGCGATTGGTTCGCGCTCGAGCACGAGGGCGTGACGCCCGACCTGCTGTGTCTCGGGAAGTCGATGTCGGGTGCGCTGCCGATCTCGGCCTGCCTCGGCCCGGCCGAACTGATGGACGCGTGGCCCGCCTCCGAGGGCGAGGCGATTCACACGTCCACATTTCTCGGGAACCCGATGGCCTGTGCGGCGGCCACGGCTTCGCTGCTCGAGATCCGGCGCCGCGATCTTCCGGCGCGTGCGGCGGCCGTGGGCGCCGCGTGGATGGCCGCGCTCGCCGGGCTCGCCGATCGGTACGCCGCCGTCCGCGGGGTACGGGGCCGCGGCCTCATGCTGGGGCTCGAGCTCGCCGATCCGGATTCCGGGCGCCCGGCCACGGAACTGACCGGCCGGCTGGTGCACGCGGCCCTCCGCCGCGGCTGGATCGTGCTGCCCGACGGGCCCGACGCCAGCGTCCTCTCGTTCACGCCTCCGCTCACGATCGCCGAACCGCTGCTCGAGCGGGCAACGGCGATGCTCGAGGAGTCGCTGACCGAATTGCTCGCCTGACCATCAGCGCGCGGGTAGATTCGCAGTCGGCGCCCGTTCATCGAGTTCCGCGAACCCCGCACGCGACGCACAGGAGGACCATCATGGCGTTGCCGGTCATACAGGTGCAGGGCACCCCGAACCCGAACGCGGCCAAGTTCGTGCTCGGAGCGAGTACGCTCGGCGAGGAAGGCCGTACGTACTTCGACGCGGAGGCCGCGGAGGGAGACCCGCTGGCCGAGCGGCTGTTCGGGGTGGACGGAGTGCGGGCGCTGTTCATGGTCGACAACTTCATCACGGTGACCAAGGCGGAGGGCGCGACCTGGGACGATCTGGTCGAGCCGATCCGTGAAGCCATACAAGAGGAGCTGGGAGAGTGATTTTTCGTTTGCTGATGATCGCCGCGCTGGTGGCGGGATGTGCGGAGGGTACGGCCGAGGACGGAGACGCGGCGTCGCGCGCGGACGCCAGCGAGGCGGAATCCGCCCGGATCGATCCCGGATTCGAGACCGGCTCCGCGCCGGTCGATTCGTTGCTCGACGAGCGCGAGGTGCATCTCGCGAACCTGCGTCAGCTCACCTTCGGGGGGCAGAACGCCGAGGCCTACTTCTCACCCGACGACGAACAGCTGATCTTCCAGGCCACTCCGCGCGACGGCACCTGCGACCAGCAGTACGTGATGAACGTGGACGGGAGTGATCTGCGGCTCGTGAGCACGGGCCTCGGGCGTACGACCTGCGGCTACTTCGTGCCCGGCTCGGAGCGCATCGTCTACTCGTCCACGCACCTGGCCGACGAGGCCTGCCCGGCCGAGCCCGACTACTCGCGGGGCTACGTGTGGGCGATCTATCCCGCGTTCGACGTGTTCTCCGCCGCCGCCGACGGGAGCGACCTGAGGCGGCTCACCGAGGCCGAGGGTTACGACGCCGAGGCGACCCTGTCGCGCGACGGCGAGTGGATCGTGTTCACCTCGGTGCGCGACGGCGACCTCGACATCTACAAGATGCGCGCGGACGGGAGCGAAGTGACGCGCCTGACCGACGAGGTGGGGTACGACGGTGGCCCGTTCTTCTCGTACGACGGGACGAAGATCGTCTACCGGGCGCACCACCCGGACACCGAAGAGCAAGTTGCTGACTACCGTCGCCTGCTGGCCGAGAATCTCATCCGGCCGTCGCAGCTCGACATCTGGATCATGGACGCCGACGGTTCCGACAAGCGGAACCTGACCGACAACGGGGCGGCGAACTTCGGGCCCTACTTCTTCCCGAACGGACAGCGGGTGATCTTCTCGTCGAACATGGACGACCCCGAGGGCCGTGAGTTCGACCTGTATGCGATCGACGTCACCGGTGAGAACCTCGAGCGCATCACCTACACGGGCGACTTCGACGGCTTCCCGATGTTCAACTCCGACGGCTCGCGGCTAGTGTTCGCCTCGAACCGCGGCAACGAGCTCCCGCGCGAGACGAACCTGTTCATGGCCGACTGGGTGGACTGACGGGCGTGACCACTGAAGGCGAGTCGGCTCCCGAGCCCATCACCTTTCAGCCGAGCATCTACCCGAAGGTCCTCTCGCTCCTGCCGGAGGCCAGGGATCTGCGCATTCTCGACGTCGGGGCGGGTGAAGGATACTTCTCCAGATTGATGCAGCAGACCGGCTACAGGGATGTTACCGGCTGCGACTTTCTCGAACAGCTCTGGAAGTGCCCGGACATACCTTTCGTCAAGGCGAACCTCAACGACGGGATTCCTCTCGACGATGCGTCCTTCGACTGCATCGTCTCCATCGAAGTGATCGAGCATGTCGAGAACCACAGTCGTTTCGTCTCGGAGCTCGTCCGGCTTCTGAAGCCGGGAGGGACGCTGATCATTTCGACGCCGAATACGGTGACCATCTCGGGTCGCTGGCATTTCTTCATGTACGGCTACAATGATTGCGCGCCCCTGCCGCTCGATCCCACGCTCGACGCGTACTGGATGCAACACATCAACCCCGTGAGCCTTCCCGAGCTGTTGTTCCACCTCGAGCGGCACGGAGCGGTGCTGAAGACCGTTGCAACCAATCGCTATCGGAAGGCGGCCTCCTTCTGGTGGCCTGTGCTCCGTCCGTTGCTCGGTCTCGCGCTGCGGCGAAAGTTGCTGCGGCGGAAGCATGCCGCGCAGCGGGACCTGCACGAACGGCATCTCCATTGGATGCTGTCGCGCAACGTCCTGCTCGGCCGGATCCTGATCGCCGTGGCGACAAAGACAGGTGAGGTTCGAGCCTACCCGCCGCCCGCCTCGTCGGCCGGGAACGCCTCGCCGGGCGGCAGCACTTCGTAGATCTGGGCGGTGTAGGCGCCGACTTCGCGCTCGAACACGACGCGAGTGCGCTCGGGATGTATCGCCGCGAACGCCGCCATCGTAGCCCCCGCCCGTCCTTCGCCCCGCACGACGGCCACCCAGCGCACGTCCGCCACGCCCAGGATCTCGTCGAACTCGGCGGCCAGGGTGCGCTCCATCCCGTCGAACGACCCGAGGTTCGGGGCGCGGTACTGGGAATTCGGCACGGAGCGGCGGCCGGTCTCCCAGTAGACGTGCGGATCGAGCACCGCCGCCACGACGGCGTCGGGTGCCGTGTTGTCGCGAATCCACTCGTTGAGCGGCTCGAACACGGCGGCGGGGGTCGCCTGGAAGCCCGTCCACGCCCGGTTCTGGTGGGCCTTCACCTCGTAGGCCGTCGTGTTGAACAGGAGCAACCCGCCGACGATCCCGACGAGGATTCCGCCCCAGCGCGGCAGGTCGCGCCGCGCCTGCTGCGCGAGCACGAGTCCGCCGGTCGCGACGAACAGCGTGAGTGTCGGGAGGATCGCGTAGACGAAGCGGTCGGGCTCGAACGGCCACACCATGACGACCGGCAGGTAGAGGAGCGGAAACAGGGCGAGGGCCGGATTCCGCCGCGCGATCTTGTTCAGGCCGACGACGACGGCGACACCGAGCGCGCCGAGCACGACGATCGCGACGAGCGCCGATGCGTTCGGCACCCAGAGCATCTCGATGTTGGTGATCAGGGGCGTCCAGTGCGCCGCGACGATCTCGGGCAGCCGGCCGAACGGGTCGTCGCCGAGCGCCGCGCCGAACCAGTGGCCGTAGGTGCCGTACTGGCCGGCCAGAGGCTCCGGCACTTCGGCGGCGTGCGCCCGGCTCCAGGCCGTCCAGGCGGCGGCCGGGAGCGCCGCCGCGAACGCGACGAGGCCGGCGCGGCGCAGCTTACCGGTCCGGCCGCCGGACGCGCCGCCGATCGCGGGCCGGCGCGCGAACAGTTCCCCCAGCACGACGGCGGCTACGAGGGTCGCGCCGATGCTCCGGGTCAGAAAGGCGGTCGACGCCACGAGGCCGAGCAGCAGTGGCGACGTCCCGCGGCGGCCGGCCAACCACAGCGTCCCGAACACCGCGACGAGCCACAGCGGCTCCGACATCAGGACGGTAGCCAGCGTCATCGTCTGGGCCGACGCGTAACCGAGAAGCGTCGCCGCGGCGAACACGCCGAGCACCACGGAGCGGGCGATCGGCTTCTCCGGCGACACGTCGGGCAAGACGACCCCCGCTTCGCCGTGGGTGCTCGACGGGCCGCCGCTCCGCCGGCCGTCCCATGCCGCGACGAACACCAGAAACGACAGCGCGGCGGCCAGCCCGATGAACAGGGCGTTCAGCGCTTTGAGCGCGGTCAGGTTGTCCGGGTAGCCCGGCAGCACCTGGAGGGCGGCGGCGAGCACGGCCGGGTACGCGGGCGGGTACTTCACGCCGGGAATCGCGCCCGGCAGATGCGCGTACACGTAGCCCTCGCCTTCGGCCAGGGCGTGGGCGAGCGCCAGGTAGATGCCGTCGTCGTAGTACACGCCCGCCCCTGCAGGCACGATGCCGCGCAGGGCGATCAGCCCGACGGCGACGCCCAGGCCGAGCGCCACGAGCGCCCGCGGGGTGGAGCGCGGCAGCCTGGCGCTCACCGGGCTTTCCCGATGCGGCGAAGAAAGTCGTCGACGATCGCAAGGGTCAGGCCCCACACACGCGCCCCGGCGTACTCGATCGTCTCGAACTCGCGCGGCTCGGGCGCCTGCCGCACGAAGCTCGATCTCCGGTCGGGCGCGCCGAGGTCGGCGAGCGGGATCCACACGTGGCCCGCGAGCTCGTAGTTCTCGTTCACGACGGGGCGCTCGGCCAGCCAGGCGACGAACGGCGACACGACGATCGACGGGAGGTGGGTGGCGCGCGGGTGCAGGTCGTCGAGGCGACCGACGAAGGCCGAGCGCGGCAGATCGACGGCGGTCTCCTCGTGCATCTCGCGGCGCGCCGTGTCGATCAGGTCGGCGTCGTCCGGGTCCTCGCGCCCGCCCGGCAGCGCGACATGGCCCGACCATGGATCGCCCTCGACTTCGGCGCGCAGGGCGAACAGCGCCTCGATCTGCTCGGGAATCTCGGGTTCCGGGGTCAGGAGCAGGGTGACCGCGGCACGACTGTCGGCCGCGCCCGGCGGCAACACGACCGGCTCGGGCGTCGCGAGCAGATCGGGCAGCGCCCCGGCATCGAAGGGTGGCAGCTCAGCCACGGCTCCGCGATCCGCCGGTTCGGGCCTCCTCTTCGCCAGCCTCGGCCGCTTCGAGCAGGGCCAGGTAGCTCTCGTACCGGCGCTGCAGGATGTCGCCGTCCTCGACGGCGGCGAGGATCGCGCAGCCGGGTTCCTCGCGATGCTTGCAGTCGGCGAACTTGCACGACTCGAGCCACGGGCGGAACTCGCGAAACGCGTGGCCCAGGGTCGCGGCCTCGAGCCCGGCCGGCACGAAGTTCTGGATGCCGGGGGTGTCCGCGATGTACGTGTCGTCGTCGAGCGGGATGAGCCGGGCCGAGGTCGTCGTGTGCCGGCCGCGGCCGGAGCGCTCGCCCACGTCGCCGACCCGCAGGTCGAGCCCGGGGTCGAGGGCGTTGAGAAGGCTCGATTTGCCCACTCCCGAGGCACCGGCCAGCACCGTGATTCGCCCGGCCAGCCGGTCGCGCAGGGCCTCGATCCCGGTGTGGTCGGCGACGCTGGTCGGAAGGACGTCGTAGCCCATGTCTTCGTACGCGGTGAGGTCGCTCCGGTCGCTGCCGTTCTGATCCTCCTGCAGATCGACCTTGTTGAGCACGACGAAGGCGCCGAGCTCGTCGAACTCCGCCACGGCGAGCAGGCGATCGAGCATCAGCAGGTCGGGATCGGGGCGGGCGGCGGACACGACGGCGGCGACCTGGTCGACGTTGGCCGCCATCACCTGGTCGGCGCGGCGGGCGACGGCGCGGCGGATGAGCGCGCTGTGCCGGGGCTCGACACCCACGATCCGGCAACTCCCGTCGTCGAGCTCCTCGACCTCGACCCGGTCGCCCACGGTCACCGGGCTGCCTCCGTCCAGCTTGATCCGCCCGCGTAGCGAGCAGTCGAATTCGCGTCCTCCGGCCCGGACCCGGTAGGTCCCGCCGCCCGTCTGGAGGACGCGCGCGATCATGCGTCCGGTCCGACGAGCTCTTCGAGGCAGTTCCAGGCCAGCAAGGCGCACTTCACCCGCACGGGAAACTTCGACACGCCCTTCAGCGCCTGGAGATCGCCGAGCTCGGCGTCGTCGGCCGCTCCCTCGTCGCCGTGCAGCATCTCCTTGAACGTGCCGGTGAGGGCGAGGGCCTCGTCCACCGTCTTTCCCTTGAGGCGCTCGGTCATCATCGAGGCCGAGGCCTGGCTGATCGAGCACCCCTTGCCCTTGAACCCGATGTCGGCGATCCGGCCGCCCTGCACCCTGATCAGCAGGTCGATGATGTCGCCGCACAGCGGGTTGCTCATCGTGACGGTGTGGGTCACGTCCTCGACGTCACCCTTGTTCCGGGGCTTCCGGTAATGATCGAGGATGACTTCCTGGTAGAGCTGGCTCAGCGAGCTGTCGTCGAGGCCGCCGTACGGTGCGTCGAAGTTGTTCATCTGTCCCGGGAGATATGGAGATGGCGCGGGCCGGAGCGCATCGCTCAGTCGAACCCTCCGAACAGATCCCGCGCGACGAGCAGGGCATCGACCAGGGCGTCGATCTCCGCTCGCGAAGTATACAGGTAGAAGCTGGCGCGCGCCGTGGCGTCGACGCCCAGGTAGTCCATCAGGGGCTGGTTGCAGTGGTGTCCGGCTCGGATGGCGACGCCCCGGCGGTCGAGAATCGTCGCAAGATCGTGCGGGTGGATGTCGCCGTAGGTGAACGACACGACGCCGAGGCGGTCTTCGGTCGGGCCGACGATCTGCAGTCCGTCGAGATCGGCCAGCCGGCCCAGCGCGTAGCGGGTGATGTCCTCCTCGTGCGCCCGGATCGCGTCGAACCCGACGCTCTCGAGGTAGTCGACGGCGGCCCCGAACCCGACAACCTCGGCGATCGCGGGCGTGCCCGCCTCGAACTTGTGCGGGACGGGGGCCCAGGTCGAGCCCTCGAGCCGAACCTCGGAGATCATCTCGCCGCCGCCCTGGAACGGGGGCATGGCCTCGAGCAGCTCGATTCGTGCCCATAGCGCGCCGATGCCGGTCGGGCCGCACATCTTGTGGGCGCTGAAGGCGTAGAAATCGCAGCCCAGTGCCTGCACGTCGACGGCGCCGTGCGGCGCCGCCTGCGCGCCGTCGACCAGGCAGAGCGCGCCGGCCTGGTGAGCCAGCGCGGCGATCTCGCCCACGGGATTCATCACGCCGAGCGTGTTCGACACGTGGGTCACGCCGACCAGCCGGGTCGCCGGGCCGACGAGCGACGCCAGGTGGTCGAGATCGAGGCGACCCTCGGGGGTCAGGGTCGCGAACCGGAGCCTGGCGCCCGTCCGCTCGGCCAGCAGCTGCCACGGGACGATGTTCGAATGGTGCTCCATCACGGTGAGGACGATCTCGTCGTCCGGGCCGAGGCCGCGTCCCCAGGCGTAGGCGACCAGGTTGATCGCCTCGGTCGTGCCGCGGGTGAACACGATCTCTTCGGGACGCGAGGCGCCGGTGAACCGGGCCACCTTCGCGCGCGCGCCCTCGTAGGCGTCCGTCGCCTCGACGCTGAGCTGGTGGGCGCCCCGGTGGACGTTCGCGTGGTGGGCCGACAGGTAGTCGCTCATCGCCTCGATCACGGCCCGCGGCTTCTGCGAGCTGGCAGCGCTGTCGAGATAGACGAGCGGGCGCCCGTGCACCTCGCGCCCGAGGATGGGAAAATCGGCGCGGATGTTCGCGACGTCGAGCGCCGCCAGCGTCTTCATCTAGAGCCGGACCTGGATCTCGCCGTTCTCGACACGACACTCGTAGGCCCGCACCGGCCGCACGGCCGGCAGCGCCTTCGGCTTGCCGCTCCTCAGGTCGAACCGGGCGCCGTGCAGGATGCACTCCACCTGGCCGTCGACCACTTCGCCCTCCGACAGCGGGAACTCCTCGTGCGAGCACTCGTCGTACAGGGCGAAGATCTCACCCCCCGACTCGGCCAGCACGAGCTTCGTTCCCTCGACCTCGACCCCGTGCAGCCCGCCCTCCGGCACGTCCTCGAGCCGGGCGACGGTGCGGAACTCGCCCTCGCTCATCAGATGTCGATCTTCCGCTCGATCGCGTCGGTCATCCGGTCGCGCACGCTCTCGACCGGCATGCGGGCGAGCACTTCGCCGAAGAAGCCGAACACCAGCAGGCGCTCGGCCTGCGCGCGCGTCAGCCCGCGGCTCGTGAGATAGAACAGTTGGTGTTCGTCCACCTGGCCGACCGAGGCGCCGTGCGAGCACTTCACGTCGTCGGCCGCGATCTCGAGGCTGGGAAGCGTCGTCGCCTCGCTTTCCTCGCTGAGCAGCAGGTTGCGGTTCGTCTGGTAGGCGTCGGTGAGCTGCGCGCCCACGTCCACCCGGATCAGCCCGCGGAAGATGCTCTCGGCGGACCCCGCCAGGGCACCCTTGAACAGCAGGTCGCTACGGGCGCTCGGTGCCGCGTGGTGCTGGAGGGTGTGGTAGTCGAAGTGCTGGTCGCCGTCGCCGAACCACACGGCGAGCATCTCGCTGTCGGAGCCCGCCCCGAGCAGGTGGCTGGTGATGTCGCAGCGCGACAGGTCGGCCCCGATCGTCACGTTGAAGCTGTTCAGCGTGCAGTCCTTCGGGGTGTTGGCGTGCTGCATCGTGAAGTGCTGCACCCCGGAGCCGTAGCGCTGAAGGCCGAGATAGTTCACGAGGGCGCCTTCGCCGCCGAACACCTCGACGCCGTTCAGGCTGAGCGAGCCCTGGCCCAGGTCGTCGGACAGGTACTCGTCGATCACCGTGACCTCGGCCCCCCGCTCGACCACGATCAGCGAGTGGGTCGAGAGCAGCGCGCCCGTCTTCGAGAGCCAGCGCATGACGTGCACCGGGTTCTCGACCTTGACGTTCTTCGGCACGTACAGGAGGTAGCCGCCCGACAGCGCCGCCGTGTGCAGCGCCCACAGCTTCTTCTCCATCGGGGCGATGTCGCTGCTGAACAGGAAGCGCTCGATGAGCTCGGGGTCGTCTTCCGCGATCCGGGCGAGGGGCGCGAACACGACACCCGCGTCGGCGGCCGCCACCTCGAGATCGAGCCGCGCCAACCGGGCGTCGAGCTCGATCATCGTGCCGCTTCGCACGCCCTCGCCCTCGAGAATCTCGCGCACGGCGGGCGGCAGGTCGTCGAACGCCACGGGCTCGACCTCTCGTCCGGCCGGCGCGAGCGGCGCGAACGACTCGGGGTCGAGCTTCGTCAGGTCCGTGTAGCGCCACTCTTCGGTCTTCTTCGTCGGCATCGGCAGCGAGAGATATTCCGCCCACGCCGCGCGCCTGCGCTCCGCCAGCGGCCCGCCGTCCGACAGGCGATTCAGCGCCTCGGCCAGGGGGGATTCGCTCACCGCCACCGGTCCGGCCGTTTCGGGCCGGGTCATGATTCCGTCCGCCAAGCTTCCTCCATGTATGTCGATCGGGGGCGCGGCCTCAGCCTACGCTCCCTTCCATTTCCAGTTCGATCAGCCGGTTGAGCTCGATCGCGTATTCGAGCGGCAGCTCTTTGGCGATCGGCTCGATGAACCCGCGCACTACCATGGTCATCGCCTCCGCCTCGCTCAGGCCGCGGCTCATCAGATAGAACAGCTGCTCCTCGCCCACCTTCGACACCGAGGCCTCGTGGCCGATGGACGACTGGTTCTCGTCGATCTCGATGTACGGATAGGTGTCGGTGCGCGACGTCTCGTTCATCAGCAGCGCGTCGCACTCGACGTTCGACTTCGACCCGACGGCGCCCTCGTACACCTTGCACAGGCCGCGGTACGAGCTGCGCCCGGTACCCTTGCTGATCGACTTCGAGACGATCATCGAGGTCGTGTTCGGCGCGGCGTGGATCACCTTGCCGCCCGTGTCCTGGTGCTGCCCGTCGCCCGCGTAGGCGATCGACAGGATCTCGCCGTGGGCGCCTTCGCCCACCAGGAAGCACGACGGATACTTCATCGTCAGCTTCGAGCCGAGGTTGCCGTCGAGCCACTCCATGTTGGCGTTCTCGTGCACCATCGCCCGCTGGGTGACGAGGTTGTACATGTTGCTCGACCAGTTCTGGATGGTCGTGTAGCGGAAGCGCGCGTTCGGCTTCACCACGATCTCGATCACCCCGGAGTGGAACGACTCCGTCGTGTAGACCGGCGCCGTGCAGCCCTCGATGTAATGAGCCTGCGCGCCTTCCTCGCAGATGATCAGCGTGCGCTCGAACTGCCCCATCTGCTCGGCGTTCACCCGGAAGTACGCCTGGAGGGGGATGTCGACCTTCACGCCCTTCGGGATGTAGACGAACGAACCGCCCGACCATACGGCCGAGTTGAGCGCGGCGAACTTGTTGTCGCCCGGCGGGACGATCGTCGCGAAGTGCTCGCGGAAGATCTCCGGATAGAGCTTCAGCCCGTCCTCGATCGATTCGAAGATGATGCCCTGCTCCGTCCACTCTTCCTTGAGCGAGTGGTAGACCATCTCCGACTCGAACTGCGCGCCGACCCCGGCCAGGATGCTCCGCTCGGCCTCGGGAATCCCCAGTCGCTCGAAGGTGTTCTTGATGTCGTCGGGGACGTCGTCCCACGAGCGCTCCATACGGTCCTGCGGACGCAGGTAGAAATAAATCTCGTCGAGGTTCAGCGTCGACAGGTCGCCGCCCCACTCCGGCATCGGCTTCGAGTAATAGATCTCGAGCGCCTTGAGGCGGAACTCGAGCATCCACTCGGGCTCCTCCTTGTGGCGCGAGATCTGGCGCACGACCTCTTCGCTCAGGCCCTTCTGCGCCTTGAAGACCGGCTTGTCTTCGGTCCTGAAGTCGTATTTGTAGTCGTCGAGCCCCAGCTCGGCTACGGTTTCGTTCTTCGGCATCTGTTTTCGCCTTCCTTCGGCTCTTGCTTCGCTTACTGCTGTAGTGACCGCGCCGTTCAGGCGACCGGCTGCGGCTCCGGCTCGCTCAGCCAGTCGTATCCCATATCCTCGAGCCGGTCGGCCAGCTCGGCCCCGCCGCTCTGGGCGATCTTCCCGTCCAGCATGACGTGCACGTGGTCGGGCTCGAGGTACTCGAGGATGCGCTTGTAGTGCGTGATCATCAGCACGCCCATCTCGGACCGGTCGCGACGCAGCGTATTCACGCCCTCTGACACGATGCGCAGGGCGTCGATGTCGAGTCCGCTGTCCGTTTCGTCGAGCACGGCCAGCCGCGGCTCGAGCATCGCCATCTGGAGGATCTCGTTGCGCTTCTTCTCGCCACCGCTGAACCCGTCGTTCACGTGACGACCGGCAAAGGACGGGTCGACCTTGAGCAGCTTGAGTTTCTCGGTGAGCTGCCGCTGGAAGTCGAGCACGCCTACGTCGCCCTCCTCCTCCGTACGCCGCGCGTTGACGGCGGTGCGCAGGAAGTTCGAGATCGACACACCCGGAATCTCCGCCGGGTACTGGAAGGCGAGGAACACGCCCGCGCGACTGCGCTCGTCGGGCTCCATTTCGAGGATGTCCTCGCCGTTCACCAGGACCTCGCCCGCCGTGACCTCGTAGCTCGGATGGCCGGCGATCACCTTGGCGAGCGTGCTCTTCCCGGACCCGTTCGGGCCCATCAGGGCGTGCAACTCCCCCGGGCGGACGACGAGGTCGACGCCGTTGAGGATGCTTTCGTCGCCATCCTCCACGCGCGCGTGCAGATCTCGAACTTCGAGCAGATATTCGGACATACGGCTATCAACTCCGTAGCTACGGTATTCGATTCGGGCATTCAAAGGGCGATCCCGGGGCGGAGAGAACCAGCGGCGCCGTCCCCGAAGCGGCCCTTAAAGGTATGCTAGTTGAGACCCAGTATCAAGTAGAAAGGTCCGCCGGCGCCGCGGCCCGCAAAGCCTTGCCGGCGCCCGGTCCGGGGGTTTGCTTACTGCCATCATGAATCCAGTGTTCGGCGCGTCGACCGGAAATCCGTGAAAGCCGCGTACTTCCGCCGCCATGGCGGTCCCGAGGTGCTGGAAGTCGGCGAGGCGCCCGAGCCGGTCGTCGCGGCGGGCACCGTCGTGGTGCGGGTGCGGGCCGTGAGCCTCAATCACCTCGACCTGTGGACCCGCCGCGGCATCCCCGGGCTGAACCTCGAGATGCCGCACATCGGCGGGTCCGACGCCGCCGGCATCGTCGAATCGGTGGGCGCGGACGTCGAGGGCTGGGCGCCGGGCGATCGAGTGGCGATCAACGGTGCCCTGTGGTGCGGCCTGTGCGACTTCTGCCAGGCGGGCGATGAGGCGCTGTGCCGGCGCTTCCGGGTGCTGGGCGAGCACGTGCGCGGCTCGGCGGCCGAGCTCGTGCGGGTGCCGGCCGCCAACCTGTTCCGCATCCCGGACGACTTTCCGTTCGAGCGCGCCGCCGCCGCGCCGCTCGTCTTCCAGACGGCATGGCGGGCCCTGACGACCCGTGGGCGGCTGCGGGATGGCGAGACGCTGCTGGTTACCGGGGCGTCGGGGGGCGTCTCCACGGCGGGGATCCAGGTCGGCCGGCACCTGGGTGCTCGCGTGCTCGCGATCACCTCGGGCGCCGAGAACGCCGCCAGGGTATCGGACCTCGGCGCCGACGTGGTGATCGATCGTCTGGCCGAGGACGTGGACGCCCGCATCCACGAGGCGACGGCCGGCCGCGGGGTCGACGTCGTGCTCGACAGCGTCGGCGAGGCATTGTGGAAGACCGTGACGAGGGCGGTGGGCCCGGACGGGCGCATCGTCGTGTACGGCGCCACCACGGGGCCGAAGGTCACGCTCCACCTCGCACACGTGTTCTGGAAGCAACAATCCGTCATCGGCTCGACGATGTCGTCGCGTCGCGAGTTCGAGGAGGTCATGTCGCTGGTCGTCGACGGGACCCTCGAACCCGTGCTGGACGACGTCCTGCCCCTCGAGCGGATCCGTGAAGCTCACGAGCGCCTTGAGGCGGGGCGCGTGTTCGGAAAGCTGGTGTTGACCCCGTGAATCGATTGTCCGCTGTCTCCGTGCTGGTTCTCGTGTCGGCCCTCGCCTGTGGCGGAGCCGACGACACGACGGACGAGGTGTCGCCCGACGGTGCCGACGCCGCGGCCGTCGCGGACAGCGTCGTTCCCGACGTCGGCGCCGATTCGAGTCGGCCGGCGCCGCCGGACACCGGCCTCGCCGCCGATCCGTTCACGGGCTTCGAGCTCGATGCCGATTCGCCGACCGCCGTCGAGCGGCGCATCGCGCTCCTGCTCCGCAATCACGATGCGCGCATGGCCGTCGTTTACGCCGATGGGGGTGCCGGAGAGGTGCTGCTCGATTCGGTCCCTCCGGGCACCGACATTCGAGTGGACATCCTGTCGCGTGCCGCGACGATCGCGCTGCGCTCGGTGGCCCCGGATGGCGAAGTGCTGCGGGAGACCGAGGTGTCTCCGGGGCCGGATACGATCGTCGACGTGATCGTCGGACCGGCGGCCACGGCACCGTGAGGCGACCGCCCCCGCCGTCGCCGCGGATCGCGGCCACTGTGGGATGTTTCCCACACCAGCGCCCGAATCCGCCCGGATCCCGGTGCTCATAAGTCATTGTTCCACAACTGCGTTCACACTCGCGCGAGAAATGCGCATCGATTTTGCTCCTCTTCACCGGCGCAGGGAAGTGCAGTTACGCATGACGAGGAGCCGACGATGAAGACTGCAGCGCAGATTCTGATGGTGGCCGCGACAGCCGGCCTGGCCCTGCTGGCCGTGAGCACCCGGAAGCCGATCGAGCCCAAGAAGGAAGAACCTACCCCCGTGCAGGCCGAACCCGACGCCTGGTTCGTCTGACCCGTCCGGTTAGCGTAGAGCGACACTCTACGTTCGTGGTCGTCGTCACCATCCCGACTCGTTCTCTGCGCACCTCTTGCACATGTGCAGAGTAGCGCGCAATACTATGCAACATGAGCATGCGCATGCAGGAACTCGCCGAGCGAAGCGGTCTTCCCAGGACGACGATTCATCACTACGCTCGGGAAGGCCTGCTGCCGCCGGCCCGGAAGACGGCGCCCAACGCCGCGCGCTATGAGGCGGCCCACCTCGAACGGCTTGCGCTGATCAGCCGACTGCGCGACGCCGACGGGGAGACCGGGCCGCTGTCGATTCCCGAGATCCGTCGGGTACTGCAGCACCTCGAGGCCGGGGTCTCCCTGCGAGCCGCCATTCGCCTGGTGGCCGAAAACGTCGAGGCCACCCCCGCCGACGGTGGGAGCTGGACCGCACTCGCCGAGTTTGCACGAGCCGCGACGCTCGAGGTCGAGTTCGTCGAGAAGCTCGTCGCGGCCGGCCTCATCGGCGGCGCCCCCGACGGTTCCTTCACGCCCGCCGACCTGCTCGTGGCGCGGTCGTGCCAGGCGGTGTGCGCGAAGCGTGACGTCGATCCCTCCGATCTGACCCCTCTGGCAGACCTGCTCCGCGAAGTCGGCAACTACTCGGCCACGCTCGTCGAGGTGCACGCCGTCCGCACGAACCTCGGTCGGGACCTCGCCGCCCTTTGCGACGTCCTCCTCTGGCGGGTTCTAAGGGCCTGACACGGTCGCTTCCACCCATACTGCATCCTCCATCCGCTTCATTCGGCGGATGAGCCGATCCACCCCTCGCCTTCGGCTTAGACCTGTGTGAGGGCGGACCCGCCGGGCGTCCGGGGGTCCGCGCACGGATTCCCATCGACCGGAGCAAGCAACATGTCCAGACGTCCGATCTTCGGCGCCGTGGCCCTCGTAGCCGCGGGCTTCATCGGCCTCACGGCCTGCGACGGCGATATGCCGACAGCGACCTCGAGCGCGACGGACCACGATCACGACGGCCCCTCGCTCGAAGTGATGATCAGGGACGAGTCACGGCCCGAGGTGCGCGCCCAGCTCGTCGAGCTGCGCAAGCTGTCGGCCAGGTTCCACAACATCGACGGAGCCATCGCGGCCGGGTACGACTTCAACATCGGGTGTGTAGACGAGACGGTCGAGGCCGGTGTCGATCCCTCGGAGGCCCGCGGCATGGGATACCACGTCACGAAGAGCGGCACCGACCTGATCGGGGATCCCACCGTCGACCTGCTCGAGCCCGAACTCCTGGTCTACGCGCCGGCCGACAACGACGCCGACCTTCCCGAAGGCCAGCGCGTTCGCGCCGCGAAGCTTGTCGGCTTCGACTACTTCGTGCCGGGAGGGCCGCTCGGCGAGAACGATCCGAATCCGCCGACTCTATTCGGCGACGCGTTCAACTGGTCTCCGGCATTCGGCGGCTGGATGCGCCACATCTACCTGTGGAACGGCGGCAATCCGGACGGGCTGTACGAGGACTTCAACCCGCGCGTGAACCTCCGCACGCAGTTGTTCATAGGGGGTGGGAACCAACCGTCCTCGTTGTCCGGACACCGAATATATCCCGAAGAGGCGGCCCTGGAAAGACTGATAGGGCATCGCCCGCGCGACTGTCGATCGGATCGCCGGTCGACCATCTTCCCACATGCTAGATAGTGCTTCGTTCCGCGGTCGCCAGGTTCTCAACGACCCGCACCTGAACCGCGGTACCGCATTCACGGCCGAAGAGCGCGAGCGGCTCGGCCTGACCGGCCTGTTGCCACCGGGCGGGCAGAGCCTCGCCGACCAGGTCGCGCGGGTGCGCGAGAACTGCCGCCGCAAGCCGACGGACCTCGAGCGCTACATCTTCCTGATGTCGTTGCTCGACCGGAACGAGACGCTGTTCTACCGGGCCGTGCTCGATAATCTGCCGGACTATCTACCCATCATCTACACGCCCACCGTCGGCCAGGCGGCCCGAGAGTACGGGCATATATTTCGGCGGCCCCGGGGCCTGTACGTCACGGCGGAAGACCGCGGGCGGATATCGCAGCTGCTGGAGAACTGGGGGGAGTCGGACGTTCGAGTGATCGTGGCCACGGACGGCAGCAGGATCCTCGGGCTGGGAGATCTCGGAGCGAACGGGATGTCGATCTCGATCGGAAAGCTCGCGCTCTATACGGTAGCCGGCGGAATCGATCCGCGTCGGACACTGCCCGTGATGCTCGATATCGGTACCGACAACGAGGCGTTGCTGGCCGATCCGCTATACCTGGGACTGCGGCGCCGCCGCCTGGTGGGGGACGAGTACCTGGCATTCGTGGACGAGTTCATGGAGGAGGTCACCTCCGCCTTCCCCGACGCGCTGATCCAGTTCGAAGACTTCGTGACACCTCGAGCCTACGCCCTCCTGGCGCGCTATCGTGACACGTACCGGATGTTCAACGACGACATCCAGGGGACGGCCGCCGTCGTGTTGGCCGGCCTGATGGCCGCGATGCGGATCACCGGGGAGACGCTCGGCGAGCGACCGATCCTGTTCGTGGGGGCGGGCTCGGCGAACACGGGGGTCGCGAACCTGCTCGTGCGAAGCCTGGCGCGGGCGGGTCTCTCCACCGACGAGGCACGCCGCCGATGCTGGTTCTTCGACGATCATGGCTTGCTCACGGCTCGCCGGGAAAGCCCGGCGCCTCACTGCGTGCCTTATGCCCACGAGGCCGAACTCGCCGAGGAGCTCGGCTTGAGGATCGGCGAAGGTTCATCCGCGTCCGAACTCGTCGCGACAATCCGGGCCCTTCGTCCCGCGGCCCTGGTAGGCGCTACGGGGGCGCCCGGGATCTTCACACGAGACGCGCTCGCGGCGATGGCCGACGTCAACGAACGACCGATCGTGTTCGCGCTCTCCAACCCCACGGATCGCTCGGAGGTAAACGCCGAGGACGCCTATGCCTGGACGGGGGGACGGGCCGTGTTCGCCAGCGGCAGCCCGTTCGGGCCCGTGACCGTGAACGGGCGGACCTTCGAGCCGGGACAGGCGAACAACGTCTATGTCTTCCCGGGCATCGGCCTGGCCGTGACGGCGTTCGGCATCGATCGGATTTCCGAGGACATGTTCCTTGCCGCTGCCGGGGCCGTCGCCGGCATCGTGTCGGAGGACCGCCTGACCCGGGGCGGCGTATTCCCAGCCCTCGGGCGCATCCGCGAGGTGTCAGCAGGCATCGCGGCGGCCGTGGGGCGGGTCGCCTACGCCACCGGAGCCGCGATGGAAGCGGAGCCGGCCGACCTGCTCGCCTTCGTGCGAGAGCGCATGTACACGCCGGAGTATGGCGCCGGAGCCTGACGGCGGCTCGGACCGGATGCGCCGGTTATGCTTCCTCAGTGCACGGGTGGCACCGACGGGGCGGGTTCGGGCGGCACCGGAACAGGCAGTCCCAGGGGATCCTCGGGGGCGTAGCAGACGTCGCAGACGCGGCCCATCGCCCGGAAGGCGAGCAGTGTAACGTCGGGCGAGCGATGATTCGGTCGCGCGGGCTCGTCGCGAAGCAGGTCGGTGCTCAGGTACTTCTTGTTGTCGTCCGGGAATACGGTCGCCACGACCGCGTCGCCGCCACTCCTCTCGAGGACCTGGAGGGCGGCGAGAAAGTTCGCTCCCGAGGAGATGCCGACGCCGAGCCCGAGCGTGCCGGCAAGCTTCTGCGCCATCCGGATCGAGTCGCCGTCGTCCACCGCGATCACCTCGTCAAGCTCTTCCAGGCGCACGATCGGCGGGATGAACTCGTCCGAGATCCCCTGGATGCGGTGGTGACCCACCCGGTGTCCCGTCGAAAGGGTAGGGGAGTTCGACGGCTCCACGGGATGCAGGCGCGTGTCGGATCGCGCGGCCCTCAGGGCTCGCCCGACGCCCATGATCGTCCCCCCAGTCCCGACCCCCGCCACGAAGGCGTCGGGGGCCCCCACGTGGTGAACGAGCTGCGAGAGGATTTCGGGCCCCGTCGTCACCTCGTGCGCCTCGACGTTGTGTTCGTTGGCGAACTGGCGCGGCAGGAAGGCGCGGGGAGTGTCGGCAGCGTACTCCTCGGCCAGGTCAATGCTGCCCACGAAGCCGCCCTCCTCCTTCGTGACGAGGCGGATGTCGGCCCCGAAGCTGCGGATGAGGGACTTTCGCTCCGCGCTCATCCAGTCGGGCATGAAGATCGTGACCGGGTGGCCGAGCGCCCGCCCGATCGCGGCGAAGGAAATCCCCGTATTGCCGCTCGTGGCCTCGATGACTCGCCCGCCTGGTTGAAGGCGCCCGGTCTCGTAGCCCCGCTTCATGATGTGGAGCGCCATCCGGTCCTTGATGCTCCCGGTGAGGTTCAGGTTCTCGGCTTTGACGTAGATCGTGCGGCGTCGATCGGCCGCGAGGCAGGAGATGGCCAGCATGGGCGTGTTGCCCACCATGACGCGAAGGCCCTCGAGCCGTTCGGCAGCGGTGGGCCCGGGCGTGGGCATCGATCTGGCCATCGGTCACTCCGGAAAGAAACTGGTCCTCCGGACGACGCATGCGGCCGTCGTCCACGTCCCGTGCAATATGGCTGCCGCTGTGGGCAGAACCAAGCTCTTGCCCCCCGGCGGGCCCCCCGGCGGGATTCGTCGGCGGTTCAGGCCCCCTCGGCGTCTTCGGGGCTGCGGGCGGATGCGTAGATGTTGCCGGTGGCAGGATCCGGGTGGGCCGTCCAGCGCAGGCGCCTGTACGATCCGTCTTTACAGAGGTACCGGTTGCTGAACGAGATGGTGGGCCGGCCGGTGGATACTTCCTCGGTCTCCCGGATGGTCGCCTGCACGTCGTCCGGGTGTACGAAGTCGACGAAAGGGCGGCCGAGGAGCTCGTTCTCGGACCACCCGAGATTCCGCTCGAACGCCGGGTTCACACGTTTGAAGTAGCCGTCGGTACCCGCGACGCATTGCATGTCGCGGGACTCGTCGAAGAACGTCTTGAACTCCTCGAGTTCCGTGAGCCGGCGTTCGAGTTTCTCGCTCATCGCGTTGAAGGTCTCCGCGAGCAGCCCGAGCTCGTCCTCCCGGTCGGCATCCGCGCGCGCCGCCAGGTCGCCGTCGTGGATCCGCCGCGCGACGGCAGCGAGCTCATTGATCGGCTTCGCGAAGGCGAAGGCCATCGCGACGCCGGCGAGAATGGCGAATGCGGCCAGCGAAAAACCGACTCCGATGATCCGGTCGCGGAACTCGATGACGTCGGCCCGCTCCTCGGATTCGTCGAACTTGACGAGCAGGCCGAGGCGAGCCTCGTCGATCCGGCGGAATGCCGCCCAGACCGCCTGACCGCGGTAGTCGATCAGCCGATCGATCGTCGAGTCGTCGACTTGGGCCATTGCCACCGCCATCATGCGCTCGGCGGCGGCAACCGCGGTGTCCGGCGGTCCGGAATCGTGTCGCAGAGGCGTGAGGAGACGGATCTCCGACCCTTCGCTCACCGACGCGATCAAGGCCTCTCCGGTGTCCAGCAGGCCTGTGCGATTAGCCGCAACCGCCAGCAAGTCGCGGGTCGACAGCAGAGCCTCCAGGCTGCCGACCTGCACGGAATCCACGATCAGCGGCGCCCGGTAGAAAACCCGCGGCGGGCGGTCGTCCGTGAACCCGAGAAAGACCGGCGATTCGGAAGTACTCACCCGGGCATGGGGGCTCCGGTCGGTCCGATCAGGGGACGGATCCGCGGGTCCAACGACGGCGACAAGCGCCGCGTCCTCGGCGTAGACCGCGATCCCGTCCACGAGGTCCGAAGAAGTCTGCGCGTCCGCGAGGATCCGATAGATCGCCTCGCGCTCGCGCTCCGTCGGCGACGCATTCCAGCTCGCGAGGCTGCGTCGGAGCTGCGTCCTGCTCGACAAGAGGCTCACGGCGTCCTCCCACGAGCGCACTACGGACTCGACGCGTTCCGCCTTCGCCTCTGCCAGCGACGCCAGGCTCCGGCTGCTGCGCTGTTCGATGAGGTCCTCGGCACTCGAATAGGCCAGCGTCCCCAGTGCCAGCATGCTCGCGAGGCCGACCCCTACGAGGACGAATACGAGCTTGGTACGCAGGTCCATGGCTGTCTCCGGTCAGAAGAGTGCCACCGTATAGGCGATGTACCCGGCTATGAGGATCAGGCCCAATCGACGATCCACGACGCCCGATCGATGCGTCACCCACACGAGGACGGCCGCCGCACCCAGCATCACCGGGAGATTCAGCGAGAGGAAGCCCGGCGGAACCGGTATGGCGGACGGCGCGACGGCTGCCGTGATGCCCATGATGGCCGCCAGGTTCATCACGTTGCTGCCGATGACGTTCCCCACCGCGAGGGCGGACTCGCGCTTGAATGCGGCCACGAGCGTGGTCGCGAGCTCGGGGAGCGACGTGCCGACCGCCACTACGGTAAGCCCGATGACGGACGAGGGTACGCCGAGAACGTCGGCGTACGCCACCGCGCCGCGGACCAGCAGTTCTGCTCCCAACGGCAGGCTGAGCGCGCCGAGGGCGAGGAACACGCCGATCATGACCGGCGTCGCCGGCAACCCCAGGACTCGTTCCCATCCCTCGGGCTCGTCGGCCCAGGTCCGATCGGGGGCGGAAGTCCGGAAGACCCGCAGAAGGAAGAGCGCCAGCACCGCAAGCAGCACGATACCGTCGAGCCGATCCAGCGGACCCAGCGCGCAGAGGCCGATGAACAGCAGGGATATGAGGAACATCACGCGCGCTTCGCCGTCCACGCCCCGTTGGTCGCAGACCATGGGATAGACCACGGCGGGCAGACCAACCACGAGCATGACGTTCGCGATGTTGCTGCCGACGACGTTGGCGATCGACAGCTCGCCAAATCCCAGCACCGCTGCTCGCAACGATACGACGAGCTCGGGGGACGAAGTGCCGAACGCCACCACGGTGAGGCCGACGATCAGCGGCGAAATCCCGAGCCGACGCGACAGCGCGATCGCTCCTCGGATGAGCACGTCACCGCCCATCAGGAGCCACACGACGCCACCGAAGATGTAGAGGACGGCGAGGTAGGTTGGCATGCACGCAGGCTGCGGCCCCGGCATGGTCGAAAGCAAGGGTCCGGCCTCGATCTAATCGCCCCTCAGTCCGCCTCCGCGGCTCGGCGACCCACTTCGAGCTCGGAACGGGCCTCGTCGGACAGGACGGGATAGGCGAGGCCGCAAGCTTCCAGGTTGTCGACGACGATGTCGGCGACGGTCATCCGCATGAAGTCCTTGTCGTCGGCCGGGATCGCATACCACGGGGCCCAGGCTCGGGACGTGCGGTTGAGGGCGTCTTCATACGCACTCATGTAATCGTCCCAGCAGCGGCGCTCCCGGATGTCTCCGAGCGAAAATTTCCAGTGCTTCTCGGGCTCGTCGAGCCGTGAGAGAAAGCGCTTCCGCTGTTCGTCGCGGGATACGTTGAGCCAGAACTTCAGGATCATCGTGCCGGCTTCCGCCGATGCGTCGAGAGCGTCTTTCAGCGCCTGTTCGTCGGGCGCGCCGTCGGGAGGAGTCGTAGGAGCATTGTCGACCCGGAACGAGCCGTCGAACGTGACGAGGTATGGGCTCTCAGCCGCTTCGAACATCGTCTCCGTCTCCCTCGCCGCCGTCCGGCATCACCACGATCGTCTCCGCGAATCGATCGAGAAAGGCGCGCTCGCGGTCTGTGAGCCGGCCGATTCCTTCGGTGGCCAGCTTCTCCATCACCTCGTCGAACGCCTCGCGGTTGACCGGATGCAGGGAATCGCGATCGATGCTGCGCCAGCGCTTGATCGCCTCCCGGTCGCTGGCCCAACGGCGCTTCGGCGCCGGGCTCGCTTCGCGCTTGAAGCGGGCCGCCGCCGAGTTGCGCGTGAGGATTCGCAGGTAGAGCCACGCGCCGGCGAACCCACCGAGGTGCGCATGGTGGGCGATGCCGTCGGACACGCCCATCGAGGTCTGAACGATCCCGTAGATCGCGAGGCCGGTAAGCCCGAGCACGACCCAGCGCGCTTCGACCGGAATCACGAAGTAGAGATAGAGGCGGTCGCGGGGCCAGTAATCGGCGTAGGCCAGCATGATGCCGTAGATCGCGCCCGACGCCCCGACGATCGTCGCCGCCGGGGTGAAGAACGAGAACATCGCAGCCGCGATTCCGCTCACGAAATACAGGCCGAGAAAGTGACCGGCGCCGAGGCGATGTTCGAGACGGGGGCCGAAGAAGTACAGGATCAGCATGTTCAGGCCCAGGT
Source organism: Gemmatimonadota bacterium (assembly GCA_035464655.1). GTDB lineage: Bacteria > Gemmatimonadota > Gemmatimonadetes > Palauibacterales > Palauibacteraceae > JARFPW01. The sequence continues at coordinate 57,998 of DATHRZ010000119.1, forward strand.
GCATCAGCCCGCCGTGCAGGAACATGTACGAAACCACGGTCCACGGGCGCTGGAGCAGAAGCGCCGGAACGAGCGCCCCGAAGTGCAGGACGAGGGGCGACGCCGCTTGAAGGAAATACACGACCACGTTCGCGATCAGCAGACGCCGTACCCACGGGGTCATGCCCCCCATTTATTCTCCATCTAGATCGGCAGCCAGTAGGTCGCCTTGACGGCGAAGAAGTTGTGGCCCGGCTCGCCCGGGCTGTCGAGCAGGTCTCCGAATCCGGCGGCGTCGGGGTCCGTGTCGAAGTCGAAGCCACCGCGGTCGAGCTGCCAGACGAGAAACAACGTACTGCCGGGCAGCCACTCCCAGCGCATTACGAGGTTGCTGCGGAACGAAAGCGCCCGGAAGTCCTCCCGGACGAACGAGAACTCGTCGGTTCCGTCGGTGACCGTGATCGTGTGCGGCGCGTCGCCGCCCGATTCCTCGATCGTCGTACCGCCTGTCCCGTACAGCAGGAGCTGGGCGCTGCCGGGCTCGAGCAACTCGCCGAAGTCGGAGTACGTGCCCGTGGACACGAAGGGCTCGAAGTAGCCTTCGAGGCTGAGGTCGGCCGAGAACGCGTAATCGGCCCGGAACTCGGCCGACAGGGTGTGCTGATCGATCGTCCCGAACACGTAGCGTCGGCCGAACGTTTCGGGTCGCCCGTCGTCGAGCGTGGCGACGTACTGACGGGTGTCCACGCTTCGCGTGTACCGGGGTCCGAGCGAGAACTGCCAGGCGCCTCCCGGGCGGTAACCCAGCCCGAGGCCGGTCCGGATCGACCACCCGCCGAGGTCGTCGTCCTCGAACGACAGCGACAGGTGGCCCTGCAGACGGCTTCGCGAATCGGAGCGCACCGAGACGCCGCCGCTCACCCGGCCGGCGGTTCCCATCAACGGGCCACCCCGCGTATCCGTGTCGCTGAGCCCGCCCGCCCGGATGCCGATCTCGCCTCCGAAGTTCCAGTAGTTACGAAGGAGGATGTCTCCCTCGATGTCGAACTGCGAGAACAGCCGGTCGCCGTCGTAGTTCCAGCCGGTCTCAACCTCGGCGCCGACGTTCCACTGCCGGAACGTGCCGACCCGGTTCTCGGTGTACTGGACGTCGACTCCCGCCTCGATGCGGTCGGCCCGGCTGAGCGCGCCGGCGTCGTTGATGTCGAACCCGGGGGACACGGCGGACGCGGATCCCGAGAACTGCCAGTGCTCGCCCTGGCGTCGGTCGAACTCCAGGGCCGCCCGGTAGCCGGACATCGACGTGCGCGTCGGATCGAACTCGACGTGTCCCGCGTCGGGTCGCTGGAAGTAGTGCGTGCTGAATCGCTGCACCCGCGCGAGCGCCTCCGGCGTGCCGCCGATGTAGCTGCCCTGCAGATCGACGTCGAGGCTCGTCAGGCCGCCGTCGAACTGCAGCTGCAAATCGGCGCCGCCCGCGAAGGCCTCGCGGTTGAGCCGCGCGCCGAGCGGATCACCGTCCGACAGGTCGCGCCGGACGCCGGTGAACGATAGGCCGGCGGCGTGCCTCGCCGCCCCGAATTCCTGTAATCCGCGCAGCACGAGCCAGCCGGTGGCCGGCTCGACGCGGGTGCGGCCGAACTCGTCGTCCGCTTCGGAGAAGAACCGTGCCGACTCTTCGGACGTGACGGCGCCCAGCGCGCCGATCGACAGTCCGCCGGCCGTGCGGCCGGTCAGTTTCGCGGCGCCGAGGATCGTCGTCGCCTCGGGAATGTCGGCGTAGTCGCCGGGCGTCGAGCCGTGCGGGCGTTCGCCGATCCGCCGCGAGAAGAACAGGTTACGCGCCCCGAGCAGGTCGGCGTTCTCGACGAAGAACGGACGTCGCTCGCTGAAGAAGGTCGGAAAGGCCGACAGGTTGACCTCGGCCGGGTCGGCTTCTACCTGGCCGAAGTCGGGGTTGAACGTCGCGTCGAGGGTGAGTCCCGAGCCGATGCCCATCTTCAGGTCGGCACCGACCCGACCCGCGAGCTCGGAACGCTCGGAGAACGGGTCGGCCGGATCGAGCAGCTCGTCGCTCGTGACGCCCAGGTCGGACGCCACATAAGGGACGAGCTCGATCGGCCGGCGAGTCTGGATTCCGTCGAGTCCCTCGAGGTCGCCGAACCACGACGCCCAGCCGTTCTCGTCCTTCGGGACGGGCGTCCAGAACAGGTCCTCGAACCGGGCCGGCATGTAGCGGTTGATGTTGACCCCGAACACGATGCTCTCGGCCTGGTTGAACCGGAGCTGCGAGAACGGAATCGCCATCTCGGCGAACCAGCCCTCGTCGGTGATCGTGGCGTCGGCCGTCCAGACCGGGTCGTAGGAATGGTCGCGGTTGAACGGTGCGTCAGTGGGCGAGAAGTAGTCGACCCGGCCGCCGGCCGCCGTGACCGTGAAGGTGTACGAGGTCCGTCGGTTCAGGTAGGAGTCGATCGACACTTTCAGTCGGTCGGACTCTCCGTTGTCGTCTCGGCGCGCCAGATTCGCCCGGATGTTTCCCGGTTCGGGATCGTACATCCGCCCCGCCACGTAGAGGTTCGTCTCGTCGTAAGCGAACGCGACCTCGGTGCGCACCGTCGGCTGCGCACCCTCGACGGGCTCGAGCTGGATGAAGTCGGTGATCCAGTCGGCCCGCTGCCAGACGGCTTCGTTCGGCATCCCATCGACGGCGATGGTCTCCTCGGGAGCGAGCTGCGTGGCCATGGACGAGCGGCCCTCGCACCCACGTTCCGTGCGCCGGCATATTCCCGCCCGCTCGGCCCAATCCACCGGCACTTCGGCCTGCGTCTGTTGCGCCTGTCGGCCTTCCTGGGCGACGATCGGAGCCGGACGCCCGAGAGCGGCCGCGGCGACCAGCACCGCAACCGCGCCGCCGACGGCTGTCGAACCGCCCATTCTCGTCCCGAACCGTCTCAGCACCAACGCACTCCCACTCTGTTCGTGATAGGCTCCTCCTCGCGCGCGCGAGATCGGCATCCGCCTACTCGCCTTCCGGCAGGAAACCGTGCTTCTTCATCCAGTCGTCGTTATAGACCTTGCCGAGTGCGCGGTAGCCGCCGTCAGGCATGATGACCACGACGACGCTGTCGTCATCGAGGCGGTCGCGGTTCGCATCCATCCACTCGAGCGCGCCGGCCATCGCCATTCCGCAGGAACCGCCGACGAAGAAGCCCTCTTCCCGGGCCAGTCGGCGCGTCATCAGCATCGACTCCCGGTCGTCGACGCGCACGTAGTCGTCGACGATCTCGAAATCCATGTTGCCCGCCAGGATGTCTTCACCCACACCTTCGGTCAGGTACGGATAGATCTCGTCTTCGTCGAACTCGCCGGTGTGGAAATACTTGTAGTAGACAGAGCCGTACGGGTCGACGCCGATCACCCGGATGTCCGGATTCTGCTCCTTGAGGTAGGCGGCGCACCCCGAGATCGTTCCGCCCGTTCCGGATCCCACGAACAGATGCGTGATCCGGCCATCCGTCTGCTTCCACAGTTCAGGCCCCGTCGTGCGCACGTGGGCGGCGGGATTCGCGGGGTTCTCGTACTGGTTCAGGTAAACGGAGTTGGGGATTTCTCCGGCGAGCCGGCGGGCGACCTGGTAGTAGGAGCGCGGGTCCTCGGGCTCCACGTTCGTCGGGCAGACGATCACCCGGGCGCCGAGCGCACGCAGGATGGCGAGTTTCTCCGGGCTCTGCTTGTCGGTCGTCGTGAAGACGCATTCGTAGCCGCGCACGATCGCGGCCAGGGCGATCCCCACGCCGGTATTTCCGCTCGTCCCCTCGATGATCGTCCCGCCGGGTTTCAGCTCACCGGCCTCGACCGCCGCCTCGATCATCGACACGCCGATGCGGTCCTTCACGGAACCGCCCGGATTGAAGAACTCGAGCTTCGCGAGGACGGTGCCCGGCAGATGAGAGGCGAGGCGATTGACCCGCACCAGCGGAGTATCGCCGATCGTTTCTAGAATGTTCTCGTGCCACACGTGATGACGTCCCTTTTCAGTTTCCGGTCTCTCCCGAAGGTACGGCTTCGATCACCCCGGCCACAGGATGCGGCACCGGGTAGGATCGGGAGACCGCACCGGGGACTGCACTCGGATGCCCCGTCCGGCCGCGTCCCGTACTAGCACCAGCGCACCCTCACCCTGTAGGTGATCGTTTCCTCGCCGCGCGCGGGGATCTGCACGTTGAACTTGAACGTGTGCGCGTCGAGCTTCTGTGCCCGGTGGCTGGACGAGATGATCTCCCAGTCTCCGCCCACCGGTTCCATGACTTCGACGACGCTTTCCTCGTCCTTGTGGTTGCGCAGCGAAATCTCCCACGAGCTCTCGGACACGCAGCTTCCGAGCACGTCGTAGTCCATCTGGCGCCGGTCGCCGACCACGTCAAACGACTCGCCCATCTTGATGCGGATCTCCTCGTCGCGCGGCGTGTGATCGATGCGGTCCTCGCCAATGAACTGCTGGCCGCCCGACGCGTCTCGCTTGTAGACCCGTACGATGCCGGCCGGCAGCGGCATGCCGAGGCCATTGTCCTCGGCGTTCTCGAAGTCGAGATACACGCCCACTTTTTGGTTCGACACGACCTGGCCGTACGATCCGCGGTAGTACTGTGCGGCGCCGTAAAAGATCAGCCGCTTGTCGATCCCGAAATCCGGCGATTCGAGCAGGGTCACCTGCTTCTGTTCGTTCTGCCGGACCGTGGTCGGCCGACCCAGCGTGTACAGGTGATACTCAAAAAAGGCCTCTTCGCTGAAGCCGACCGCGTCGGCCGCTTCCATCGCCCGCATCTGCACCGCGCTCGGGCGGCCGCCGCCGTCGCCCACGCGCTGCACGTCGCCGGCCACGAGCTTGAGCGTCGCGTTCTCATACCCGGCGCCGCTCTGGTTGGTGAGCGTGACCCAGCCGGTGATGCCCGCTGCCGTATCGTCTTCGTCGAGCACCATCACGTAGTCGGCTTTCCAGTTCAGGCCGCCGGTGAGGTACGACGCCTCGACCCGCTGCCGGTCGGCCCGGCTGTCGAGCAGCCACACGAGCGACGGGCTGGCGATCAGGTCTTCGGGTACCTCGGGAAACGACAGCCGCCCCGGAACGTTGTACGTGATCTCGTCACCGATGCGCAGAATGGGCCCTCCGTTGACCGACAGGACCTCGGCTTCGAGCACTTCTTCGCGTTCTTCCTGCTTGTTCCAAACGTGCACCTTCACGGTTCGGCCCACGTACTTC
>DATHRZ010000120.1:0-2045 GCA_035464655.1 Gemmatimonadota bacterium
ACCGCGACCGGGTGCGGGCCGTTCGTCGGCGGGGTGATCAGCCAGCCGACGAGCTCGGCCTCGTCGCGGTTCGTGAAGCGGACGGGCTCACGGCGCAGCGGGAGTCGGCGGGCGATCCGGCCCGCCTCACCCGCGCCGCCTTGCTGCCAGAGGAGGCCATCGACCGTCCCCTCCTGGTCCCTCACGAACGAGATCCGGCCCTCGACCGGCGAGACCGCGGTGACGTTCGGGCCGTAGACGTAAGAGTCGGGCCTAGCGCTGTCGGCTTCGCCTGTCGTGTCGGTCACCCGGGCGAGGGGCCGGGCGAGGCCGGTCTCGAGGTTGAACAGGGATAGCAACCCGAGCGCCGGATGAGGCACGATCACCAGGTGGCCGCCCGCCTCGAGCGCGTACACGCCCGCGACCTGGGTCGCCAGCTCGCGGAACACGGGGGTGTCCTGGGCGGCGGTCGCCGGCGCGGCCGCGCTGGCAAGCGCGATGAGAGCGGCGGCGACCGCGACCGGTAGCCTCGTGGCACTCACGGCGCTTTCCGGTTGCTGCCGCGCGCCACGTCCGCCGGATACCGCCGCTCGTGGGTGGCCAGCTTTGCGCTCACGGAAGTCCTTCACGTCGGCCTTGAAGCCGGACATGATGGTCTCGTGATCGGTCGGCATAATCTCTCCAACGGAAAGACGTGCGGGCGGCGCAGGCCCGCGGAGAATAGGAGATGCGGGCGCCGAGGTCGAGAGCGAGCCTGGTCGCGGACGAAGGGGAAAACGCCGGCGCCCTGGGCTTCACAGGGACGCCGTACTGGCCCGCTGCCGGAAAGTCCCCGATACTTGCGGGATGGAAATCTCTCCGCCGCACGCCGCTTCCCGCGCCCCGCATCCTCGAATCCGCTGCCTGTTCGGCCTCTGCCTGATCGCCACGTTCTACTTGACGGGCCTCGGCGCCGCCCGGGCCGACGCCCAGATCGTGAACACGCTCCGGCGCTGGTCCGACGCGGAACCGGGGTGGGGCGGCGACGTGGGGGCCAGGTTCGCGGTGGCGAGCGGCAACACCGAGTACCTCGAGTTCACGGGGGGCGCGAGCCTGCAGTTCGTGGCCGAGCGCCATCGGGTCCGGGGATTCACCAACGCTTCCGTGCGCGACGCGAACGACGAGCGGGTCGCGGAGTCGTTCCTCGCCCACCTCCGGCACAACTACCGGCTGACCCCGGTGTTCTCCACGCTGGTGTTTCTCCAGCATTCGTCCGATCGGTTCCGCCGCCTCGAGCGCCGGACACTGGCGGGCGGCGGAACCCGCATCGACGTCGTGCGGGAGGAGGCGTGGGAGGCGTCTGTCGGCCTGTCGGCCATGTACGAAGGCGAGGAGTTCACGGACGATCCTTCCGGCGACACCGAGCACGAGTTCCGGGGCTCGTTCTTCGCCAGTGCGATCGGGAACGTGACGGAGACGCTGCGCATCGACCTGAGCGCGTTCTACCAGCCGTTGTTTTCCGACTGGCGCGACGACCGCGTGTTCGTCGCGTCTTCGCTACGCGCCGACGTGGTCGGATCGCTCGATCTCGTCGTGCGCTTCGACCTGACGCACGAGTCGAGGCCGCCCGAAGACGTGGAGCCGACCGACGTGCGCTTCAGCACGGGATTCGTGTTCGACTTCTGATCCGAGGCGGCTGTTGGTGGACGCCTCGAATCACGGCGCCTTTCGGTTGCTGCCCCGAGCCACTTCCACCGGATACCGCCGCTCGTTGACCGCGAGCTTCGCGCGCACGGCCTGCGCGAGGTCGAAGTCGAAGCGCTGAGCGAAGCGGAGCACGAAGATCAGGACGTCGGCGAGCTCGTCATGGATCTCGGCCCGGCCCTGGTCGAGCTGCTCCTCGACGTCTTCGGGCCTGGCGAACCGGAACAGTTCGAGCAGTTCGGACGCCTCGGTCGCGATCGCGATCGACAAATCCTTGGCGCCGTGGAACTGGTCCCAGTCGCGCGCCTCGCAGAAGGACTGGATCTCGGCCTTGAGTTCCGCGATGACGGTGTCGTGATCGGTCGGCATAGGGTCTCTCACGG
>DATHRZ010000121.1:0-1933 GCA_035464655.1 Gemmatimonadota bacterium
GGCGGCGCGATCGGTACGACGTGATCTACGTCTGCGGAATGCGCACGCTCGGCCTGCCGGCCCTGCTGGCCGGCAGACTCCTCGGAAAACCAGTCGTCCTGCGGGCCGAGAGCAGAACGGAGATGTCCGGCGGTTACGCGCTCGACGGCGCGCCGGCGTGGCTCCGGCCGCTGATAGGCGCCGCGCTCGTCCTGCGGAACCGGTTCTACCGTTTCGCCGCGGCGTTCGTGAGCATCAGCGACGACCTCAAGGCCGAGTTCGTGAGCTCCGGCGTGCCCGAGGAGCGGATCACGAAAATCTATAACGGCATCGACACCTCCGTGTTCCGCCCCGCGGTGCCCGGCGAGTCGGCGGAGCTCCGCGCGCGGCTCGGCTTGCCGAACGGCGCAATGATCGTCGTCTACACCGGCAAGCTCAACCGGGGCAAGGGACTCGAGATGCTACTCCGGGCGTGGGCGAGGCTGACCGACGACGGTGGGATTGCGGCGCACCTCGTGCTGGTCGGCGGCGGGGCGAACCAATTCCTGTCGTGCGAAGCCGAGCTCCGCGACTACGTACGCACGGCAGGGCTGAGCTCGCTGGTGACCTTTACGGGCTACGTGACCGAGGTGGCTGACTACCTGCGGGCCGCCGACATCTTCACCCTTCCGTCCGACAGCGAGGCCCTGGGCATCTCGCTGATCGAGGCGCTGGCATGCGGGCTACCGGCCGTGGTGACCGAGAGCGGCGGCATGCCCGAGATCGTGCGCGACGGCGTGGAGGGTCGGCTGGTGCCGGTGGGAGACGAGGACGGGCTCATCCGGGCGCTCGATAAGTTGCTGACCGACGAGGCGAAGCGGCGGGAGATGGGAGCCGCGGGCCGCCGCACCGTCGAGCAGCGGTTCGCGATCGGCACCGTGGCCGAGGCGCACGAGTACCTGTTCCGCCACGTCCTCGAGTCCGGGAAAGCAGGCTGATGGGCAGACAGTTCCGGCGGGTACCGGCGATGCTGGGGATGGGGCGGGACCTGCTGCGCGGACGCTATCCGTCGTTCGTGTACGGCCGTGAGCCGCGTGACGGAGAGCTTCCGCCGATCTTTACTTTTCACGCGACGACCGCCCAGATCCTCGAGCCGATGCTGGTCGGTCTTGCCCGGGCGGGCTACCGGGGTCTGACCTGCGACGAGTATCTGACGGCCGTGCGCGGCGAGCAGGGCGTCGACGCCTCGAAGGCGGTCATGCTCACCTTCGACGACGGTCACGCGTCCGTCTGGTCGGTGGTCCGGCCTCTGCTCGAGCGCTACGACATGCGCGCCGTCGTCTACCTGATCCCGGGCCGCATCCAGGACGGGCCGGAATCGGACGATGCCGCGGGCGGAGATCGGTCGTTGTGCACGTGGCCGCAGATCGTCGAGATGCACGAAACCGGGCGCATCGACTTTCAGTCGCATACGCTGCTGCATCATCGAGTGTTCACCGACGCCCGGCTGCGCGACTTCGTTGGGCCGGAACTCCTGGTGAGGCATCCCCACGACCTGTTGCTGTGGGACGGGCCCGACCCGGCGGACCGCGAGCTGCCCGTCCGGCCGTCGTACCCGCCGCCTCCGCTCGGCGCACCCGTCTATGGCAGTCGTCCCCGAATGCTCGCCGCACGAGCATTCCACGAGGACGTCGAGGTGCGGCGCGCCTGCGTGGAGCGGGTGGAGGAGGGCGGGGGCGTGCGCTTCTTCGAGTCGCCGAACTGGCGGCGGAGTCTCGCGGCCGCCGTGCGCGAACAGCGCAAGCGCGGTCCCGACCGGACGCGCGTGGAAACTCCGCAGGAGCGCGATCGTGCGCTGCGGGCCGATCTCGAGCGGGCTCGCGCGATGATCGAGCGGCGTCTCGAAGGAAAGCGGGTTCGCCATCTCGCGTGGCCGTGGGGCGTCGCGTCGGACGCCGCCGTGGCGGCGGCTTGC
>DATHRZ010000122.1:0-2220 GCA_035464655.1 Gemmatimonadota bacterium
TGCTATGGCTAACACCGAGCGGCTCGCGCCGGGCTCAGTGGAGGCGCACCTCGCACGCGGCTTCTTCGAATACTATGGCCGGCAGAACTTCGACGCCGCCCTGTCCGCTTTCCGGGCCGCCGAGCGCCTCGCCCCGTCCGATGCGGACGTTGCGGTCGCGATCGGGCTAATCCTCCGACGGCAGGGCGACTGGGACGGCTCCGCCGCGGCCATGCGCAGGGCCGTCGTGCTGGATCCTCGGAACCTCGACCCGCTGCAGTTCCTCGGCGAGGTCCTCGCCTTCCGCGGCGCCTTCCGCGCGGCGGACGCCGTGTTCGACCGGGGCCTTTCGGTCGACCCCGGCAATCCGGAGATACGCGGGCGCAAGGTCAACAACCTGGCGCACCTCGATCGGGATCCCGACCGCGCCCGCCGTCTCGCCGACGAGCTGGCACTGGACCAAGCAAGGCTGGAGGAGTCGGTCGTTCTCGCGGAACTGGCGCGGTTCGATCGTGACTTCGCCCGGGCGGGCGAGGCCCTCGGGGAGTGGCGTCGCTCGACGAGCTTCCTGATTCGATCGACCGGCTGGCTGTGGACGTCGCGCTATGCTCGCTTCGCGGGGGACCCGGCGTCGGCGTCGACGGCCGCGGATTCCGCGCTCGCCGCTCTAGACGACGGCGCGTTCAAGGAAGTCCTCGACGAGGTGTTTCGTGGCTGGGCCCACGCGTTGGCGAACCGCCCGGCCGAGGCCCTGCCGCACCTCGAGCGTGCCGAGCGCCTGATTCGCACGTGGGACGACCACGTCGACCCGACCCGCTGGGGCCTGGACGTGGTCGACGGCTACGGCATGATCGACGAGCTCGATCGAGGGTTCGACCTGCTGGACGACCTGGTCGGCCGGCCGTCGACCGACCTCTCGGTCGCGCTCCTCGAGCTCGACCCGCGCTTCGATCCGTACCGCGACGACCCGCGGTTCGATGCCCTGATCGAGCGCCGCGAGCGCTTCGAGGCCGAGGCCGCCAAGTGGGCCGAGGCGAACGGGCCCTGGCTGCCGTGACGAACCGTCCCTCCTCCCTGCAGGCACTGTTCGCCGAGATGAAGCGGCGGCGCGTGTTCAAAGTGATGGCCGTGTACGGGGCCGTCGCGTTCGTCATCCTCCAGATCGCCGACATCGCGTTCGAGCCGCTCGGGCTGCCGGAGTGGACGCTGACCTTCGTGCTCGTGCTCGCGATGATCGGCCTGCCGCTCGCGGTCGTGCTCGCGTGGGCGTTCGAGTCGACACCCCAGGGGGTGCGGCGGACGGTGCCGGCGCCGGAGGAGGAAATCCGCCAAATGGTCGCCGAGCCGCGCTCGCGGCGCTGGCCGGCCGGCATGCTGGCGCTCGCCAGCATGATCCTGCTGTTCGGCACGGGCTGGTACATGGGCGGGGGCGGTCGCGGCGACGGGGGGCGCTCCGCCAACCTGCTGGGCGTTTCCGAGGCCCAGGCGTCGGGCCTGCGGACGCTCGCGGCCCTTCCGTTCGAGAACGTGAACCAGACCGACGAGAACCGGCTGATCGCGTTCGGCATCCACGACGACCTGCTGACCCAGCTGTCGCGCATCGGGGCGCTACGCGTGACTTCCCGTACCTCGGTACGCGACCTCGGAGAGTCGGAACTGAGCCTGCGGGACATCGCCGACCTGCTCGGCGTCCAGTACATCCTCGAGGGTTCGGTGCGGAGCGCCGGCAACCAGGTACGGGTGAACGTCACCCTGGTCGACGTGGCGAGCGAAGAGACGATGTGGGGCGCCCAGTACGACGAGGAAGTCACGCCGGAGAATCTGCTCGAGATCCAGGCGAGGATCTCCCGCCAGGTCATCGATGAGCTCGAGGCCCGGCTCACCCCCGAGGAGGACGCGGCCCTGGCGGCGATGCGTCCGGCCGCCAGCTCCGTGGCGCAGCAGTGGTACTACCGCGCCATGGAAGCCTACACGGCCGGGAACGAGGGCGCCCGGCAGGCGCGCGACGCGATGCTTCGCGCCGTGGAGCTGGACTCGACCTACGCGGCGGCGTGGTCGCAGCTCGCGAAGTTCGAGAGCCGCCTGGCCTGGCTGGGGGATGACCGGTCGGCGCAGGCGGAAGCTGCTATGGCTAACACCGAGCGGCTCGCGCCGGGCTCAGTGGAGGCGCACCTCGCACGCGGCTTCTTCGAATACTATGGCCGGCAGAACTTCGACGCCGCCCTGTCCGCTTTCCGGGCC
>DATHRZ010000123.1:0-2725 GCA_035464655.1 Gemmatimonadota bacterium
ACCCGGGCGAGGTCCTGATGCTGCTCAACGCGATCTACTTCAAGGGACAGTGGACCGACCAGTTCGATCCCGACGACACGCGCGACGCCCCCTTCACGCTTCCCGACGGAAGCACGAAGACCGTGCGGATGATGGTCCGCGGCGACGGCGAGCTCGACGTCTACAGCGGTCGCGACGCCATCGTGGCCGACCTGCCCTACGGCGGCGGCGCGTTCCGCTTCACCGTCGTCCAGCCGCCCGAGGGCGGTTCCGTGGCCGACCTGGTGGCGGGGCTCGACGCCGACCGCTGGAACACGTGGATGGCGGGGCTCGACGAGGACGACGTCCCCGTTCACCTGCCCAGGTTCACCCTCGAGTGGGAGAAGGAGCTGAAGGACGCGCTCGAGAGGCTCGGCATGGGAATCGTATTCGAGCCGGGGCGCGCGAATTTCGGCGGCATGCTGGCCGATGCCTTCGACCCCGTGGTGCCCGGCACCGACCTGCACATCACCCGCGTGAAGCAGAAGAGCTTCCTGGCGGTGAACGAAGAGGGTACGGAGGCCGCCGCCGCGACGAGCGTCGGTGTCGGCGTCACCTCGGCGCCGATTCCCGTCGTCGTCGACCGGCCCTTCCTGCTGGCGATCCGCGAGCGCCTTTCAGGCACGATCTTCTTCCTCGGCGCCATCGTCGATCCGCCGCCGCCCTGAGGTCGAGGTTCTCGCCCGACTCAGAACGGATTCGTCGCGAACACCGACATTTCGGGGATGAACCCCCGGTCGTCGATCTCGAGCGCTCCGACGATGGCATCGGCGATCTCCTGCGGCCGCAACTTCTTCGGCGAAGCTTCCTGGTCGTAGCCCGCCTTCGAACCGAAGTCCGTCTGCACCTCACTCGGGTTGACGAGCATGACGCGCACGTCGTGCCGGCGCAGTTCGTCCCGCCAGCACTCGGTCATGCCGCGCAGCGCGAACTTCGACGACGAGTACGCCGTGCTGCCGGCGCCACCCTTGAGTCCCGAGGTGGAGGAGATGTTGATCAGGTGCCCGGACCCCTGGCGTACGAAGACCTTCGCCGCCTCGCGCGCCATCAGGAACGCTCCGACTACGTTCGTCCGGTAGACCGCCTCGAGGTCGGACAACTCCATCTCGACCAGGGGCGAGAACCGGCCGATGCCGGCGTTGTTGACGAGAATGTCGAGGCGCCCGTGCTCGTCGACGAAGTCGCGCACCGTGCGAATCGCGTCGTCCTCGTCGCCGACGTCGCCCGCGATCCACCCCGCACCGATCTCGGCCGCGGCTGCTTCGAGAACGTCCGCCCGTCGACCGGTGATGACGACGTCTGCTCCCCTGGCGATGAAGGTGGCGGCGATGGCACGGCCGATGCCCTCGCTGCCGCCGGTCACGAGAGCTTTGGTTCCCTGAAAATTCATGTCGTGAGCTCCTGATGGACCATGAGTTCAGTGGCGACTGTCGATTACGAAGCTAGTCGAAGGCGCGGGTGCGGTCATGCGTGCGTCCGCGCCGAGAGCTGGGTGCGGTCTTGCAGTTGCGGCTCGTGTGGAGCGCCGTCACGATGGTGCGAGAAGGCGGAACCTGCATCCGCGACGGCATTGTCGCCTCCCGCGGTCGCAACGATGCCCCGTTCATGCAGTTCTCACACCACCAGGAGGCCGTATGTCGTGGCGAGCCAGTCTGTCGGACGAACAGCGGGTCGATTGGGCCGCCGTCGACGACGAGACGTGGTATGCCTCGGTCGCGAGCGATTTCGGCCTCGACGCTCGCGCATGAACTGGGACGCGATCAGTACCATCGCCGAGGTCGTCGGTGCGGCGGCCGTCGTCGGAACGCTCATCTATCTGGCGATTCAGATTCGCCAGGGCAATGACAACGATCGTGTGCAGGGAATGCAGCAGTTGGGCCGGGACTACGCCGCCCATACCGCCGTCGTCACGAGCGACGAGATGGTCGGCAGCTTCATGAAGGGCCTCAAACGCTACGGGGATCTCTCGCCGGAAGAACGCGCGAAGTTCGAGTATTGCGTCGGGGGATACATCAACCTGGGCGAAGCCGCCCTCTACCACGCCGAAGTCAGTCGACTGCAAGAGGCCATGGAGATGCTCAGTGCGTATCTGGGTCCGCGGGTGTTCGCCTACCCGGGATTTCGGGAGTGGTGGCGTCACGGAGACAGGGCGGGATTCGCGGCGTCGACCCAGCAATGGGTAGACGAGCAGATCGCGAACAATACAGAAACGACGCCTTTCTGGGAGTACGGGTCTGGCTGAACAAGGCGCCGCCTGGCTGCCGGGCCGGCCGCCGCGACCCAACGTACATACCTCGCAGCGCGACCTGGCGTAGCCCTCTACCGCCTCGTCGGTCCCCTCGAGCACGGCCCGGGCGAGGAACTCCGCCTCGCGCAGCGCGTCGGTAATCCGGACTGGCCGTGCTGTGGGCCTGAATGGGCGCCGTCTACAGTTGGCGTGAGACAAGGCCCCGTACCGTGGGAAGGCCGCTGACGATCAGCGCCGCGCCCCTGCCGGGACTTCGACCCACTGCTCGGTCTTCGAGAACGAGCCGATTACCATCCCGACCAATGCTCCTGTACCAGCCCCGAGCACCGCGCCCGCGAGGGCGCATTGCGCCGGCGTCACCACGACGAAGGATCCGTCGTTCTGACGGGCGCACTCGCTCGCTCCGGCGATCGCGACGCCGATGCCGCCAACGATGGCTCCGATTGCCGCGCCACGACC
>DATHRZ010000124.1:0-4300 GCA_035464655.1 Gemmatimonadota bacterium
CGGCTCGCTGATCGAAGTCGTGAACCGGTTCGGCTCGTTCTTCTACGGCTCGATTCTCGGCGTCTTCCTGCTCTCGTTCATCCCGTTCGCCCGCGGGCGCGGGGCGCTCGCGGGGCTGATCGCGGGGATGGGAACCGTCGCATTCGTCAGCTTCGCCGCGCCCGAGGTGTCGTTCCTCTGGCACAACGTGATCGGCGCCGTGATGGTGGTGGCCGTGGGTTCGGCAGTGAGCCTCACTCCCATCCCCGGGGGGGGAGCGCCGCCCGGTGAGTCACACTGAGCGGGCCTCGGGCGTTGGTTGATCGTAGCCCGTGGTGACACGAACGGTCGGGTAATCCCTTCGCGAAGCAATGGAGCGGTCATGGAGCGATGGCTCATTCTCCTCATAGCCTCGACGGTCGTCTCGTGCGGAGGCGACTCCGAAGCCGCCGCGCCCGTGACCAGTTCCGGGTGCGAGGACGGCACCTATCCTCCGCTGTCGGAGACGACATACGTGCTGCCCCTGGCTCCGGGGACGACCTTCGATACCGGGCTGACGAACTGCTCGAGCTCGTTTCACGGCGCGGGTCAGCCCGACCAGTACGCGTTCGACTTCGACGTTCCCGTGGGAACGGCCTTCATCGCCACGCGCGCCGGGACGGTCGTCCAGGTGGTCGAGAATGAACCCAGCGACGGAGGCGGGGTCGGCAACTACGTCGTCGTCGACCATGGGGACGGGACGTTCGGGCTCTACTACCACTCGCCGATGGACGGGATCTCCGTGGCGGTCGGCGAGACGGTGAATCAGGGGGACGTGCTGGGACAGACGGGTCGCTCCGGGTTGGCCGGCTATCCGCACCTACACTTCATCGTCGTCACTGGAACGCCGACCTATCCCTATACGGGCATCCCCGTATCGTTCAAGAACGTGTCGCCCGAACATGTGATCCTGGAATCGCACCACACGTACACGGCGCTGCCGTTCTGATTCTGCTCGCGTCCCGCTCCATTCAGGCGCCCACGGACACACCTTCTAGCACGCTGGCCGCACTCAAACGATCGAGCGCCGCCTCGTCGAGCTCGAACCGGGCGGCGCCCGTGAGCTCATCGCGGATCGTCTTCATTTCGACGCATCCGGCGTGACGGCGGTCGACGTGCTGCGACAGCGCGATGTTTACGGAAACCTGAAACGTGAAGCGGTCGGTCCCGATGTCGTGTTCTCGGCCGGCCCGTGGTCGCCACGACGATCGGCGCCGAGGGGCTCGCGATGGAAGACGGACGGGAGATTCTGCTGCGCGACGACCCCGACGCGTTCGCCGACGCCGTTGCGGACCTGTTGAAGGACGACGAGCGGGCGCGGCGGATCGGAGAGGCCGGCCGTGCGGCAGTCGCTGACACGTACGATCGCGACCGCATCGTGGCGCGGATCCGGACCGTCGTAGCGTCATGTGCGGAAAACGTGCGGAAACGCGTAGTCGTCGAGAACCGCTCGTCGTCCCGATCGTGATCGGCGAGCAGTGGTTCGGCCGGAGAGGTTGACGGACATCGCACGGCGCCGAGTGCCCTCCCCCGCTTATCATTGTTGCATGAACCGACCATCGACGCGCCGACTCGCCCTGCTCAAGTGGCTGACCCTGCCCGTTTTCCTGCTCCCGCTCGCGGCATGCGATACGGAGGGCGGCGGGACATCCGACGACTACGACGCCGTCATCCGCGGCGGCACGGTGTACGACGGGCTCGGCGGACCCGGCGTCGTCGCCGACGTCGCGATCGCCGGCGACACGATCGCCTTCGTCGGCGAGCTCCCGGACGACGCGGGCGCCGACATCGACATCGACGCCACCGGCCTCGCCGTCGCCCCCGGCTTCGTCAACATGCTCTCGTGGGCGAACGAGTCGCTGCTGCACGACGGCCGCTCGCAGAGCGACATCCGGCAGGGTGTGACGCTCGAGGTGTTCGGCGAAGGCTGGTCGATGGGCCCGTGGACGAACTCGATGAAGGCCGCCGAGCTCGCGTCGCAGGGCGACCTGACGTTCGATGTCGAGTGGACGACACTGGGCGAGTATCTCGAACATCTCGAGGCCCGTGGCGTCGCGCCGAACGTCGCCTCGTTCGTGGGTGCCGCCACCGTGCGGATCCACGAGCTCGGCCACGCCGACCGCGACCCGACGCCCGAAGAGCTCGAGCGCATGCGCGGGCTCGTCGACCAGGCGATGCGCGAGGGCGCCCTGGGCCTCGGCAGCTCGCTCATCTACGCTCCCGGCACTTACGCCGACACCGATGAGCTGATCGCGCTGGCCGAGGTCGCCGGGCGCCACGGCGGCTTGTACATCTCGCACCTGCGCAGCGAGGGAAACGACCTGCTCGGTGCCGTCGACGAGCTGATCGCGATCGCCCGCGAGGCCGACCTTCCGGCCGAGATCTATCACCTCAAGCAGGCCGGCACCGAGAACTGGGGCAAGCTCGACTCGGTCGTTGCGCGCATAGAGGCGGCACGGGCGGAAGGCCTGCGAATCACCACCGACATGTACACCTACACGGCGGGGGCCACGGGTCTCGACGCCGCCATGCCGCCGTGGGTGCAGGAAGGCGGCTACTCGGAGTGGAAACGTCGCCTTCAGGACCCCGACACACGAGCCCGCGTGCTGGAAGAGATGCGGGCGCCCGCCGAGGGCTGGGAGTCGCTGTACCAGCTCGCTGGCTCGCCCGACCGCGTGCTCGTCGTCGGCTTCAAACAGGACTCGCTCAAACCGTTGACCGGCATGTCACTGGCCGAGGTAGCCGAAGCGCGCAACACGTCCCCGGAGGACGCGGCAATCGACCTGGTGATCGCCAACGACGGTGACGTCGGCACCGTCTACTTCCTGATGTCGGAGGACAACGTTCGCCGGCAGATCGCGCTGCCGTGGATGAGTTTCGGGTCCGACGCCGGTTCGCTCGCCCCCGAGGGCGTGTTTCTCGAGTCCAACCCGCATCCGCGGGCCTACGGAAACTTCGCCCGGCTGCTCGGCCGCTACGTGCGCGACGAGCAGGTGATCCCGCTCGAGGAAGCGATCCGCAAACTGACATCGCTCCCCGCCCGCAACCTCGGCATCGACCGGCGCGGCGAGCTCCGGCCGGGCTGGTACGCCGATCTCGTGGTATTCGACCCCACAGCGATCACGGACCACGCGACCTTCGAGAACCCCCACGTCTACGCTACGGGCGTGCATCACGTGTTCGTCAACGGCACACAGGTGCTGGATGACGGCGACCACACGGAAGCGCTTCCCGGGCGGGTCGTGCGAGGGCCCGGCTGGACGGGCTGGGCCGACGGCGTTGGCCGGGCGGATGCCGGTCGGACCGTCGAGCGGGCGATCTACCGGGCCGCGAACCGGGTGCCGGCCGAGATTGCCGTCGGCTTCGTCGACCTGGGAACCGGGCACGAGGTCTACCACGACGGCGACATCGTCATGCATGCCGCGTCGACGATGAAGGTGCCCGTCCTCCTGGAGCTGTTCCGCCAGGCGGCGGCCGGCGAGCGCTCCCTCGACGAGCAGGTCGAGATCCGCAATTCGTTCACCAGCATCGCAGACGGCAGCAGCTATTCGCTCGACCCCGACGAGGACAGCGAGACCGATCTGTACGGTCGTCTCGGCGCAGAGTTCACGCTCCACGAGCTGGCGCGGCGAATGATCGTCCGGTCGTCGAATCTCGCGACGAATCTGCTGATTGACGAGGTCGGTGCGGCGCGGGTACGCGAAACGATGGAGGCGATCGGCGCGGAGGAGATGCACGTGCTGCGCGGGGTCGAGGACATCCCGGCCTACGAAGCGGGCCTCAGCAACACGACCACGGCCCGCGCCCTGGCCCGGGTGATGGAGACGATCGCCCGCTGCGAGCGGGGCGAAGTGCACGAGGCGGTCGAACGCCTCACGCCCGAGCATTGTTCGGCGATGACCGCCATCCTGCGCGACCAGGCGTTCACGGAGCAGATTCCCGCGGGGCTTCCCGCCGGCACCGCGGTCGCGAACAAGACGGGCTGGATCACCCGGATCGCCCATGATGCCGCGATCGTCTACCCGGCGGAGCGCGCCCCGTACGTCCTGGTGGTGCTGACGCGCGGCCTCGACGACCCCGAGGTCGCGGCGAAGGCGATCGCCGACGTGTCGGCGGCCGTGTGGGACGCCCTGTCCGCCGACTGACGGCGCCGTATCACTGATCGCTCCGGACGCGGTTACGACGCTCCGGCGCGCATCCGCAGAATCGCCTCTATCGAGCGTTCCACGTCTTTGTCGGTCGTCGCCCACGACGACACGCTGATCCGCATCGCGGTGCGGCC
>DATHRZ010000125.1:0-8293 GCA_035464655.1 Gemmatimonadota bacterium
CTGCCGGTTCTCGCGCTGACGGCCACGGCGACGCGAACCGTGGCGGCCGACATCGTCCGTCAACTCGGCATGCGCAAACCCGACGGTTTCAAGGGGTCGTTCTTTCGGCCGAATCTCGAACTCTACTGCCGGAAAAAGGGAACGGGGAACACGCGCCGCGAGATCCTGGCGCTCGTGCGGCGCCACGCGGGCGAGAGCGGGATCGTCTATTGCCTGTCGCGCCGATCGGTGGAACGCACGGCGGAGTTCCTCGAACGCCGCGGCGTGAAGGCGGTCGCGTATCACGCCGGACTCGACGATGGGAGCCGTACGGCCGCCCAGGACGCCTTCGCGCGCGACGAGATCGACGTGGTCGTCGCCACGGTCGCCTTCGGCATGGGCATCGACAAGTCGAACGTGCGCTTCGTCATTCATCGAGACATGCCGCCCGACATCGAGTCGTGGTACCAGGAATTCGGCCGCGCGGGCCGCGACGGCCTGCCGTCGGAGTGCGTGCTGTTCTATTCGTGGGCCGACGTGAAGGTGCGGGAGCGCTTCCTGGCCGAGATCTCCGACGACGGCGAGCGCGAGCTCCGGCGCCGGGCCATGATCGGCCTGTTTCGCCTCGCCGACGGCGACGTCTGCCGGCACCGTGCCCTGGTCGCCCACTTCGACGAGGAGCTGCCCGACTGCGGCACCTCGTGCGACGTGTGCCTCGGGGCGGCGATCGAAGACTTGATCGGGAGCGTGGAAGCGCCGGTCGGCGCGGATCGGCGGGGCGGCGGGACGGCACGCCGGCGGGGCGCCACGGCCGAGGGCGACGCACCGCGCTCTCCGTCAGACCCGACCTTCCAGCGCCTGCGGGCCCTCAGGAAGCGGCTGGCCGATCACCACGACGTGCCGGCGTACGTGATCTTCAGCGATCGCACGCTGTGGGACATGATCGATCGCCGTCCGCGATCGCTGGGGGAGATGCTCGACGTCCACGGTGTCGGCTCGACCAAGCTCGAGCGCTACGGGGATGAGTTCCTCTCCGCGCTGCGCGAGGAGTGAGCGGCTGATCCTCCGGCCCCTGACCAACGCGCCGTCGAGTTTCGCGCGGCTCGGGGCCCGGTTCGACAACGCAGCCCTGCTGCGCGCCGCCGGTGTCCCGGTCATGCTCAGGTCGTTCGAGACCCAGCGGGTGCTGTTCGAGCGCTACCGGGAGCTCGACGCGGAGACGCCCCCGGCGTACCGCTGACGACTTCTCCGGGGCACGCGGGGTAGCCCCTGTTCGCCTACTCGACCGGGGGCGGTACCTGGGCCAGCGCCACGGCGACCAGCACGACGACGATCATCACGACGAGCTCGACCCGAACACTGCGCCGCATGGTCGGGTGCCCGTTCGCCTCTCGCAGGGCCGGAATCAGTCGGAAGCGATTGTAGGCGCCGAAGGCGATCAGCGCCGCGAACCCGCCCGACTTCACGAGCAGCAGGTTGCCGTACGTCGACGAAAGCAGGGCCCCGAGCGACGGAAGATAGAGCAGGTCCTGGACGATGGCGGTCACCAGGATCACCCCGGAGGCCAGCAGCGCGGCCGCCGACACCCGCAGCGCGATGCGCTCGAACGTCCAGCCGACGCCGATCGTCGGATCGGGTCGCGACGGCCACACGCCCAGCAGAAGTACGCCGCCCGTCCATACGGCCGCCGCACCGAGGTGAAGGCCATTTGCCGGCAGCGAGATCAGCGGCTGTATGGTCGCCTGGTGCCCACCCAGCGCTCCGATCACCACCGCCAGCATCGCCAGGAACGCCCCGAGCCGCACGCCGCGCGTTCCGGCGAACAGCAGAAAGGCTCCGGCCGCGAGGACGACCCGGCCGGCCTCGACCACGCCGGTGCGCGTGCCCAGCGCCGTGCGGAACGTGGTCGCGGGATCGACCCCGGGTACCCGCAAACTCCAGAGCCACAGCATGAAATCGAGCGACAGCAGGACCGCCGCCGCCAGCCCGAGCGTCGAGGCCAGGCGGTGCGAGCGCGGCTCGTCGAGGATCGTCGTGCCGGCGCCGAACCACAGCAGTCCGGCGAAGCCGAGCAGGCAGAACAGCCCGAGACCTCCGACGGCGAGCCGGGACGTCAGCGAGACGGCCGAGTCGTCTTGCTCGACCGCGGTGCCCGGGTCGGAGCCCGCCGTGCCCGCCGCCCCCGTATCCGCGATCGGCGTCGTGTCGGGCACGGCGAGACCGGGGATGTCGGCCGCGAACGGGATGACTCCGGCAACCTGGTGCCCATCGGCCGATACCGTCAGCCAGAGGATGCGCTGGGGGCCGTTCATGGCGGGTGGGGCCGAGGCGACGAGCACGTGAGGGCGGTCGGGGACGGGCGATACCTCCAGGGCCAGCGTATCGCCGGCCGGCCCGACCCAGCGCACGCGGCTCAGGCCCGCCTCGACAGGGCCGCTGAACACGAGCACGACGTTCTCTAGCGCCGCGTCGATCACGGTGTCGCGAGCCGGCGTCGACTCCTCGAGCTCCGTATGCGGAGCGGCGGCCGGCTCGTTCGCGCCCGAGGCGCGCTGGGTCCCTGCCAGCCCGACGGCGAACGCGACGGCGACGGCGATGACCGGGGCTGCGATTCTGTTCACGTTGTCTCCCGGAAGGGCCTGTGGTGACCACATCCTACGCCCGGAGGCACGGGCCTTGCAATTCGGAACTTGCGATACGAAACCATTGTCCGACACGACGAGCGACGGCAGGTTGACGTGGCCGGCGAACGACCGGCGCGCGGCGCGTCGTCTGCGAACCCGATCGGCGAGGCGAGATCATGCGAGAGCAAGACCGAAGGGGAAGTCCGGGGCCGGGGCGTGCGGCGTCGGCCTCCGTGTTCCTGCTCGCGGCGTGCGCCGCCTATCCCGCTCCCGCCCCCATGGAGAGCGTGACGACCGGTTGGCAGGAGGAGGGCGAGGCGTCGTGGTACGGTCCCGGATTCCACGGCAGGCAGACGGCCTCGGGGGAAGTCTACGACATGGAGGCGATGACGGCCGCCCACCGCGAGCTTCCGTTCGGGTCCCGTGTTCGGGTGGTCAACCTCGACAACGGCCGCGAGACCCATGTCCGCATCAACGACCGGGGACCGTTCGCCCGCGGACGAGTGCTCGACCTGTCTCGCGCGGCCGCCCGAGAGATCGACATGTTGGGATCGGGGACGGCCCGCGTCAGGATCGAAGTGCTCGAAGGCGTGGCCGAGCCGACGGTCCCGGCGGGCGTCGACGCAACGGTCTCGATTCCCGAGGGTTGTACGCTCGTGCAGGTCGGCGCGTTTGCCGAGCATCGGAACGCCGCCGAGCTGACCCGCCGGCTCGAGGCTCGTGGCGAGCCGGTGCGGCAGGTTCGCGGCAGCGACGGCCTCGTGCGGGTACTGGTCGGCCCGTTCGCGACCGAGAACGAGACGCGCCGCATGCTCGAGCGATTCGACGGCAACCTGCGACCCTGCGAGCCCTGACCGGCAGTTGCGACGTCGTGGCCGGCGGCTTCTAATCCCGGCATGCAGGACGTCGCCGTTTCGACCAGTGAGCCCACGGAGCTGGCCGCGGCCTTCCTCCAGGCCGGGGTCACGGTCGGAGTGGCGCTGGTCTGCCTCTACCTGTATCTGCGCTACCGGCGCACCTATTTCGCCGTCTGGTCGCTCGCCTGGTCGCTCTACGCCGCGCGCCTCGGCGCGATCATCTGCTTCCTGCTCACCTCGGATCGATTCTGGCTGTTCGGCCACCAGGTGCTCACCGGGTGGACGGCCGTGGCGTTCCTCTGGGCCGCCGTGTCGTTCTCGCGGCCGCTGCGCTGGCACGGGGCCTATCTGCTGCTCATCGCGTTCCCGCCCGCCTGGTCTTACGTGGCGATCTACCGGCTCGACGACTTTCTGCTCGCCGCCGGGCCGGCCGTGCTCTTCCTGGCCGGTGCCACGGCGTGGACGGGCGTCGTCCTGTGGAAGCACCACCGGCACGTGGGTTCGCTCCCGGCCGCGCTCACGGCCGGTGGGTTCGGCCTGTGGACGCTGCATCACCTGGACTATCCGTTTCTGCGGGCGCGTGGGGCCTGGGTTCCCTGGGGGTACTATCTCGACATCGTGTTCGCCCTGGCGATCAGCGCCGGTCTCCTGCTGCTCGTCCTCGAAGACCAGTACCGAGGCCTCGGTGTGCTGTCGCGCCTGTCGGGCGACCTGCAGGGCGAGCGGCGCGAGGAACGGCTGCTCGATGCGCTGCTCGCCCGCTTGCTGACGCTCCCGGCCGTGGTCGGCAGCGCGATGTACCGGTTCGACGACGGCCGGTTCGTCAGGGGTGCGGGGGCCTGCGCGGACTGGGAGGACACCGTGCCCGGCGGGCCGTCGCGCGAGGCGCTGACCCGGCTGGAGGACGCCGGCCTGCCCGCCGCGCTCCCCGGGGCCTCGATCGCCGAGATTCGCGAGGGCGGGCACGCGTTCACCGCGGCGCTCCCGGTGTTTCGCGGCGATCGGCTCGCCGAGGCCCTCATCGTGGTCGGGAATGCGCGCAATCCGTTCGCCGCGCTCGACGAGCAGTTCCTGGTGGCACTCGGCCACCAGGTCGGCGCGGCGCTGGCCAACGCCGAGCTCCACGAGGGACTCGAACGCCGGAAAGCCGAACTCGAGAGGCTGGCCGCCCGGATGGTGCATCAGCACGAGGAGGAGCGGAGCCGGCTGTACCGCGAGCTGCACGACGAGAGCGCACAGGTGTTCGCGGCCCTGAAGCTTCAGCTCGGGATGCTGCGCGAGGCCCCCGAAGCCACCCGCGACGAGGCGCTCGCTCGCGCCGAGGAGCTCGTGCGGACAGGGATTCGCTCGATTCGCGCGGCGGCCCGCGAGCTGCGGCCGGCCCTGCTCGACGACCTGGGGCTGGTGCCCGCCCTCAGGGCCCTGGCGGACGACTTCGCCCGGACGACGAATCTGCGCGTCGCCGCGACGCTGGCCGAGACATCGGGTCTGTCGGCCGAGGCCGAGCTGGCGCTGTACCGCTCGCTGCAGGAGGGCCTGAGCAATGTGGCCCGACACGCCGCCGATGCGACCAGGGTGGAGATTCGCCTGGACTGTGGCTCCGACTGCGTCACGCTCGAGGTCCGCGACGACGGCCGGGTCGGCGACGAAAGGAACCGGGAACGGCGGCCCGGGACGGGCCTGGTGGGGATGCGCGAGCGGCTCGCTGCCGTCGGTGGTTCCGTCGAGCTGGAACGAACGGCCTCGGGCGCCCGACTCGAGGTACGAATTCCCCTGGCCGGGCGGGCCGCGTGACCGAGCCGCCGATCCGGGTCGTGGTGGCCGACGACCACGCGGTAGTCCGCGAAGGGATTCGTCGCGTCCTCGACGACGACCCGGACGTCACCGTCGTGGGCGAGGCGTCGACCGGAGCGGAAGCCCTGGAGCTCATCGAGGACTGCCGGCCGGATGTCGTGCTTCTGGACCTCGGCCTGCCCGATATCACCGGACTCGAGGTCGTACGGCGCCTGCGCCAGGCGGGGGCACCGCCTCGTATCCTCGTGCTCAGCATGCACGAGGACGACGAGTACGTTCTCCGCGCGGTCCGGGCCGGCGTCGACGGCTACTTGCTGAAGGACGAGGCGGAGCCTGCCCTGCTGCGAGCCGCCGTGCGATCCGTGCATGCCGGCGATTCCTACTTCAGCACGACGGCTGCCGCGTCACTCGCCGGAGCCTTACGTCCGCTGACGGGCGCCGAAACAGAAGCCGATCCGCTCGCCCCGCTCACCGAGCGCGAGCTCGAGGTCCTGCGGCTCGTAGCGACAGGGCGAAGCAACAAGGAGATGGCGGCGCAGCTCGGGATCAGCCGGCGCACCGTCGAGACCCATCGCGAGAACCTCATGCGGAAGCTCGACATACACTCGATCGCGGGGCTCACCCGGCTCGCACTCGAGCAGGGCCTGCTCGACGATGAGAACCCGCAGGACACTGCCGGGTAATTCGACGCCACGGAGCGGCGATCGTAGCCGTGACTGAGACGTCCAAGGAGACCATTTTGATGCTCGTTACTCGTGCAGCACGACCGGTCGGCCCGCGGGCCGTCGCCGGCATCGCGACGTTCCTGTTTCTGGCGGCCTGCCTCGTCCCGCCCGCCGCGAACGCCCAGTACTTCGGCCGCAACAAGGTCCAGTACGACAGCTTCGACTTCCAGGTGCTCGAGACCGAGCACTTCGACATCTACTATTACGAAGACGGGGCCGACCTCATCGACGAGGCGGGCCGCATGGCCGAGCGCTGGTATGCCCGGATTTCCCGGCTGCTCGATCATCAGCTCCGGGGCCGCCAGCCGCTCATCCTGTATACGAGCCATCCCGACTTCCGACAGACGAACGCTCTGTTCGGCGACATCGGCGAGGCCACGGGGGGCGCGACGGAGGCCCTGAAGCGCCGAATCGTGCTTCCGCTGGCCGGACCGCTGAAGGAATCCGACCACGTCATCGGGCACGAGCTCGTCCACGCGTTCCAGTTCGACATGACCACGGGTCCCGGAGGAGGGGTCGGTTTCCAGGGTCCCGGAGCGCTTGCGCTGCCCCTGTGGTTCATCGAGGGAATGGCGGAGTACCTGACCCTCGGTCCGGTCGACGCGAATACGGCGATGTGGATGCGGGACGCCGCCGCCTGCGGCTGCGAGCTCCCGACCCTGCGCGACCTCAGGTCGAACCGGTATTTCCCGTATCGTTGGGGACAGGCGTTCTGGGCCTTCGTGGCCGGAGAGTACGGCGACGAGGTCGTCGGGCGAATCCTCAAGGCGGCCGCCCGGAGCGGTAACCCCGAGGCGGCTGTCCAGATGGTTCTCCAGCGGCCGGTCGATGCGGTGACCGCCGAATGGCATCGTTCCATCATCGACATGTACGATCCGTTGGCCGGTGACGATCTCCTGGCCGCGATTCCGCTCGACTATCGGCCCGATCCGGCCGACCGACAGGAGGGCGAGGACGTTCCCGAAGAGGAGCGGCCGGAGATCGACCGGGAGGCCCGGGCGGAGCAGGCGGCCGAGGCGCTGCGCGGCCAGAACGAGTCCGGGCGCGAGTTGATCTCGAGCCGCACGGGCAGCGGTTCGATGAACGTTTCGCCGTCCCTCAGCCCCGACGGAAGCCGTGTCGCGTTCCTGTCCGAGAAGACGCGGTTCGCGATTGAGCTGTTCATCGCCGACGCCGAGACGGGCGCGATCCAGCGTCGCCTGACCACGACGGCCACGGACCCGCATTTCGAGAGCCTGCAGTTCGTCAGCTCCTCGGGCACCTGGCGTCCCGACGGGCGGGCGTTCGCCTTCTCGACGATCGTCAAGGGAAGTCCGGCCATCACCGTGGTCGACCCCGACAACGGCGATCGGCTCCGCGAACTCCGGTTCGAGGAGCTCGGAGAGATCTATACGCCCACCTACGCGCCCGACGGCCGGCGGCTCGCGTTCGCCGCCGTGGTCGATGGCTACACCGACATCTTCGTCGTCGATCTCGAGTCGGAGGAGCTTCGGCGGCTGACCCACGACCTGTATTCCGACCTGCAGCCCGCCTGGTCGCCCGACGGCCGGACGATCGCGTTCGTCACCGATCGATTCGGGACGGACCTGGCGAACCTGTCGTACGGCGACTACCGCCTCGGCCTGATCGGCCCCGACGGCGGCGAAGTGACGGAACTCCCGCTGTTCGACCGCGGCAAGCACGTAGATCCGCAGTGGAGGGACGCGAGGAACCTCTACTTCGTGGCGGATGTCTCGGGCGTCAGCAACATCTACCGGTACGACTTCACGGACGATACGCTCTACCAGGTCACCGATCTCTACACCGGGGTGAGTGGGATCACGGCGCTCAGCCCGGCGATCGCGCTGGCCGCCTCCGGGAATCGGCTCGTCTACACGGCGTATCAGCTCGGCGACCACGAGCTGTACTCCATCGACGAGGCCGCAGAGCTCGATGGGCGCCCGGTCGAAACGGCGATCGCCGATGCCGGTCGGTCGACCCTGCCCCCGGCCGATCGCGACGAGAGTCTTCTTCGGGTGCTCCTCGACGAACCCCGGCTCGGCCTGCCGGACCCGATCACCTTCGACCGGCGGGACTACCAGGCCGGCCTCACGCTCGACTACGTGAGCCAGCCGCAGGTGGGCGCGGGAGTCGACCGGTTCGGCACCGTGTTCGCCGGTGGCATCTCGATGTACTTCAGCGACATGCTCGGGAATCGCAATCTGAGCACGATCGCCAACATCAACACCGGCAACGGGAGTCTCCTTCGGTCGTCGACGGTGCTGGCGGGCTACGAGAACCGCCGCACGCGCTGGAACTGGAGCGTCGAAGGCGG
>DATHRZ010000126.1:0-34613 GCA_035464655.1 Gemmatimonadota bacterium
GGTGCCGGAGGCGTCACGCGCGAGCACGAAAATCGCCGCGCACAGAGGGACGAGCGTCACGTAGTGCGCCTTCCACGCGACGGGCGAAACGATCGTGATCGCGACCAGGAGGACGGCGACCTCGGCGGCCGCGCGGCGCGGTTCGACCCCGCGGAACGGCCGGCCGAACGCGAACAGGATTGCCCCGGCGAGGGCGACCGTCCCCGCCAGCCAGACCGCGAGCCCGGCGTCGGGCCCGAGCCGCAGGACGGCGATCGAGCGCAGCGACTGGTTCATCCAGCCCTCCTGCGCGCCGGCCAGGGGCAGCGCTTCGACCCATCCCCTCCACCACGCGATCATCCCCTCCGGGCCGAGCACCAGCGCCGGCAGCGCTACCCAGCCCACGAGGACGCCGAGCGCCGCGGCGCCGAGCGCCCGTCCACGCGCCCGCCACGCGAGGTAGGGAAGCAGCAGGATCGGCGTCGCTTTGATCGCCGACCCGAGGCCGAACATCAGCCCGCTCGCCAGCGGCCGGCGCTCGAGCCACCGGAAGCCGAGCAGCACGAGCCCGAGCACGACGAGGTTCACCTGCGCGTGCTCGAAGTTGTTGACGACCAGCCGGAGCGGGACGAGGAGCGCGACGGCGACCACGGGAGCGTCCCACGCGGGGCGCCTCCCCGTCAGCCATTCGGCGATGACGAACAGCGCCAGCGCCAGCATCGCGAGGTTGAGGAGCTGAAACGCGATCACCGCCGGCGCGTGCGCGATGCCGTCGAGTACCGCGAGGCCGGAAGCCAGGGGCACGAAGCCCGGCGGCCACGTCGCCCAGTGATGGCCGCCCTCCATGTAGCGGGCCTGCACGGCCGGGTCGTACGCCAGCGCCCCGTCGTTCGCCGCCTGCCCGAACGCCACGAAGCCCGTGTAATCGCCGGGCGACTCGAGGTCGACGAAACAGAGAACGAGCATCGCCGCGAAGGCGATGAACACGAGGACCCGCCGGGTCGTGCGCATCGTGTCAATATAGGCAGGGGCTGTTCGCGGGCGACGGCGCCTGTAAGTGGCGCCGCCCGCGGGTTCGCGCTAGCCTGCAGGGTCCGATCCGCCAATCATGCATGGGAGGCCGTATGCAGTGCATGCATCCGGCCGGCCTCAGCGGGCCCCGGGCCCGATGAGCGGCCTCGCTCGTCTCGGCCGATCGCTCGGCCGGGCCGTCGGCCGGGCCACGCGTCGGATGGAGGTCGCCGCCGGCCTCCTGCTCACCTTCGGCGGCCTCGTGATGCTGCGCGAGATCGGCGACATCGTCTCGGGGGCGCAGCCCGTATCCAGCGCGAGCCCGATCGTGCCCGTCATCCTGCTCGCCCTCGGCGCCGCCCTCGCGATCGGATTCGGCGTCCGGTTCATCTTCAAGGGGTTCTAGCCCTCGAGCGCCGCCTCCAGGTCCGCGATCAGGTCGTCCGGATCCTCGATGCCCACCGACAGCCGCAGCAGGTTGGGCGGAACCACGCTGTGCGGGCCCTCGACGGAAGCCCGGTGTTCGATCAGGCTCTCGACCCCGCCCAGTGAGGTGGCCGGCGTGAACACCGACGTTCCCGAGGCGATCGCCTTCGCCCGCGCCGCGTCGCCCGCGATCAGTAGCGACAGCATCCCGCCGAACCCGCCGGTCATCTGGCGAGCGGCGACGGCGTGGCCCGGATGGCTCTCGAGCCCGGGGTAGAGGACGGCCTCGACGGCCGGGTGGCCCTCGAAGTGTCGGGCGATGCGGCGGGCGTTGCTCGAGGTGCGCTCGAACCGGAGCGCGAGGGTGCGCAGTCCCCGGATCAGCAGCCACGCCTCGAAGGCGCCGATGACGTTGCCCGCCAGGGTGCGGAGCTTTTCGAGCTCGGCCCAGCGGTCGTCAGCCTCGCAGGTCACGAGCACGCCGGCCGTCAGGTCGGAATGCCCGTTCATGTACTTGGTGGCGGAATGGAAGACGAGGTCGGCGCCGAGCTCGATCGGCCGCGTCGTGACCGGCGGTGCCACCGTCGAGTCGACGGCGAGGGAGGCCCCGGCGTC
This sequence comes from Gemmatimonadota bacterium, assembly GCA_035464655.1. Classification (GTDB taxonomy): domain Bacteria; phylum Gemmatimonadota; class Gemmatimonadetes; order Palauibacterales; family Palauibacteraceae; genus JARFPW01. Next base: position 2,032 of record DATHRZ010000126.1, read on the forward strand.
GTGGGCGACCTCCGCCGCCCGGGCGATGTCGATCACGTCCCAGGTCGGATTCACCGGGCTCTCGACCCACACGAGGCGCGTCCGGCCGGGGGTGACGGCCTCCTCGAGTGCCCCGTCGCGCGCCGCGTCGAACAGCGTGAGCACGACGCCGCGCCGCTCCGCGATCCGGTGCAGCCAGTCCTGGGCGCCGTGATACATGATGCGTGGCGTGACGATCTCCTCGCCGTGCGCGAGGGTCTCGAAGACCGTGGTCGCGGCCGCCATCCCGCTGCCGAACAGGAGCGCGGCCTCTCCGCCGTCGAGCTCCGCCAGCAGGCGCTCGGCGTGTCGCACGGTCGGACTGCCGTAGCGGGCGTAGAGGAATTCGCCGGGCAGCTCGTAGTCGCCCCCCCGCGCGAACGTCGCGCTCGCGACAAGCGGCGGAATGACGGCGCCCGTCGCCGGATCGGGCGAGTAGCCGGCATGCGCGAGCAGCGTGTCGAGCGAGATTCCCCCTCGCGGCTCCGGCGCTTGCGGCGTCCGCGTCACTTCAGGGCGCCCTGGCTGCCGCCCAGGTACTCGTCCGGGATCGGTCGGTCCGGCGCCTCGGCTTCCCAGAAGATCGACACGACCCACCAGCGCTCGCCGTCGAACATGAGCTGGAAGCTGTTGATGCCGCGCTGGAAGTGGTCACCGGCCTCCATGTCGGCCGCTGTGTGGTACGAGTTGTAGGTGCTGAACACGTGGGCGATGTCGGCCCAGCGCTCGGTCACCCGGTACGCCTCGTCCTCGTAGAAGCCGTTCTCTTCGAGCTGCGGCCCGGCCGTCTCGACGTACTGCTGCGGCGACCAGACGGCGTAACCGTGCTGCCCCTGCGGGTTGCGGCCCGACGGGATGAGCCGGGCTTCGGGGATGAACAGCGACATGAACCGATCCCAGTCGCGCGCCTCGCCGGCCTCCCCCGAGATCACGTCGTACACGGCCGTCATGATCGCGTCGATCGACTCGACATCCGCCGGGTCGGCGAGGGGTGGCCCGTCGGCCTCCACATCCTGGCCGTGCGCCGTCGTCGGACCGGCGAGCAGCGCCAGCGCCGCCAGGCCCGCGACGCCTGACGCGACCTTCGTCCCCACCCACATCCCGTTCGTCGTCCTCATCCTCCGCTCCTCGCTGTGAGTGAACTCGCGGTCCCGATTCGGCTACCATTCGACACGATACGACCGACGGCGGTTTCGGGTCCAGCCGGGAGGCGCCGCCGGGCGCGGTCGAGGCCGGTCGCCACCCTCTGACCGTACAAGTGTACACCCAGAAGGCCCGACAACGGCGGCTGGCGGTCGGAGCGCCGCACCGGAACCTTGACCCCAACATGTCGTAGGAGTATCGTAGGATACCCCAAGATATAGTGGTCGGTGTGGAAAAAAGACGCCGATTCCGTGGAAATCGCGGGGAAAACTGGACTGGCGATGTGGAAAAAAACCACCGCCGATCCGTCCGACCGGGCGCGTATCCCGAGTGCGCGATTGAGGATACGGTGACGGTGCCGTCGAGACTCGTTCCACGGCGCCCGCGATTCCGATGAGGAGGGACCCATGTTCCAGCTTCGACGTCCGCGAGCGGGATCCAACACCGGAGGCGTGAAGCGCACCCGTCCCGCACTGACGGCACGATGGCTTCGCGACGCCGTATTCGCCCATCGTCTCGCGTTCGAGCGCGAGATGGAGCGCGACCGCGACGTTCTCGAGCGTCGGTACAAGGCCTACATCAAGCAAGAGAATTCCCGCCCCGACTGAGTGCGCCACGAGCGAAGCGACAAATCGGCGCGCCGGTCGACCGTGGGTGTCTGGCCATATGCCTGCGGGTACGGTGGGGATGCGAGGGCTCCGGGTGACCGGGGCCTTCGTGTTTGTGGCGGCACCGTGCTGCTGGAACCCATGGTCGTCGCGGGGTAGCTTCGTTGCATGAACCGACCCGCCCCAGACGCCACCGAGCCACCCTGCCACGAGACGGTCCGCCTGAGTCCGCCGGCCCGTCGGCGCACCGTTACCGTCGACGTCGGGGGCGTACCGGTCGGCGGCGACCATCCGATCGTCGTGCAGTCGATGACGAACACCGACACGGCCGACGTCGACGCGACGGTCGCCCAGGTCGTGGCGCTCGCCGAGGCGGGCAGCGAGCTCGTGCGCGTAACCGTCAACACGCCGGCCGCGGCCCGGGCCGTGCCCGACGTCGTCACCCGGCTCGACGCCCTCGGCGTCGACGTGCCGCTGATCGGCGACTTCCACTTCAACGGCCACATCCTGCTGCCCGGCAATCCCGACTGCGCGGTGGCGCTCGCCAAGTACCGCATCAACCCCGGCAACGTGGGCAAGAAGCGCTGGGACGAGAACTTCGCGCGCATCGTCGAGTGCGCGATCGAGAACGACAAGCCGGTGCGGATCGGAGTGAACTGGGGCTCGCTCGACCAGGTGCTGCTCACGCGGATGATGGACGAGAACGCGTCACGGCCGGACCCGCTCGACGCGCACGAGGTCACGATGTCGGCGATGGTCGAGAGCGCCATGCGCTCGGCCCGTGCCGCCGAACAGATCGGTCTCGCCCACGACCGGATCATCCTGAGCGCCAAGGTCTCCGGGGTGCGCGACCTGGTCGCCGTCTACCGGGCCCTCGGCCCGCTGTCCGACTATCCGCTACATCTGGGGCTCACCGAGGCCGGGATGGGCCGCAAGGGCACGGTCGCGAGCACGGCGGGCCTGTCGACGCTGCTCCTGGAGGGGATCGGCGACACGATCCGTGTATCGCTCACGCCGCGTCCCGGCGGCGACCGCACCGAGGAAGTGCTGATCGCGCGGCAGATCCTCCAGTCGCTCGGCCTGCGCATCTTCGAGCCGCAGGTGACGGCCTGTCCCGGCTGCGGGCGCACGACCAGCACCTTCTTCCAGGAGATGGCGCTCGAGATCGAGGAGTACCTGCGCGACCGGATGCCCGATTGGAAGGATCGCTACCCGGGCGTCGAGGGCCTGTCGGTCGCCGTGATGGGCTGCGTGGTGAACGGGCCCGGCGAGTCGCGCCACGCCGACATCGGGATCTCGCTGCCCGGCACGTTCGAAGAACCGAGCGCCCCGGTGTTCGTCGACGGCGAGCACTCGACCACGCTGCGCGGCGACGCGATCGTGGCGGAGTTCATCGACATCCTCGAGAACTACGTGGCCGAGCGGTACGGCGCGGCGCCGGTGGCGGGCTGACGAGCGACCTCAGGCTCGAAAGCGCTCGACACCCTCCGTCGTTTCGCGCTCCAGTCGCCCCGTGAACGCCAGGTGCCGGAGCATCGCGAGAATCTCGCGCAGGAACACGATGCGCAGGGGCCCGCGGCTCGCTGCGGGGTAGAGGGCGGCCAGCACATCTTCGGCGCTGAGTCCGGCCGCGCCGCTTCGGTCCGCCACGATGTCGGCCACCCGCTCGAGCCGGCGCTCGAGCGACCGCTGCATGTCGGCCAGCCAGCCGGCCGCGTCCTCGATCGTCCGCGTGTGGCTCGAACAGATGCGCGCGGGCTCGAGGCGCCGGGCCGCCTCGATCGATTCGACGTAGGCGCCGAAGCTGTCGAACCCGGGGTCGGACACGATGAGCGGCGTCTTCCACTTCTGCAGGAATTGGTCGGCGGCGAGCAGCGTACGGCTCGTCGTGTCGAACAGCATCAGGTGCCCGGGCGCGTGGCCCTCCGCCAGGAGCCAGCGCCAGTTCGGGGCGCCCGGTACCTCGCCGGCCGGACCCGCGAGCGTGCGGTCGACCCGCACGTCGGCGAGCGGCGCGTCGCCGACGGGCTCGCCGTGCGGCGCGAACTCCGCGATCGTCGCCTCGTCGACCCCCATCCGGCAGAGCGCGCTCGGCCCGCGGCTCGAGCGCGGCTCGATGTCGCGCATCTCGGCTTCGGCCCGTGCGTGCACGGTGAGCTCGCGCGGTGTGGCGCGAAGCAGGCCGCCGGCGTGGTCGAGGTGGGTGTGGGAGAGGATCATCGGCAGGTCGGCGACCGCATGGCCCAGCCCGGCCAGCTCGTCGCGCAGGGCGGCCTCGCACTCGTCGGTGCCGGCCCCGGCGTCGAGCAGGACGGGCGCCGACGACTCGCCGACCAGGAAGACGGCCGTGACGCCCGGCACGAACGGGTCCGGCAGGGTGATCCGCACGCAGCCGGGCGCGATCTCCTCGGGGCCGGCCTCCGGGTCAAGCGGCGGCATCGGGGCCTCCGCCGAGGGCGATGCCGGCCGCCTCGCGCCGCGCCGCCACGGCGTCGGCCAGGGCAACGGCGACGTCGGGGGGATCGGGCAGGCGCCGCCCGTCGAGCGCCCCGGCGATCTCGACGCCCCGGGCCGCGTTGGTCAGCAGCAGCGCCCGGGCGCCGGCCAGGGCGGCGGGCGAGTAGTCGCCTTCCTCCACCGGCAGGCCTGCGCCGAGCGCGCACTCGATCACCCGCTCGCGCACCGAGCCGGCGTACAGGGGCAGATCGGCGGCGGGTGTGTGGAGGCCCGCATCCGTGAGCCAGACCAGGTTCGCCGAGCCGGTCTCGAGCAGCAGGCCGTCACGGGTGCGAATCCCCGTGTCGGCGCCCGCCGCCCGGGCCGCCCGCTCGCACAGCACCTGGGCGAGCGCGCTGCACGTCTTCAGGTGGGGCAGGGCGGGCAAGGGGGCGTCGCGTTCGTCGAGCAGGACGACGGACGGGCGCCGCGGCTCGGGGGCCGAACCGAGGTCGAGCAGCGCCTCGGCCCGCACCTCGTCCCGGCCGAAGCCGCGCCGTCCGGGGCCGGCCGACCACTGGAGTCGCGCCGTGCCGTCCGTCCGGGCGCCGGCTCCGAGGTCTTCGAGCAGGGCGGCGAGCACCCACGGGGCGTCGTCGGCGTCGTCGAACAGGGGAGGCGGCAGCAGCCCGATCCGGGCGGCGGCGTCCCGCAAACGTTTCAGCTGAAACGCGGCGTCGAGCAAGATGCCGTCGCGGATGCCGAGCGTGACGAACACGCCGTCGCCGTAGCGCACGGCGCGCGAGTCGGGGGACACCGCCCCGCGAGCGCTGGTCCACGTCTTGCGATCGTTGCCGTGCGCCACATCATGCATCGGAGGGAGCGTCCCTTCGTCAGCGTATTCCCGAGCGTACCATTCAGGAGAGGACCGGCCCATGAGCATTCACGACATCCTACGCTCCGCGCCCCGATCCCGTCACCCGCGCGGCGCCCGCACATCGCGGATCGCCCTCGTCGGCCTGGTCGCGGTCGCGGCCCTCGCCGGCTGCGCGCCGCGCCAGGCGATCGTCGAGAGCGAGCCCGGACGCGGGGCGGCTCCCGCGCCCGCCGGCGACGAGGAGGTGCAGGCCACGCTGCGCGCCGACCTCCGGATGCTGGCCGACGCCCAGGAGGATTTCCGGGCCGACAACGGATACTACGCGGCCCGAACGTCCGACCTCGGGTTCACGGCCACGACCGGGGTCCGGCTGTCGATCATCCAGGGAGACCGCAACGGCTGGTCGGCCGTCGCCGCCTCGACGACTACGGACGACGAATGCGCGATGTATGCCGGCGACATCCGCTCGCCGCGCGGTTACCTGACGTCTCCGGGCACCGCGATGTGCCGCTGACCCGCACTCGGCCGCACCCGGACGCACGAGCGCCCGCGCCACCTGGATAGGGGCGCGGGCGCCTGCTTCAACTGTGTCGACGTTACCGGGAGATCAGGAGCGGTTCTTGCGCCGTCTCGCGTTGCGCGCCAGCCGGCGCTGGGCCGCCTTCGCCTTGCGTCGACGGGCCTCGCTCGGCTTCTCGTAGTGCCGCTTCCGGCGCATGTCGGCCAGGATCCCTGCGCGCTGTACCTTGCGGCGAAACTGCCGCAGGGCCTTTTCGAGGTTCTGGCCTTCTCCGATCTGAATTTCCAAACCTGCTCACCTCTCCTCGGTAATCATCGTGTCGAAGACGCCGCGTGACCGTCGATGCATCGACCGATCCGGCGGCGTCCGATCGTCAGCCCATAAGTATAAGGCAGGATTGCACGAAAAATCAACCCACCTCGCCGGGCATCGCCTCAGGCGTGGTAGATGCGCCGAAATTCCTCCAGCCCGCCCGACGCGCCGATCATCAGCATGCTCGTTCCTTCGGTCAGCACGGCCTCGGGGCCCGGGTTCACGACGTCGCCCGTTTCGCTCTCCAGGGCGACCACGTTGAGGCCGGTGCGTGCGCGGATGTCGGACTCGCCCAACGTCTTTCCGCGCAGGCTCGGGGGTACGTCGACCTGGTCGAGCTGCACCCCCTCGCCCAGGAAGATCAAATTGCGGCCCTGGAGCAGCGCGAGCACCGATTCCACGCCGAGGGCCGCGTAGCTCAGCACGAGGTCGACGCCCGCGCGACGAATCGCCGTGACGTTGCGTGCGTGCGTGATGCGGCTGACGATCCGCAGCTCTGGATTCAGGCGGCGGCAGTAGACGGCCAGGTAGATGTTCATCGCGTCGTCGTTCGTCGTCAGCACCACCGAGTGAGCTCTCGCTATCCCGGCTTCCTCGAGCAGCTCACGCTCGGCGGCGTCGCCGATGAACAGGCGGTCCGGAAGGTCGCCGATCCGGTCCCGCAGCTCGGGCTTGCGCTCGATCATGTGCACCGGAACCTCGCGGTCCTTCAGCGCCCGGGCGGCCGCTCGTCCCACTTTTCCGCCCCCGATGATGAGCACCGGGTTGGGGTTGGGGTCGTAGATCGCGAGGAACTCGTTGAGCTCCTGGATCTGGCTCCGGCTGCCCACCACGACCGGCATGCAGTTGTCCGACAGGCGATGTTCGGGGCCGGCCGGGTGCAGGGTCGCTTCCTCCCACAGCCCGACGATGTTGACGCCCGTCGCCTCGCGCAGCCGGCTCTCGCGAATCGTCTTGCCCGACAGCGGGGTGTTGTGCACAGAGAACTCGCCCACGATCAGGTTGCGGAACGAACCGACCGGACGCGCTTCGGCGTGGCTCGCCGCGACGCGGTTGGCGATCTGCTGGCCGAGGCGTTGTTTCAGGGTCAGCACGTGGGTCGCCCCGGCCAGCTCGAGCACGTCGACACTGGCGGGGTCGGCCGTCACGGCGACGATCTCAACCTCGGGGGCGACCTCGCGAATCGTCAGGATGACGTTCGTGTTGGTCGTGTCCTCGCCGTTGACGACGACGAGGCGCGCCCGCTCGGCTCCGAGCCGCGTATACGTCTCCTCGTCGTCGATCGCTCCGTGCACGACGCGAATGTCGTCGTCGTGCATCTCGGCGGCCCGCGAAGCGTCGGGTTCGAGCACGAAGCAGGGGATACCGACCAGGTCGAGCCGCTCCAGCAGCCCCTCGGCCACGCTGTCGTAGGCCGTCAGCAGGACGTGTCCCCGCAAGTCGTCGGGCACGCGGCGCGCGGCGCGCCGGCCGATCTTCGCCTCGAGCCACGGCGCGTAGAAGTAGCGGATGAACACGAACGGGAGCAGAACGAGCAGCAGGATGATGCCCGAGACGAGGACGAACACGCTGAACAGCCGCCCGACGTCGCTCTGGAAGGTGATGTCGCCGAACCCGAGCGTGCTCATCACCGTGAGGGTCCAGTAGAGGCCGGTGATCCAGGAGTGTCGGACGCCCTCGATCTCCCACATGATGAAGTGGAAGATGACCGTGAACACGAGGATCACGACGCACAGGAGGGCGACGTACCTCGCGACGGCGCCGAGGTTTCGGCGCAGCCCGCGCTCCTCGAGGAGCGAGGCGAGAAAGGTACTGGGGAGAAACTTCACCGGCTCACCGGCGACGGACGGTCAGTCGCCGAGGCCCGGGAACCGCGCCCCGAGGCGCCGCCGGAGCTGCTCGGCCAGGGGCACCCGGCCCCCGTCGTCCGAGTCGGTCCCGCGCGGCGCCTTCCCGGCGAACGTTCCTTCGTCGTCGGCCGCCGTGCTGCCGGCCGTGTCGCGGGCCGGCGCGTCGTCGCGGGCCGGCGCGGCGTCTCCACCCGGGGCGGCGGCGCCGACTTCGCGGACGGCGCGGGCGCGCGGGCCCTTTTCCATTTCCTCGACGGTGAACTCGACGGGCTGGTCGTCTTCCAGGGTGACGAAGCCTTCGCCCTCGATGTCGGAATGGTGGACGAAGATGTCCTCTCCGCTCGCGAGGCGGATGAACCCCCAGCCCTTCTCGCGCGAGAACCACTTCACGGTGCCTCGTTGTCTCTCCATGCCGATACGATATGAATCCGCCGCGAGAGGCGACAGGGGCCGCGCGCAGGCCCGCCGACGAACCTTGACCACAACATATGGCATGGTTAGAATGGTGTGGCCCCAGATCTTGTGGATTCGGGATTTCTGCGGGATCGAGGTCGGGCGGCCGAAAGTCGGTGGCCGGCGCCCGGCGGGAGACACGGGAAGACGCTCTTCGCACCTGCCCGCCCGTCGATTGCGCTTCGCCTGCGGGCGATGGCGCCGCGCCGCCGGGTCGCCCCACTGTCTGAACCCGGACCAGGAGCGCGACAATGGCGGATGGGCTCGATATCAATCGAGACGGTTTCTTCGAAGTCGAGGGGAAGTCCTACCGGATCCCCGCCGACTTCTCTCCTCGCGAGGTCTTCAGCTACCGGCGTCTGCTCGAGCCGATTCCCGACATTCCCGGCGGCACCGAGCTCAGCGTCGAGCAGCGCTCGGCGCAGAAGGCGTATCTGTTCCGGCGTGCCGCGGCCTGCGTGATCCCGGGTCTCGAAGCCGGTGCGCTCGACGAGCTCACGCCCGGAATGCTGACCACGATCCATCGGTGGATCGCCGCGCACCGGCCCGAGCTCTCGGCCGACGTGCGCATGACGGCCTGATCGCGCATCTTCGTCGCCGCCGACGCGGGCCGGGCGCCCGGGTCAGCGGGACGTCGACCGCGACCTGACATCCTGACATCCCGTCGCGCCGCTTCCCGGCGCGTGCTAAGCTGTGCCCCGAAGAATCCACCGCGAATTCACCTGCGGAACCGCTGACATAGATGATTGAACCCAGGCCGTTTCGACGCGCCCGCATCCTCTGCACGATCGGTCCGGCCAGCCGCGACGCGGCGACGCTCGAGCGCATGATCGCGGCCGGCATGGACGGCGTGCGCATCAATTTCTCCCACAGCTCGCACGAGGAGGCGGAGGAAGCGATCCGCCTTTCGCGCGAGGCGGCCGAGCGGGCCGGGCGTCCGATCGCGGTGCTGGCCGATCTCCAGGGCCCGAAGCTGCGTATCGGCGACCTGCCGTCCGACCTGCCGATCGTCGAGGGCCACGAATACGTGCTCGTGGCCGAGAGCGCGGCCGGCGCGGCCGCCGATGCCGAGCCCGAGGTGCCGGTGGTTCCGACGAGCTGGGAGTCGATCGGCGACGACCTGTCCGTCGGCGCCCCCGTCCTGCTCGACGACGGAGCCCTGGCCTTCGAGGTCGTCGAGATCCGTGATGGGCGCGTGCGGCTCAGGGCGGCCAACGACGGGACGCTGAAGGCCAACAAGGGAATCAACCTGCCCGGCACCGACCTGGCCGCACCGAGCCTCACCGACAAGGACCGCGGCGACCTCGAGCAGGCGCTCGAGCTGGGCGTCGACTACGTGGCGCTGAGCTTCGTACGCCGGGCTCGCGACATGACGGCCCTGCGCGAGCTGGTCGACGGACGCGCCCTGCTGATCGCGAAGATCGAGAAGGAGCAGGCGCTCGATCACCTCGGCGAGATCCTGCGCATCGCCGACGGCGTCATGGTGGCGCGTGGCGACCTGGGCGTCGAGATGGCGTTCGAAGAGGTGCCGATCGTCCAGAAGCGGATGCTGCGGCTCACGCGCGAGATGGCGAAGCTCGGCATCACGGCTACCCAGATGCTCGAGTCGATGATCAACTCGCCGCGTCCGACGCGCGCCGAGGTGTCCGACGTGGCGAACGCCCTGATCGACGGCACCGACGTCGTCATGCTGTCGGCCGAGACCGCGGCGGGAGCCTATCCGGTCGAGGCCGTGCGCACGATGGATCGGATCATCCGGCGGATCGAACGCGAACGGCAGCTCGGCGATCCGAGCATGGATCCGCACCGGGGCGTGCTCTCGCAGGTCCATCACACGGTCGCCGGCGCGATCGCCGGGGCGGCCGCCGAGGCGACGGCCCGGCTCGGCGCGCCCTTCGTCGTGACGCTCACGAACAGTGGCTTCACGGCGTGGGTCGTCTCCGCCCAGCGGCTTCGCGTGCCGATCCTCGCGGTCACCGACCAGCCGAGAACGCGGAACCAGCTCGCGCTGTCGTGGGGTGTGATCCCCATCCTGTGCGACGCCGGGCTCGACTACGACGGGATGGTGGCCGCCGCGTCGCGCTACGCCGTCGAATCGGATCTCGGCCGGCCCGGCGATCCGTTCGTCGTGACGGCGGGGGTTCCGTTCCACGTGCCGGGCACGACCAACTTCATGCGGGTCGAAACGGTCGCCGAGGCCGGGGCGTGAAGCTGACCTTTCTCGGAACGGGCACGTCGTTCGGTGTGCCCGTGGTCGGCTGTGAGTGCGACGTGTGCACGTCGGACGATCCGCGGAACCGGCGCACCCGGCACGGGCTGCTGCTCGAGGGGGACGGCGGCACGTTGCTCGTCGACACGCCGCCCGAGCTCCGGCTGCAGCTCGTCGCGGCGCGGGCCTCCGGCGTCGACGCGGTGTTCCTCACACACCCGCACGCCGATCACGTGCACGGGATCGACGACCTGCGGGTGTTCGCCGTGCACGGCCGCTCGAGCCTGCCCGTGCACGTCGCGGCGCGCTACGAGACGGAGCTGCGCCGCCGGTTCGACTATTTTCTCGGCCCCGACGCCTCGAGCCAGCCCGGCACGTCGATCCCCGGCATCGAGCTCGTCCTGTTCGACGATCGCGACGAGATCGAGGCGGCCGGCTTCACGCTCCACACGATCGCGTTTCCGCACGGACAGTTCGACAGCTACGGCTTCCGTACGGGCGACCTGGCCGTGGTGGTCGACGCGAAGCGCGTGCCCGACGACGCGTGGGATGTGCTCGCGGGGGTGCGGAGCCTCGTGATCAACGCTCTGTGGTTCGGGCGGCGGCATCCGACCCACTTCACGGTGGAGGAGGCCGTCGAGGTGGCCGAGCGCCTGGGCGCCGAGCAGACGTGGCTGACGCACCTCACGCACGAGGTCGAATACTCCGATGCGCTGCGCCGCCTGCCGGCGGGCGTCCGACCGGCGTACGACGGCCTGACGGTAGAGGTGTAGCAGACGTCATGAAGATGTCACACATCCGGAACTTCTCGATCATCGCGCACATCGACCACGGCAAGTCGACCCTCGCCGATCGCCTGCTCGAGCACACCGGCGCCGTCGAGCGGCGGAAGATGAAGGAGCAGATGCTCGACTCGATGGATCTCGAGCGCGAGCGCGGCATCACGATCAAGCTGAACGCGATCCGCCTTCCGTACCGGGCCGCCGACGGTGCCGAGTACGAGCTCAACCTGATCGACACGCCGGGCCACGTCGACTTCACCTACGAAGTCAGCCGCAGCCTCGAGGCCTGCGAAGGCGCGCTGCTGGTGGTGGACGCGAGCCAGGGCGTGCAGGCGCAGACGATCTCGAACCTGTTCCTGGCGCTCGACGCCGGCCTCGAGATCGTGCCCGTGATCAACAAGATCGACCTGCCGGCCGCCGAGCCCGAGCGCCGCCGCGAGGAGCTGTGCGAGCTCATCGGCATCGAGCCCGACGAGGTGCTGTTCGTCTCGGCCAAGACGGGCGAAGGGATCGAGGCCGTGCTCGAGGCCGTCGTGCGCCGCGTGCCTCCGCCGCGGGGCGACCCCGACGCGCCGCTTCGAGCCCTGATCTTCGACTCGATGTACGACAAATACCGCGGCGCCGTGCCGTTCGTGCGAGTGGTCGACGGCACGCTGCGCGAGGGGATGCAGATCGGCTTCGGGGCGAGTGACGCGGAGTACGAGGTGGACGAGGTCGGCTACCTGCGGCTCGGCTACCAGCCGACGGGAACGCTCGACACCGGCGAGGTCGGCTACCTGACGGCGCAGATCAAGAGGATCAGCGACACGAAGGTGGGCGATACGCTATTCGACGCCGAGAACCGCGCCGGCGAGCTGCTGCCGGGCTACGTCGAGGCGCAGCCGGTCGTGTTCGCCGGCCTCTATCCGTCCGACGCCGACGACTTCGAGGTCCTGCGCGACGCGCTCGAGCGCCTTCAACTCAACGACGCCAGCCTGCACTACGAGCCCGAGACGTCGCAGGCGCTCGGTTTCGGGTTTCGCTGCGGTTTTCTCGGGCTGCTGCACATGGAGATCGTCCAGGAGCGGCTCGAGCGCGAGTTCGACCTCGACCTCGTGACCACGATCCCCAACGTCGAGTATCACGTCGAGTTGACGAGCGGCGAGACGGTGAAGGTCGAGAACCCGAGCAAGATGCCCGACCGGGGCCGAATCGAGTCGGTGTCGGAGCCCTACGTCCACGTCCACATCGTCTCGCCGGCCGACTACATCGGCGGAATCCAGGCGATCTGTCACGACCGGCGGGGCGAGTACGACACCCTGCAGTACATCGACGCCGATCGGGTCGAGATGCGCTACGACATGCCGCTCGCCGAGATCGTGCTCGATTTTTACGACCGGTTGAAGTCGGTGTCACGCGGCTACGCGGCCCTCGACTACGAGATGGCCGGGTACCGCGAGAGCGATCTCGTGAAGCTCGACATCCTGCTGAACGGCGATCCGGTGGATGCGCTCAGCATGATCGTGCACCGCGACGAGGCTTACGAATACGGCCGCAAGGTGGCGAGCAAGCTCAAGGAGCTGATTCCGCGGCAGATGTTCGAGGTCGCGATCCAGGCGGCGATCGGCAAGGACGTGATCGCGCGCACGACGGTCAAGGCGATGCGGAAGAACGTCACGGCGAAGTGCTACGGCGGCGACATCACGCGCAAGCGGAAGCTGCTCGAAAAGCAGAAGGAGGGTAAGCGCCGGATGAAGCAGGTGGGTTCCGTCGAGATCCCGCAGGAGGCTTTCCTGGCGGTGCTCCAGGTCGGCGACTGACCCGGCGCCGATGATCGAGCGGGGCGCGGAGCGGCTCGTCATACGAACGCCGAACCACCTCGGCGAGCTCGTCCTGGCCCTGCCGGCGCTCGGCCGCGCCGCGCGGCGCGAGGCGGAGGGCGGCCGACCGGCGCCGCTCGTGCAGGTGCCGAACTGGCTGGTGCCCGTGCTCGCCCTCACCGAGCTGCCGATCGAACCCGTGACGCTGGCCGGCCGGCGCGCGGTCGTGCGGAGCGCCCGCGACCTGCGGCGAGCGGCGGCCGGCGCGGCGCTCCGGGCCGTCACGCTGACGCCGTCGTTCAGCTCGGCGCTCACGCTGCGCCTGGCGGGCGTGCGAACGCTCCGCGGCACCAGGGGGGGCGGCCGAACCCCGCTCCTCACCGATCCCGTCGACCGCGAACCGCTGCTCGCCGGGCATCGGGTGAACGAGTTTCTCGTGCTGTGCGGCTTTTCGGCCAGTGCACCCCCGGATCCCCCGGCGTTCACGGGTGCGGGGGTCGAGCGGGCGCTCGCGGCCTGGGGCGCCGCCGAGGTGTCGACGGCCGCGCGCGGCGCGGTCGCGCTCGCCGACGGCCCCGTGGTCGGCGTGTTTCCCGGGGCCAACGGACCGGCGCGCCGCTGGCCGGTGGAGCGCTTCGGCGACCTGGCGGGCCGCCTGGGGCGCGCGGGCGCCGTCGTCCTGGTGTTCGGCGGACCCGGCGACCGGGGGATCACGGCCGTCGTGGCGGGCCGCGGCGGCGATCGCGCCCTCGATCTGGGGGGGCGCACGTCGCTCGAGGAGTTGGCCGGCGGGCTCCGCTCGTGCGATCTTCTGGTCACCAACGATACGGGTCCGATGCACCTGGCGGCGGCTCTCGGAACGCCGGTCCTGGCGCTCGAGGGACCGGCCGACCTCCGGCAGACGAGGCCGCTCGGGCGGCGAGTGCGGCTCCTGGGTCGGTTCGATCTGCCATGTGTTCCGTGCGTGAAGAACGCGTGTCCCCGCCGGGGGGCGGGCTACGTGCTGCCCCGGGCCAGGCGCGAGTGCATGTACCTGGTCGAGGTCGACGAGGTGGAGACCGCCGTGAACGAAATGCTCAGCGAGGAGTCGGTGTGACCGACGCAAACTATATCGCGGGAGTGGACCTGGGCGGCACGACGATCAATGCGGCCGTCGTCTCCGCCGACGGGGAACGTGTGCTCGGCATGCACACGGCGCCCACCAGCGCCGAGCGGGGTCCGAAGTACGTGGTCGACAAGATCATCGGCATGGTGCGCGAGTCGATGCGCGTGGCCGCGCGGGAAGGGGAGTTCGACGAGAAGGAGATCGTCGGGATCGGAATCGGCTCGCCGGGCCCGCTCGACCGCAAGACCGGCACGGTGATCGAGACGCCGAACCTCGGATGGCGCAACTTCCCGCTGCGCGACCTGGTCGCCAACGCGATCGGGCTGCCGGCCGAACTCGACAACGACGCGAACGCCGCGACGATCGGCGAGTGGTGGGTGGGCGCCGGCAAGAACGTCGAGACCATGGTCGGCGTGACGCTGGGCACCGGGATCGGCGGCGGCATCGTTCTGGGCGGCAAAGTGTTTCACGGCGCCTCCGACGTGGCCGGTGAGATCGGCCACATGTCGATCGACTCGACGGGCCGCAAGTGCAAGTGCGGCAACTACGGCTGCCTCGAGGCCTACGCGTCGGGTCCGGCGATCGCCGCCCGCGCGATCGAAGGACTGCAATCGGGTGAACAGAGCTTGCTGCCCGAGCTGGTGGACGGCGACCTGTCGCGCATCACGGCCGAAACCGTGTACGAGGGAATCGTGGCCGGCGACGCCTACGCGCGCGACGTGATGCGGGATACGGCGAAGTTCCTCGGTTCGGGGGTCGCCAACCTGATCAACGTCCTGAACCCCGAGATGATCGTGATTTCGGGCGGCGTGACGCGGGCCGGCGACCACCTGCTCGAACCCCTGCGCAACGAGGTCAAGCGACGCGCCTTCCGCAACGCCTTCGAGGCCTGCCGGATCGTGACCAGCGAACTCGGCTCGATGGCCGGGGTGATCGGCGCCGCCTACGTGTTCCGCTCCGCCCGGTTCGGAGGCGACTGAGTGCCCTGCCTGGGGATTCTGGGCACGCTCGTGCTGGACCGCATCCATCGGCCGCCCCCGGACGCCGCCGGCGGACCCCCTCCGGCGCCGACCGAGGACTGGGGCGGAATCGTGTACTCGCTGGAGGCGTTCGAGGCCGCTCGCGACGGCGACTGGACCTTTCTGCCGATCGCCAAGATTGGCGCCGACGTCTACGACGAGGCCGTGAGCCGGGTCGAAACTCTACCGGGCGTCGAAGGCCTCGACGGGCTGCGCCGCGTGCCCGAACCGAACAACCGCGTCGAGCTCCACTACCACGACCGGGGCGAGCGCTGCGAGCGGCTTACCGGTGGCGTGCCCGGCTGGCGGTGGCCGGAGCTCGAGCCGCTCCTCCAGCCGTGCGACGCGCTGTTCGTGAATTTCATCGCCGGCTGGGAGCTCGACCTCGAGGCCGCCCGGGGGCTGCGCCGCGGGTTCAGCGGGCCGATTTACGCCGACATCCACTCGCTTCTGCTCGGCGTCGACGAGTCGGGCGTTCGGGTTCGGCGCGCCCTGCCCGACCGGGATGAGTGGATGGCGAGCTTCGACTACATCCAGGGGAACCGCGCCGAGATCGCCATCGTCGCCGGTGTCGACGACCCGCTCGAGGCCGTGAGCCGGCTGGCCGAGCGAGGGGCCGAGGCGGCGTTCTGCACGCTCGGCTCCGAGGGCGCTGGGTGGGCGTCGGCCGACGGGACGCGCGGCATCGAGACGCTGGCCTCGGCCGACCGACCGGTGGGCGCCGTCGATCCGACCGGCTGCGGCGACGCGTGGGGAGCCGCCTGCCTGGCCACCCTGCTGGCCGGCCGGAACATCGAGGCCGCCGTCCGGCGGGCGAACCGCTTCGGCGCCGCGACGGCCGGGCACCCGGGCACGGCCGGCCTGTCGCGTGCCCTGGGGCGGACGGCTCCGGCGGGCGAGTCGGTGCGATGAGCCGGGTCATCGACGTGCCCGAGGAGATGGATCACCGCGGCTTCGAGGAGTTGCTGGTCGACCTCGACCGGGCGTTCGAGGACGAGCCGTCCCGCGTCCTGCTCAACGCGCGGCACGTGCGCTGGGTCTCGCCCTACGGCCTGATCGGTCTTCTCGCCGTGGGCCGCGTGATTCGCGATCGAACGGGCCATCCGGCCGCCATCGAGGCGCCCGAGAACCGCGACGTGCGATCGTACGCCGAGTTCATGGGATTCTGGCAGGCGGCGAGCGGAATCTTCGACGTGCCGCCGGCCGATCCGCGCACCCACGGCCCGCACGACGCACTGCTCGAGATCACCCCGATTCGCTCGCACCGCGACGTGCACACCGTCGTCGAGCGGGTTCGCGAACGCGCGGCCGCGATTCTCGAGAAGAAGCTGCATTACCCGAAACCGTCCGTCATCCAGTTCAGCGTCATGCTGTCGGAGGTGTGCCAGAACATCATCGAGCACAGCGACGCCGACGGCTGGGTGTGCGCCCAGACGTACGACTACAAGCGCCGGCTGGGCCGGGAGGTGCTGATGCTGGCGGTCATGGACGTCGGCGTCGGGTTCCAGGGTTCGCTGGCCGCCGAGCACGCGCGGCGCTACGGCGAGTCGTGGTCGCCGGCCACGGCGCTCGAGGCGGCCCTGCTGCACGGTGAGTCGCGGTTCCGGGATCCGGGTCGCGGACAGGGTCTCCAGGCGATTCGCCGCCAGGTCGTGAAGTGGGACGGGGAGCTCGCGATCCGGAGCGGCAACGCCCAGATCGCCATCGTCCCGGAGTGGGACGACCTGCCACCGTTGCAGCGGAACCTGCCGCCGTTTCCGGGAGCCCAGATCCTCATCGTCATGCCGGCCCGCGAGGAGGGAGGCGCGCGATGACCCCGCTCCCACCGGCGCGGCCCTCGGTGGCCGTGGCGAGCCTCTACCAGACGTACCTGGTCACCCGCCACACGGGCCGGGCCGTGCGGCTCACGATCGAGCGGATGGTGGAGGAGCGCCCCGGTCCGTCCCTCACCGTTCTCGATTTCAGCGAGGTGGCGGTGATCGACTTCAGCTGCGCCGACGAGGTCGTCGCCCGGCTGCTGCACGACGCCCACGCCGCGCACGACGCGGCGGCCCCGCACTACTTCGTGCTCGACGGGATCGAGGAGGAGCACATGGACCCGGTGGCCAGCGCGCTCGCCCGCCGGGGGCTCGCGATGGCCGCGCGCACGTCGGCGCGTCGGTCCGTGCTGCTCGGTCGGGCCGAACCGGAGGCGCGCACCGTGTGGGACGCGCTGGCCGAGCGCGGTCGCGCCCGGGCGCATGAGCTGGCCGGTTGCCTCGGCGGCGACGAGTCCGCCTGCCGCGAGTGGCTGACACGTCTCGACGAGCGGCGGCTGATCCGCGATGCGGGTGACGAATTCGAGTCGCTGTTCGTGATCCTCGGCGCCGACGAGAGGGGCGAGCCGGCGTGAGACACACGCGGTTCCGCCGCACGGCGTTCTTCGCGGCGCTGGGGGTGCTGTGGGCGGCCGGCATGGTCGTGACGTTCGCCTGGTTCCAACTCGCGGCGAGCGCCGATGCTCCCGACGGCCCCGTACCGCTCGCCGGCCTGGGCGACTCGGTGTTCGTCGAGCTGGATACGCTCGGCATTCCGACGGTGCGAGCGCAGGGCGAGCTCGACGCGTGGCGCGCGCTCGGCTGGCTGCACGCGTCCGACCGACTCTGGCAGCTCGAGTTCCTGCGCCGCATCGGCACCGGCCGGCTGGCGGAGGTGTTCGGGGAGCGGGCATACGCCACCGACCGGTTCGTCCGCACGCTCGGGCTTCCGAGAATCGCGCGCGAGACGGCGGCGGGATTGCCCGAAGGGGAGCGCGCGGCGCTCGCGGCCTACGCCGAGGGCGTCAACGCGCGCGTCGAGGCGGGCGGCCCCCTGCCTCCCGAGTTTCGCATCCTGCAGATCGAGCCCGAACCGTGGACGCCCGAGGCGAGCCTGGCGATCGGCCTGATGATGAACCTCGACCTCTCGCACTGGCGGCGGGAGCTCGCGCGCCACCAGGCGGCCGTCCACCTGCCGCCCGATCGCCTGGCGGGCCTGCATCCGCGCTACCCCGACTGGGGGCCGCGCACGCTCGGCGGTACGGCGACGCCGCCCGAGGGGGTCGTGACCGGGTTCGAGCCGACCGAGCAGGCGCCGGAAGCGCCGCCCGATACCGCGGCCGTCGCCCGCGTCGACCCCGATGCCTGGGATCCGTTCGACGTACTGTCCACCGCCTCGATCCGCATGGCGTCGAACGCGTGGGCCGTCGGGCCCGAGCGCACCGTGGCCGGTCACCCGATTCTCGCCAACGACATGCACCTGTCGCTCCGGGCTCCATCGATCTGGTACCCGGCCGTCCTGCACGCGCAGGCCGACGACCTCCACGTGGCCGGACTCACGCTTCCCGGCGTGCCCGGAGTGGTCGTCGGGTACAACCGCGACGTGGCGTGGGGCGCGACGAACGCGATGGTCGACGACATGGATTTCGCGATCGAGGCGCTCGACGACGCCGGGCGGCGCTACCGGAACGGCGACTCGTGGCTCGAGTTCGCCGTCCGGCCCGAGACGATCCAGGTGCGGGACGCCGAGCCGGCCGTCGACACCGTGCGCGCGACCGTCAGGGGCCCGGTGATCAGCGACGCTCTACCGTACGTCGACGAAACGCTGTCGGTGCTGTTCGTTCCCGACGCGGTTCCGATTCGGCTCGGCGGCCTGTTCGCGATGAACCGGGCCCGTTCGATGGAGGAATTTCACGCCGCGGCGGCGCAGTTCACGGGGCCGCACCTGAACCTGGTGATCGCGGCGGCCGACGGCCGGATCGGCTACCGACTGGCCGGCACGATCCCGCTTCGAAGCTGGGACGGCTCGCGGCCCGCTCCCGCTGCCCTGGTCGGCGAGGGCTGGCCGGGGCGCTGGCCGATCGAATCGCATCCGACGACGATCGACCCCGACGGCGCCTACATCGTCAGCGCGAACAACCTGCCGATCGAGGGGCTCGACGGCGCGATCGGCGCCGACTGGCCGGCCCCCTTCCGCGCGCTGCGAATCACGCAGGCCCTGGTCGTGCGCCGCGACTGGACGCCGGCCTCCACGGCCGATCTGCAGCGCGACGTGCGCAGCCTGCTGGCCGACCGCACGATCGGCCGGGCGATCGCGGCCGCCCGGCGGATCGGCGAGGCCGAGGCCGCCGACACCCTCGCGGCCTGGGACCGCATGGTCGACGTCGACTCGCGGGCCGCGCCGCTGTTCTACGCCTGGTTCTACGGCCTGCGGGCCCGGGTAGCCGGCGACGAGTGGGCGGACGTACCCGGCCCGACGATTTTCCCGACCCTCTCGCTGCTGAACGTCCTGGAGGAAGGCGACACGAGCCCGTGGGTCGACGACCTCGCGACGGCCGATCACCGCGAGACCCTGGAGGAGCTGGAGGACCTCGCCATGGCCGAGGCACTCGCCAAGCTGGAAGGACGGCGCTGGGGCGACGTGCACTCGGAGCGGCACGCCCACCCGCTCGGAACCTCCGCCTGGCTCGAGCGGTTGTTCGGGTTCCACGTCGGTCCACATCCGTCGCCGGGCGGGCCGAACACGGTCCGCTCCGACGCGTACCAGATGTGGAGCCGGCTGAGCGCGGGCGGGCCGACGCCGCCGTGGACGAGCGAGTACGGGCCTTCGCAGCGACTGGTCGTCGAGATGACGCCAGCCGGACCGCGAGGCCGACTTCTCATCCCGACGGGACAGAGCGGCAACCCGTTCAGCCCGCACTACCGCGACATGAACGCCCCGTGGCGGGCCGGCGACCTGGCGCCGGTGCGGCTCCAGGAATCGGATGCCGACGGTGCGGCGCCCGACATCGCGAAGCGAATCATCCTCGTACCGGAGACAGAATGACCCGACCGACCCGAATCCCCCTGCTGGTCGTGGGCGCGGGTCCGTGCGGCCTTGCCGTGGGTGTCGCCGCCCGGCGGCAGGGCATCCCCTGCCTGCTCGTCGATCGCGGTCCGATCGTGCACGCCCTCGAGCGTTTCCCCCTCGACATGACCTGGTTCAGCACCCCAGAATTGCTGGAGATCGGCGGCCTGCCGTTCGTGACGTCGGGCGACAAGCCGACGCGCGGAGAGGCCCTGAAGTACTACCGGCGCGTCGCGACCCACTTCGAACTCGACGTCCGTCAGTACGAGGAGGTCGTCCGGGTCGAGCGCCTGCCGACGGAGGGCGGGTTCGACGTCAGGGCGCATCACGTCTCGGGCGAGCCGCGTCGATATCGGGCCGACTTCGTGGTGATCGCCACGGGGACGTTCGACCATCCGAATCCGCTGGGGGTCGAGGGCGAGGATTTGCCCAAGGTCAGCCACTACTTTCGCGAGCCGCACCGGACATTCGACCAGGACGTGCTGGTCGTGGGGGGCAGCAATTCCGCCGTCGAGGCGGCGCTCGCGAGCTACCGGGCCGGCGCCCGGGTCACGCTCGTCCATCGGCGCGGGAAGTTCGGTCGTGGCGTGAAGCCGTGGATCCTTCCCGACATCGAAAACAGGTTCGCGGCGGGCGAGATCGACGTCCTGTGGGAGCACGAGGTCGCGCGCATCGAGCCGGGCCGCGTCCTGCTGCGCTCCCGCACCGACGACGAGGCCGTGTGGCTGCCCAACGACTTCGTGCTCGCGATGACCGGGTACCGGCCAGATCCCGAGCTTCCGGTGGCCTTCGGGGTGCCCGTCGAACCGGTCGCCGACGTCCCCCGGTACGATCCCGAGACGATGGAGACGAGCGTACCCGGCCTGTTCGTGGCCGGCGTGATTGCGGCCGGAAAGGACGGGAATCGCATCTTCATCGAGAACGGCCGTGAACACGGCGACCGCATCGTCCGACGGCTGCGGCATATGAAACCCGCGGTCGTTGACGGTGTTTGACCCCCCGGATAGCTTTCGATTTTCGGCTTCGGCCGCTCCGCGCGGGCTCCCACCGGCCCGCGCAGATCACGCGCAGATCAACGGTAAGGTCTGATGAACGAGACCAGCGCAGCCACTCGCCCCGCCCCCGTCGAGGAGCGGATCCAGGCGGTTCTCGCCTCGATCCGGCCCGCGATTCGGGTGGACGGTGGGGACATCGAGCTCGTCGACTACGACGAGGCGTCCGGGCGCGTGAGAATCCGGATGGTGGGGGCGTGCCATGCGTGTCCGATGTCGATGCTGACGCTGAAAGCGGGCATCGAGCAGCGGCTCAGGATGATCGTTCCCGAAGTCAATACCGTGGAATCGGTGGAAGCGGCTTGATCGCCGACTCTACGGCACGAAACGACCGACACACCTTCGACTGAAACCGCCTCCCGTGCGACCGCCCGGGAGGCGCCCGACGGGATTCCGATGACCGAACCAGCGATTCAGCAGCGACTCCTCACGGCTCTCGGGCGCGTCCGCACCGACGCGTCCGGCCCCGACGTGGTGACGGCCGGCGTGATCCGGTCCGTGGGCGTGCAGGACGACGGCACGGCCGTGCTCGAGCTCGCGCCCCGATCCGAGGATCCGCCCACGCTCATCGAGTCGATCCGGCTCGTGGCGAGTGGCGTGGCCGGCGTGCGGGACGTGAAGTTCTCCCTCGCCGACCCCGAGGAGATGCGCCGCGCCCGGGCCGAGAAGGCAGCCGGGCAGTCCGCACCGACCGGGCAGGCCGGGCCGTCCGCGCCGTCGCCGCGGCCAGCGGGCGCAGGCCGCCGCCCGCTGCCGGTCGTGGAGCCGGAGGGGCCCGGAGCGGCCCCGCCCCCGCAGCAGGCTTCCCGGCCCGGCCAGGTGAGCCGCGAAGAGGCATCGCGCCATCCGCGCGACGCCGAGACGCTCGACGGCGTGAAGCACGTAATCGCGGTGAGCTCGGGCAAGGGGGGAGTCGGAAAGTCGACCATAGCGACGAATCTCGCCGCCGCGTGGGCGCAGGCCGGCAAGCGCGTCGGCCTGCTCGACGCCGACATTTACGGGCCCGACATCCCGACGATGTTCGGGGCGTACGGGAAGCCGCGGATGCGCGACGACAAGGTGATTCCGATGGAGGCGCACGGCGTGAAGCTGATGAGCCTCGGATTCCTCGTAGGCGAGGACACGCCCGCCGTGTGGCGCGGCCCGATCGTGATGGGCATCGTCCGCCAGTTCATCCACCAGGTGGAGTGGGGCGAGCTCGACTACCTGGTCGTCGACCTGCCGCCGGGCACCGGCGACGCCCAGCTTTCCCTCGTGCAGCTCGTGAAGGTCGCGGGCGCCGTGATGGTCGCGACACCCCAGGACGTGGCGGTCACGGGAGCGCTCAAGGGCATTCGCATGTTCGAGAGCGTGGAAGTGCCCGTGCTCGGCATCGTCGAGAACATGCGCGGCTTCGCCTGCCCCGACTGCGATTCGGTGCACGAGATCTTCGGCGCGGGAGGCGCCGAGAAACTGGCGGCCGGCATCGAGGTGCCCTTCCTCGGTGCTGTCCCCATGGGCCTCGCCGTGCGCGAGGAGGGGGACCGGGGCGAACCGACCGTGATCGGCCGCCCCGACTCCGCCGAGGGCCGGGCCCTTGCCGCCGTCGCCGCGAAGACGGCCGAACGTATCGCCGCGCTCGAACCCGAGCCGGCCGGTACCTGACGAGCCGGCGACTACCCGGGAGACGACGATGCCTGCCATCACGCTGCTGACCGACTTCGGAACCGCCGACGGATTCGTCGGCGAGGTGAAAGGCGAGCTGCTAACCCGGGCCCCCGAGGCGACGCTCGTCGACATCGGGCACGACATCCGGCCCGGCGACATCATCGCGGCGTCGTGGGCGCTCGAGCGGATCTGGGACCGGTTTCCCGAAGGCACGATTCACCTGGCGGTGATCGACCCCGGCGGCGGCGGATCGAGGCGCGGGGTGATCGCGCGCATCGACGGGCGCTGGTACGTGGGGCCCGACAACGGGACGCTGACGCGGGTGCTCGGCCACCACGCGGCGGAGGAGGTGAGGGAGCTCTCGGTGGACGCCGACCCCGACCCGGGGCGGCCGAGCAGCCGGACGTTTCACGGGCGCGACGTGTTCGCGCCGGCGGCGGCGAGGCTGGCGGCGGGGGAATCGCCCGCCGTGCTCGGTACGAAGGGCGATCCCGCCCACCTAGTCCGCTTCGCCACGCCCGCTCCCGTCCGGCACGGCGACAGCGTGCGCGGCTCCGTCACCCACATCGACCGGTTCGGGAACCTGGTCACCGATATTCCGGCGCGCAGCCTGACGCCGAGCGCGCTGATCGAAATCGGCGGCGAGGTGATCTCGGGGCTGCGCTCGACCTACGCGAGCGTGGAATCGGGAGGGCTCGTCGCCCTGGTCGGTTCGACCGGCATGCTCGAGATCTCGGTGCGTGACGGGAACGCGGCCGAGCGGCTCGGCGTAGAGCGCGGACACGCGGTGCACGCGCGCCCCGAGCGCGACTGAGGTCGCCCGGGGTCGCGGTCCTCGCCCGACTCAGTCGACGAAAGTGACGTCGATGTCTCCGAACCCGGCCCGAATCGAGAGGTCGAGGCGGCTCGATGCGCTGTCCCAGTTCGGCGTTCGGTAGGCGCCGTCCACCTCGTCGAACCCGACGGACTCGAACGACGTCAGAATCCCGCGCTTGGCGATCCGCACGCCGAGGGCGCGCGGGAAGATGAGCCGCAGCGCTCCGAGTCCCATGTTGATCTCCGCCTCGGCGCTCCCCTCCCAGTCGCCGCTGAAATCGAGGCGGACGTCACCGACCGCCCCGACGAACTCCAGGCGATCGAAGCGGGCGCTTCCGAGGCCGGAGGCACGGAAGTCGGCGGCCGCGGCGGCCAGCTCGAGCCGGTCCATGCGCACGGGATTCACGGCGTCGAACTCGATCGAAGCCTCCGAGGCGCCCGTGCGGAATACGAACCGCTCGAGCGCCACGCCCCCGAGCTGCAGCCGGGCCTCGGTCGCCATCACGCCGAGCGACAACCGGGTGGGCACGTCGCGGCTCAGACCGAGCGTCAGGGCCCCGAGCTCGTCGGACCCTACGTCGTCGAAGTCGTCGATGTCGAGGTCGCCGTCTTCCGTGTCGAACCGCAGGCGAAGGTGCCCGGTCCCGTCCGCCGCGTTCCAATGGCGGATGGGCTCGAAGCGCCGGGCGTCGTAGCGCAGGTCGAGCTGATAAAGCAGGTCTGCGTCGACGGGCCCGACGTCGAGCCGCCCGACGGCGTACTCGACGTCGACTTCGAGCCGCTCGATGCCGTCCGTCTGTCGGCGCGACGACATTTCGTACCACTCCGCCGACTGGGCGGCGAGCGGACCGGCCGCCGTCAGCACGAGCGTGGCGAAGGAGAGGATGCAGCGGGTGCTGCGCGTCCCGGCCCGCGGGCTACGCATCGTCGTCTCCCGTCGCCTCGTCGGCTGGCGTCGCGTCGCCGGAGCCCGGCACGTCGTCTTCGGCGGGCGGCTCCGGCGCCCGCAGGTCGTCCAGGGGGACGGAGCGCCTGCGACGGAAGCCCGGCAGGTCCCTCGCCAGCCCGCCGCCCCGCGTGAGGATGACGGCGCCGAAGCCGGTCGTCGCGGCTGCCCAGGTGAGCACGACGGCGAGGAACAGTGTCAGCCCGCGCAGGAAGCCGAGCATGCTGCCGAACAATTGCAGAACCGCCGCGACCGCGAACGGAGCCAGCAGGACGATCACGCCGTTCAGCACGTAGTAGTAGGTGTTCTGGCGGTTCAGGTTGAAGCGCTCGAACAGGTCGTATCGACGGTCGACCACCGACTCGCCGAGCGCGCGTGCGACGGCCAGGTACCCGGCCGGCACGGCCACCGCCACCGCGAGCACGTAGAAGGGAACGACGAGCCAGGTGACGATGAGCACGACGAGCAGCAGCAGGATCGGGACGAACAGCAGCTGCCCCGCGAGGCCGACGCCGAACGAGCGCAGTACGTCGACTCGCGCTTCTGCCGCGATCGCCTCGAGCCGTCCGGGCGCGAAGTAGACGAGTCCCGCACCGAACAGCGTCAGCCCGACGATCCACACGATCGTCCCGACCACGTCGCTGAGCGTGCGGCTGACGTTGCGGGCGATCGAGCCGAAGAAGCCACGATCGCGACGCCGCTCGTAGTCCCATTCCGGGCGCCGGTCGCTGCGGTCGGCATGGATGTCGGCGGCCAATCTGTCCCCCAACCGCTCGCCCGCCGAGAGCGACAGAATTTCGCCCGTGACCGTCGCGCCGACCGTTTCGACCTCGCCGTCCACCGAGCGCACGTCGCCCATCACCAGCGAGCCCGGCTCGAGCAGCAGCCGCCCCCCCAGCACGAGCACGTCGCCCTCGATGTCGCCGTCCACCGTGAGGGTCCCTCCGAGCAGGGCGACGTCACCCTCGATCGTCGAACCGTCGGCGATCCGGTAGTCGTCGTGCACGACGAGCGAGAAGTCGCCCTCGAGCCCGAACTCTTCGCCGGAGATCCGTCCGAGGGTCTCGTTGAGCTCGCGCAGCCGTTCACCGAGCTGCTCGAGCGACCCGGCCCGGGGAACGATCGTGACTTGTCCGTCGACGGCCGCATCGGGCATCGCCTGTCCGGCAGTGGCCGGCGCCACGGCGGCCGCCGGGTCGTAGCGGTCGAAGGCGTCCAGTACGGCCGATACGCCCGAGGTGCCCGGCGACACTTCGGCCGGCGGTTCCCACGCGGCCAGCAGGCCGCCGAGGCTCTCCGTCGCCCCGAGCTCGGGGTTTCGCAGCAGATCCCGCCACGCCTGCTCGAAGGCGCTCCCGGGCTCGTAGGTGCCCCGTCGCGCTCCGTCGACGAGCACTTCGCCGTCGTTCAACTCTATGGCGTGCGTGTCGCCGGACGCGAGCGCGAGCTCGAGGCGCGCCACGTCGCGTGCGAGCAAAACGGTGCTCCCGGTGATGTCGGGCACGTCACGCGCCTGCTGCGCCGTGAGCTCCGCGCGTTCCGGGGCCTCCTGCGCGGCGAGGGCGACCGGGCCGATCGCGTGGCCGCTCGCGAGCAGGGCGGCGGTCCCGAGGACGGCAACCGTGGTGGCCGTCCGAATCGAGTCATACAGTAGCGTCGTCATGCGAAGGTGTTCTCTTTCCCCTGTAAGGCGGTTCGAGTGGTTCGTCTGGTTCATCGGGCCCTCACGAGCGCGCCCGTATCGGCGCGGACGAGCCGGATCATCACCGACAGCGCGCCGACCCCGACCAGGCTGACCGTCGCCAGCGCCGCGAAGGCGGAGGCCAGCGTGAGCTCGGCCTGGAGCGCACCCGCCAGATCCGTCAGCCCCGTGGCGTAGGCGAAGCGTCCCGCCGCCATCGTGCCCTGCCACAGCAGGTCGCCGGCCTGCCCGGCGAGCCAGCTCGCGAGCACGGTCGGGCTGAGATGCGGGAAGCGGAAAGCCCACAGGCCGGTCCCGGCCAGGAGGGCGCCTAGCGTCGCCGCCACGGCCACCCCGGCCGCCGTGCGGTCGCGAACCGACGCCGCGAGGCGTCGATGCCACGGAACGGGCAGCCTGACACGGGCCATGACCCGATCGCCGAAGCCCGGCGCCGGCTCGTGCAGTGGCAGTCGCGCGAGGGCCGCCGACAGACGACGCAGCTCCGCCACCTCGCGCGCGCAATCGGCGCACGAGCGCACGTGCTCCCGGCAGGCCTCGGAGAGCGCGGCGGATGTTTCCGCCACGGCCTCGACCTCGTCCGGCGTCAGGTGTGTCTGTCGAATATCCCGCTCGTTCATGTGTTTCTCCTTCTGCCGACCGTACGCGTCTCGCGCCGCCGGGGTTTCATTCGTCGGGAGCGCCGTAAACATCGGTCAATTCGTCACGGAGCTGGCGGCGTGCCCGAAAGATGTAGGTCTTCACGGTGCCGAGCGGGATGTCCATGATGTCCGCGATCTCTTCGTAAGGCCGGCCCTCCACGTGGCGGAGCAGAATGGCCGTCCGGTAGTCCTCTCGCAGCGTTGCGATCGCGCGCTCGAGCTCGTCGGCCAGTTCCAGCGCTTCGAGCCGCGCGTCGGGCGCCTCCTCGTCGGATTCGAGCGTCACCGACGTCGCTTCCTGCCGCTCGGCCGTCATCGCGTCCGGCGCCCCGTGAATCGAGATCGTCTTCACTTCCTTCCGCCTGAGGTGATCGACCGTGAGATTGTAGGCGATCTTGAACAGCCACGAAGAGAACTTGTACGACGGGTCGTAGCGGTCGAGGTTGTTGAACGTGCGGACGAAAGCCTCCTGCGCGAGGTCCTCGGCCAGTTCGCGGTCCCGCACCATCCGGTGGACGATCGAGAACACGGGGCGCTGGAAGCGCTCGACGAGCTCGCGGGCGGCACGCTCGTCTCCTTGCCGCGCGAGGCCCGCGAGTTCTCCGTCCGTAGAGTCCCGATAGCTCAAAACGACTTCCGCGTTTCGACCCGCGACGAGGAGAACGACGCATGCGCGTCGGCCTGATCAGCGATACTCATGGACAGTTGCGTCCCGAGGTGTTCGAGCGGTTCTCCGGCGTCGACCGCATCCTGCACGCCGGCGACGTGGGCGACTCCGCCATCCTCACCGACCTCGCCGTGCTCGCCCCCGTCGACGCGGTGTGGGGGAACACCGACGGCTGGGCCCTGCGCGGCGTGGTATCGGCCAGCCTGGAGCTCGAGCTCGGGAGCCGGCGCTTCGCCGTCGCGCACGGCCACCTCGTCCCCGACCTCGACGGCCTGCTGGCCGTCTTCCCCGACGCCGACGTCGTCGTCCACGGCCACTCGCACGTGCCGCGTCGCGAGCGCGTGGAGGATCGCTGGCTCGTGAACCCCGGCAGCGCCGGCCCGGGGGGGGACGGCTGGGAGCCGTCGGTCGCGATCGCCGAAATCGACGCCGACGAGTTCCGGATCGTCCACCTCGATCTGCGAACGGGTCGTCCCCTGGCTCTCTGAGCCGGGGGCCCTCACGCCTGGCACGCCGCGCAGAAGAAAGTACTCCGGCCCGCCTGTACGATGCGCTCGATGACCGTGCCGCAGCGCGGGCAGGGCAGGCCTTCGCGGTCGTACACACGCAGGCGGTCCTGGAAGCGGCCCGTTCCGCCGTCCACCAGCCGGTAGTCGCGCAGGCTGGTGCCCTCGCCCCGCAGCGCTTCGCGCAGCACGGCCCGGAGCGCCCGGTGCAGCCGGCGATGGTCGTCGGGCCCGAGGGACCCGCAGGCGCGGCGCGGATCGACGCGTGCCCGAAACAGCGCCTCGCTCGCGTAGATGTTGCCGACGCCGGCGACCCGGCGCTGGTCGAGCAGGGCGTTCTTCACGGGCGCTCGTCCGCTGCCCAGGCCGGCCGCCAGGTCGGCGACCGCGTAGTCCCGACCGAGGGGCTCGGGGCCGAGCTGCTCGGACCGGCGCGCCCAGTCGTCGGCGGACTGTAGCCGGAATCCGCCCAGGCGCCGCACGTCGTCGTACAGCAGCGTCCGACCGTCGACGAGGTCGAACTCGGCCGCCACGTGCGTGAAGCCGATCGCGGTGCGCAGCTCGCGTCCCCGCGGATCGTCGGCGCCGGCCACGGCGAAGCGCCCGGTCATTCGGACCTGCGACTGGAGCACCCGGTCGTCCGGGCCGAGCCGCAGGACGAGGTTCTTGCCCCGTCGCTCCACTTCGTCGATGCGCCGGCCCTCGAGGGCCGCGACGAAGCGGTCCGGCGAGTCACCGTCGAGCAGGATGTCGTCGTGAAGCAGGCGCACCCCGCCGATGGTCGCGCCCCGTAGCGAGGAGGCGAGGTCGCGGCGGATCGTCTCGACCTCGGGCAGCTCGGGCATCAGGGTGTGTCGGAGCGGCCGATGTCGGGGCGCCAGTCGGCTCCCCCGAACCGGATGCGTGCGGCGGCGGCGCGGCTGCGCTCACCGGCCGTCTCGAGATCCGGGCCGAGGCCCGTCACGGCGAACACGCGGCCGCCCGACGTGACGAGTCGTCCGTCGTCCAGGCGCGTTGCGGCGTGGTAGACGTGCACGTCGGGGCCTTCGAGGTCGGCGGGAAGCTCGATCGGACGATCGACCTCTACGGGGCCGGGATAGGCGCCGCTCACCACGACGGTCGTGAGAGCTACCTCATCGGGCGGCGTCGGCCGCCAGCCGTCCAGCTCGCCCCCGCCGGCGACCGCGGCGAGCGGGTCGAGCAGCGAGTCACGCATCAGGGGCAGCACGGCCTGCGTTTCGGGGTCACCGAGACGGCAGTTGAACTCGACGACCTTCGGCCCCTCGTTCGTGAGCATGAGTCCGGCGTAGAGGAATCCGCGGTAGGCCGCGCCGCGCTCGGCGAGTCCCGCCAGCACGGGTTCGGCGATTTCGCGCCGCACCCGGTCGATCAGCGCCGCGTCGACGCCGGGAACCGGGGCGAACGCCCCCATCCCGCCCGTGTTCGGCCCCTCGCCGCCCTCGAAGCGCCGCTTGTGGTCGCGGGCCGGGGCGAGGGGGACGGCCGTGCGCCCATCGGTGATGAAGAACACCGACAGCTCCTCGCCCCGCATGAACTCCTCGATCACGACTTCCTCGCCGGCCTCGCCGAACGCCCCTTCCACCATGAGGCCGTAGATCGCCGATCCCGCCTCGCCGTGGTCGGCGCAGATGATCGCTCCCTTTCCGCCTGCCAGGCCCGAGGCCTTCACGACGATCGGGGGCTCGAGCTCGGCGGCGAACGCCCGTGCCTCGTCGGGGTCGCGGAACACGCAAAAACCGGCGGTCGGGACACCGCACTCCTCCATGAGGCGCTTGGCGAAGGCCTTCGAGGCCTCGATCCGGGCGGCGGCGGCGGACGGCCCGAAGATCGCGAGCCCCTCGGCCTCGAAGGCGTCGACCAATCCGTCGGCCAGGGGCTGCTCGGGACCGACGACGGTGAGGTCGACGCCTTCATTACGCGCCAGCCGCACGAGGATGCCGTGATCCGCCGTGCCGACCGGCACGTTGCGCCCGTGGCGCGCCGTGCCCGGATTACCCGGGGCGCACAGGACGGTCGCTTCGGGGGCGTCTTCGGCGAGCTTGCGCACCAGGGCGTGCTCGCGGCCACCGCCGCCGATCACCAGGAGTTTCATGCGGACAGGATGACGAAATCGAGTTGCCTGCGCCAGAACGTCCTTGTCATGCGGCCTCCCGCGATTCCGTGCTTTGAGCGCTTTAGCTGTTCAGAAAGCCGTTGAGCTTCGCTGATCTGGACGCCCTGAGGTGGGTGGACATCCTGGAGCGCACTCCCGGGGCGTGCCGATTCGATGAGCTGGTGGACGCGGCGGCGGAGCGCCCCGAGCTTCGCTTAGTGCTGGACATGAAAAGCCGATTCAACGAGGCCTACGATCACATTGAGGCCCGGGTTCGACCCGGCGGGATGGCCCGGTCCTTCATCCCCCAGATCTACCATTTCTCCCAGCTCCGGCGATTCCGTGAGAATCCGGGGTTCGCCGGGGCCTTGTTCACCGCCTATCGGAGCGGCTTGGCCACGGACCGGATCTTTGAGTATGCCGAGGCGGCCGGGATTCCTGTCGTAACCCTCCCCGTGGAGCGCGTGAAGGAGTGGGGGGCCTGCCGGAGGCCCCCTGGATCCTCACTCACCCGGTAAACGACCCCCTGGAGGCCGAGTGGTTCCGGCGTCTGGGGGTGGACGGGATCTACACCAGCTATCTTACCTCGGAGACCGTGCCGGAGCTGTTCCCTTGAACCCCCGCGCCCGTCGGCTCGTAGTCCTCCCCGGCGAGCAGGCGCCTGCCAGGTTCCGGTCGCCGTACTCCGGCTGGTCCGCCCCCACGAAAGGGCAGAGCTTGTGCTCTCGCCGCGGCACGAGCTTCGGGAAGGAGGATGACTTCGGTTGTGGCCGGCCCCTCTACACGGTTATTGACACACCGGGCTGGAACGCGATTCATCCACAACCGTTTACGCCGACAGAAAGCACGACGACTTCGGGCCATGGCGCAATCCGGCAGCGCACCTGCTTTGGGAGCAGGGCGTCGCCGTTTCGAATCCGGCCGTCCCGACTGGCGTGAGCAGATACCGTACGAATGGAAGGGTCGTATTGAGTGACCGTCGACGCAAAGCATGGAGTCGCAAGTCTCGCGGTGATCACATGAAGACTGTCGAGCCCTCCGGGCGAGATGCGGGATGGCAGGGCTTGCTGTGGCAGGTCGGCGCCCTGTTCGTGCTGCCGAATCTCCTCTTCTACGTCCTGGCACGACAGCTGTTTCTGTTCCGCGAGCCCGTGAATATCGATTACCTGATGCTGGGGTGCGTGTTTCCGTTCCTCGGTGCGGGCTTGACCTCCGTCGCGGCGGGATGTCTGGCCATTATCGATTTCTTGGAATCGGGGGCCAGCATATTCCACTTTACGGACGCGAATGTTCTGCAGTCATTGGACGACCTGGCGCTCCTCTGGAGATCGGCATGGTTGCCTGCCCTCGGTCTCCTCGGCGCTGCCGCGTTGTTTGGCCTTGTGACCCACCAGATGCTGCGACGATCGCGTGGAAGCCTGCGCTCGGCGCTCGGCTTTCTTCTCCTGGCGGTGATGCTCGCCGGGGCGGATCACATTCTCGCGTTTTCGGATCTCGGTGGAGGCCAGAGCGTGAAGCGGACGACGTCCGCGCTGGCCGACGTCGGCTTCGCCCTGTCGCGAACGGGACTCGATCCGGAGCCGGTGCCTCTCGATTCGGATTCGACGCTCAGTGAGGCGACGGACTTTCTCTTCAAGGAAGAGGATTCGGCTGCGTCGCACGTCGTTGTGACAATCGTTGAGTCCTGGGGTACCTATGTGTCGGAGAAAGCCGATTCGCTGCAGCTCGAAGCCTTTCGGGCACCGGAACTGCACGAACGCTACGTCGTGGAGATCGGGAAGGTGCCCTTCGCGGGATCCACGGTCGCGGCAGAGTTTCGCGAGCTCTGTCGGCTCCGCTACCTGACGGAAGCGCCCGACATGACCAGGGTCGACCAGCGCGACTGTCTCCCGGCCCGTATGCGGAGGCGCGGCTACGCGACGGTCGCCATCCATGGCTTCGACCGCCGCTTCTTCGATCGAGCAGAGTGGTACCCGGAACTGGAGTTCGAGACGACGTTCTTCCAGGCGGATCTCAAGAATAAGGCGGGGATGACCGTGGCATGCGGCCGGTCACATTTTCGGGGACTGTGTGATCTGCAGGTGGCTGACTTCGTCGGAGAGTACCTTAAGGACCGACGCGGTGAGAAGGTCTTTTTATACTGGCTGACACTCAACGGCCACCTTCCCCTAGGTCGACGGCCGGCCTCGTCCTCAGATTTCGCCTGCGGTCGGGTTCCCGTCACGGAGCGGCATGCGGCGATCTGCAGATTAGCGCGGACGGAAGACGCGGTTCTCGATAAACTCGTCGAGCTGGCTTTGGATCCGGAACTTCCGCGCACGGCCTTTGTCATCGTCGGGGATCACGCGCCGCCCTATACGACCCGGCGCCTGCGAGAGCAGTTCAAGCAGGCCGAGGTCCCCTACGTCATTCTCCGGCCGAAGTGAATCCCTCAGCCGCTCAGCGCCTCTCGCGCTCCAGCACTCAACGCCATCGTCGGCGCCGACAGCGCGCTTGAAGCG
>DATHRZ010000127.1:0-6361 GCA_035464655.1 Gemmatimonadota bacterium
GCGTTAGCTTCCTGCCCCGATGCCCAGACGCGACGACATTTCCTCGATTCTCCTCATCGGCTCCGGCCCGATCGTCATCGGGCAGGCGTGCGAGTTCGACTATTCGGGCACTCAGGCCTGCCGCGCGCTGCGCGAGGAGGGCTACCGGGTGATCCTGGTGAACTCGAATCCCGCCACGATCATGACGGATCCCGACATCGCCGACGCCACCTACATCGAGCCGCTGACGCCCGACTGGGTCGAGCGGGTGATCGAAAAGGAGCGGCCCGACGCGCTGCT
Source organism: Gemmatimonadota bacterium (assembly GCA_035464655.1). Lineage (GTDB taxonomy): Bacteria > Gemmatimonadota > Gemmatimonadetes > Palauibacterales > Palauibacteraceae > JARFPW01. The sequence goes on from DATHRZ010000127.1 coordinate 280, forward strand.
CCCGACGATGGGCGGGCAGACGGCGCTCAACGTGGCGCTCGCCCTGCACGAGCGTGGGACGCTCGAGAAGTACGGGGTCGAGTTGATCGGGGCCGACGTCGAGGCGATCGAGAAGGCCGAGGACCGCGAGAAGTTCGCCGAGGCGATGGCGAAGATCGGGCTCGCCGTGCCGCACGGCGGCTTCGCGCACAGCCTCGAAGAAGCGAACGAGATCGTCGAGGACACGGGCTATCCCGCGATCATCCGCGCTTCGTTCACCCTCGGCGGCACCGGCGCCGCCATCGCATGGAACGCCGAGGAGTTCGAAGCGAAGGTGAAGCGCGGGCTCGAGTTGTCGCCGATCACCGAGGTGCTGATCGATCGCAGCGTGCTCGGGTGGAAGGAATTCGAGCTCGAGGTGATGCGCGACGTCGCCGACAACGTCGTGATCGTGTGCTCGATCGAGAACTTCGACCCGATGGGCGTCCATACGGGAGATTCGATCACGGTCGCCCCCGCCATGACGCTGTCCGACTTCGAGTACCAGGCGATGCGTGACGCCGCGATCCGCGTGATCCGCGAGATCGGGGTCGAGGCGGGCGGCTGCAACATCCAGTTCGCGATCAGCCCCGAGACGGGCGAGATGCTCGTGATCGAGATGAACCCGCGCGTGTCGCGCAGCTCGGCCCTCGCCTCGAAGGCCACCGGCTTCCCGATCGCCCGCATCGGGGCGAAGCTCGCCGTCGGCTATCGGCTGGACGAGATCGAGAACGCGATCACCCGGGTCACGCCCTCGTCGTTCGAACCGGTGCTCGACTACGTGGTCGTGAAGATTCCGCGGTTCGCGTTCGAGAAGTTCCCGCGGGCCGACGCGACGCTCGGCGTGCAGATGAAGGCCGTGGGCGAGGTGATGGCGATCGGCCGCACCTTCCAGCAGGCGTGGCTCAAGGGCTTCCGGGCGCTCGAGAACGACCGCGTCGGCTGGGTTCCCGCGGACGACCCGACCGACGACCGGCTGAAGGACGCCGAGCTCGCGACGCTGAAGGCCGCGATGCGAACGCCGACGCCCGAGCGCCCGTTCCAGATCTACCGGGCGCTCGAGGCGGGCCTGACCGCGGACGAGATCGCCGATATCACTCGCATCGAACCGTGGTTTCTCGACGAGCTCGTCGACATCGTGCACGCGGCGCACGAGCTGGCGGCGGCCGACGAGCTTACCCCCGAGCTGCTCGCTGCCGCCAAGCGCATGGGGTTCGGGGACGGCGAGCTCGCCCGGCTGTGCGGGATGACCGAGGCCGCGATCCGCGAACTCCGTCACGCGCACGGCATCCGGCCCGTGTTCAAGATGGTCGACACGTGCGCCGGCGAGTTCCCCGCCGCGACGCCGTACCTCTACTCGACCTACGAGACCGAGAACGAGTCGGTACGCGGTGACCGCAAGAAGGTCGTCATCCTCGGCAGCGGTCCGAACCGGATCGGCCAGGGCGTCGAATTCGACTACTGCTGTGTGTCGGCGGCGATCGCGCTGCGCGAAGCAGGCGTCGAGACGATCATGGTGAACTCGAACCCCGAGACCGTCTCCACCGACTTCGACATCTCCGACAAGCTGTACTTCGAGCCGCTGACGCTCGAGGACGTACTCGAGATCATCGAGCACGAGCAGCCCGACGGGGTGATCGTGCAGATGGGCGGGCAGACGCCGCTGCGGCTCGCCCGCCGGCTCGAGGCGCTCGGCGTGCCGATTCTCGGAACGAGCGTCGAGGCAATCGACGAGGCGGAGGATCGGCGGCGGTTCGAGGCCCTGTGTCAGGAGATCGGCGTCGCGACGCCCGAGGCGGGCACGGCGACGAGCATCGAGGAAGCGATCGAAGCGGCCGAGCGCATCGGCTATCCGGTGCTCGTGCGCCCGAGCTACGTGCTCGGGGGGCGCGCGATGGAGATCGTGTACGACGAGCCGATGCTGCGCGAGTACTTCGCGAAGGCCGTCCGGGCCTCACCCGACCACCCGGTCCTGCTCGACCGGTTCCTGGAAGACGCGTTCGAGGCCGACGTCGACGCAGTGGGGGACGGCGAGCGGGTATTGATCGGCGGCGTGATGCAGCACATCGAAGAAGCGGGCATCCACTCGGGCGACTCCGCCTGCGTCCTGCCGCCCTATCTGCTCGAGGACGCGCACGTCGAGGAGATGAAGCGCCACACGCGGGCGTTCGCGAACCGGCTCGGCGTCCGCGGGCTGATCAACGTCCAGTACGCGGTGCACGAAGGGCGAGTGTACGTGATCGAGGTGAACCCGCGCGCCAGCCGCACCGTGCCGTTCGTCAGCAAGGCGACCGGCGTGCCGCTGGCCCGAATCGCCGCTCGCGTCCTGAACGGCGAGACGCTGGAAGACATGGGCCTGCCCGACGATCTGCAGGTGCGCGAAGTGGCCGTGAAGGAGGCCGTGTTCCCGTTCAACAAGATCCCCGACGCCGACCCGCAGCTCGGCCCCGAGATGCGCTCGACCGGCGAGGTGATGGGACACGCCGACAGCTTCGGCCTCGCGTTCGCCAAGGCGCAGATCGCCGCCGACGGCTCCCTGCCGCTCGAGGGCACGGTCGTCGTCACGGTGCACGACCGCGACAAGCCGAAGGCCACGCCGATCGTCCGGCGGCTGCACGAGATGGGTTTCGAGATCCGCGCGACGAGCGGAACGGCCGACTATCTGCGCACGCGCGGCGTCCCCTGCGAAACGGTGCTCAAGGTGCACGAGGGCCGGCCGAACCTCCTCGACCTCCTGCTGTCCGGCCAGATTCAACTGCTCGTCAACACGCCGCTCGGCAAGCACGCGCAGCAGGACGACTACATGATCCGCCGGGCCGCGATCGCGCGCGGGATCCCATACACCACCACCCTGTCGGCCGCCGACGCGGCGGCGGGCGCGATCATGGCGCTGCGCAGCCGCAAGCTCACCGTGACGAGCATCCAGGAGCGGGCGGAGCGACTCGAGGCCGAGAATGCGCCGGGGAAGGTGGCGGCCGGGAAGTCGCGTTGAACGAACTCGAGGACCACCTCCTCCGGATCGCCGGGGCGGCCGAGGGTGACGATCGAGTTAGCCTCGAAGAGATCCTCGCGGCGATGGAGAACGTCTCCTTCGGCGCGCTCCTCCTGGTCGCGGGTTTGGTGACGCTGGTGCCGATCATCGGCGACATTCCGGGTGTCCCCACGACCATGGGGATTCTGGTCGTCCTGGGATCGGCCCAACTTCTGCTCGGCCGTGAATCGATGTGGCTGCCCCGCTGGCTGCGCGAGCGCTCGGTGCGCGCCTCGACGGTGACGAAGGGCATCGAGCGGGCCCAGCCTGTCGCGCGGACCGTAGACCGCGTGCTCAAGCGACGCCTCGACCTGTTCGTCCAGGGGGCGGCGACCTACGTGATCGCCGTCGTGACGCTGCTGCTCGGCGCCGTGATGCCGGTGATGGAGTTCATCCCGTTCAGCGCCAATCTGGCCGGCGTCGTCCTGACAGCGTTCGGACTCGCGCTCATGGCGCGTGACGGCCTGCTCTCCCTGCTCGGTCTCGCCCTGATCGCCGCCGCTGTCGTCCTGGTGGTCGTCCGCTTCCTGGGGTGAGGGGTAGAGCGAAGCGCTCGGCGGATGCTGGAGGATCCGCGGGACCTCGGAGTGGTATCCAGCGTGGGACCGCCACGGAAACTCCGGAGGTCAGGATGTCATCTTCGCCCGGCAGACTTTCGTCCGCGGTTCCGGTTGGAGTACGCGGTGCTCCCGTCGCGCGGTAGGCGCGCCGCCCGGGCTACTCGCACTCCCCTGCGCCGCTCCCCCTACGGCAGTTGCTGCCGGGTCAGGTCGAAGAAGCGCTCGGCCCGCTCCTGCGAGGCGTCGGCGAGCTCCATCTCGCCGCGCAGCTCGTGGGCCGCCGCGAGGGTGGCGTAGGCGAGATAGTACTGGGCGGGAATGCTCGAGCGGGTCGACGGCTCGAGCCACACGGCATCGTCGAGCAGGTAGTCGAGCTGGAACACGTTCCACAGCAGCGTTTGCGAGCGGCTCCGGTCGATCCACGGCACGTCGACGGGCAGGCCGACGAGCTCGACGATCTCGTCGGTCGCCTCGATCGGACCGTCGACGAGCTTGTAGGCGAGCGCCTGCCGTATCAGTCGCGGACCGAGATCCCACGCGCGGTAGACGGGCGGCGCCGTCGCAGCGAAATAGACCGGCCGATCGCCCAACGAGTGCCGGATGATCCGATACGCGAGGAAGTCGGGATGGTACAGGTAACGCGCCGATCCGAGCTCGACGGTCACGTTCTGCGAGAACCTCACCCGCTGGCCCGCCTCCACCTGCTCGATCGGCGGGAGGCTGTCGATCTCCTCGTCGGTCATCGCCAGGACGCTGCGCTCCGGCGTCTCCGCCATGTCGGCGTAGATCGGCGCGGCCCGGTCGGGGTCGAACGGGCGCTGGCACAGGATCACCGTGGGATCGGCGAGGGGGTCCTCTCCTTCCTCGCAGGGCCGGGTGAGATCGCGGAGTTGCTTCGGATACCACTTCGTGCCGAGGTACGAGTGGACGACGACCGTCACGTCGCGCCGAATGCCTTCCACTTCCTGCAGGTACCAGAGCGGGAAGGTGTCGTTGTCGCCGTTCGTGAACAGAACGGCGTACGGCTCGACGGAGTTGAGCAGGTTGTAGGCCCAGTCGCGCGCCGCGTAATCGCCGCGCCTGTCGGCCACGGAAAAGTTGAAGATCAGCGGGATGAGCGCGATGCCGAGCACGGGCGACGCGCTGCGCAGACCCGAAGTGAGCGGCGCGCCGCGCGAAGCGGACAGCCGCCGGCCGAGCCCTTCCCACAGGGACACGAGTCCCATCCCGGCGTACAGGCCCCACAGGTTGAAGCTCACGATGAAGAAGTAGTCGCGTTCGCGCACCTCGTGGCGGTTCAGGTCCGCGACTTCCGGATTCAACGAATAGCCGTACTTGAAATTCAGGTAGTAGACGAGCAGCAGGGACACCGTGAACAGCAGCGTCGCGAAGTACGCGAAGCTGTCGGGGTCTCCCTTCCAGTGCCGCCACAGGCCCACCAGGCCGAGCCCCAGGAACACGAAGGTGACGAGCAGGCGGCCCGACGGCGCCAGCGAGCGGGCCCACTGCCAGTCGAAGTACTGGAAGTAGTTGGCGAACTGCGCGCCGAGCGGCGCCTGGCGGTCGGTGAGCGGCGGCGGCTGGTACTGCTCGCGCGACAACGACGCGGCCAGCGCCTCACACTGGACGAGCAGCTTCGAATCGCCGCTCATCGTCTCGTAGAAGCCCGGCGTCACCGCCGCAAGGACGCTCTCGCACTCCGGGTCGGCCTCGTCGATGATCGGGTCCTGCGCCGAGCGGATCGGCACGAACAGGAGCTGCACCGAGTAGCCGAGAATCGCCAGCACGGCCGCCGCCGAGAGGAGCCGCCAGCGCAGCAGCGTCCGGGCGCTGTGGATCACCAGGAAGACGCCGAGCGCCAGAATCGGCAGCACAGACATCTGGTGGTTCGTCGCCCCGAGGCCGAGCAGGAAGCAGACGAGCAGGAAGATGCGGTCGCCGCGCCACGTCTCGCTGTGATCCTCCCACACCATCGCCAGGTAGGTGATCAGGGCGACGAACATCAGCGACACCGTGTATACCTTCTCGTTCACGTTCGACTGCGTCCACACCGTGAACGCCGTCCCGCCGACGAGCACCGCCACGAACCCGGCCGTCAGCGCGACGGCGCGGTTCTCGGTGAAGTGGGCCCAGATGCGCATCACGGCGAGGAACCAGAACGCGGCGGCGGCCGCCGAGGCGGTGGCGGCGAGCAGGTTGATGCGCGGCGCGACTTCGAGCGGCAACCACGCCGTGAGGACCAGCCACGCCTTGCCGACGATAACGAACAGCGGGTTCCCCGGCGGATGGGGCAGGCCGAGGATGTGCGACGTGGCGATGTATTCGGAGGTGTCCCACCAGGCGGTGGTCGGCCCGAGCGTGAAAAGGTAGAGCAGCCAGACGCCGGCGGCCGCCACGAGCGACCAGCCCCACACGGGCAGAACTCCGACCTTCTGTCTCTCGATACCGCGCATGTGCTCCGCCGGCCCGGGTC
>DATHRZ010000128.1:0-31337 GCA_035464655.1 Gemmatimonadota bacterium
AGGAAGGCCGCGTCGCCATCCTGACCGTGAACCGACCCGACAAGCTGAACGCACTGAACGAGCAGGTCCGCCGCGAGACGCTCGAGCACCTGGAGCGCATCGAGAGCGACGACGAGATCGGGGTGGTGATCATCACCGGCGCCGGCGAGAAGGCCTTCATCGCCGGCGCCGACATCGGCGAGTTCGCCGGCCGCTCGCCCTTCGACCAGCGGGTCGCGATGCGCAGCCCGCGCGTCTTCGACGTCATGGCGACGTTCCCCAAGCCGGTGATCGCGATGATCAACGGCTACTGCCTGGGCGGCGGCTGCGAGCTGTCGATGGCCTGCGACTTCCGCCTCGCCTCGTCGCGCGCGCGCCTCGGCCAGCCCGAGGTCAACCTCGGAATCATTCCGGGCGGGGGGGGCACGCAGCGGCTTCCGCGGCTGGTCGGCGAGGGCCACGCGATGCGCCTCATCATGACGGGCGAGCTGATCACGGCCGAGGAAGCCGAACGGATCGGGCTGGTCGAGAAGGTGTTCGAGCCCGAGGCGCTGCTGGAGGAGACGCTGGCAATGGCCCGCACGATCGCGTCGCGCTCGCCGATCGCGCTCCAGGCGGCCAAGGAGTCGGTGCTGGCAGCGCGGCGGATGCCGCTGGACGCGGGCCTCGGGTTCGAGCGCGCCTGGTTCGGACTGCTGTTCTCGACCGAGGACAAAAACGAAGGGGTCGATGCGTTCCTCGCGAAGCGCGACCCCGAGTTCAAGGGGACCTGAGGACCGCTACTCGGCCAGGACGCTCACCGTCTTCCGGCCGCCGCGCTTCGTGGCGAACGTCACGTAGCCGTCGGACAGCGCGAACAGCGTGTCGTCGTTGCCACGGCCCACGTTGCGGCCCGCATGGATCCGGGTGCCGCGCTGCCGTACCAGGATGTTGCCGGCCGTCACGTACTGGCCGCCGTAGCGCTTCACACCCAGGTACTTCGGATTGCTGTCCCGGCCGTTTCGGCTGGAGCCTACGCCCTTCTTATGCGCCATGCTTCACTCTCCTTCGCGTGCCTTGATGGCCGCCTCCACGTCGCCCTTGAGGATGCGGCCTTCCTTGCCGGTTCCCTCGAGCGCCGAAAGATCGATGCCTTCGGCCTCGGCCAGTTCGGCGGCGGCCGGGGTCACGTCGATGTCCTCCGTCGCGGTCGTCGCTTCAGGCTTCGCTTCGGCCTTCGGCTCGGGCTTCGCGGTTTCGGTCTTCGCTTCGGGCTTCGGCTTCTCAGCCTTCGCTTCGGGCTTCGGCTTCTCGGACTTCGGCTGGGGCTTCGCGGTCTCGGCCTTCTTCGCCTTCTTCGGCTTCTCGGGTTTCACCGACTCTCCGGTGCCGAACTCGATGTCGACGACCTTGACCTCGGTGAACTTCTGTCGATGACCCTGCTTGCGCCGGTAGCCCTTCCGCCGCTTCATCTTGTAGACGATGATCTTCTCGTCCTTGCCGTGGCGCAGAACCTCGACGGCCACCGACGCGCCCTTCAGCGCGGGGCGTCCGATCAGCACGTCCTCGCCGGCGCTCTTCTGCGCGAGCAGGACCGTGTCGAAGGTGACCCGCTCGCCAGGTTCCGCGCCGATGCTCGGCATGCGGATCTTCTGGTCGGGCGTCGCCCGAAACTGCTTTCCCTTGGCCTCGAATATCGCGTACATCGATGGTCTATCTCGGTTCGTGTCCAACTGGATTAGAGCCCTAAAGAATAGGCGTTCATACGGCGCCTGTCAATTTGCGGCGACCCGGTCAGGCCACGGCGTAGCGCGAGGTGACGTCGGTGTCGGCGGGCGCCGCCAGCAGACGGTATTCATCGTGCCCCATGATCGGGTCGTCGCGCACGTCGAGCTCGATGCCCGCCTTCTCCCCCAGGTCCGACAGGAAGGTCGGCTCCTGTTCGAGCAAGTAGAGCGCGACGCCCGGATGGACGCGAATCTTCATGCTGCGCTTCTCGCCTTCGTGCCGGGCCCGCAGGATCGAGCGCTCGATGCGGCGCACCACGGTGTCGGGGCTCAGCACTCTACCGGTGCCGTCGCAGCTCGAACACGGCTCGGTCATCATCTGTATGAGGCTCGGACGCACGCGCTGCCGGCTCATCTGCAGGAGACCGAGCTCCGAGATCCCGAACAGCTTCGTGCGGGCCCGGTCGTGGCCTACGTGGCGCCGCATCTCCTGGAGGACCTTGTCACGGTTCGACTGCTCGTTCATGTCGATGAAGTCGCACACGATGATCCCGCCGATGTCACGCAACCGTAGCTGACGGGCGATCTCGGCCGCCGCGTCCATGTTCGTCTTGAGGATCGTCTTCGCCGGGTCCTTGCGCCCGGTGTAGCTGCCCGTGTTCACGTCGATCGCGACGAGTGCCTCGGTGTGCTCGATCACGATGTGGCCGCCCGATTTCAGCTCGACGCGGCGGCGGAAGGCCGCCTGGATCTCGTCCTCGATGCCGAACGCCTCGAAGATCGGCCGGTCCTCGTCGAACAGCTTCACCCTGTCGAGCAGCTCGGGGCTTACTCGACCGAGGTACGACTTCGCCTGGTGCGCGAGCTCCTTCGAATTCACGGTGAGCAGATCGACCTTGCCGCTGAACACGTCGCGCAGCAGGCCCGACGTCATCTCGGCTTCCTGGTGCACGAGCGCCGGCGCCTTCATGCTCTTCGCCCGGCGCTGGATCTTCGTCCACGTCTTCCGGAGCCTGGTGAGCTCTTCCTCGAGCGCCTTGCGGGTGAGTTCTTCGCCGACCGTACGCACGATCAGACCGCCGCTCTTGCGGCCCAGGACATCTTTCGCGAGCGCTCGCAGGCGCGACCGCTCGTCGCGGTCGCCGATCTTGCGGCTGACGCCGACGTGGGATCCGCCGGGAATGAACACGATGAACCGACCGGGCATCGAGATCTGGCTCGTGACCCGCGGCCCCTTCGTGCCGATAGGCTCCTTCGTCACCTGGACGAGGACTTCCTGACCCCGGCTGAGCTGGTCCTGGATCGGGGGATACTTGCGGTTGCGGCGGTCGCCGCCGCCGTTGCCGTTGCCGCCCTCCTCGTCGTCGTCCTCGTCGTCCGGCTCCTCCAGGTCGGAGGCGTGGAGGAAGGCCGACTTGTCGGTGCCTATGTCGACGAACGCCGCCTGGATACCGGGAATCACCGCCTCCACCCGTCCCAGGTACATGTCGCCGACCATCCGCTGCTCCTCGTCGCGCTCGTGCATGAGCTCGACGAGGGATCCGTCCTCGACGATCGCGACGCGGGTCTCGGCCCCCGCCGCGTCGATCACTATTTCCCTTCGCATGCTGTCCTCTCCCCGTCCGACCCGGAGGTCGACCGGAGTCTCGTCGGTTTGCCGGAGCTGGGCCGCCGCCGGTGCGGTCGGCTCAGCCGTCCAGGCTCTTGAGTAGTTCCCTGGCGATCACCACGCGCTGGATCTCGCTGGTGCCTTCGCCGATCTCGGTGATCTTCGCGTCTCGCATCATCCGTTCGACGGCGTACTCGCGGGAGTAGCCGTAGCCTCCGTGCAGTTGCACGGCGTCGATCGTCACGTCCATGGCCGTCTCCGACGCGAAGAGCTTCGCCATCGACGCTTCCTGCTTGTGGGGCTGTCCGTTCATCCGCAGCCAGGCCGCGTGGTAGGTCATGAGCCGGGCCGCATGGATGCGCGTCGCCATGTCGGCCAGCTTGAACTGAATTCCCTGGAACTGGTTGATTCGTTTGCCGAACTGTTCCCGCTCGTTCGTATAGCGCAGAGCGAGTTCGAAGGCGCCCTGCGCGATGCCGAGGGCGTGGGCGGCGATGCCGACGCGTCCGCCGTCGAGCGTGTCGAGAAACACCTTGAAGCCTTCGTCCTCGGCACCGAGCAGGTTCTCCGCGGGCACCTCGACGCCCTCGAGAATCAGCTCGCGAGTGTCGGACGCGTTCCAGCCGAGCTTTCGGAGCTTCTGGCCGGTCTTGAAGCCGGGCATCGCTTCGAGTTCGTCGCTATGGCCGAAACCGACGGCACGGGCGCGCTCGAGGTCGCACGTCTCCTTCGTGAGGATGAACGCGCTGATTCCCTTGCTCCCCTTCTCGGGCGACGTGGCGGCCGCGATGACGAACACCTCGCCCACACCGCCGTGCGTGATCCACGTCTTCTGCCCGTTCAGCACGTAGCCGGCACCGCGCCTCTCGGCCACCGTGCGCAGTCCGCTGGCGTCGGATCCGGATCCCGGTTCGGTGAGCCCGAAACCACCGAGCGCCCGGCCACTCGCCAGGGGCGTGAGGTACGCCTCCTTCTGGGCTTCGGTGCCCCATCCGAACAGCGGATAGGCGGCCAGCGAGGTATGGGCACCCACCATGATCGAATGGCTCGCATCGATCCGGGCGAGCTCCTCGACCACGATCACCGAAGCGAGCAGGTCCATATCGGCCCCACCGTACGCCTCGGGCCAAGGGATCCCGAACAGGCCGAGCTCGGCCATCCGCGCCCCGGTCTGCCAGGGGAATTCCTCGGATTCGTCGTGCTCGGCCGCGATCGGCGCGATTTCCGATTCCGCGAATTCTCGCACCATTTCGCGGAGCATGCGGTGATGGTCTTCCAAATACAGGTCGAAACCCGTCATGTCGTCGATTTCTGTGGTTTTCTGGCACCGGAGGGACGATGTAGAAGCGTTGTCCCGGCCCCGACCCTACGCCCGGAGCCGGTACAACGTACACGGGAAACGGCGGTCTGGAAACGCCGCGCGCGGCGCGGAACGCCGCCGGCCGGTCAGAGAGCCGGAAGGCCGTAGCGCTCGAGCCAGACGAAATCGAGCGGGTCGGTGCGGCTCAAATAGACAGCGTCGTCACCGAACCCTTCGAGGCGGCGCCCCTCGGGCAGACGCACCGAACCGATGCGCCGACCCGCCGGATCGAGCACGTCGAACGTGCGCGGCCGACCGGCCGCGACGTGACGCTCGACCCAGAAGCGTCCGCCCGGGCCGACGTGGAGCGCCCCGGCCGGAAAGGGGGGCTTCGTTTCGGGCCATTCGAGGTCGTCGGGTTCCATCGGCGGCGCCCCGCCGCGGCTGAACGTGGTGCGCCGGCGACCGTTCTCCACCTCGACGGAGATGCCGAGCGCTCCCGCGAGCGCCGCGATCCATGCCTGTTTGTCATCGTCTCGCACCGGAACCGGCTCGTACTCGATCCGCGGTCCGCGGGTCACCCCATCCAGGCCGTGGATCTCGATCCAGTAGGCGCCCCCGGCCGAGCGCGCGACGGCCAGCCGCCCGTCGGGCGTCGCGATCCATGCGTCCTGAGGGCTGAGCGGCACGGGGCGCATCACTTCTTCCCTGTCGTGCGATCCGCCGCGCGTCCGCACGCTCATCTCGGGCAGCTTGATGCGGGCGATCGACGCCGTCCGATCGGTCGCGGGGTCATAGCGAGCCACGGTCGCGGAATCCGGCGGCCCCGCACCCGGTCCCTCCATCTGCCGGAAGAACACACGGCCCGCAGCGTCGACCGCGCCGGGAAGCATGATCGTCATCTCCTGACCGCTGCCGCCGGCTATCGGCAGGGTTCGCACGATCGAGGCGTCGGGAGCCAGCACCGAAAGCCGTCCGTTGCCGAGGTCGACCATCAGCGTGGAGTCCGCGGCCATGGCGTACAGAGCGTCCGGCGTCTCGTACTCCCGGGGGCCGGCGCCCTTTCGTCCGATCGTCGCTGCGGAGGCCAGGTTGCGCGACACTCGCAGGAGGCGGCCCTCGAGTCCATCGGACAGCAACAGCGTGCCGTCCGACATCTCGCGTAGCCCCGCGACCGCGCTGAACGGCTCGGCCGACTCGGCGACCGGATCGCCGAGACCGACGGTCTCCTGCGCCGCGACGGGCGGCGGCGCGAGGACGAATGCCATGGCGGCCATAGCCGCCGTCGTCGCTTCGATCCCTTTCATTGTTCGATCGATCTCCGGTGTAGAGTAGCTCGCCCGCCGACTCCCTCTTCCCTGAGTGTGGATGTCCGGTGGGCCGCCGAGGGTTGCCCGACGGCGTTCAGCCCCGGCGACGATCGCACAGGTCGCAGCCCGCGCATCGCGGCGGTGCCTCGCCGAAGTACGCCGCGATGGCTCTGCGGCGGCAGCGCCGCTCGGTGACGTAGTCACGCATGGCCCTCAGGCGGACGCGCGCCGCCCGGCGAGCACGCGGCGGAAGGTCGCGAATCCGGCCTCGGTGGAGCCCGAGATCCGAGGGAAGACGTACGAGCAGGCACCGGCTCGCCTCTCCGTCGCGACCCGCCCGTCCGGCTTCCTGCACGTAGGCCTCGAGCGCCCCCGGCATTCCGAGGTGCGCCACCAGCCGCACGCGTGGGTGGTCGATTCCCATCCCGAAGGCGCAGGTCGCGCAGACGACGCCCCTCGGGTCGGCGAGAAAGGCCTCCTGGGCCGCCGTACGGCGCTCGGCGGACAGGCCGGCGTGGTAGGCGATGGCCGGCTGTCCCTGCCGGCGCAGCGCCGCCGCCAGACCCGCGGCGAGCGCCCGGGTCGGTACGTAGACGAGCGCCGCGCCGGATCCGCGGCGTCTCACGGCTTCGCCCAGCCGCGGCAGCGCTTTCGCGGTGCCGAAAGCGCGCTCGACCTCCCATCTCAGGTTCGGTCGATCGACCCCGGCGATGAACCGGGCCGGCTTGCGCAGCTCGAGTTGACGCACGATGTCGGCGCGCGTCGCGGGGGTCGCCGTGGCCGTGAACGCCGCGATCGGCGGCCGACCGACGGCGCGCGCAAACTCTCCGATAGCCCGGTACGACGGCCGAAAGTCGTGACCCCATTCGCTGATACAGTGCGCCTCGTCGACGACGATGCGCTCGAGGCGGGCCCGTGAAGCGACCCGGCGGAAGGCGTCGAGAACCAGGCGTTCCGGCGCCGCGTAGAGCAGAAACGGGCCCTGCTCGCCGATGCGCCGCTCCACCCTGCGCCGCAGGGCCGGCGTCGTGGCCGACGTGAAGGCGGCGGCCGGGATACCCTTCGCGTCGAGCGCCGCCACCTGGTCCTCCATGAGCGCGATGAGGGGTGACACCACGAGCGTCGCTCGCGACGACAGCAGCGCCGGAACCTGGTAGCACACCGACTTTCCGGCCCCCGTCGGAAGAACGGCCAGCAAGTCGCGGCCCGCCGCCATCGCCGCCACGATCGGAGCCTGGCCGGCGCGAAACGACGGGTGACCGAAGCGCTCTCTCAGTACCGCGGCCGCCCGCGGCGTCGACGCGTCTCGTGACTCTTCGTCCATGGTCACGACCCTGCCGACGTTGCTCACGGGAGGATCAAGGGCCGGAGTTTCGCCGGTCCGTTGATCGCTGATTGACGCCGTGCCCGAGCCTCGCTTCACACGCGACCGACGCCGGGCACATCTCGATCAGGAGGTCATCTCGTGGGCACTCGAATCACCCGCGGTTCCGTGCTGGATGCGGCCACGCTCGCGCTCGTTCTCGTCGCCGGCGCGATGCTCATGCACGACCGCGTGCTGCCGGCTCTCGCCGACCGGGCCAGGCTCGATCCGGGGGACCGGGCCGAGACCCTTCGGTTCCGGGGAATCGCCTCGGGCGACACGGTCGGCCTGGAGGATGACGCGCCGTCGCTGGTCGTCGTGTTCCGATCGACCTGTCCGGTGTGCGAAGAGACGGCGCCCGACTGGGCAGAACTCGCCCGGCTCGCGCCCGGCCGTCTGTTCCCCGTCGGTCTCGAGGCCGAGTCCGCGGCCGCCGACTGGACCGGCCGCAAGCTGTCCGGCGTCGAGCCCGTCGTACCCCTGGACCCGGCATGGTTCGTCGACCGGCTACGCATCCGCGCCGTTCCGACGACGATGTTGTTCGATGGCCGGCGGCTGGCGCTGTCGAGAATCGGCCCGTTGCAGCCAGACGACCGCGCCCTGATCCGCCGTGCATTCGAGGGGTTTCCGACCCGTTAGACCGTCCGCGCCCCTGACCCCAACAGAGGAGGTACATCGTGAGACGCATCCTTCTGGCCCTGGCGGCGGCGTTCATCGCCGCGGGCCCCCCGACGGGCGTGGCGGAGGCCGCGCGCGTGCAACTCGACTGCCGCGACTGGTGCGCGAAGAAGGCGGCCGAGAAGTGCAAAGACGTGAGCAGCACGTGGTGCAACGCCTACATCGCGGGCTGCCTCGGCGGATGTGGCATCAGCCACCTGTAACCGACACTCAACTCACAGGAGAATGAACATGAAGCGTCTGCTCGCCGTACTCACGGCGCTGGCCATGCTCGCCGGTGGTGGAGCGACCCCGTCGGGAATGGCGGAGGCCGCCGAGACGTCGCGCTGCTGGCTCTACTGCGAGGCCGTCCGGGACGTTTGCTGGGTGACGTTCCGCGACGACCGAGACATGTGCGACGCCTACTACGTGGGCTGCATCGACGGGTGCCAGTATCCGGGTGGGTCGACGTCCGGGGGTGGAGGTGGGGGCGCCTTCTGACACCTGCGGCCGGAGCACGCCGGACGCCGGGACCGGCTACGGGACGAGCGGCGCACTGAGCGGCTCGTCCCGCGGCCGCCCGCCCCAGGCGACCACCCAGGCCGCCACGACGCCGGCGATCACGGTGCCGAGGACGACGAGCGGCGCAATGCCCCAGCCCGCCTCGATCCCGGCGATGCCGAGGCCGAGACGAAACGGGTAGACGACGAAGAGTTGCCACGCCGCGAGCAGGAGTCCGAACGCCACGCCCCTGCCGAGAAACGTCTGACCCGGCAGGAGGTGATAGATGGCGCCGAGCGTCAATCCGAGCAGGCCGCCGGCGGCCACCCGACCCCACCATTCCAGAGCCGACAGATCGACGTCGACCCCGGCGCCGAGCAGCACCGGCACTCCCAGCCAGCCGACCACGACGGTGAGTATCCCGTGGAGCAGTCCGGCCAGCACCCCACCGAGCACACCGAGGCCCAGCCGCGTGCTGAGGTCTGGCGCGGCCTCGACCGATGATCCGTAGCTGCCGCTGCCGAGCGCCACACCCGCCGCCCCCATCGCGCCCACGAGCAACAGGACGCCAACTGACAGGGCGACCTGGGTGCCGAGCATCGTCAGCCGCGCGCCCGCGATCCCGAGAACGACTCCGATCGCAAGCGGAAGCGTCCGGACTCCCGGCCCGGACGACGGCTCGTCGGCAATAATTCCATCGGTCATCCGCTACGATCCTTCCTGTCGAGAAAACGGTCGATGCCGGCCCGGCAGTCGTCGGTGAGACGGGCCAGCGCGTTGACTTCGGCGCCGGTCCGAATCGCCGCCGCGAACCCCACGCCGTCGATCTGATACAACAGGCGCTTCGTGAGCGCCACCGCCGATGCGCTGCGACCCGCTAGCTCGTCGAGGAACTCAGCGGCTCGCGCGTCGAGCTCGTCGTCGTCGAACACGCGGTTCACGAGACCGTACTCGGCGGCGGCCGCCGCGTCGATCGTCTCGCCGAACGCCACCAGCTCGAACGCCCGCTGCTCACCCGTCGAGCGGCGCAGGATCGCCATGACCATGGCCGGAACGAAGCCGAGCCGGACCTCCGGGTACCCGAAGCGGGCGCTTCGCGCCGCGACGACCATGTCACAGGCCGTCGCGAGGCCGAAGCCCCCGGCCAGCGCCCGCCCCCGGACGATGGCTACGACCGGGCGACGCATTTCCCGCATCTCGATGAACAGGTCGCCCAGGGCCTGTGCGTCGTCGAGACTGGAGAGCACCCCGGCCTTCACTGACTCGCGAACCTCGCGCAGGTCGGCCCCAGCGCAGAAGTCGTCACCCGCGCCGCGCAGGGCGATCACCCGCACGTCCGCGTCGGCATCGAGCTCCCGAAGGGTCCGCCGCAGTTCCGCCACCAGGGCCGCGTTGAGCGCGTTGCGCCGGTCGGGCCGGTCGAGAACGACGGTCGCCACGCCGGGCGTCTCGCGTTCCACGCGAACGAGCCGGTCGGGCTCAGGCATCGGACCCTCCTACCCGACGACCCGGTCGCTCGCCGGCGCTCACCCGATCGCACGCTTCGACGACCTCGGCCGGGGCCTCGATCTCGAGACCGAGAATCGTCGCTCCGAACGTCTTGCCCTGTGCGTCGAGCATGAGCGACACCGTGCCGCCCCCGCCGAGCGACTCGTGCAGCAGGAAGTTGAGGGCGCCGAGGTTCGGAAGCTCGAAGCGCTCGACATCCCCGTGACAGATGCCGCTGAAGTACTGCTTTATGAGATCGGCTGTTAGTTGTTCAACGAGAACCGGATATGCATCTTCGACCAGCGCGATTACTCCGATGTTCGCCGTATCGCCCTTGTCGCCCGAGCGGGCGATCGCGATCCGTCCGAGCGGGATTCTCATACGGCCTCCACGACCTCTACGCGCAGTTCACTCTCGACCGCCTCGCGATCGATCAGCGCCGGCCAGTACGCCATGACCTCCTGTACCCGCGGGCGACCTCCGGCGAATCCGGTCACGCTCGGCGGGCCCGCGAGGATGAGCGGCGCGATCTCGCGCGTGAACCGCTCGACGGGCTCTCGCTCGGGGGCCCGGACTCCGACCCGCAACTCGACTTCGGGAAGGTCGGCCGCCCGCTCGGGGACGCGGCCGGTGCACGCCCCCGCCCCGACGAACTCGGTGCGGATCTCTTCGAACGCCAGGCCGAGCGCCGCCAGGCGGCCCCGCAGGATCTCGTCGGCCCGCCGCGCCTTGTCGAGGGCTTCGGGCCAGGCATAGGTCAGCGTTCCGGTGGCTTTCCAGCCGGCGTGATAGGCGATCGAGACCTTGAGCTGGTCGGTGCGCGGCCCGCCCCGCACGCCGTGCACGCGCACCCGGTCGTCGCCGAGGTCGTGCAGCCGGATCGAGCCGAAGTCCGCCACGCAGTCGGGCGTGATGTAATCGGCCGGATCCCCCATCTCGTACACGATCTGCTCGGTCACGGTGGCCCAGTTCACGCGGCCTCCGAGTTGTTGGTGCTTCGTAACGACGAAGCTACCGTCGGCCTCCGCTTCGATGATCGGATAGCCGGGCATCACGAGGTCGACCCCGCGCCAGTCGAGCTGCGTGTTGCCGCCCGCCGCCTGCGCGCCGCACTCGTTGATGTGGCCCGCCACGACGCCGGCCGCGAGCCGATCCCAGTCGTCGGCCGCCCATCCGAATTCGTGCGCCAGGGCGGCATAGGTGAGCGCCGTGTCGGTCGAGCGTCCGGTGACGACGATGTCGGCCTCGCGCTCGAGCGCCTCGAGCAGCGGCGCTGCCCCGAGATAGGCGTTCGCGCTGTAAACCCGGTCGCGGATCGTCGACAGCGGCTCGCCGGTTTCCATGTTCAGCAGCTCGTGTCCGTCGGCGATCAGCCCGTCGAGCCGGTCCATCAGCCCGTCGCCGTGCACGGTGGCGATCTTGAGGGGCCGCTCCGTGCGTACGTCGCGGAGGCCAGCGACGAGCGCCTCGCGGCACGCCTCCGGGTTCACGCCGCCCGCGTTGGTCAGCACCCGCACGCCCTTCTCCACCAGGTCGGGCGCCAGGTCGAGAGCCAGGTCGACGAAGTCGCGCGCGTAGCCGGCCTGCGGGTCGCGCTGCCGCTGCTTCTGCATGATCGACATCGTGATCTCGGCCAGGTAGTCGAGCATCAGATAGTCGATCGGCCCGTGCCTGACCTGGAGCTTCGGGGCCTCCTGCCAGTCGCCCCAGAATCCCTGGCCCGAGGCCACGCGAACCGTCCGGCCGTTCTCACCCATCGGCGTGACTCCTCGGCGGCGCGCCGCCGTACCCCGCGTCGGCCGGCAGCCCGAACGTGCCGATGTGCGGCCCGGGATTCTCGAGCGAGCAGCGCAGCGCGAGCTCGAGCACGTCGCGCGTCTCCTCGGGGGTGATCACGGCGTCCACGAAGCCGCGCGCCGCCGCGTAGCGTGCGTCGAGCTGGCGATCGTACTCGGCCCGCGTGTGCTCGATGGCCGCGCGGGTATCGGCGTCGAGCTCGGTGCCGTCGTCCTTCGCGCGGTCCATCTGCGGCCCGTGCACGGCCCGTACGGCCGATTCGCCCTCCATGACGCCCATACGGCCGGTCGGCCAGGTGAAGATGAAGTCGGGATCGAAGCCCTGTGCGGCCATCGCGTAGTAGCCCGCCCCGCTCGCATGGTTCACCGTCAGAACCAGCTTCGGCACGCGCGCCGTCGCCATCGACTCGACCATGCGGGCTCCCGCCCGGATGATGCCGGAGTGCTCGGCCTCGACACCCACCATGAACCCGCTCACGTCCTGAACGAAGAGCAGCGGAATCCGGTGACGGTCACACATGTCCATGAAATAGGCGACCTTCTCGGCGCTGTCGGCGTAGATGATCCCGCCGAACTTCGGCGGCCCGCCGCCCTCGGCGCGAAACATCGCGCGCCGGTTCGCGATCACTCCCACGCGGCGTCCCTTGAGTCGTGCGACGGCCGTCATCATCTCCGGCGCGTAGTCGGCCTGGAACTCGTCGAACCGACCTTCGTCGAGAAACGTATCGAGCAGGTCGCGCATCTCGTAGGGCTGGCGGTGGTCGTCGGGCAGGATCTCATAGGCGTCGGTGGGCGGCCGCGCGGGGTCGCGGGGCCCGTCCTCGGGCGCCGGGACGCGCGACGGAGGCAGGTCGGCCACCATGTCGCGCAGCTTCGCGAGGCACGCCTCGTCGTCGGGCACCCGGTAGTGGGCGACCCCCGAAATGCGGTTGTGCGTCGCGGCGCCCCCGAGCTCCTCGCCCTCCACGTCCTGGCCCGTCGCGCCCTTCACGAGGTTCGGACCGCCGAGTCCCATGAAGCTGGTTCCCTCGACCATGACGATCACGTCGGACAGGGCGGGCAGGTAGGCGCCGCCGGCGATGCACTGCCCCATGACGGCGGCGAGCTGAGGCACTTCGAGGTAGTGCCGCATGATCGAATTGTAGTTGAAGATGCGGCTCGCGCCGTACTTGCCGGGAAACACGCCGCCCTGGTAGGGGAGGTTCACGCCGGCCGAATCGACCAGGTAGAGGATCGGCACCCGGCAGCGCATCGCGACCTCCTGGGCCCGCAGAATCTTGCCGATCGTCTCGGGCCACCAGCTTCCCGCTTTCACGGTCGCGTCGTTCGCCACCACGACGACCACGCGATCACGCACTTCGCCGATTCCGGTTACGACGCCGGCCGCCGGCGCCTGGCCGTCGTACTGATCGTGGGCGACCAGCAGGCCGATCTCGACGAACTGCCCCCCCTCGTCGACCAGCCGTTCGACCCGCTCGCGCGCCGTCAGCTTGCCGCGCGAGTGCTCCCGCTCGATTCGCATCGGACCGCCGCCGCCGCGAACCTCGTCCTCGAGCCGGCGCACCTCCGCGGCGAGCCGGCCCATCCGGGACGCATCAACCGTCATCCGCTGCCCCGGCTCCGCGGTGCTCGTCGTACCACGCGCGGATGTACTCGACGGCGTCGGCCGTAGCGGTACCGGGCCCGAACAGCTCGCCCACACCGCGCTCGCGCAGTGCCTCGATGTCTTCGGGCGGAATGATGCCGCCACCCGTCAGGAGCACGTCGTCCATGCCGTTCTCCCGTAGCAGGTCGATGACGCGCGGGAACAGGGTCATGTGGGCGCCCGACAGCACCGACAGGGCGACCACGTCGACGTCCTCCTGGAGGGCGGTGGCGGCGATCTTCTCGGGCGTCTGATGGAGCCCCGTGTAGATGACCTCCATCCCCGCATCGCGCAACGCCGCGGCGATGACTTTCGCGCCGCGGTCGTGTCCGTCGAGACCGGGCTTGGCGACCAGTACGCGGATCTTTCTATTGCTCATTCGGCGAAATCCGGCTCGGTGTGAGTGGCTGCTCGGCTCGGCGGCGCGATTCGACCGCCTACGCGGGCCGAACTTACGGCCGGCGCGATACCCGCGGCAACGAGCCTCAGTCGGGCCGGAAGGAGCCCTCGAGCAGGTCGGTGCCCCCGTGGCGGATCACGAGCCGCTGCCCGTCCGCCACGGGCGGCACGTCGTCTCCGTCGCGTGAATCATACTCCAGCCGCGCCCGGCCCCCGGTGAGCACCGCCCGCCCGATCGTCACACCCTCGACGACGAACTCGATCTCGGTGCCGTCGGGCAGGTCGAGACCGCGCACGTGCGCTTCAAACTCGGCCGACCCGTCGTCCCACTCCTCCCGCTCGGCACTACCGGCCGCCCGGGGCGCCGCGGCGGCCCCCGCGATCGGCCGCAGTCGCGCCTCAAGGTCCGAGACCTCGCGGGCGTTGACCCGCACCTTGCCGCGAGCGGCGGCAACGAGCACGAGGAAAATGAGCGCCAGTCCACCGATCTCCAGAATCGACACCGTCACCTCCAGAAGCCGGTCGTTGTTAGCCTGGTCTGACGCAAGGGCATGCCTCCCTCCGCGAGCCGCGACCGGCTGGACGGCGCCGCTCAATGCTCGCTCCGGGAGGCATGCCCTTGCGCCCGATCGCTAGAACCCTACCGGCTCCTGGAACCGACCGTACACTCGTTCGAGCGTCTGCCGGATCTCGCCGAGGGTCGCGTAGGCGCGCGCCGCGTCGAGCATCGGCGGCATCAGGTTCTCGTCCGCCTCGGCAGCGGCCTCGAGCCGCTCGAGCGCCGCATCGACCGCAGGTTGATCCCGCTCGGCGCGCAGGCGCTCGAGGCGTTCGCGCTGCGACTCGCCGGCCTCCTCTCCAATCCGCAGGATCTCGATCTCCGCCTGGTCTTCCTCGGTGAACGCGTTCACGCCGACGATCGTCCGCTGGCCCGTTTCCATCTCGGTCTGGAACCGCCGCGCGGCGCCGGCGATCCTGGCCTGGAAGTAGCCGGCTTCGATGCCTTCTACGACACCGCCGATCTCGTCGATCTCGTCGAAGATCGCCTCGGCCTCGGCTTCGAGCTCGTCGGTCAGGCTCTCGACGAAGTACGAGCCGGCGAGCGGATCGATCGTGTTCGCGACGCCCGTCTCGAACGCGAGGATCTGCTGGGTGCGAAGCGCGATCCGCACGGCGTCTTCGGTCGGCAGGGCAAGCGTCTCGTCCATCGCGTTGGTATGCAGCGACTGCGTGCCGCCCAGCACGGCGGCCATCGCCTGGTAGGCGACCCTGACGATGTTGTTGTGGGGCTGCTGCGCCGTGAGGGTCACGCCCGCAGTCTGCGCGTGCGTGCGCAAGCGCCAGCTCTCGGGCTTCTTCGCGCCATACACGTCTCGCATGCGCCGCGCCCAGATCCGGCGCGCGGCCCGGAATTTCGCGATCTCTTCGAAGAAGTCGTTGTGCACGTCCCAGAAGAACGACAGCCGCGGCGCGAAGTCGTCGACGTCGAGCCCACGCTCGATGCCGGCTTCGACGTAGGTGAAGCCGTTCTTCAGCGTGAACGCGAGCTCCTGGCCGGCCGTCGAGCCGGCTTCGCGGATGTGGTAGCCCGAAATCGAGATCGTGTTGAACAGCGGCGCATGGCTCGCCGACCATTCGAACACGTCGGTGATCGCCTTGAGCGCGGGACGCGGGGGAAAGATCCACGCGTGCTGCGCCATGTATTCCTTGAGGATGTCGTTCTGGATCGTGCCTCTGACCTTCTCGAACGGAACGCCCTGCTTCTCGGCGGCCGCGAGCAGGAAGCAGTACAGCATGATCGCGGGCCCGTTGATCGTCATCGAGACCGAAACCCGGTCGAGCGGGATCCCGTCGAACAGGGTCTCCATGTCGGCCAGGCTGGAGATCGCGACCCCACACTTCCCGACCTCACCTTCGGCCAGGGGATCGTCGGAGTCGTAGCCCATCAGGGTCGGGAAGTCGAACGCCACGCTCAGCCCGGTCTGGCCGCGCTCGAGCAGGAACTTGTAGCGCTCGTTCGTTTCCTCGGCGGTCGCGAAACCGGCGAACAGCCGCTTCGTCCACAGCCGGGTACGGTACATCGTGTGGTACGGACCACGCGTGAACGGATACTCGCCCGGCACGCCCAGGCGCTCCATGTAGTCGAAGTCGGTCAGATCGGCGGGGCTGTAAAGCGGACGGATCTCGCGACCCGAGACGGTCGTGAAGTCCGCGTCTTCGCGCTTCGGGATGCCCCCGGCGGCATCCTCCCAGCGATGCAGGGCCGCCTCGAGCCGCTCGAGCTCGGTCCGGCGGCGCTCCACCTCGGCGCGCAGCTCGTCCGTCGAGCCGGGTATGTCGTCCACTACCTGTCGCATGGGCATATCCTTGCACGGATTAGCGTTCAACCGCATGCAATATATGGCCGTATCCGTCCGTTCGCCGGGGCCGGGCCCTACGGACCCGCGTCGTCGGCCGTCGGGGGACAGAGGTCGTCGGCGACGCGACGGGCGACTTCGTAGGGCGACTCGCCGCCGGACAGGGGATCGCCTCGGGATTCGATCTCGTGTGCCCACGCGCCGGCCACCCGCCGGCCGACGGCGCGCTCGAGTACCATGCGCGTGTGCTTGAGCGCCGCGCCGCGGCGCCGCTGCGCGAGGTCGCCGCCCGACTCGAGGCTGGCGTGGTGCAGGTCGAGCTGTTCGACCAGCTCGTCGAGTCCCTCGCCGGTCGACGCGACGGTCATCAGGATGGGCGGATCCCACGCCGCCTCGCCCACCGAGCCGTTCGGTTCTTCCCGCAGGTGGTTGACGACGCGGATCTCGCTGCGCAGTCGCTCGGCGCCCGGACGGTCCGCTTTGTTCACGACGAACAGATCGGCCACTTCCATCAGCCCGGCCTTCATCGCCTGTATCCCATCGCCCGACTCGGGCACGAGCACCACCACCGTCGTGTCGGCCTGCGCGGCGATCTCGAGCTCCGACTGCCCGACGCCGACCGTCTCGAGCAGGACGCGGCTGAACCCGAACGCGTCCATGAGGTCGGTCGCCTCGCGGGTCGTCGCCGACAGCCCCCCGTGCGAACCCCGACTGGCCATCGACCGGATGAAAATCCCCGGCTCGGTGGCGAGATCGTTCATGCGGATACGGTCGCCGAGCAGCGCCCCCCCGGTGAACGGGCTGCTCGGGTCGACGGCGATCACGCCCACCGTCTCCCCCGCATCGCGATACCGGCGCGCCAGGCCGGCCGTGAGGGTCGACTTTCCGGCCCCGGGGGGTCCGGTGATCCCGATCCGCCGCGCTCCGCCGAGCCGGTCGTGCAGGGCGTGGAGCAGCGCCTCGAAGCCCGTACGCTGGTTCTCGACCAGCGAGATCGCGCGCGACAGGGCCAGCGTCTCGCCTTCCGAGAAGCGCGCCAGCAGCTCACGCTGCGGCCCGTCGAGCTCGGGCTTCCGCTCCGCGGTCACAGCAGCATCGCGGTCGCCAGGCCGAGCAGCAGAAAGAACCCGACCAGGTCGGTGAGCGTGGTGACGAAGATCGACGACGCGACGGCGGGGTCGGCGCCGAGGCTTTCGAGGAAGATCGGAATGAACGCGCCCGCCGCCGACGCAACGATCAGGTTGCCCCACATCGCGAGCATCACGACGATACCGAACAGGGGATCGTCGGCCAGCAGCAGGCCCGCGATCGCCACGATCGTCCCGATTACGAACCCGTTGACGAGCCCGACCATCAGCTCCTTGCCGATCACCTGCCAGCGCTCGGCCAGCGACTCGTCGGACAGGGCGATTCTGCGAATCGTGACGGCGAGCGCCTGGGTTCCCGCGTTTCCCCCCATCCCCGCGATGATCGGCATCACGGCCGCGAGCACCACGATCTGCTCGATCGTCCCCTGGAAGAAGTAGACGACGCTGGCGGCGGCCACGGCCGTGAACAGGTTCGCGACCAGCCACGGCAGGCGGCTGCGGATCGCGTCGACGGTCGATCCGCGCACCTGCTCCTCGTCGGAGACGGCGGCGAAACGCAGGATGTCCTCCGTCGTCTCCATCTCCATCACGTCGATCACGTCGTCGAACGTCACGCGCCCGACCAGCCGGCCCAGGCCGTCCACAACGCCGATCGACGCGATGTTGTAGCGCGACAGGAGGCGGCCAACCTCCTCCTGGTCCATCGAGACGGGAACCGACGCGGGAGGGTCGTCCGTGAGCTCGGCAATCGGTGTCTCGGGGTCCGACAGCACGAGATCCTGCAGCGATACGACGCCCGCGAGCTCGCGAGTCGCACCCACCACGAAGATCGTGTAGAAATCGCTGTCCCCACTCGCCTGCCGGCGAATCTCCGCGATCGCCTCGCCCGCGGTGAGGTCCTCGCGAACCGCGAGCACCTCGCGGGTCATGATCCCGCCGGCAGTGTCCTCCGGATAATGCAGGAGCTCTTCGATCTGGGCGGCGTCGGGCACCGAGACGGTCGAGAGCACCTCGGCCTGCAGGTCGGGATCGAGCCCGCCGATGATATCGGCCGCGTCGTCGTCGGCCATCTCCTCGACGATCGCGGCGATGCGTCCCGGATCGAGCTGAAGCAACAGCTCGGCCGGCCGTTCGACTTCCTCCATCTCCGACAGGGCGTCGGCCGCGACCTCGGGACGCAGGCGGCGCAGAAGGACGAGACGCTCGTCCTCGTCGAGCCCCTCGATCAGGTCGGCCACATCGCTGGCGTGCAGGTCGGCGAGACGCTCCCCGAGCTCGGCCTCGCCTCCCGCCAGCAGCGCCCGGAGCTCGTCGAGCCGAACTTCGCGCATGTCGTTCATCGCCCGGCCGCCGGAGAACCCGACCGGGCGACCCCCACCGAGAGCACGAGCTTCAGTCCGTCCTCTACCGGCATCTGCAGCCGGCGAACCCGGGACCGCGGCATCATCAGCAAGTAACCGGACGTCGGATTGGGCGCCGTCGGCAGGAACACGCTGACCGACGGTTCCCCGATCGACGCCTCCACCTCCTCGGGCGCCGCCGCCGTCTCGAACACGAGCACCCAGCTTCCCTCCCGGGGGAACTCGATGAGGGCGCAGTGCTGGAACAGCCGGTCGCGCTCGAGCACCGAGCTGACGATCTGGGCCGAGGCGGAGTGCAGCCGGCGGGCGAACGGCACGCGCTCGAGCAGCCGATTCCACATGCCGAGCGCCCGGCGGCCGAACGCCCGCTGCGAGAACCAGCCGACCGATATGAGCAGGATGAACAGGGCGGCGAGACCGAGACCGGGGACCGTGCGACCGCCGATCCCCGGCAGGAAGCGGCCGATGATCGGGTCGAGTCGCTGGAACAGCCAGACGAGCACGAAGGCCGTGACGCCCACGGGGGCGATCACGACCAGTCCCGTGATCAGGTAACGCCGCAGTCTGTTGAGGGCTCCACGCATGTCGACGGCGCTTCCGCTGATTTGTGCGTTCCGCCTGCTCCGCGAACCGTACAGACTAGGTTTCGGATCGCTCTCCGAGCAACAGGTCGACCACGCGCTCCTGAAGCGCGAACAGCTCCGACGAGGCGCGCCCTTCGTCTTCGGGGTGGTCGTACCCCGCGGCGTGAAGAACGCCGTGTACGACGAGACGCAGCAGCTCCTCGCGCGGCTCCACGCCGAAGCGGACGGCGTTGCGCCGCGCCGTCTCGACCGAGACGTAGACGTCGGCCACCAGGGGCGCCGACCCGAGACCGAAGGAAATCACGTCGGTCGCACCCTCGCGATCGAGCCACCGCTCGTTCAGCGACGTGATCGCGTCATCGTCGAGGAAGGTGACCGAGATCTCCGCGCCATCCGGCGATCCGAGCGTCTGAGCGGCCAGGGTCGCCCGGACGGCGGCCTCGACGTCGGCCGCCGAAACCTCGACGGACGAACCCTCGAGACCGTCGATCAGAACCGTGGCGGATTCCGCCGGCTCATTCGTCGGCGGCACGCACCGAGGCCTCGGGATCGTCGACGTCGGCGGCTTCGAGCGCCGCCTCGAGCTGGTCTTCCGAACCCGGTCGTTCGGCCCGCTTCCGGGGGCGCGCCGGGAGGGTCGCCGCGTCGTCGTCGGAGGCCGATGCCCTTTCCACCGCTCCGTCGTCCTGCGACCGCACGCCGGACGGATAATCGATCCGGCGATGGTACATACCGATGAGCACCCGAGCGAAGGCGGCCTTGCTCCGATCGATCTCGCGCAGCGTGAGCGGGCACTGGTCGAGTTGACCCTCGTCGAGTCGCGTCGCCACCATCACCTCGATCGTCGAACGAATGCGCTCGGGCGTCGGATCGCCCAGCACGCGCGTTGCCGATTCGATGCCATCGGCCAGCATGAGGATCGCCGTCTCCCGCGACTGTGGCTTCGGCCCGAGGTAGGCGAAGTCTCCCGGATTCACGCTGTCTTCTCCGTCTTCGCCGGCCTCCTCCACCGCCTTGTCATAGAAGTAGCGGATCAGACTCGTGCCGTGGTGCTCGCGAATGAAGTCGTGGATCACGGGCGGCAGCCGGTGCTCGGATGCGAGCCGCAGTCCGTCCCGCACGTGATCTCGGATGATCGCGGCGCTGCGCGCCGGAGGGTGGCGGTCGTGCGGGTTGCGTCCCTTGGGCTGATTCTCCACGAAGTACTGCGGGTTCACCATCTTCCCGATGTCGTGGTAGTACGATCCGGCACGCACGAGCAGCGAGTCGGCGCCGATCGCCTCGCAGGCCGCTTCCGCGAGATTCGCGATGTTGATCGAGTGGGCATAGGTGCCCGGAGCCTTGAGCGACAGCTCCCTGAGCAGGGGGGCGTTGAGGTCGGAGAGCTCGAGCAGCGTCTGTGCCGTGCTGATCCCGGTGATCTTTTCGAGAAGCGGCACGAGGCCGCCCAGCGTCAGCACCGTGTAGAGCGTCGCGCCGACGAAGCCCCACACGACGGATTCCAGCAGCGAGGCGAACGTGAAGGCCCCGAGCATCGTGAGGGAGAGCCCGCCGACCACGTAAGCCGCAGTGATGCCTGCGATCAGGGCCCAGCTCTGCCGTCGACGCCGTACGCCGCGAACTCCGAGCGCACCTACCGAGCCGCCGAGCGCGAGAGTGACGGGATCGTACAGCGGCGCCAGCGCCGCCAGCCCCATGAGCAGGATCGTCGAGGCGAGAACCGCCACGAGGGCCAAAATCCCATCGTACATCGCCCCGATCGCCAGGGCGACGACGACGATCGGCACGAGTGCGCTCGGCAGCGCCAGATGCTCGATGATCGCGGCGCCCGCCACCGAGCTCGCGACGAGGACGATCACGATGAGGAAGTGCCGGATCTCCCGGTAGATTTCGGGTCGGAACAGGAAGAGCGTCCCGCCGACCAGGGCAAGCAACAGCGCGGCGAACAGGGCACGGCCCGCCACGCGTCCCCCGCGCGTGGCCAGGCCGCCGCGTCGCTGGGCGAGCTCTTCGTTGTAGGCCTGGAGTCGCTCGTACTGCGACTGGGTGACCCGCTCGTGCGCCGTGATGATCCGCTCCCCCTGCAGGATCGTTCCGACCGTCGAGTCCACCTGCGCCCTCGCCTGCTCGCGTTCTTCGAGCCAGGCCGCCTCGTCGGGTCGGAGACTCGGGAGGGTGAGCGCGAGGAGCAGGCTCTGGAAGACCCGGAAACCCTGGACCGAAGACGGCGCATGCGAAAACGCGTTCTCGGCGAACTCGCCCACCGTGGTCAGCGAGTCGAGCGCGGCCGTTCGGTCCTCGCCGTTGCGCAGAACCACGCGCTCCTGCTCATACGTCCCGACGGCCTGAACCGACACCACCCCCCCGGGGAGCAGGTCGTCGAACGCCCGGCCCGCCGCCTCGAGCACGGAGCGCCGATTCTGCGGCCGTTCGAGGTACGCGAGTTCGGCGGGGCCGAGCGAGACGTCGTGGGCCTCGAGCACGCGCTGCACGCCCGAATCGGTCGCCGGATTCTCCGCCGCGGCAAGGGCCGCGCCGAGTTCATCGAGAAAGGCCGACGTGCGGGCCTTCGACGAATCGGCGGCCGTCGCGTCGAAGCGGAAAATCGGTAGCACCGTGCGCTCACGCATCTCGCGCTCACGCTCGAGCTGTTCGGCGGGCTTGGGCACGGGAAGGTCGAACGACGCGATGACGTCTGATTCCGCGACGGCACCGGGCCGAAGCTGGCGCTGCTCGGGGCCCTCGTGTCCCGGGAACAGCAGCGGCAGCCCGAGGGCGAGGAGCAGCACGACGCCAGCTCGCGTACCGTGGTGCGCGGCCTGCGCTCTCCAGCTGTCCTCCGGCTCGCGGTTCACGGCGCGCAAGAGGTCGCGCCACGTCTCGCGGAAGCGCGCCGCCGTCATGTGCCCGCCGCCGGCGGTCTGTCTCCTGCGGTGCGTGCCCGTTCCTGCTCGTCGTTGCGCGCGTAGGCCCGGATGATGTCCTTCACGAGCCGGTGCCGTACCACATCCGCCTCGTTCAGGTACACGAAGTCGATGCCCTCGACCTCCTTGAGGATTCCTTCGATCTCGAGCAGCCCCGATTCGGCCGGGTCGGCGAGGTCGATCTGCGTCTTGTCGCCCGTGATCACGGTTCTCGAATTCAGACCGAGCCGCGTCAGAAACATCTTCATCTGGGCCGTCGTGGCGTTCTGCGCTTCATCCAGGATCAGGAAGGCGTCCGACAGGGTACGTCCGCGCATATAGGCGAGCGGGGCGATCTCGATCACGTGCTCCTCGATCGATTTCCAGACGCGGTCGGGCGGAAGCATGTCCTCGAGGGCGTCGTACAGCGGGCGCAGGTACGGATCGACCTTTTCGCGGATGTCGCCGGGCAGGAAGCCGAGGGCCTCGCCGGCTTCCACGGCCGGTCGCGTCAGAATGATCTTGCGGACCCGCTTTCGCACGAGCGCGTCGACGGCCATGGCCACGGCCACGTACGTCTTCCCCGTTCCCGCCGGCCCGATGCCGACGACGATGTCGCTATCGCGGATCGCCTGCATGTAGGCCCGCTGGCCCTCCGACTTCGGCCGTATGACCTTGCGCGCCCCCGGCAGGGCGACCCCTTCGTCTTCCTCGAGCGGCGCGGCGCCGTCTTCGGACGGCGGCTCGCTGCGTGCCTCGGCATAGTACCGCTCGACGTCGGCGGCCGAGAACGGTCGCTGGAGACGCGCCATCCGGATCATTCGTCGCGCGACGGGAATCCCGCGTTCGACCGCTTCGGGCGGTCCGCTCAGGATCACGCGGTCGCGGCGCAGGATGACCCTCAGGTCGGCCAGCTTCGCGAGCGTCTTCAGGTGGACGTCGTTCACACCGGCGAGGAGGAGCTCGTCGGCGCCGTCGGCCGGAACCTCGTGCTGGACGTTGGCCGCCTCTGTCATGACGATCGCAGGCCGAGCTCGGCCAGCAACTCCGGCTCCATCTTCGAGGGCGCGCCCTCCATCAGGCCGCGCGCCGCCGTGGTCTTCGGAAATGCGATCACCTCACGAATGGACGGCGCGCCGACCATCATCGCAACGAGGCGATCGAGGCCGAGCGCGAAGCCGCCGTGTGGGGGTACGCCGTAGCGAAACGCCTCGAGCAAGAATCCGAAGCGGGCCTCGATCTGCTCGTCGTCCATTCCGAGGACGGACAGAATCGCCCGCTGGAGCACCGCGTCGTGGCAGCGGATGCTGCCGCTCAACAGCTCGGTGCCGTTCAGCACGAGATCGTAGGCGCGCGACCCGACAGAGTACGGATCCTGCCGCAGATCGTCGGGGGTCGCGTCCTTCGGCATCGTGAACGCATGATGGGTCGGGGCCGGGCGACCGGTCTCGGGATCCTGCTCGAACAGCGGGAAATCGGTGACCCAGAGCCACGCATCCGTGTCGTCGACGGCGCCGAGCTCGGCAGCCGCTACCCGACGCAACACGTCGAGGGCCGACCCGGTCTCGCGATCGGGTCCCGCCACGACGAGCACCAGATCGCCGGGCTCGATGCCGTGCGCCGAGGCGAACGCCTGCCCCGTGTCGCCGCCCAGCACCTTCGCTACCGGGCCGCTCCAGCCGTCGTCCGTGCGCTTGATCCACAGCGCGCCCTTCGCGCCGACCTTCCGGGCGGCCGTGTCGAGCTCGTCGAGCTGGCGGCGGCTGAGGGCGGCGCCGCCGGGGACGACGACCCCGCGGATTCGCCCCCCCTCGCCCGCCACGGCGTCGAAGATGCCGAATCCGATTCCGGTCAATGACTCGGTGAGATCGCTCAGCTTCCACGCGACCCGAAGATCCGGCTTGTCGGTGCCGTAGCTTTCGACCGCCTCGGCCCAGGTCATGCGCGGAAACGGTGTGTCGAGGGCCGCGCCGACCGCCTCGTCGTAGATCCGGGTCAGCATGCGCTCGCACACCGCGTACACGTCCTCTTCGCCCACGAAGCTCATCTCGGCGTCGATCTGGCTGAACTCGGGCTGCCGGTCGGCACGCAGGTCTTCGTCGCGCAGGCAGCGGGCGACCTGGAAATAGCGGTCGAACCCGGAGACCATCAGTAGCTGTTTGTAGAGCTGCGGCGACTGCGGCAGCGCGTAGAACTCGCCCCGATGGATCCGGCTCGGCACCAGGTAGTCGCGGGCCCCTTCGGGGGTTCGGCGGGTGAGAAACGGCGTCTCGATTTCGAGAAACCCCTCCTCCGACAGAACCCGCCGCGCCGCCTGCGTGGCCCGGTGGCGCACGACGAAGTTCTCCTGCATGTCGGGCCGCCGCAGGTCGAGGATCCGGTGCTTGAGGCGCAATTCTTCGGAGGGCAGCTCCTCCTCCGGCGGCACGGCGACGAGAATCGGCAACGGCTCGGCCGCCGACAGGCGGCGGATGTCTGTCACTTGCACCTCGACCTCGCCGGTCTGCATGTCCTGGTTCACTGCGTCGCGCGGACGCTCGACGACTTCGCCCGTGACCTGGATCACGTCCTCGGGCGACAGGCCGGAAGCGATCCCTGCCGCCGCCTGGCCCGTCCAGTCGGGCCCGAACGAGAGCTGGGCGAGGCCCGAGCGATCGCGCAGATGGATGAACAGCACCCCGCCCAGATCGCGGCGCCGGTGCACCCAGCCCGCGAGGCGCATCGTCCGCCCCGCGTGCCGTGGTCGCAACTCGCCGCACCCGATGTCGCGATACTCCGTGGACCCGGTGCTCGTCGTGTCGATCGTCATCCTCCGCAGGAGCGAGGTGGATTGTGGTGTCGCGGATCCGGCGCGGACAGCGGCGCGGATTCACGGCGCCCGTGCGACGCATATGTTAGCTGTCCGGGGCGCCCGATGCGCCCCGCGGGGGTCCGGACATACCGGTCGCCCCGTTCATGAGCAACCACATCAGCCCGGGAAACTCCGTGAATATACGGCCCGAACAGGAAGCAACGGCAGCCTCGCCCGGGGCCGACCCGGCCGGCGTCGACTTGTTGGGACTCCTGCCGGGAGCCGCCCGCGTGGCCATCGGTCGCGCCGTCGAACGGGCCGGTGAGCCCGCCTACCGGGTCGACCAGGTGCTCGGCTGGCTGTACGAGCGCCGCGCCCGCTCGTTCGATGAGATGACCAACCTGCCCCTCGGGTTGCGTGACGAGCTGGCCGGCGAATTCACGCTCGCACCGCTCGAGGCATCGTTCGAGGCTCGATCGCGCGACGGGACGATCAAGCACCTGTGGAGACTGCACGACGGCGTCGAGGTCGAGTCGGTGCTGATTCCGACGCCGGGCCGGGTCACCCTCTGCCTGTCGTCCCAGGCCGGATGCGCCCTGGCGTGCCGGTTCTGCGCGACCGGCGACTTCGGCTTCCGGCGCCAGCTCGCCCCGGCGGAAATCGTCGCCCAGTTTCGCGACGCCGATCTGGTCGCGCGGGAGGCCTACGGACAGGGCGTCGGGAACGTCGTCTATATGGGGATGGGCGAGCCGTTCGCCAACCAGGAAGCCGTGTTCGCGTCGCTCGAGATCCTGAACGAGGGTTTCGGGCTCGGTGCCCGCCGGATCACGGTCTCGACGGTAGGTATCGTACCGGGAATCCTCGCACTCGCCGAACGCCCGGAGTCGTTCCGCCTCGCCGTATCACTGCACGCCCCCAACCACGAGATGCGCTTCGAGCTCGTCCCGATCGAAAAGCGCTGGCCGATCCCGGAGCTATTCGCCGCCGTCGATACGTACCAGGCGCGAAAGGGCCGGCGCGTCACCTTCGAGTACACGCTGATCGCCGGTGTCAACGATTCGGTGGAGACGGCGCGCGAGCTCGTGGCGCTCATCGGCGATCGGCTCGTGTTCGTGAACCTGATTCCGTGGAACCCGATTCCCGGCCGCGACTGGACACCGAGTGACGGCAAGGCGATCGGCGCCTTCCTCGACGTTCTTCAGACGGCCGGCGTTCCGTCGGCCGTTCGCACCCCCCGGGGCCGCGACATCGCGGCGGCCTGCGGCCAGCTCCGGCTCGAGCGCGAGATGGAGCGCGGCTGAACGGGCTCCCTCAGGCACTCAGCGCGAGGCCCGCGCGAGCACCTCGGCCCAGTCGTCGCCGAGTATCAGGGTCGCGTCGAGATACAGTTCGGGCGCCGGCTCCGCGCGGACGGGCACGCCGCCCAGCGAATCGGCGATCGATTGCGCGGCCCCCGTCCGCCCCGAGCGGTCGAGCAGTTCGGTGCGCCCCTGGTCGAAGCTGGACGCGTTGCCGAACGTCTTCACGTCGAAGCCCATGTCACGGAGCCGTTCGCTCATCCGCTCGGCGGCGCCCCGATCGCCGGCACCGTTGAGCACCTCGAGGCTCACCCGTGCGTCCTCGCGAACCGACGCCCCCCCGGTCAGCGGCGCGCGGTCGGCCGCCACCTCCGGACCTCCGCGGCGGTCCCCCCACTCGAGGAGGACGGAGCCGAGCAGCGCACCGACCAGCAGCAGGACGGCCACGACGACACCCGTGTGCAGACGGTCGCTCATGATCCGGTCGTCCTTTTCATGACACCACCACGCGGTTCCAGAAATCGATCGAGGCGGACAGGATGGGACGACGCTCCCCCAGCTGGTACTCGATGCGCTGCCGAATCACCCGGCGAAGGACATCGTCCAACCCGGCGGGCATGGCGTCCCTGAGCGCCTGCCGGTCGCCCGTCTCGGGCCGCCCCGGATCGAGATAGTCGGCCAGATAGACATGTTCGCCGAGCGCGCGAAACGACGGGTGCCCGACCGAGTGAAAGGCCACGGCTAGCAGGAATTCGTCGTCGTCGACGCCTTCGCGAGCCAGGCGCGTCGATACCGCCGGGCCGTGCAGCAGCGGCTCCGGCCACGAATCGTCTTCCACCAGCTCGCGGAGCACCGGCGTCGCGGCATCCTTCAGCGCGTCGTGCAGGCGCCCCGCCGCCCGCCAACGAACCTGCTCGTCTTCGGGCAGGCCGAGGGTCTCCGCCCACAGGGCCAGCAGGGCGGCGACGCGCTCGACGTGGGCGCGGCGGTGATCGTTCAGCTCCGCCCAGCCGGGGAACTCGCCCCGGCGGCCGGCCGCCTCGATCAGCGGATGCACGGATCGTCGGGCACAGGTGGATGGACGCGTCGCATACTCGCTAGAATACAGATGCGCGACCCCGATGCAACGGCCACCCACGCGACCAGGACTCGCATGTCCATCGTATTCGACTCGGTTCTCACGGCTGCCCTGGCCCGCGAGTTGGACGCTCGCTGGTCGGGACGACGCCTCGAGGCCGTCCGGTTCCACGGGGAGCAGCGACGGGCTCGACTAGGTTTCGCGGACGACGCCTGGGTATGGCTGCTTCACCCACTCGAAGGGGTGCTCGTCCCCTTGCCTCGCCGCGCTGGCGGCGACGACCCGGCAACCGGCGGGCGTCGGTCGCGCGGTCGACGCGACCGCGGGCTGCTCGGGGGACCACGACGCGTCGTGGCCGTCGAGTCGCCGCCCGACACACGATCGATCCTCGTTCGCCTCGACGGGCCGGACACGGACGACGAGCAGCTCGTGTTCGACCTGGTGACGAATCGCTGGAACGCCCTTCACGTCGTGACCGGTCGGGTGCGCGCCGTGCTCATGCCGGACCTCGGTCGCGACCCGGCGGAACCCGGCGACGCCTGGGACATCCCGGTGTCGCGGCGCCGCTGGGCGCAGTCGGCTCCGACCGCCGAGCAGTGGGAGGCCGGACTGCGGGAGCTCGTCGACGAGGGCGAAGGCCCGGCGCGCCGCAGCGTGGCATGGCTCAGCTCGATGAACGAGGCCTTCGTGCTGCCGGGCGGCCCCGCGGACGCCCTGGCCGGCAAGCCGGCGATCCGTGACAGCCTGGCACGGTACGACCGATTACGCGACGCGGCGCTTCACGACCCGCCGGCCGGCTGGCTCCTGCCGCGCGACGACGGGAAGACGGTGAACGACGACGCGACACCACGACTCTATGCCGTGGCGCTCGAGTCCCCGGGCGCCGAGCATGTCGGTTCGGTGCTCGACGGCATGGCGGCGCTTGCCGAGCGCGCTCCGCGCGTCGCCGAGGGACTGCGGGCCGCCAGCGAAGATCCGGAAACGACCCGACTCCGCGCGGCCCTCGAGGAGCGGAAGGAGCGCTCGGCCCGGAAGATCCACGCGCTCGAGGCCCAGGTCGACACGGGCCGGGACCCCGACGAACTCCGCCAGCTCGGACATCTGCTGCTCAGCCGAAAGGCCTCCGTCCCGGCGGGCGCCGAACAGGTCCGGCTCGAAGGCTTCGGCGGCGAACCGGTGATCGTCAACCTCGATCCGACCCTCGACGCGATCGGCAACGCCGAGGCGCTTTACGACGAGGCGAAGCGCCTCGAGCGCGCCGCGGCGCAGTTGCCGCGACGCATCGAAAGGGAGAGGCGGCGGCTCGCGGCGCTCGACGCGGGCCTCGAGCGGCTCGAAGCGAACGGGCCGGACGACGATCTGTGGAAGCTGGCGGGCGGAAAGCCGCGCGGGCCGGGGACCACCAGGAGCGCCCGACACGGCGGTGCCTCGACCGGAGCCTCCCTTCCCTATCGGGTCTACCGCTCCTCGGGCGGTCTCGAGATTCGAGCCGGCCGGTCGGCGCGGGCCAACGACGATCTCACCTTCCACCACTCGGCCCCCGACGACATCTGGATGCACGTGCGCGAGACCCCCGGCTCGCACGTCGTCCTGCGTTGGGGCCGCAAAGATCAGAATCCGCCCCAGTCCGATCTGGCCGAGGCGGCGCTCGTGGCGGCGGTCCTCAGCCAGGCCCGCGGCAGCGGCATCGTTCCCGTCGCGTGGACACGCCGGAAATACGTGCGCAAGCCGCGCAAGGCCGCGCCCGGGGCGGTCCTCCCGGAGCGGACGCAGACGGTGTTCGTCGAACCCGATGTCGAGCGGGTGAAGAAGATGGCCGAGGAGGATCCCGACGCGTGAGCTCGAAGCGCTCGGTGGCTGTGGCGGGGCGTGCGTCGCCTTGCGGCGCCCGAATCGGGGCGGCAAGGTGCACGCCATGAATCGACCGCGAAGGCCGGCCCGCTCGGGCCGGGACCGCAGGCCGCGCCGGACGTGACGTATCTCGTCGGCGCCCTGCTGGCGCCGGTGCTGGGCGCCCTCCTGTATCGGTCGCTGCACCGACGTGATCGAGCCGTCCGCCTGGTGGACGGTTTCGTGTACTTCGCCGTGCCAGCGCTCGTGGCCCTGCAGGTCATTCCTCACGCCGTCGATGACGGATCGCCCGTGATCCTGCTCCTCGTCGCGGCGGGCGCCATCGTCCCGAGCCTGTTCGAGCGGGCCTCACACCTGCTCGAACGCTACACGGACGATCTCGCCATCCTCGTCGGGCTGTCGGGTCTCCTGCTCCACGAGATCCTCGAGGGAGCCGCCTTCGCCCCGTTCGGCTCGACGGTCGACCCCGTGTTCGGCTGGGCGGTCATCTTGCACAGGGTGCCGGCGGGTCTCGTCGTCTGGTGGCTGGTCCGGCCGCGGCACGGCATTCCGCTCGCCACCCTGGCCGTGGGCTCGCTCGTGGTGGCGACGCTGGGCGGCTTCCTGGTCGGGAACGAACTTCTCGGCCCGGTTCACGGACCCGGCGTCGAGCGCTATCAGGCATTCGTGAGCGGTACGCTCCTGCACGTGATCTTCCATCGTGGCCGGCACGACCACGAACACGCCGACCAAGAACATGCCCACCACGACCACCACGACCAGGAAACTCGGCCCGCATGATCTCCGTGCGGGGGAACCTCGGCTTAATCACTGTGTGTAGAAGCGGTACGCGCCGGCCCTCCGAACGTCGGGGCCGCGGCGCGCATCCGCGCAACGCCCAACGCCAGAAGCCAAAGTGAACGCCCCATGAGATCGTGTTTTCATATCCTGAGTCCGCGCCACGCCTGGTGGACCGCTACCGTGGCCCTCGTGTTCATCGCCGCCTGCGCCGCGAGCACCGACGAGCAACCGGCCGTCGTTCCCCCCACCGAAGAGTCCGCGACCGCGGCCGTGGAGCTCCTGTACGCATGCGTCCAGGATGAGGCGAAGATCGCCGTGATCGACGCGGCCGCTCACGACGTCGTCCGCATGATCGACCTCACCGAGCTCGGGTTCTCGGCCAACGCGAAGCCGCACCACATCTACGTCGAGCCGGGCGGGGAGCACTGGAACGTTTCGCTGATCGGCGACAACCGGGTCGTGCGGTTCGACCGGGACGGAGAGATCGTCGCGCAGTACGAGATGGAGACGCCCGGGATGCTCGCCTACGCGCCCTCGCGCGACCTGCTCCTCGCCAGCCGGTCGATGAGCGCCGTGAACCCGCCCAGCCGGGTCAGCCTGATCCGGGGCGGCTCGATGGACGGCGAGCAGATCGACGTGCTGTTTCCCCGACCGCACCCGATGGTGGTCAGCGCCGACGGGCGCTGGGCGTACACCGGGAGCCTGGGCGTCAACCAGCTCGCGGCCATCGACCTCGAAACCGAAGAGGTCACGCTGACCTCGATCGAGGGACCGGCACACGCCCTGGTTCAGTTCGCGCTGTCCCCCGACGGACGCACTCTCGTCGCCTCGACGGAGCTCACGGGCCGACTCCTGGTCTTCGACCTGGCCGACCCCGCCAACCCGGCACCCATCCACTCCGTCGAACTCGGTCCAATGGCGTTCGATCCGATGTTCGCACCCGACGGCCGCTCGGTGTGGGTTCCCGTGAAGGGCGCCGACGAGGTCGTGGTTCTCGACACCGACGGCTGGGAGATTACGCAGCGCATCAGCGGGCGCGGACTCGCGCAGCCGCACGGCCTGGTGTTCTCGGCCGACGGACGCTGGGCGTTCGTGTCGAACAACAACAAGGCCGATCACATGACCGACCCCGCGCACGGCGACCACGGCGCCGGCGAGGGATCCTCCGGCGACGGCAACGTCACGGTGATCGACGCGGCTTCCTACGAGATCGTGAAGGTGATCGATCTCGGCGAGAACGTCACGGGCATGGGGATCGGCGGCGCGACCGACTGAGGCGGCGTCAGCCCCACGGCCCCGCGGTCGACTCAGCGAACGAGCAGCACGCGGCCCGATACGGTACGGTCGTCGAACCGGATCACGTACAGGTACATGCCGGCGGCCGCGTCGACCCCGCCGTCCAGCCGGCCGTCCCACGTGAACTCGGGCGGCTGGCCGCCCGCGGCCATCGGCCGGCGGTCGCGGTACAACCGGCGCCCGGCCAGGTCGTAGAT
>DATHRZ010000129.1:0-60036 GCA_035464655.1 Gemmatimonadota bacterium
CAGATCATCACCTCGGCGCAGGAAGTGTCGGGCGGGACGATCCTGCTCCGGATGGCCGATCTCAACGAGGTGCAGGTCCGCACGCTGGTCGACGAGACCGACATCGGAGCGATCAAGGCCGGCCTGCCGGCCACGATCCAGGTCGAGGCGTATCCAGATCGCGAATTCACGGGCACGGTCCTCCAGATCGAGCCGCAGGCCGTGGTCGAGCAGAACGTCACCCTGTTCGCGATCCTCACGCGCATCATGAACGAAGAGGGCCTCCTGAAGCCAGGGATGAACTCCGACGTCGAAATTCTCATCGGACGGCGGCCTGGCGTGCTGGCCGTAGAGAACGCCGCACTCAAGACGCCCGAAGAGGCGCAGCAGCTCGTCGAGACGCTCGGCATGGACGAGTCGCTGCTCGAGCAGAGCGTTCGGGCGCCCGAGCCCGCCGACGCGCCCCCCGGAGACACGGCGCTGGCCGCTGCCGACGACGGCCTTCCGTCGCCGAGCGAGCTACGGTCGATGTCGCAGGACGAGCGCCAGGAGCTGTTCGCCAGCCTCACGGCCGCGCAGCGCCAGGCACTGATGCAACGCGCCCGCGAGGCGCGGGAGGCCGAGGAACGGGCAAACCGGCTGGATCCGGCGCGACCGAGGCCGGCCTTCGTGTTCACCTACGACGAGAAGGGGGCCTTCACGCTCCGCCCTGTCCTGATCGGGCTGAGCAGCTGGGAGCACACCGAAGTCGTCGCCGGGCTCGCCGAGGGCGATTCCGTCGTCCACGTGCCGCTCGCCATCGTGCAGCAGGCCGAGTTCCTCGAGCGGATCCGGCGCTGGACCGCTCTTCCGGGAACGGGCTGAGGCAAAGCAATGCTATTCAAGGAGATCATCGTCGTCGCCCTCGAGGCGATCAACGCGAACAAGATGCGGAGCCTGCTCACCACGCTCGGCATCGTGATCGGCGTGGCCGCCGTGATCACCATGGTGGCGCTCGGCACGGGCGCCCAGCAGGCCGTCGAAGAGCAGATTGCCGGGCTGGGTACGAACATGCTGTCCGTCGGGCCGGGGCAGAGCCGGTTCTCGCGCGGCAGCGACGCGCGACTCACGGTCGAAGACGCGCGTGCCGTCGAATCGGGCGCCCGGGCGATCGGCGGTCTCGCGCCCGAGATGAGCTCTCGCATGCAGGTCGAGTTCGGGCGGACGAACGCGAGGCTGCAGGTCCGCGGCACGACACCGTCGTGGCTCGAGATCAACAATTTCCAGGTCGACATCGGGCGGTTCTTCGACGCGAGCGAGCACGAGGGCCGGCGGCGCGTCGCCGTGGTCGGCGCCGACGTGCCCGAAGAGCTCGGCACGACGGCGATCCAGCTCGTCGGCCAGACGATCACGATCGCCAACAGCCGGTTCCAGGTCATTGGCGTGCTCGCGCTGAAGGGCGGCGACCGTTGGGGCAGCCGCGACCGTGACATCCTGATTCCGATCCATACCGCCCAGTTTCGCCTGATGGGCACCGACCGGATCGACGGCTTCAACGCCACGATCCGCGACGGGGCCAGTGCTATGCTCGCCACGGCGCAGATCGAGGCGA
The DNA here is from genome assembly GCA_035464655.1 of Gemmatimonadota bacterium. GTDB lineage: Bacteria > Gemmatimonadota > Gemmatimonadetes > Palauibacterales > Palauibacteraceae > JARFPW01. Next base: position 1,571 of record DATHRZ010000129.1, read on the forward strand.
TCTTGCGCCGCGAACATCGGCTGCGGGTCGGCCAGGAGAACGACTTCAACATCAACGACAGCGCCGAGCTGATCGCGGTCCGCCAGGAGGCGACGCAGACGTTCACCTATCTGCTGGCCGGCATCGCCCTGGTCAGCCTGCTGGTCGGCGGGATAGGCATCATGAACATCATGCTCGTCTCGGTGACCGAACGGACGCGGGAGATCGGTATCCGGATGTCGCTCGGGGCCACGCGCGGCAACGTGCTCACGCAGTTCCTGCTCGAGGCGCTCACCCTCTGCCTCGTGGGCGGCGTGCTCGGCATCGCGCTCGGCTTCGGCGCTTCGAAGCTGCTGGCCGAACTCGCGAACTGGAACACGGCGGTGTCGGGCAACGCCGTCGCCATGGCAGTGCTGTTCTCGGGCGCGATCGGGCTGATCTTCGGCATATGGCCCGCCAGGCGAGCGGCCAGCCTGAACCCGATCGACGCGCTGCGCTACGAATGATGCGAGCCGCCCGATGAGCCACGTCGCCCTCGACGCCCTTCCCGGCGACGCCCGCGTATGGTGCTTCGGTGCGTCGGACACGCTACCCGACGACACGATCGACGAGCTGCGTTCGTCGATGAAGGGGTTCCTCGAGCGCTGGACGGCGCACCGGGCGGAGCTGCGGGCCGGCTGCGACTGGCTGCACGACCGATTCCTGGTCGTTGCGGTCGACGAATCGCAGGTGGGTGCCAGCGGCTGCTCGATCGACGCGCTTACGAGCGAGATCCGCCGGCTCGAAGCTGGGGCCGGTATCTCGCTCCTCGACGCCGCCCCGGTCTGGTATCGCGGCGACGAGGGCGAGATCCGCCGTGTGAGCCGCGAGGAGTTCCGGCGGCTGGCGGCCGAGGGACGGGTCGGTCCCGATACGGTCGTGTTCAACCTGACGACCGACCGCCTCGACGCGGTGCGGACGGGGGCGTGGGAGGTCGAGGCCGGGAGGTCGTGGCACGCCGGGTTGCTGTGAGCCGCCGGGCGAACGAAACCGCGCCGAACCACACCGCCCTCGTGCTGTCGGGCGGCGGGGCCCGGGGCGCCTACCAGGTCGGTGTCCTCCGATACATCGCCGAGAGGCGCCCGTTCGCCCGCTTCCCGATTCTGACCGGCGTGTCGGCGGGCGCGATCAACGCGAGCTTTCTCGCCGGGCACCCCGACGCGTTCGGGGGCGCGGTTGACGCGCTCTGCGAACGATGGCTCTCGCTGTCGACCGCCCGGGTGTTTCGCACCGACATGCCGTCGTTGGCAGGCAACGCCATCAAGGTGCTGCTCAATCTGGGGTCGGGCGGCTCGCCGCTCGCGCCGGGTGTGCAGGGCCTCGTCGAGACGGCGCCCCTGCGCCACTTCCTCGACGGCCTGATCGACCCCGACGCGATCGCCGCCAACATCGACGCCGGCCGGTTGCGCGCGCTCGCCATCTCCGCGACAGCCTACGATACCGGACGCACCGTGACCTACGTCCAGGGGGAGCCGTGGCTCGAGACGTGGGAGCGCACCCGGCGCCGCGCCGTGCACGACCGCATCACCCTCGATCACGTGATGGCGTCGGCCGCCATCCCGCTGTTCTTCCCGGCCGTGCAGGTCAACGGCCGGTACTATGGCGACGGTAGCCTGAGACAGTCGCACCCCCTGTCACCGGCCATCCATCTCGGCGCTGACCGGATTCTCGCGATCTCGTCGCGCTGGCGGGCGCCCGTGGTGGAGCCCCCCACCGAGGGTGAAGCGATCTATCCGCCGGCCGCCCAGGTGCTGGGACTGCTGTTCAACTCGATCTTTCTCGACAACCTCGACGTCGACGCCGAGCGGCTGCGCCGGGTCAACGATCTGCTGCGCCGTGTTCCCGACAGTCGGCGCTGGCTGCTGTCCGAACGGCCCGTCCGCCTCCTGGTTCTGCGCCCGTCGAGCGACATCGGCCGCGTGGCCCGACAGTACGAAAGCTCGATACCCCGGTCCCTGCGCTATCTGCTGCGCGGTCTCGGCACGCGGAAGGTGTCGTCGTCCGACCTCGTCTCCTACCTCATGTTCGAGTCGGAGTATCTCGAGCACCTGATCCGGCTTGGCGAGCGCGACGCCGAGCGCGGCTGGTTCAAGATCCGCCGCTTCCTGGACGCCGACGAAGCGACGGACGCCGGAGCGGTGACAGACGCCGACAAAGCGACCGACGGAGACATCCCGACTCAGGACGAAGGATAGCGGCCGAGCTGGTGGCGAAGCGCCGCCTCGAGCACCGGGTCGGAGAACCGGTACCCCGTGCGCTCGAGCGCGGCGGGCACGACCCGTGCGCTCGACAACAGAAGCTCGTCGGCCGCGTCCTCGCCGAGCACGGCGCGCAGAGCCGCAGCGGGCGCGGGCAGGAACGCCGGACGGTTCAACACGCGGGCGAGCACGTCGGTGAACTCGGCGTTCCGCACGGCGCCGGGCGCGGCGACGTTCACCGGGCCCTCGAGCTCGTCGGTCGCCACGGCGTGCAGCACGGCGCCGACGACGTCGTCGAGCGTCACCCAGCTCCACCACTGGCGGCCCGAGCCGAGCCGGCCGCCGACCCCCGCGCGCATCGGCAGGAGAAGTCGTTCGAGGGCGCCCCCGCCCGGCCACAGCACCAGGCCGAGCCGCAGGTGGACCACGCGGATCCCGGCGGCGCGGGCCGGATCGGCCGCTTCCTCCCAGGCCCGGACGACGTCCGCCAGGAAGCCGTCGCCCGGGTTCGCCGACTCGTCGAGGCGCGTGTCTCCGCGGTCGCCATACAGGCCGATGGCCGACGCGCACACGAGCACACCCGGCGGACGCTCGAGCCCCGCCAGCGTACGGGCGAGCAGGCCGGTTCCCTCCACCCGACTGTCGACGATCCGGCGCCGTTTCTCGGGCGTCCAGCGCCCCGCGATCGGCTCGCCGGCCAGGTGCACGACCGCGTCGAGGCCCTCGAGGGCGGCCGCCGCCATCGTCCCTGCTCCGATGTCCCATCCCGCCGTGCCGTGGGCCGCTTCCGGCGGATCGGAGCCCGGACGGACGACGGCGATCGGCACATGTCCGCCCGTCGACAGCACGCGGCCGAGCTCCGTCCCGACCATCCCCGACATGCCGGTGATGGCAACCCTCCGTCCCGGGGCGAGGCACGTGCGCCGATGGCGCTCGAAGTCTCGGGCGAGCACCCGGTGGCGGTAGGCGACGCCGCGTTCCACTCTCTCCCGCACGAGCCGGCCCGCCACGAGGCCGGCGCACGGCTCGAGGGGCAGCTCGTACTCGATCCGATCCTCCACCTCGCAACCCCCGCTCTCGAGCGGAGCGAACAGGTGGCGGTGCTGCCAGCGGGCGAACGGGCCCTCGACCTGGAAGTCGGTGAAGGCGTGCGGGGGATCGGGCGCCACGTGCTCGGATGTCCATTCGACGCCGAGCGGGCCGACACCCACCCGGACGGTCGTGCGGGCACCTTCTTCGACGCCGCCCTCGCGGCGCAGTAACTCGAGCGACTCCCACGGCGGCAGCAGGCGACCGAGCGCGCCGGCGCGCTGGTGCCACGCCCACACTTCGGACACGGGTACCGGCAGATCGCTCGCGATGCGGATGATTTCGAGAGCCATGGTCGCCTGTGCTGTGGCCGCGGGTGCGGCCTGTCCCGTCGCCTGTCGGACCCGCACATTATCCTGTTCTGATCCCCGGCGCCGCCGCGGATGGGCCCGGCGACCGCTCATACGGGGATGGCGGGCCGGCCGATACGCCGTCGACGACACTTGAAGATCGCGCGAGATGATCCGAGTTCTGCACATATCCGACGTGCACCTGGGCGCCCGGCTGGGCGGGTTCGACAGCGCCGCCGCCGGACGCCGAGAGACGATCCGGGCCGCGTTCCGCGGGCTGCCGGAACGGGCGAACGCCCTCGAGATCGACGCCGTTCTCGTGGCGGGCGACCTGTTCGACGGCGCCCGGCCGGCCGCGGCCGACGTCGACGTGGCCCGCGAGGTACTTCGCGCGCTGGCGGCGGACGGGCGCCCCGTGGTCGCGATTCCGGGCAACCACGACGCCGCCCTGACCGCCGATTCCCCCTGGCGCGCCATGCCCGACGTCGTGACGACGATTCTCGAGCCACGCTTCGGCGATCCCGTGACGGTCATCCCGCCGGGCGGCGAATGCGCCCTGCACGTCTACGGCATCGCTTACGACCCGACCGTCGAGCCCGACCCGATCGGCGGCTACCGGCGGTCCGGAGCGCCCGGCGTGCACGTGGTCCTCCTGCACGCCGGGGTCGCCGACCACCCCGACTGGACGGGAGGCGCGAGCCTGCGGACGACCACCGCGGAGCTGGCGGGGCTCGACGCCGACTACATCGCGCTCGGAGACTACCACGGCCACCGTCCGCCCAGCGAATTCGGCGGCCCGCCGGCCTGCTACTGCGGATCGTTCGCGGCCGTCGCGGTCGACGAAGTCGGCCCGCGCGGTTGTGCCGTCGTCGAGCTCGAGCCCGGGGCGCCGCCGCGCGTCCGCCTCGACCCCTCCCCCGTGCCGACGCTGGTCGACCTCGGGAGGGTCGACGTCAGCGACGCAGACGACGAGATCGAGGCGGCCGACCACGTGGGCACCCTGCTCGCCGATGCCGACGCGCACCCGGTCGTCACGCTCACGGGCGAGCCGGCCTTCCCCCTCGACGTCGACCGGGTGCGCGACGCGGTTCGGGAGCGCTACGGCTTTGCCGTGGTGCGCGATGAGACCCGGTTCATCGACTCTGCCCACGTGCGGGCGCTCGCCGGCCAGCCGACGATCGCGGGGCACGTCGCGCGACTCGGCCTCGAGCGCCGCGACGCCGCGACGGGCGACGCCGCGCGGGCCGAGGCAGAACGCGCTCTGCGACTCGCCCTCCGCGCCCTCGACGCCGAGTCGGCATGAAAGCCCCGGCCTTCCTCTCCGTCGACCTCGCGTTCGGCCGGCACCGGCGTCGTTGGGAGCTCGCGACCGGCGAGCCCGTGCTGATCGCCGGGCCCAACGGCAGCGGCAAGACCACCCTCGTCGACGGACTGCTTCGCACCGTCTATGGCTTCCGCCGCCGGGCCGACGCCGAGCGCCTCCTGTACGACGCGCGCGAGCCGTGGGAAGGCGACGAGTTCCGCTCGTCCGTGCGCCTGCGCACCGCCGAGGGCGACGTGCTCGACTGGTCGCGCGACCACGCGACCGACGAGGTGCTCGTGCGAGGCGACGAGGGCGTCGTGTTTCAGGGGGTCGCCAACCCCGGAAGCGCCGGTTCTTCCGACCGCGACTACTGGGAGCTCGTCGCCCGGGTCTTCGGGCTCGCGACACTCGACGACTATGCCCGCACGGCGTGGATCGGCCAGGGCGAGCTACTCGGCACGGAGTTCGGCGCCGAACTGCTCCGCCTGGCCGACGGGGGGCACGCGCGGCTCCAGGCGGCGCTGAGGCAGATCGCCGACCGGCACAAGGAGCTGACCCGTGAGCCCGTATCGGACGACGCCCGCCGCATGCCGCGCGACGGGCAGCTCGAAGTCGACCGGGCCGAGCTCGACACGGTGCGGGCCGACCTCGCCGCCGCCCGCCGCGCGGTGAAGGCCCGCGACGCGACGGCCGAGCGCCTCGAGGTCGTGGACGCCGACATCGAGCGACTGTCGCGCGAGCTGGCCGAGCTCGAGGCCCTGCACACGTGGCTGCTCAACCGGGCCCGCGTCGACGCCGAGCTCGTAGGGGCGCAGCAGCGCTTCGACGCGCTGGTCGAGCTCGGCGGCGAGCTCGACGACGCGCGACGCGAGGTGGCCGACGCGGAGCGCGCCTGCGCGCAGCTCGAAACGACGAGCGGCTACCCGGCCGACTTTCTCACCCGCCTGGCGGAGCTCGAGTCGCTCGGGGAAGACCGCGACCGACAGACGGCCCGGCGACGCCGTGCCGACGAGGAGCTCGAAGGCCCCGCGCTTGCGGCGCGACTGGTGGCGCCAGCCGCTGCCGGCCTCCTCGCCGTCGTCGCCGGCGTGGCGGGGGCGGCCACGGGGGCCGTGTGGGGCGTCGTCGCGCTCGCCGCGGGCCTCGTTTTGCTCGTCTGGCCGGTGTCCGAGCTCGTCGTCCTGCGTCGTGATCGGCGGACGGCGGCTGGAGAGCGCCGCCGGACCGGCGAGGAGCTCGAGCGCATCGAGCGTCGCATCGCCGAGTTGCGGGCCGGAATTCCCGACGCGGCCACGCTCGGCCCGCACAGCGCCGCTGAACGCCGGGAACGCTTCGGGCGTGCCCTCAAGGCCGAAAACGCGCGCGCCGCGGCGAAACGCCGCCTGGCCGAGGTGATGCGGCGCGTCGAGCGTTCGCCCGAAGCGCGCGAGCTTCCGGGACGGACGCTCGCCCACCTGATCGCCGACGCGGGGCGCCGCCTGAGCGCCTGCGAGGCCGAACGCTCCGAGCTCGAGCGCGATATGCCGCGGTCCGACCTCGAGTTCCCCGCCTCGCCGCGGGCGGCCCAGGATGCCGTCCGCCAGCGAGAGAGCCGGCTCGATGGCCTGCGCGGCGAACGCGAGCGGCTCATCGTCGAGCTCGATCGGGCGGCGCGCGCCCGCAGCGACCAGGCGCGCCTCGAGCGTGAAGCCGAGCAACTCGAACGCCGTATCGACGACGCGGAGCGCGCCGCGCGCTCGCTGCGGGCGGCCTGGGCACTGCTGCGCGACGGCTACGACGCGTTCCGCGACCACGACGAAGCGCGTCTCGTGAGCGCGGTAACGGAACGCCTCGATGGGCTCGGCGACCCGCCCCTGGGGCCGTTCCGTACCGAGGACGGGCTCGGGCGACCCACCGTCGGCCTGCACGGCCACCGACTCGGCCTGGCGTCGCCGGCCCTCAGCCACGGCCAGCGGCATCTCGTTCTGCTTGCCGTGCGGCTCGGTGCCGCCGACTTCCTCGCCGACGGCGGGCCGGCGGCGCCGCTGATCGTCGACGAACCGTTCACGCACCTCGACGAGCGCCACGCCGCGCAGGTGTGGGACCTCCTGTCGCGGGTCGCGGAGCACCGCCAGGTCGTCGTGACCACCCAGGAGCGAGGACTGCTCGAGCGCCTCGGCGTCGAGCCGACGATAGCCCTGTCGGCCGGCCGTGTGTCGAATTCGGAACCCTCGGTTCGTCCACGGGGTGAAACGAGGTCGGCGGGCATGGTCCGTTGAAACCCCGGAGCCCCGTTCTCCGTCAAGAGTTTCGGGGTGCGATGCAACGCACCGGCCGGGCCACGTGTTTGGCTGGCGAGACGTCTACCACACGAAGCGATCACACGAAGCGATGACCCCCGGGCGATGACCCCCACACACATCACGCATACGGGAGCGGGAGGGGACGAGGCGTGATTTCAGACACCAGTATTCGGCGGCCCGTGCTCACGAGCATGGTCGCGGCGGCGCTCGTGTTGTTCGGCGCCATCAGCTTCACCCGGCTCTCGGTGCGCGAGCTTCCCGACGTCGACCCGCCCGTCGTATCGGTGAACACGTTTCTGCGCGGCGCCAACCCACGCGTCATCGAGACGACGGTGACCGACGTGCTCGAAGAGGAGCTGAGCACGATTCCCGGAATCCGTACGCTCACGAGCTCGAGCGCCGAGCAGTCAAGCCGCATCACGATCGAATTCACCCTCGAGCGCGACCTCGAAGTGGCCGCGCAGGACGTGCGCGACAAGGTCGCCCGCGTGCGCGGCCGCCTTCCGGCCCAGATCGAGGAGCCGGTCGTCACGAAGCAGGAATCCGACGCCCAGCCCTTCTTCTGGCTGTCGCTGAGGGCCGAGAACTACGACCTGCTCCAGCTCTCCGACGTGGCCGACCGACTGGTCAAACAGCGCCTCCAGACGGTCGACGGGGTCGGCCGGGCGCAGGTGTTCGGCGAGAAGCGCTACTCGATGCGCATCTGGCTGTCGCCGCAGGCGATGGCCTCGCGCGACATCACGGTGCAGGACGTCGAGACGGCCATCCTGACGCGCAACATCGAGATCCCGGCCGGGCGCATCGAGTCCGCCGAGCGCGAGTTCTCGGTGCGCTCGCTCGGCGAGTTGCGGACGCCGCAGGAGTTCTCCGACATCGTCGTGGCGTCCGACGATCGACAGCTCGTGCGCCTCGGCGACATCGCGCGCGTCGAACTCGGGCCCGAAGACGAGCGCACATACCTGAGGTTCAACGGTGCGCCGGCGATCGCGGTCGGTGTAGTCCGGCAGTCGAAAGCCAACCTGGTCGAGGTGTCCGACAACATCCGGGCCGAGATCCCGCTCATCCAGGAGTCGCTGCCGCCCGGCGTCGAGCTGACGATCGGCTTCGACTCCTCCGAGTTCGTCCGCGCTTCGATCCAGGAGGCGCAGGAGACGCTGATCCTCGCCGGCATCCTCGTCGTGCTGATCATCTTCGTCTTCTTGCGCAATCTGCGGGCGACCTTCGTCCCCGCCCTGGCGATTCCGACCTCGATCGTCGCGGCGTTCGCCGTGCTCTACGTGTTCGGGTTCTCGATCAACCAGTTCACCTTGCTCGCGCTGATCCTCGCGATGGGGATCGTGGTGGACGACGCGATCATCGTGATGGAGAACGCCTACCGGCACCAGGAGGAGCTCGGCGAAGACCCTGTGACGGCGGCGAAGAACGGTACCCGCGAGATCGTCGCCGCGGTGATCGCGACCACGCTGTCGCTGGTCGCCGTATTCCTGCCGCTCGCGTGGCTCCAGGGAACGGCTGGCCGGCTGTTCAACGAGTTCGCGATCGCGCTGGCCGGCTCGGTCGTGATCAGCAGCTTCATCGCGCTGACCCTCACACCGATGGTCTCGTCGAAGGTGCTGCGGGTGCCCGAGTCGCACGGTGAGCTGTTTCTGGTGTTCGAGCGCGCCCTGAACTCGATCTCCGACGGGTACCGCCGCTTGCTCCAGCGGGCGGTGCGGCATCGCCTGGCCGTGGTGGTCGGTGCCGTGGCCGTGGTGCTGTCGGCCGGCGTGGCCTTCCAGATGCTCGAGCGCGAGTTCATCCCCCCCGAAGACCGCGGCTTCTTCATCGTGTTCACGCAGGCGCCCGAAGGCGCATCGCTCGACTACACGGTTGAGCACCAGCAGCAGGCCGAGCGCATCGTTCAGTCGACGGAGGGCGTCGAGCACCTGTTCAGCATCGTGGGCGGCTTCGTCAACGTGAACCAGGGCATCATGTTCGTGCGCCTCGAAGACCAGGACGAGGGACGTCGCGGCGTCCAGGAGATCGTCGGCGAGATTCGGGGACAACTGTTCGGCATCCCGGGCGTGATGGCGTTCGCGCAGGTTCCGCCGGCCATCGGCTTCGGAAGTCCGGTGAACTACGTCGTCCGGCACCCCGACTTCGACTCGCTGACCGCCGGCATGGACCGGTTCCTCGGCCGCGCCCGGCAAATTCCCGGGCTTGTCAACGTCGACACCGATCTCAAGGTCAACAAGCCCGAGATCGAGGTCTCCTACGACCGCGATCGGGCCGAAGACCTCGGGGTTGCCGTGGCCGACATCTCGAACACGCTGCAGACGATGCTCGGGGGCCGGCGCGTCGGAACCTTCACGCGCGAGAGCAAGCTCTACTACGTGCTGCTCCAGCTCGAAGAGGAGGACCGCGCGACCCCGGCCGACATGACGAACCTGTACGTGCGAGGTCGCGATGGCACGCCGATCAAGCTCGACGCCGTCGCCTCGCTCGACGAAACCGTGGGCCCGACCCAGCTCAACCACTTCGACCGGGTGCGCTCGTTCACGCTTAGCGGCGGCCTGTCGCCGGGCTTCACCCTGGGCGAGGCGCTCGATTCGCTCGACATCGTCGCCGCCGAGGTCCTGCCGCGCGGCAGTTCGACGGCCCTGAGCGGCGAGTCGCGCGAACTCGAAGAAGGCGGGAACGCCCTGATGTTCGCGTTCCTCGGCGCCCTGCTTTTCGTGTTCATGGTACTGGCGGCCCAGTTCGAGTCGCTGCTCCATCCGTTCACCGTGTTGCTGTCGGTGCCGCTGGCCGTTACGGGGGCGCTGTTCACCCTCCTGGTCACCGGTTCGACGCTCAACCTGTTCAGCCAGATCGGAATGGTTCTGCTCGTCGGACTGGTGACAAAGAACTCGATTCTCATCGTCGAGTACGCGAACCAGCTCAAGGAGAAGGGTCTCGAGACGGTCGACGCCGTGCTGGAGGCGGGCCGCATCCGGCTCCGACCGATCCTCATGACGTCGGTGGCCACGATCGTCGCGATGGTGCCGATCGCGCTCGGCCTCGGCGCCGGATCGGCCAGTCGGCGTCCGCTCGGTTACGCGATCATCGGGGGCATGGTGTTTTCGACCGTGCTGACGCTGTTCCTCGTGCCCGTCGCGTACATCCTGCTCGACGCGGCACGCGAGCGACTCCGCTCGCGCGGCGAAGCGCTCGCTCCGGCCCGCGCGGAGGGACCGTGATCGCCGCTCTGCTTCTCGCCCTCCAGGCCGTCGCGCCCGGGGCCGGAAACGCGGCCGAGGGTCCGGCCGTGCCCGACACGATCCCGCAGGTCACGCTGAGCGAGGCCCTCGAGGCCGCCGCGCAGGTCGACCCCGACTACGTGGCGGCCTTGCGCCAGGTCGGCGACGCCGCCTGGGTGCGCCGGGGCGCCTGGTCGGCCTTCCTGCTGCCTTCGGTCGACTTCCAGTGGTCCCTGTCGAAGTTCGATCCGGAGTCGTTCAACATCGGCACGAACGAGTTGACGGATCGGTTGAGCCAGTTCTCGATCTCCGCCTCGTACGACGTGTTTCGCGGCGGGGCGAAGTTCCACGACATGAGCCGGGCTTCGGCCGCCGTGGACGGCGCCGGAGCGGGCGAGCTCGCGGCGCGCTACCAGACGGCGCTCGCCACCGAGGCGGCGTATTACGACGTGATCGCGCAGCGTCAGTTGCTCGGCGTCGTGGAAAGTCGCGTCCGCCGGGCCCGCGAGCAGCTCGATGTCGCCCGGGCTCGGGTGCTTTCGGGCGCGGCGGTCCAGACGGACTCGCTCCAGCTCCTGCTCGAGCTGACGCGGGCCGAGGTAGACGAGTTGCGGCAGAACTCCGCGCTGACGGTGGCCCGCCTGGAGCTCGGCCGCCGGGTCGGACGATCGGGAGCCGTCGACGCGGCGCCGCTCGATCCCGCGCCGCTCCCGCCGCTTCCGCTCACGCGCGAGCAGGTTGTCGAGGAGGCGCTCGACAGCAGCCCGTCACTCCTCGTCGCGCGATCGCAGCAGCGGTTGACCGACGCCGCATTCAAGGCGGAGCGGGCTTCGTACCTTCCGACGGTCTCGCTGTTCGGCCGGTGGTCGGGGTTCGACGAGGACCTGATCCCCGACGCGATGAAGCGAACGACGGTCGGAATCGGCATCAGCTACCCGCTGTTCGACGGGGCCGCTCGCGAGCTCCGGGTGTTTCGGGCGAGCACCGAGCGCCGCGTGGCCGACGCGGCGGCGGCGGACGCCGAACGGACGACGATCCGCGACGTGACGGAGGCGTATGAGGCCTACACGACGGCGCGGGCCAGCACCGAGCTCGCGGAACGTGGCGTGGTCGTGGCGCGCGAGAACCTGCGCGTGCAGTCGGAGCGGTACCGCGCCGGGGCGACGACGATCATCGACCTGATCACGGCCCAGGTCGACCTGACCGAGGCGGAGGCCGACCTCGTGCAGGCGCGCCAGGCCACGCGCCTGGCGCTCGCGGGTGTAGAAGCGATTCTCGGGCGCCGGCTGTTCTGACAGGCTACTCGCGACCCGGCGTTCATGAACGGCAATAGAGAGATGACGATGGGAACCAAGTTGAGCAGGACGCTTTTCGGCCGCACCGGTCTCGGGTTGGCGCTGACCTTCGTGGCGGCGTGCGGCGGCGAGGGCGGCGCTACGGAAGGCAACGGAGGGGCCCCGGCGATGCCCGTACAGGCGGCGACCGTCGCCGTCGACACGGTGGTGGACGAGATCCGCGCCACCGGCGAGATCGAGGCGCTTCAGTCGATCGAGCTGCAGCCCGAAGTCTCGGGACGCCTGGTCGAGATTCTCGTTCGCGAAGGCACCGAGGTGCGTCGCGGTACCGGCCTGTTCCGCATCGACGACGCCGAACTGCGTTCCGAAGTCGATCGGCTCGAGGCCGAGATGGAGCTGGCCGAGCAGGCCCTGGCGCGCACGCGCGAGCTGCTGGAACGCGACGCGTCGTCGGCCGCGGACCTCGAGCGCGCCGAGGCGACGGCCCGCAGTACGCGGGCCCAGCTCGCGCTTCAGCAGACGCGCCTTCGCCGCACCGTCGTACGCGCGCCGTTCGCCGGCATCGTGGGTGAGCGACTGGTCAGCCTGGGCGACTACGTGACGCCCGCCACGCCGCTCACGACGCTGCAGACGGTCGACCCGCAACGGGCGAGCTTCCAGGTGCCCGAGCGTTACGCGCAGGAGCTGGCCGAGGGCCAGACCGTCAGTTTCTCGGTGGCGGCATTTCCCGACCGCCGGTTCACGGGCACCGTCGACTTCGTGGACCCGCGAGTCGAGCTTCCGGGTCGTACGATCACCGTGAAGGCGGTGGTCGAGAATCCCGAACGGATTCTGAGTCCGGGGATGTTCGTCGAGGCGCGGCTCGAAACCGAGGTGCGACCCGAGGCCCTCGTCGTGCCCGAAGAAGCGATCCTCCCGCTCGGCGGCACGAACTACGTCTGGGTGATCACGGACGAGGGAACGGCCGACCGGGTCGAGGTCGAGCTCGGCGTTCGCGTGCCCGGCACGGTTGAAATTCGCGACGGGCTCTCGGCCGACCAGCGGGTCGTCACGCGCGGCCATGCGATGCTGTTCCCCGGCGCCCGTGTGCAGGTTCTCGACGACGCGCCCGCTCAGGCAGGCGACTCGTCCGGCGAGCCGGGGTCCGAGACGCCCACCGAGTAGCCCGAGCGGATGCCGGCCATTCCGTAGTCGATGATCGCGCAGACCGAGGCGATTCCCACCAGGAGGATCGGCACCTTCACATAGGCCGGCGCGAAGATCAGCGTGAACAGCGCCGCCACCTGGAAGGTCGTGGTCACCCGGCCGCCGAAGCGCGAGTGGAACGGCACCTGCTCGCCGGCCAGCCGGGTGACGATGAACACGCCTCCGGTGAACGCGTCGCGCAGCACGAGGATCACGAAGCCCGCCCAGTCGATATGGCCGCCGGGCAAGAACGAGACGAGCCCGAGAAACACGAACACCCGGTCGCAGAACGGGTCGAGCAGCGCGCCGATCTCCGTGCGGGTTCGCGTGACCCGCGCGATGAAGCCGTCGAGCAAGTCGGTGAGGGCCCCCGCGGCGACGATCACGGCCAGCATCCGGGCGTCGTCCACCGCCAGGAAGGTGACGCCCAGCGGGATACGACTGAGCGAGAGGAGGTTCGAAACGGTGAGAAACCCCGGATCCGAGCGCCGCTCGCTCACTGCTCGAGCTCCAGGTAGTCGGCCAGCGCGTCCCTGAACGGCAGGGGCTTCACGAGAAACACCTCCAGCAACGGGTTTCGGTCGGTGTCGAGCACGCTGTCCGTCGTGAACAGCGCGATCTGCTCCGGCGTAAACGGCGCGCGAAACCCGGCGCGATGCGCCAGTCCCGCCGCCGACAGCGCGATGCGCTCGGGCAACGTGACGAAGGGGCGCCGCAGGCCGCTCAGATCCGCCGCTATCGTGACGATCTCCCGAAAGGTCAGGCGTTCGGGACCAGCCAGCTCGAACTCGCCGCCGTCGAGGTCCTGTCGTTCGACACACTGGCTCAGCGCGTCGACCATGTCTTCGACGGCCAGCGGCTGGAGGCGAAACCGACCCCCGCCAGGCAGCGGAAACGCCGGCAGCGTCTCGAGCAAGCGCAAGATACTCGAAGTGAACCGGTCCCCCGGGCCGTAGATCACCGACGGACGCAGGATTACCGAGGGAATCGGCGACGACACGATCGCCGTCTCGGCGTCGAACTTCGTCCCGAAGTAGCCGGCGTCCCCGGGGCGGGCCCCCAGGACGCTCACGTACACGAGTCGCTTCACGCCGGCGCGCTCGGCTTCGGCGACCAGGTGCCGTGTGCCGGTCCCGTGCACCCGGGCGAGCGTGAGGCCCCCAACGGGCACGAAGCGGCCGGCCAGGTGAACGACGACGTCGCACGCCTCCGCCACCCCCTGGAGCTCCTCCTCGCGGCACAGGTCGACCGGCCGCCAGTCGATGCCCGGCGCGGCCCGGCGGCCCGGTCCGGCCCCGTCGATGTAAGTCGCCCGCACGGTGTGCCCGCGCGCCACGAGCCGCGGGATCAGATGGCTGCCGAGGAACCCCTCGCCGCCGGTTACGAACACCCGTTTGCGCGACGCGTCGCCGAGGCCGAGGGGGCGCGGCTCCTCCTGCGTGGCCGTGCGCTCGTCGGCGCGCCGACCCATCTGTTCCCGGCTGTCGGGCGGCTCCGCATGCATCGAATCCACGCTCCCGTTGTGGCGACCGGCGAAACCTAGGTCACCACGACGGATCGGGGCAACGTACGGGGCCGCGGCCGCCCCGATCGTGGCGGAGCTCCGCCCCCTACACGGGGAGCAGTTCCTCGTCGACGTCCTCGGGCGCAAGCTCGTCCCGAAGCTGCTCGTCGCGGCCTGCGTCGACGGCCGGGTCGAGGAACACGAACTCGTGGACGACCACGTCGGCCGTCGGCACGACCTGCCCGTCGCGCTCGTAGGAGCCGTATTCGAGCCGGCCGTCCACGTAGAGACGCGCGCCGCGACGCACGTGCTGCTCGACGATCTCGGCGGCATTCGACCAGAAGGTCAGCCGGTGCCAGTCGGTGCGCTCGTGCGGCTCTCCGTTGCGCCGGAAGCGGCGGTTCGTGGCGAGCGACAGGTGCGCGACCGGCGTTCCGGCCGTCGTGCGACGCACGTCGGGGTCGGAGCCGACGTAGCCGACGAGGGTGATGCGATTGACCGATCGGCCCATGGTTTCCTCCGGGTTCGGTGTGTGCTGGGCCGGCGGGAGCCGGTCCTTCCGAACCGAGAGTACCTTTTTCCGTCGCAAGGGGAACGCGACGTGTGACACTTCGTTCGACGTCTAAAACACCGAGAAGTGGAAGTACTTGCCGGGGTTGCGTTTCAGGTCTTCGAGCAGGGCGCGCAACTCGCCGATCGTCGCCGCCGTGTTCTCGTACAGCACGGTGTCCGAGGCCAGCAAGCCCAGCGTACCCTCTCCCCGGTTGATGCGGTCGACCGCCGTGTTCGCCACGGCCAGCGTGCTGTCGGCCCGCGCCAGCGTGCGGCTTAGCTGCTCGCCGGCCGTGCGCCATTCCGCGCTCACCTCGCTGAGGTTCTGCGAAGTCGTCTCGGCGTCGGCGAAGATCCGGTCGAGCCGGCCACCGGCCGTGGCCGAATCGAGGCGCGCCAGCGTGCCCTGCAGCGCCAACGACGCGTCCTGGATCGTCGCGCCCGCCTCCGACACGTCTTCGGCCACGCGGTCGAACGCGGCTCGCTGGTCGCGCAGCAGACCGAGCAGCTCCTCGGTCGCCAGGTTCACGTTGCGGATCGCCCCAGCCACCTGCGCCGCCGAAGAATCGTTCACGGCCAGCTCGAGCCGTTCGGTCAACCCGCGCAGGTTGGCGGCGATCTCGGAGGTGTGCTCGCTGAGCTCGGAGAACTCCGACAGGCTGCGCCCGGGAATCTCGCCGGGCGCGAGTCCGGCCGTGTCCGCCGCCAGGTCGGGCCGCTCGGCGGCCGGATACAGCGCCGCCTGCCAGTCGCCGAACAGCGACGAGGCCTGGAGCAGTGCCACGGGATCCTCGGGAATCGGCGCCTGAGGCTGCAGCCGCATGTCGACGGCTACCGTCCCGTGATCGGTGAACCGCACGGCATCGACGGTGCCGATCGGAACGCCACGATACGTCACCGGATTTCCCGTCTTGAGTTGCCCGACCGAGCGGAAATGCGCCGTGAGGACCGTTCCCTGCCCGCTCCACTGGCCGCCGCTCATCCACAGGCCGCCGGCCACGATGGCCGCGATCCCCAGCAGCACGAACAGGCCGGTGAGCACCTCGTTGTGCCGGCTCACGCTCCGTCTCCCGTCGACGTCTCACCCGGCCACAGCTCGGCACGCCCCTCCAGAAAGGCGCGGATCAGCGGATCTTCGGAGGCCCGGAAGTCGTCAGGAGGGCCTTCCGCGTGCAGGTGGCCGTCGTTCAGCAGCGCCACGCGGTCCGCGACGCGGAACGCGCTCTGGATGTCGTGGGTGATCAAGATCCCCGTCGCTCCCATCTCGCGTTTGAGTCGCACCATCAGCCCGTCGATCACGGCGCCCGTGACCGGGTCGAGCCCGCTCGTCGGTTCATCGTACAACAGGATGTCGGGCCGGGACACGATCGCGCGCGCGATTCCCGCTCGCTTGCGCATGCCGCCCGACAGGTCGGCCGGGAACTTGTCGCGCGTGCCCTGCAATCCGACCTTGTCCAGCGCCTCGTCGGTTCGGCGCCGCACTTCATCGCCGACCACGCCGGCGCGGCGAAGCGGGAGCTCGACGTTCTCGCCGATGCGCAGCGAGTCGAACAGGGCGGCGAACTGGAACACGTATCCCATCCGCAGCCGGACTTCCCGCACCTCTTCCTCGGTGGCCGACACCATGTCCCGGCCGTCCACCTCGACGCTGCCCTCGTCCACCTGCAGCAGGCGTGCCACGCAACGCAGCAGCACCGACTTCCCCGTGCCCGAGCGACCGAGCACGGCGAGCGTACTACCGGCGTCGACGGTCATGTCGAGCCCCCGCAGAACGTGGTTGTCGCCGAACGACTTCGAGACCCCGGCCAACCGGATCACGGATTGGCGCCCCGCGTTGGCCCGTCCTTTCGGCCGCTGCTCATAGCAACAGTACCGCCCAGAGCGCGTCGAGTACCAGGATCAACATGCAGCTCAGCACGACCGCTCTCGTGGTCGCGCGGCCCACGCCGGCCGCCCCACCCGTCGTCTGGTAGCCGTTCAGGGCCCCGACGGCCGTGACCACCGCGCCGAAGCTAGCCGCCTTGATGAGCGGGTAGCGCAGGTCGAACGGATCGTAGAACATTCGCACGCCGCGGATGAACTCCTGCGTCGACAGGTCGAGCAGGCTGATCGAGGTGATCCAGCCGGCGCCGATTCCAGCCCCGAGCGCCAGCCCCGTAATGATCGGAAATGTGATGATTCCCGCGACCACGCGCGGCACGACCAGGTACGAGACCGGATTCCACGCCATCATCTCGAGCGCGTCGATCTGCTCGGTCACTCGCATGGTCCCGATCTCGGCCGCGATATTCGCCCCGACCCGGCCGGCCAGCGCCAGGCCAGTCAGCACGGGGCCGAGTTCGAGCATGACCGACTTCGCGACCAGCACGCCCACGAAGTAGAGCGGGACGATGCCGGTGAACG
The DNA here is from genome assembly GCA_035464655.1 of Gemmatimonadota bacterium. GTDB lineage: Bacteria > Gemmatimonadota > Gemmatimonadetes > Palauibacterales > Palauibacteraceae > JARFPW01. Next base: position 18,908 of record DATHRZ010000129.1, read on the forward strand.
TGTAGGAGCTCTGCAGGGCGAGAACGATGCCGGTGAATACGGCGATGAACAGCGCCACGGGGATGGAGTCGATGCCGATACGCCGCACCTGGAGGGCCGTCAACGGGCCCCACGTCCCGATGTCGCCGATCGAACGGACGACCGTCCAGACGAACTGCGCCGCGGCGCCGACCAGCGCGAGGCCGGCGGTCGCCTGGCGCCCGACCCAGGCCAGCGCTCCAGTTAGCTGCATGAGGAAAGCTTAGGGGCCCGCCGGAGGTCCGTCCAGAACGCGGACGCGCCGGCCGGGCCCGCGTGGCCCGCCACGCGGGCCCGGCGTATCGTGGAGTCATGGATCCTGGTACTCCGCGAAGCTGGCGCGACGTGCGCACCGGCATGCTGCTGCTGCTCGGCCTCGTGCCCGTGGCGGCCGGCGTGTTCTTCCTCGACGCCCTGCGTCGGGCCCTCGCCGAAGGACCGACCCTCGTCGTCGTCGCCGAGGAGATTCGGGGGCTGGCGCCCGGTGCCGCCGTCTGGATCGCCGGAAAACCGGTGGGGCGCGTCGCCGAGGTCTCGTTCATCGACACGCGGGCCGATCGGGCCGGCAGCATCGCCCTGCGAGTGGTTCTCCTGCGCGACGCGGCCCCCGCCCTGCGGCGCGACGCGCGGGCGCAGGTCGGCCGGAGCGCCCTGCTCTCGCCACCGATCGTCAAGCTCGATCCGGGTTCACCGGAGCTGCCCCCGTTCGACTTCGCCGACACCCTCGTCGTATCCCCGGCCTTCGACGTCGACGACTTCCGCGCGCTCGCAGATTCGGGCCGGCACGCCGTGGGCGAGCTGACAGCGGGCCTCGGCCGCCTGGCCCGCGAGCTCGACACGGGCAGCGGCACGCTGCCGCGCCTGCGCCGCGACTTGGCGCTGGCGGACGAGCTGGCGCGCCAGGGAAACCGGGTCGCCGCGCTGCGGGCCGCGTGGGGAGCGGACACCGGCCCGCGCGCCCTGCTCGCCGACACCGCCGTGCGCCGGAGCGTCGCGCGCATCGGCGCCGACCTCGAGGCGCTTCGCGCGCTGGCCGCGGCCACGGCACCCCCCGCCCGGGCCCGCCGCGAACTCGCCGCCACGCTGACGTCGGTGCGCGGACGCCTCGGACGGCTGGAAACACGGCTCGACCTGGCCGAGGGTACCCTCGGCCGGATGGCGACGGACGACGAGTTGCGCACGCAGACCGCGCGCGCCCGGGCGGCCCTCGACTCGCTACAGATGGAGGCGGCGTCCGATCCGCTGCGCTTCCTGCGCTTCCGGCTGTTCTAGCCGGCGCTGGAAGCGTCTAGCCTCGCGGGGGAGGCATCCGCGCCTCGAGCAGGAACTTCACCTTTTCGGTCCGGTTGCCGCGCTTCCTGCGGGTCACGACCTCCACGGCATCTACGATACCGTCGGGATCCTCCACCGAGATGCGGAAGCGGGCGGAGCCGTCGACCGCCCGCACGTCGGTGCGTACGACCCGCCCGGGCTCCGCCTCGGCGCGGCGCTGCGGGTTGCGGAACAGGGTCAGGCTCGAGCGGCGCCGTCCGTCGGGCAGCAGACGGGAGATCTTCACCCGGCTGAGCCAGTCCGGCTGGTAGCTGATGTTCCACAGCAGGCCGTGCTGATCGGTGGCGCGCGTCTCTCGGTTGTGCCTGGCCATGAGTGCTCCTGCAGCGTGGTCTCGGGACTCCGGAACTCCTCGCGGGCGGCCAACGTATAGAAGCCGGACGAGTCCCGCGATCTTGCCCGGCCCGGAAGCGGGAAGTAAGATGCGAGAACCAGCCCACGTTCCACCCTCAGCCGTGTACCATCGCCGTATGTCACCTGCATCGCGCCGCCCATCAGGAGCGCCTCCCGTGGACATCGCCGAACTGAAATCCAAGTCCGTGACCGAACTGCACGAGATGGCCGAGGAGTTGAACCTCAGCAACTTTTCCGGCCTTCGAAAACAGGACCTGATCTTCCGCATCGAGCAAAGCCTGCTCGACACGAGCGTCGTCCTGCGCGGTGAAGGCGTGCTCGAGATCCTGCCCGAGGGATACGGCTTCCTGCGCAGCGCCGACTGGAACTACCTTTACGGCCCGGACGACATCTACGTGTCACCGTCGCAGATCAAGCGGTTCGACATGCGCACGGGCGACACGGTCCTCGGGCAGGTGCGACCGCCCAAGGAAGGCGAGCGTTACCTTGCCCTGCTCAAAGTCGAAGCCGTGAACGGCGACGACCCCGAGGCGGCCAAGCACCGCATCGCGTTCGACAACCTGCGTCCCCGATATCCCGAGGGGCGCCTGCCGCTCGAGGTCGCCTCGGGCGACATCTCGATGCGGGTGCTCGACCTCATGGCGCCGGTCGGCAAGGGCCAGCGGATGCTGATCGTCTCGCCGCCCAAGGCGGGGAAGACGATCCTGCTCCAGAAGATGGCGAACGCGATTCGCGAGAACACACCGGACGCCCACGTCATCGTGCTGCTGATCGACGAGCGCCCCGAGGAAGTAACCGACATGGAGGAGAACGTCGACGCCGAGATCATCTCGTCGACGTTCGACGAGCCGGCGGATCGTCACACGCAGGTGGCCGAGATGGTGCTCGAGAAGGCGAAGCGCCTGGTGGAGTACCGGAAGGACGTGGTGATCCTGCTCGATTCGATCACCCGGCTCGCCCGCGCCTACAACACGACCGTTCCCCACTCCGGCAAGATCCTCTCGGGCGGCGTGGACGCGAACGCCCTGCACAAGCCGAAGCGCTTTTTCGGGGCGGCGCGCAACATCGAAGAAGGCGGAAGCCTGACGATCATCGCCACGGCGCTCGTCGACACGGGCAGCCGGATGGACGAGGTGATCTTCGAGGAATTCAAGGGCACCGGGAACAGCGAAGTCCTCCTCGACCGCCAGATCGCCGACAAGCGCATCTACCCGGCCATCGACGTGAACCGCTCGAGTACCCGGCGCGAAGATCTGCTGCTGTCCGAGGCGGAGCTCAACCGGGTCTACCTGTTGCGCAACTTCCTGTCGGACATGCCGCCCGCCGAAGCGATCTCGTTTCTCCTCGAACGCATGAAGCGCACCGACACCAATGCCGAGTTCCTCGATTCGATGAAGGCGGGGGAGTAGCGGCGGCGTGAACCCGACGGACGCGGCGAGTTCCCGGACACAGGAGGCTCTCGAGGCGGGAGGTTTTGCCGACATGCGGCCGGCCTACCGGGCCATGCTGCGGCAACTGAAGAAGCAGGACGCCGCCCGGTTCGACGAAGCGACGCGAAGATACGAACAGGAGCTCGTTCCCGCGCTGACCGACGGCGAGCGGGATCCGATCGCGACCTGGGTCGAATACGGTGCGTGGCTCGCCGGCGAAACGCTGCCCGGCCGGCTGCTTCGGCTGGACGAGTCGGGGCTGGCGACACCCACCGATCCGGATCCCCGGCCGGGGCACGTGCTGCTCTACCTGCCCGATGAGTCCCGACCCGCGATCCCGATCGTCCTGCCGGCCGATCCGTCGCCCTCCCAGCAGGCCGCCCTCGACCTGCTCACGCGCTAGAAGCGCGTCTCCGCGGAGACGCGCCGTCCAGCGGGTCGCGGCTCGCGCAGGGACGGGGCACCCAGGCCACACGACCGCCGGTCTTGCTCGCGTCGCCGTTTCCGGGCGACTATAGACCTTCGAACCGCAGCCGACTTCACCACAGGGAGTATCGCACCGTGACCCGACCCGGTCCCCGGAACGAGCGCATCGTACCCCGGCTCCTGGAAGACGAAATGCGCGATTCGTTCATCGACTATTCGATGAGCGTGATCGTCCAGCGGGCCCTGCCCGACGCGCGCGACGGCCTGAAGCCCGTGCACCGCCGCATCCTCTACGCGATGTACGAACAGGGGCTCCTGCCCGAGCGCGGCTATCGGAAGAGCGCGACCGTCGTGGGCGACGTGCTCGGCAAATTCCATCCGCACGGCGACAGCGCCGTTTACGACACCCTCGTGCGCATGGTGCAGGATTTCTCGCTGCGCTATCCGCTGATCGACGGGCAGGGCAACTTCGGCTCGATCGACGGCGACAGCGCGGCGGCCTACCGATACACCGAGGCGAAGCTCGCGTCGATCGCCGTCGAGCTGCTGGCCGACCTGAAGCAGGACACGGTCGACTTCGCGCCCACCTTCGACGGGTCGAGCGAGGAGCCGACGGTCCTGCCGGCCCGCCTCCCGCACCTGCTGCTCAACGGCTCCGACGGAATCGCCGTGGGGATGGCGACGAAGATCCCGCCCCACAATCTGCACGAGCTCGTCGCGGCCACCCGGCTGCTGCTCGAAAACCCTGACTGCGAAGTCGACGAGCTCGCCGCGCTGATCGAGGGCCCCGACTTCCCCACCGGCGGCTATATCTGGGGCTACGAGGGCATCGGCGACGCCTACCGCACCGGCCGCGGACTGGTCGAGATGCGAGCCCGCATGCACCTGGAGGAAGGCAGCTACGGGAAGCGCTCGCTGGTCGTTACCGAGCTTCCCTACCAGGTCAACAAGTCGCGAGTGATCGAGCAGATCACCAAGGTGGTGCGCAGCGGGCGCGTCCAGGCGATCAGCGACCTGCGCGACGAGTCGGACCGCGACGGCCTGCGCCTGGTGATCGAGCTGAAACGAGACGCCGATCTCAAGAAGCTTCTCAAGGCGCTGTTCCTGAAGACGCAGCTCAAGAGCACGTTCGGCGTGATCATGCTGGCGCTGGTCGACAACCGTCCCGTCGAGCTGAACCTCAAGGAGATGCTGTCGTGCTACGTCGAGCACCGGCTCGACGTCATCCGGCGCCGCGCCGTGTTCGAGATGGAGGGCGCGGCCGATCGCGTCCACGTGCTCGAGGGCCTGCTCACGGCGCTCGACGACCTCGACCGGGTGATCGCGCTGATTCGCGAATCGACCTCGCCGGCCGTGGCCGCCGACCGCCTGTGCGCCACCCTGGGCCTCACGCGGCAGCAGGCCGACGCCATCCTCGCCATGCGGCTCGCCCGCCTCACGCAGCTCGAGGGAAAGAAGCTGACCGACGAGCTCGAGGGGCTGCGGGCGCGCATCGAGGAGCTGACCGTTCTGGTGGAGGAGGACGCCGCCCGGCGCGAGTTGCTCGCCGAGGAACTGGAAGACCTCGCCGCCCGGTACGGCGACGAGCGCCGCACGGTCGTCCTCGACGAGAGCAAGCCGTTTCCCCTCCCGTCCGAGAGCGACACCGGGTCGTCCCTGGTCCTCGTGTCCCGCCACGGATACGTAAAGGCGCAGCCCGTGCGCGGCGGGCGCTCCGAGGGACTCGCCGGCGCCGAGGCCATGAGCGAGCGCGAAGGCGACTTCGTGACCCGATCGTTCCTCGGGCGGGCCGAGACGGAGCTGCTGATCTTCACGGCGTCGGGAACGGTGAAGAGCGTCACGATCGGCGACCTGCCGATCGGCACGCGGTCGTCGCGCGGCCGGCCGCTCGCCGAGCTGATCGAGATCGAACCCGATGACGCGATCGTCGCGATTCATCCGGTGCCCGACACGTCCGACGAGCGCTTCGTGCTCACGGTCAGCCGACAGGGGCAGGTGAAGCGCACGTCGCTCGAAGAGTACGGAAACGTCCGCGGTACGGGGATCATCGCGGCGGGCCTGGCGGACGACGACCGGCTGATCGACGTGCACCTGACCGACGGGACTGCCGAGTTGATCCTGGGAACGCGCGGCGGACAGATGATCCGGTTCGACGAGTCCGACGTTCGGCCAATGGGCCGCGGCGCGAAGGGGGTGAAGGGCATCGACCTCGAGACCGGCGACGAGGTCGCGGCCTCGGCCGTCCCGCATCCCGACGTCGACCTCGTCGTCGTGACCCGGAATGGGCGCGCCAAGCGCTTCCCGCTCACCGAGGTCCGGCGGCAGGGCCGGGCCGGGAAGGGCGTGACGGTCGTGCCCGACGTCGACCGGGCCGGCGTCGTCGCGGGCGTCGTCACGCTGCGCGGGGACGCAACCCTCGTGTTCGAGCTCGCGACCGGGGCGATCGTGCCCGGGCGTGCCGGAACGCTGCACCCCAGTGATCGGCGGGGCCCCGCCAGGGCGCTCGACGAGCTCGCCGGCGGGCCGGTGGCCGGCGTGCACGTCAGGCTGGGCGGCAGCGCGGGAGGCGCGCCCGACGCCGCGAGCCCGGCGGGTTCGTCGAGCCCGGCAAGCGACGAAGCCGACGGGGAGGCCGAAGCGGAAGAGGTGGGCGCCGGCATGGACCAGGGCGAGCTCGAGCTGCCCGGATAGCGTCCAGCTACGGTTCCCGAATCAGGATGTCGGTGCTCACGGGAAGCGTGACCCGCCCCGTGGCCTGGTCGCGAACCGTCAGCGAGAGGCGGTAGCGGCCCGGACTCGACTCGGAGAGGTCGAGCCGCAGACCCGAGGGCGTCACGACCCGGCCCCCAGGCCGGGCGATGCCCGAGAATTCGAGATCGTACGGCTGGCCGCCGTCCTCCGGCTCCAATCGCACCTGCGCCGAGTATCGACCGCCCGGGGTCAGGTTGTACGCCTCGAAGTAGATCCAGAGCCGCCCGTCCGCGTTCGTCGCGTGAAGCGGAAGGGGCGACAGGCTCACGGCGCTCGTCTGCGCCCACACGCCGCCCGAATCGGGGGACACGGCGACGTCCGACAGCCGCGGAAGCGTTTCGGCGAACTCGGGCACGGTCAGGGTCGACGCGACATAGGCCCCGGACGGTGGCGAGCGATCCTCGTCGTCGGGCGTGCGCGGCGGGCCGGCGCGCACGACGACCCGAGTCTCGTAGCTTCCGGGCACGAGATCGAGCGGAAAGCGGGCGATTATGTCGTTTCCGGGCTCCGGATAGGTCAGCCGGCTAGTGACGTGCTCCTGGCGTCCGCGATCGTCGAGCGCCGTGATGATCACCTCCAGCCCGCCTTCGGGACGCGGATCGATGTCGTCGATATCCTCTCCCGACACCATCAGTAGGAGCCACATGCGGGTGCGCTCCGGCATCGGCAGGCGGAAGGCGATCCACTCCTGGAGCAGGCCGATGTCCATCTTCACGTCGGGGCGCTCGGGCACGTCGGTCACCGCGTAGCGCCCGTCGTCCCACGTCTCGTCGCGCTCGTCCTGCAACAGCTCGACGGAGCGGCTGCTGTTGCTGCCGAACTGATGGGCGAGCCGGGCGTACTCCGGGTCGAGCGAGGCGCGAGAGATGTAGATGTCGCGCATGATGCCGCCCGGAATCCGGTCGAGCAGCGGCGACTGCGCGATCATCGGATTGCGGTCCCAGCGCACGTTCCCGGCCCCGTCGATCGGACAGCGGAAGATCTCGCCCAGGTTCGCCAGCAGCCACCAGTTGTCGTTGCCGCCGACGGGCGACAGGTGGTAAAGGCGGTTCTCGTCGGGAAACCGGTAGAACCAGGTGACGTTCGGTTCGTAGCAGTCGCCGCCGATCGTGCGCGCCGTCTCGTCGGGCGGACCGAGCCGCAGGTAGAGGAGCCCGCGGTCGTCGAACCGCGGCGCGCCCTCGCGTCCGAGGCGGGCGTTCAGACGCCCCGCGTTGGTGACGTCCTGGGCCCGGCCGCGGCGCGTGTAGTGGCGTACGGCGAAGCGCAGCCGCTCGTAGTGGAGGGCGATGCGCTCGTCGGCCGACACGCCGAACCGCGAGGCGCGTTCATTCCAGAACCGGCTGAAGAAGCCGCAATCGTCGCGCTGCCCGGCCGGAAGCCGACGAAATCGGTCCCACGCCTCGATTTCCGACGGCGTCGCGAGCATCTCGATATCGCGCCACGCTTCCATGGCGCTGAGCTCGTCGGCCACCCCGCACGCCTCCCAGTACGCGTCGGCCGCATCGGGAGCGCCCTCGAGAAAGCCGATCCGGGCCCGCTCCAGTGCGATCAAACCCGGGGCCAGGCCGTCGGTGCTCAGGCGCCCCAGCGCGGCTCGGGCGCGCGCCGCGTCGCCGGCACGGAGCCACAGGCGGGCGACCGTCAACCAGTCCCAGTCGCCCGACGGTCCGGCCGCCGTCCGCTCCCAGCGACGCAGGAGGTCTTCGACGTCGCCGGCGTCGAGCGCCCGCCGGAGGTCCATCCGGTCGGCCAGTCGCTCGGCGAAGTCTTCGTGACCGGCCGACTCGAGCGCGACGCGTACCTGGGCGGGAAGGGATTGTGCGGCGGCGGAAGGCGCGGCGAGCGCCAGGCAGGAGAGCCCGGTAACGGCGACGGCGGCGGCGATCGCCCCGGCCGGACGGAACCGGCACGTCACGTCACCGCCCCTCCGGGACGACGATCGACGTGCCGTGCGGCAACGTGGCCCTGCCGGTCTCGTCGTCCGTCGCGATGACCGACATCACGTAGGCGCCGGGTTCGGCGTCGGTGAGATCGAGGCGCAGGGTACGCTGCGTGCGTGGAGCGCTCTCGAACGGCACCTCGCCCGGGAACGTCAGGTCGAACGGCTCGCCGTCTCCCCCTTCCGGCTCGAACAGCACGCGCGTCTCGTAGCGTCCACCGGGCGTCAGGTTGTAGGCCTCGAAATAGACGAAGGCGACCCGGTCGGGGCCCGTGTGGTGCGCCGGACTCGGCAACAGCCCGAGATCGGGCCCCGTCGGCGTGAGCGGGCGCCAGCTCCCGCCCGAATCCGTCGCCACCGCGACGTCCGACAGCACCGGTAGATCGCCGCCCAGTTCGCGCACCGTCAACTCGTCGCGCTGATAATTTCCCGAGCGCGCAGCTCCGGGCTCCGCCTGCGCGTCGCCGACCATCAGCGTGTATCGATAGCGTCCGGGGGGCAGGTCGACGGGAATCCGCACGGGCAGGCTCTGATCTCGCCCGAGCCGTTCAGCCGACGTGGCCACGAAGCCGGCGTCGATCTCCTGGTGCTCACCCGCCTCGTCGATGAGGGACAGGCGAGCGTCCACCTGGTAGACGAACGAGTCCCCTTCCGGACGCGGGGTGAGCTGATTCCCCTCGATCAGCCCGTTGAACCAGACGCGGTTCGTGGAGGGGCGGGGGGAGCGAAACTGCAGCACCTCCATCATGAGCCGCGAATTGGGGGCGACCGCCGGACGCTCGGGAACCTGCTCGATCGCGAAGCGCGCGTCGTCGAACGTGCGCTCCCGCTCTTCCTGCAGAACCCGCTGGCTGTCGAGTGCCTTCGTTCCCGACGTGTTCAGCAGGCCATCGGCCCGCGGGTCGGACATGCGCTGGGCGGCCTGCGCGTAAAGCGGATCGAGGCCCTGGCGCGATCGGTACAGGTCCTGGAGGACCAGGCTCGCCGCGGGCCCGAGCAGCACGGTCCGGTGCTCGTTGATCGGCGTCAATCGGGTGACACCGCCCCCCTGGCCCGAAGCCTCGGGGGCGCCGCAGCGGTAGACCTGCCCCAGATTCGCGATCAGCCAGTAATCGTCGGTGCCCGAGAACGTCGTGAAATGATAGACCCTGGTGCCGTCGGGATAGTCGTACGCCCAGCTCTCGTTGGGCTGGAAACATTCCGCGCTCACGACCTCGTTCTCTATCGTGCCCGGATTGCCTCCGAAGCGCGTCATCCGCTCCGGCTCCCCCATGCGGATGTAGACGAGGCCGCGGTCGTCGAACGCCGCGTCGCGCGGACGACCGATCTCGTTCGAGAACGTCGGCCCCTTCTTGCCGCTCCGGCGGCGGTAGTGATTCTGCGCGTAGCGCATGCGTTCGTAGTGCTGCCGGATGCGTGGCCCGACGCTCATCGTCGACGCCATCGCCCGCTCGCCCCAGAACCGTCGCAGGAAGGCGCACAGGTCCGTCTGACTGGCCGACAACCGGCGGAAGCGGTCCCACCGCGCCATCTCCTCGGGTGTGGCGAGCACCTCGACGTCGAGCCAGTACTGAAGGGCGGTTCGCTCCCCCGCCACCTCGCAGCCCTTCCAGTAGGCCTGTTCGCCCAGCTCGACATCATCGGCCAGAAAGGCGATTCGCGCCTGGTCCAGCAGAATCGCCCCCACCGGCAGCTCGCCGGCGTCCTCGGCGGACGCCAGGGCGAGCTCGGCCCGTGCCGCGCTGCCGGCCCGGGTCCACAGGCGCGCGACGGTGATCCAGTCCCAGCCGCTCGACGGGCCGCCGGTCGCTTCTTCCCACCGCTCGACGATCTCGGCGACGTCGCCTTCGTCCGGGTTCTCGCGGCGCTCGAGCTTGCCCTGGATGTGGCGAGCGAGATCCTCGTGGCCCGAGCTGGCGAGCGCGTGATAGACTTCGCCGGGCATCGTCTGCGCGCGGGCGTCGGACACCGGCACGAGCACGACCGCGACGAGTGCGGCAAGCAACAGTCTCATCTACTCCTCCACTTCGGTGCCGACCACCGGCTGCAAGGGCTCGAAGGCCCGTTGTTCCTGAACCGACAGACGGGCCGTGCGCACTTCGCTGGCCTGTCCCGTCACCAGATCGCGGACGCGTACCTGAACCTCGTACGGACCGGGCCGCGTCCGGCCGAGATCGAGTCGAAGCACCTTGCGCACCGGCTCGCCGGGATCGGAAGAGACGCTGCCGCGATACTGGAGTTGGAAGGGCTGATACGCGCCGCGGAACACGTCGTCCGCGCCGCGCGTGACCCGTCGCGACACGAGACGGACCTCGCCGCGATAATCGGCGCCCGGCGTCAGGCCGTAGGCCTCGAAGTAGACGAAGGGGCGCGCGTCGTCGTACACGATCTTCGCCGCGTTGAGCTTGAGCGCGAGACCGGGCGCCGGCTTCCAGGTGCCACCCGAATCGGCCGCCACGGCGATCGAGCTCACGAATGGCTGCGTCAGCACCGGGGCGGGAACGACGAGCCGGCCGGACGCTTCGTTGACACCCCGATCCCCGTCCCATGACTCGTCGGCCACCCGGATCCGAAACTCGTACTCACCGGGCGGCACTTCGAGCCGGGTCTGGATGGGGAAACCCGCCTCCGCCGTCACCTCGGGGGACAGGGGCGCGGCCAGGGTCAGGGTGGTGAGGGCTTCACGGCTGAAAGCGAGCGTTTCGTCCTGCCACAGCTCGACGGTCATCGATAGGCTGTACTTCCAGCCGCCCTCGAACACCGGCCGGATGCGATCGGCCTGCACGCTGACCGCCGTCCACAGCTCGACGGGCTGCGTGGGTCGCTCGGGATCGATGTCGGGGAAGAAGGCGAGGTGCTGGTAGTCGAACGAGAACGGACCGCCCGACCGGATGCCGGCGCTGGCGTCGAGCCGGTCGAAGTCGCGTTCGGCGTCGGCCACCCGCTCGACCGGCGTCGCCTCCGCGACGAGCCCGACGTCCTGGGTCGGCGCGGCGAGCGCAGAACCGGGGACGACCCAAAGAACGAGGGCGGTCGCGAGCATCGCGACCGCGCGATCACCGGAGCCGAGTCCCGATACCTTCATCAGCTGCCTCCCCGCCGGGCTGCTACCTCCGTCCGCACCGAGCCGATTGGCGGACGACCCTCATCTTCTGCTGGTACGGCACCGCGGGGAAAAAGTGCCGCCCTCGATCAGCCGGCGACTTCGGGCACCGCCTCGGCCATGCGCGCCGCCATCTCCTCGGCCGTTCGCATGTCGGCCGGATCGAGCGTGAAGTCGGGACGTTCGGCCGGCTGCAGCTTGCCGATCAGTTCGCGGACCTCGCGGCCCGACAGGCCGCCGGCGGCGAGCTCGTCGACGCTCCGGCCGCCGGGCCGCGCCGTGATCCCGTCGTCGTTGGCCGCCAGCAGGCCACGCAGCACGTCGAGCTCGGCGCCGCTCATCCGGGCGCCCAACACCTCGTAGTCGATCCACGCCTCGTAGGACAGCGGCGCCACGCGCGCCAGCATCCCGGCCATCACGCGCCCGTACTCCTGAATCTCCCACTGGGCGTGGGGGTCGACCCGAAGGCGCAGGAAGTGGAGGAGGTTGTGGAGGTCGATCTTCCAGTACCACTGCGTATACGTCGACAACGGCAGGTCGATGCGGGCCAGCTCGCGAGCGACGTCCTCCTGCACGAGCCAGCCGTACGCGTCGGCCGCCTCGGCGCGCACGCGCTCCCAGCGCGCGATCGCCTCGGCGTACAAAGCCGCCTCGGCGGGGCGGTCCTGGCGGCCCTGGTTGTTCGACGCGCTCTGAAGCGCGAAGTCCCTGCCCTTCGGCTCGTAGAACAGCAACGGCATCAGGCTATATCGACCCGACACCTCATTTAGAGAGGCCGTTCTGTGCCGCACCCACTGGCGGGCCACGAAAATCGGCATCGAGCAGTGGAATTTGAACTCCACCATCTCGCTCGGCGTCGTGTGGGCGTGGCGGCGCAGGTAGCGGATCAGCCCGCGGGTCGCGCTGCGCTTGCGGGTCCCGTAGCCGTAGCTCACGCGGGCCGCGCGCTCGATGTCCTCGTCAGTGCCCATGTAGTCGACCAGCGACACGAAGCCGTGATCGAGCACCGGGAAGTAGCCGCCGAGAATCTCCTCGGCCGCCGGGCTCGTGGGTCGCTTCGTTTCGGCCATCAGATGTCGAGGTTGCGGACGAAGCGGGCGTTCGTCTCGATGAAGGTCCGCCGCGCCTGCACGTCGTCGCCCATCAGGTTCTCGAACAGCCGCGAAGCGAGGGTCGCCTCGTCGATCGTCACCTGGAGCAGGGTGCGGTTCTCGGGGTTCATCGTCGTCTCCCAGAGCTGGTCGGGGTTCATCTCGCCCAGGCCCTTGTAGCGCTGAATGTTGATCGAGCCGCTTCCCTTCCCGTTCTTCAGTCGCTCTACGACTTTCTCCCGCTCGGCCTCCGTAAAGCAGTAGTGCTCCTGCTTGCCCTTCTGCACGCGGTAGAGCGGTGGCTGTGCGATGTAGATGTACCCCGCCTCGATGAGCTCCTTCATCTGCCGGAAGAAGAAGGTCAGCAATAGCGTGCGGATGTGAGCTCCATCTACGTCAGCATCGGTCATGATTATGATGCGGTGGTATCGCGACTGCTCGAGGTCGAATTCGTCGCCGATGTTCGCTCCGATCGCGGTGATCATCGCGCGGATCTCGTCGTTCGAGAGGATCCGGTCGATGCGGGCGCGCTCGACGTTGAGGATCTTCCCCTTGAGGGGCAGGATCGCCTGGAACTCGCGGTCGCGTCCCTGCTTGGCGGAGCCGCCGGCGCTGTCGCCCTCGACGATGTAGAGCTCCGAGAGTGACGGGTCGCGACTCGAGCAGTCGGCGAGCTTGCCGGGCAGGATCCCGGTCTCGAGCGCCGACTTCTTGCGGGTCAGGTCACGCGCCTTGCGGGCCGCCTCGCGGGCCCGCGCGGCCTGCACGGCCTTCTCGATGATCCGGCGCGCCGACGACGGATTCTCCTCCAGCCAGGTCGACAGCCGGTCGTTCACCAGGCTCTCGACGATGCCACGCACCTCGCTGTTGCCGAGCTTCGTCTTCGTCTGCCCTTCGAACTGCGGCTCGGGCACCTTGACGGACAGCACCGCCACGAGACCCTCGCGCACGTCGTCGCCCGACAGGCTGGCGTCGTTCTTCTTCAGCGCATTCCGGTCCTGCGCGTAGGCGTTGATCGTGCGGGTCATCGCCGCCTTGAGACCGCTGAGATGCGTCCCGCCTTCGTGTGTGTTGATGTTGTTCACGAAGGTGAACGTGTTCTCGTTGTAGGCGTCGGTGTACTGCATGGCGAGCTCGATGTCGACCATGTCCTGCTCGCCCGCCAGGTAGATGATGTCGTCGTGCAGGGCCGACTTGTTGCCGCGCAGGTAGTCGACGTATTCGACGATCCCGCCCTCGAAGTAGTACTCGGCTTCCTGTTCCTGCTCGGGCCGCTCGTCACGCAGCCGGATCACGACGCCGCGGTTCAGGTAGGCGAGCTCGCGCAGCCGGTTCTCGAGCGTTTCCCAGTTGTAGTTGAGGTCGGTGAAGATCTCGGGATCGGGCGTGAAGCGGATGCGGGTGCCCGACTCCTTGGTCTTCGCGCCCTTCGTGAGCTCGGTCGTCTTGATGCCCCGCTCGAACGTCTGCGTCCACATGAAGCCGTCTCGCTTCACCTCGACGTCGAGCGTCTCGGACAGCGCGTTCACGACGGAGACGCCGACGCCGTGCAGGCCGCCGCTCACCTTGTAGGTCTGCTTGTCGAACTTGCCGCCGGCATGGAGGCGCGTCAGGGCGAGTTCGACACCCGGCACCTTCTCGACCGGATGCTCGTCGACCGGGATCCCGCGGCCGTCGTCGCTGACCGTGATCGAACCGTCGGCGTGAATCACCGTGTCGATCGTGGAGCAGTAGCCGGCCATCGCCTCGTCGATCGAGTTGTCGACGACCTCGTAAACGAGGTGGTGGAGGCCGCGGGCCGATGTCGACCCGATGTACATGCCGGGCCGCAGGCGTACGCCCTCGAGGCCCTTGAGCACCTGGATTTGGCGGGACGTGTAGTCGCCGCCCCGCTTCCGGGCCTTCGCTTCGCCCTGCCCGCCCGCCGACTTCCCGTCCTTACCGTTGCTCTGCGCCATCCGCCTCCTCCGGGTTCCTGCGCTCGCCCTGCAGGAACACTATTCGTTCGATTCTTCCCTCACGGCGTCCCGCGTTGAGCTTCGCGAGAAGCTGGGGCCGCATGAGGCTGAGTTCGTTGCGCCACGCCGCGCTCTCCACCGCCACGAAGAGCGTACCGCCCTTCACGCCGACCGCGTCCGCCACATCGGCGATCCGCGGACCGACGAGCCGTCGCCAGTCGGCGACGACCTCGGCTCGCTTCACCTTCTCGGCGATCCCGAGCCGGGCAAACATCGCCTCGATCAGGCCCCCGATTCGTTCAGTCATTCGTCAATCGTCCGTCACGATCCGGCCGTCGTCGATCCGCCACAGGGGCAGCGAACCGCCCCGCAGCGGCAGATCGACCGGCTTGGGAGCCGTCAACAGCACCTGGCCCGACCGTCCCTGCTCGAGCAGCTCGAGCACGCGGGTCGAGCGCTCCCGATCGAGCTCGGCGAACACGTCGTCGAGCAGATAGATCGGCTCGGCCCCCGAGCGGTCGGTAAGCGTATCCGCCTCGACCAGCCGGAGGGCGATCGCCGCCGTGCGCCGCTGCCCCCCGGATCCGTACGACCGCAGGTCGCGACGCTCGGCGCCGGCGTCGACCACGGCGCGAATCACCAGGTCGTCGCGGTGCGGACCGACCTGCGTCATCCCGCGTCGCCGATCGGACTCCTCGTTGGCCGCGAGCGCCCGGCGGAACGCGTCCGCCCACGCGTCTTCGTCGCCACCGTCCGGCGGTTCGACGTCGCCCAGGCACGACGAGTAGCTCAACGCGGCCGTCGCGCCGCCGGCCACCGCCGCGTGGTAGCGACCGAACGCATCGTCGCGCTCCGCCGTCCACGCGGCACGCGCCGCCATCAAGGCCGCCCCCGGCTCGACGAGCCCGTCGGCCCACGCGCGCACCACCGGCAACCGTCCCTGCCGGAGCGCCTCGTTCCGCTGCCCGAGCACCGCGCGGTAGCGCTGTAGCGCGCCGACGTACCCCGGCTCGACCAGCGACAGCAGGATGTCGAGGTAGCGGCGGCGGCGGGCCGGCGAGCCCCAGATCAACTCCGAGTCGTCGAGGCTGAACACCACGGCGCCGAGTGTCCCGAGGGCGTCCGACAGCCGTTCGGGCTCGTGGCCGTCGATCTCGACCTTCTTCCGCCGGGTCGACTTCTGCCAGGCCGCCGCCAGCTCGACCGTCGACGCCCCACGTACCACCGTCGCTTCGACTCGAAACACGTCCTGGCCGAACCGCGGCAGCTCCCGGTCGCGCGCCCCCCGGAAAGACCGAAAGATCTCGAGGTAATACAGCGCCTCGAGCAAATTCGTCTTCCCGGACCCGTTCGGACCGACGATCATCACGCCGGCTTCGGGCACGGTCAGATCGAGTCTCGAGAAGTTGCGGAAATCGCGGATCGACACGGCCCGGAGCGCCGCGCTCCCGACCTGCCGCTCCGCCGTTTCGAGGGTCCCTGCCGTACCTTGCATTCAGCGTGAAAATCTAACCCCGCGAGGGGGCCGCGGCAACGCGAAACGGGCCGATTTTCCGGGCCGTTTGCAGAATCGGGATCGTGCGCCGGTCAGCGCATCACGAAGTCGTTGACCACGGGGGTCTCACCCGAGTAGTCGTAGAACCCGCGACCCGACTTCCGGCCGTGTTGTCCGGCCTGGAACATGCGCTTGAGGAGGGGGGGCGCGGCGAAGCGCTTCTCGCGGTACTCCTCGTACAAGATCTCGGTGATGTAGTAGAGCGTGTCGAGCCCCACGAAGTCGCCCAGGGTGAACGGCCCCATCGGATAACCGGTGCCGAGCGTCATCCCCTTGTCGATGTCCTCGATCGAACCGATTCCCTCTTCGTAGGCCCGAATCGCGTCGAGCATGTAGGGCACGAGCAGACGGTTCACCACGAAGCCCGAGTTGTCGCGGCAGGCGATCGGCTCCTTGCCGAGCGAGCGGGCGAACTCGAAGGCCCGGTCGAACGCCGCGTCGGACGTGGCGCCCGTGCGCACGACCTCGACCAGCTTCATGACCGGCACGGGGTTGAAGAAATGCAGCCCGACGAACCGGTCGGCGCGCTCGGTCGCGGCGGCCATCTCGGTCACGGTCAGGCTCGACGTGTTCGAGGCGAAGATCGTCTCCTCGGGGCAGGACGCGTCGAGCTTGCCGAACAGCTCGTTCTTCGCGTCGATGTCCTCGACGATCGCCTCGATCACGATGTCGGCGTCGAACAGGTCGTCGAGCGCCGTCGTGCCGCGCAGGTTGGCGAGCGTCGCCTGTTTCTCGCTCTCCTCCATCTTCCCGCGCTCGACGGCCTTCGCGAGCCCCTTCTCGATGGCGGCCATCCCCCTGTCGAGCGGCTCCTGCGCGATCTCGCGCACCACCGTCTCGTAGCCCGCCGCCGCGCAGACCTGCGCGATGCCGCGTCCCATGAGCCCGCATCCCACTACTCCGACCTTCTGTATCTTCGCCACGTTCGACGCTCCTCTTTATCGTTATTTTCGCGTCCGGCTCGTTTCGTCCACTTCGGCGATGAAGCCGGTGATCTTGTCCATCAGGCCCGAGGACCGCTCCGGTGGAATCTGTCCCCCGGTCTCGAGCCGATCCAGCAACCCCTGCATGGCCAGCTCGATCCGTTCCCGCTCGCCCCTCAGGGTGCGGCGTGCCAGAGCGGTCGAACCGCCAAACGCCGTGCCGGCGACCAGTGGCAGCACCAGCAGCAGCGGCAGGCCGGCACCGGCCACGAGGCCCGCGGTCACCCCGGCGGTCGTGAACCCGGCGCCCGTGTACCAGCCGCCGCCGTGCTCGGCCCGCTGGTTCCGCAGGTCGGCGGAGATCGTGACCAGGCAGCGCCCGGGTTCCAGCGCCTGGATCGCCACCTCGATCCGCTTCGCCCGGGCAAGGGCGAAGCCGTGCCCACCGATGTCGAGGCCACGCCGGACCTGGCTGATCAGGTCCGACGCCGGCTCCCAGTACGACAGGCCCGGGCGGTCGCGCACGGGGCGCAGGCTCTCGCCGAGCCGCAGGTACTCGCGGAGCCCGGATTGCACGTCCTCGCGATCGCCCGGCACGACTCGGCTGGCGCGAATGAACGCCGGGCCCCAGAGCCGCCGCGGAAGCGACTCGTCCTCCGGCGCCTGTGGGATCATCGTCTCCGCCCGGAGCTCGAGCAGAGCCTGCCTGAGATGCGACTCCTGAAGACCGACCTCGGCACCGATCCGCACGACCTCAGCGTCGTCGAGCGTCTCGGGCATTGCCTCGCGGACCGCCTGGAGCTCCGCCGCCCGCCGGATCACGCGCTCGAGTTCGTCGGACGAAAGCGTCGCTTCGGGCGGAAACTCTGGAAATTCGTCGTTCATGAGCTCCCGACCCTACTCCTCATCGTCCTCCGGCGCGTCGTCGGGCTCGAGCCATGCCACGTCCTCGGCAACTTCGTCGTCGTCACGGACCGGCTCTTCCTTTCCGGCCAGTTGCTCGGCCTGGCGCCGCGCGCGCGCCTTCCTGGACGCCAGGTCGGCGCCCGCGATCAGTCCGAGGCCGGTCAGCTTGCTGGTGAGCTCCCGCGTCATCCCGGTGGCCTCGTCGGCCGACTTCTTCGCCCGGGCCTCGAGCTCCTCGAGCGTCTCGGCCTCTTCGGCGGACTCCATCCCCGGGGTCCCGAACGGCGTGAGCAGATCGATGGGCAGCGGGAACAGGGTCGTCGAGTTGTTCTCGGCGGCGATTTCGGTAGCCGTCTGCAGGAAGCGGAGCTGCAGCGACGCCGGGTGCATGCTGAGCAACCGGGCGGCGTCCTTGAGGCGCGAGGCCGCCTGCAGCTCGCCCTCGGCGTTGATCACTTTGGCCCGGCGCTCGCGCTCGGCCTCGGCCTGGCGCGCGATCACGCGCTTCATCTCGTGCGGAAGGTCGACGTCCTTCACCTCGACGCCCGTGACGTCGATGCCCCAGACGTCGGTCCCCTCGTCGATGATCTGCTGCAGGATGTGGTTGAATTTCTCGCGCTCGGCCAGCACTTCGTCGAGCTCGGCCTGGCCGATCACCGAACGCAGCGTCGTCTGGGCGAGCTGCGAGGTGGCGAACAAGTAGTCTTCGATCTCGAGCACGGCTTTCGTCGGATCGGACACGCGAAAATAGAGCACCGCGTTGACCTTCACCGACACGTTGTCGCGCGTGATCACGTCCTGCGCGGGCACGTCCATCGCGATGATCCGCAGGCTCACGCGCTCCATACGCTCGACGCCGAACGGGACGAGGAACACGAGCCCCGGTCCGCGCAGCGGCCGCACCCGGCCGAGTCGGAACACCACGGCGCGCTCGTATTCGCGCAGGATCCGCAGGCTCGTAGCGAGCGCCGCCGCTCCGAGACCCGCCACTACGGCGAGAATCACGTCCATGTCGCCTCCCTCGTCATTCGACGTGCACGATCAGCGCGATCCCCTGTCCGCCACCGATGCAGGCGGACCCGAGGCCGATGCCGCCGCCGCGTCGCTTCAACTCGTGTAGAAGATGCGTCGTGATGCGGGCGCCCGTCGCGCCGAGCGGGTGGGTGAGCGCGATCGCTCCTCCGTTCACGTTGACCTTGTCGCGATCGAGGCCCAGCTCCTTCTCGACGGCGCAGTACTGTGGCGCGAACGCTTCGTTGACCTCGACGAGGTCGATGTCGGATAGCTCGAGGCCGGCGCGCTCGAGGGCCAACCGGGCGGCCGGCGCCGGACCGATGCCCATGATGCGGGGCGGCACTCCGGCCACGCCCCACGAGATCAACCGGCCCATCGTGCCCAGGCCGTTCGCCTCGGCGTAGGCCGCGTCGGCCACGACCAGCGCGGCCGCGCCGTCGCCGATCCCGCTCGCGTTGCCCGCCGTCACCAGGCCGTCCTCCTTGAAGTACGGCTTGAGGCCCGCGAGCGCCTCGAGCGTCGTGTCCGGCCGCAGGTGCTCGTCGCGCGCGAACTCGGTCTCACGGCCCTTGCGCCCGACCGTGACCGGCACGACTTCGGCGTCGAAGCGACCCTCGTCCCATGCCTGCTTCGCGAGCCGCTGGCTGCGCAGGGCGTACTCGTCGACGTCCTCGCGCGCCAGGTCGTACTCGTCGGCCAAGTTTTCGGCCGTCTGCGCCATCGAGAATCCACACTGCGTGTCGGTCAGCGCCTCCCACAGCGAATCCTCGAACGGCGCTGCCGGGCCGAGACGCAGGCCCCAGCGGGCGCCTCGCACGACGTGCGGCGCCTGGCTCATCGATTCGGTACCGCCCGCCAGGCAGACCTTCGAGTTGCCGAGCAGGATGTCCTCGGCCGAGGAAATGACCGCCTGGAACCCGCTCCCGCACAGGCGATTCAGGGTGAGCGCCGGCACCTCTTCGGGCAGGCCGGCCTGGAGGCCGACGTGCCGGGCGAGGTAGACGGCATCGGCGCTGGTCTGTATCACGTTGCCGAAGTAGGTGTGCCCGTATTCCCCCGCGTCCACGCCCGCCCGCTCGATCGCGGCCCGGGCGGCGCGCGCGCCGAGCTGCGTGGCGCTGTGGTCCTTCAGGCTGCCGCCGAACGTCCCGAACGGGGTGCGCACGGCGGAGAGGAATACCACGTCTCGATCGTTCGCCATCATCTATGCCCTCCGTTGGCCCGCGACGGCTGGTGGCCGCGGCGGGTCGTTCATGTCATGTCGGACTCAGTCGGCCTGTCCGTCGATTCTCCGGGCCACCCACTCCCCCACCTGCGAGGTCGAGTGCCCGCCGCCCAGGTCGGGCGTCACGACGTCGGCCTCGATCGCCGCCGTCACGGCCTCCTCGATCCTGCGAGCCCCCTCGTCGGCGCCGGCGTGCTCGAGCAACAGGGCGGCCGACAGAATCGCCCCCAGCGGGTTCGCCTCGCCGCGGCCGGCGATATCGGGGGCGCTGCCGTGCACCGGCTCGTACAGGCCGTGTCCACCCGGGCGATAATTGGCCGAGGGCGCCAGGCCGAGCCCTCCGACCAGCTCGGCGGCCAGGTCCGACAGAATGTCGCCGAACAGGTTGTCGGTCACGATGACCGAAAAACGCGCGGGGCGCCGCACCAGCTCCATCGCGAGCGCGTCGACGTAGCGCTGTTCCGCCTCGATGGCGGGGTACGACGCCGCGACCTCTCGAAACACCCGCCTCCACAGACCATACACGTGAGGGATCGCGTTGGCCTTGTCGGCCAGCGTGACGCGCGAGCGGCCCGTGCGTTCGGCGTACTCGAACGCCGCCCGGACGATCCGCTCCACCCCCCAGCGCGTCGCGAGATTCTCGCTCACCGCGACCTCCTGCGGCGTGTCGCGTCGAATCGCGCCCCCCGCGCCGGCGTAGGCGCCCTCGGTGTTCTCGCGAAAGATCACGAAGTCGATGGGCGCGTCGCCCGCGGTCTTGAGCGGCGAGAAGCGGGCGCTGCGCAGCCGCGCGGGTCGGAAGTTCACGTACAGGTCGAGGCGGAAGCGCAGCCCCAGCAGAATGTCGTGCGCGTGTCGATTGTCGGGCACCCGCGGATCACCGACGGCGCCGAGCAGGATCGCGTCCGTCTCGTCGCGCAGGGCGGCGAACGCCTCGTCCCCCAACGTCTCGCCGGTGGCGAGGAAGTGATCCGCGCCGTGCGGGAACTCGCGAAACGACAGTTCGGCGAGCCCCGCCGCCGCGACGGCCTCGAGCACACGTCGGGCTTCGCGCACGACCTCCGGCCCGATTCCGTCGCCCGGCAGAAGGCCGATACGGATCATCGGGCGCGTTCCGCGGTCCGGCCGGTACCCGATACGACGAGAAGGCCGGCGCCCGGGGGGCCACCGGCCTTCTCGGTGCTGTAGGCCCGGCCGAACGCTACTTGCTCAGCGTCCACACGTAAGCGGCAGCGGCCCGCACCTGCTCGTCGCTGATGTTGGTGCCCGCCCTGGCCGGCATCGGAACGCCCGAAGTCGACGCCTCGGCCGTCACGCCGTTCATCACGGTCTCGACGATGGCTTCGTAGCTGCCGTCGGAGTGCAGCCACGCGTCGTCGGTGAGATTGCCGCCCAGGTTCGGAATGCCCTCGCCGGAGGGGCCGTGGCAGGACATGCAGATCCCCGCCCCCTCGAACACGGTCTTCCCCTCGTCGACCATGGCCATGGTGACGCCTTCGGGCAGTTCCTGGCTCATGTCGGTCGCACCCTCGGCCATGTCGCCGGCGGCCTCGGCACCCTCTTCGGCCATCGTCTCGGCCGTTTCGGCCATCTCTTCCATCTCGTCGCTGCCGTTCGCGTCGCCGCCGCAGGCCGCGAGGCCCAGCGACGCGGCGGTGAACAGCACCATCCAGATTCCGTTCTTCATCAGTATCCTGGCTCCTTGGGTTGTTTCACGATCGACAGGTCCGGATCGACACGCATGCGCGTGCCGGCCGAATCTAGGGATCGAATCTAGGGATCGGGCCGCTCACATTCCAGCCGCCGACCCCGCCGGACCGGGCGCTTCGCGTGAAATCAAGCCAAATCACCGTCCTGAAGCTTACCGCAAAACGCACAGTATCTCCACCCCTCTACGATCTCGGCGCCGCACTCCGCGCAGGTCGGGGCGAGCTGGTCCGCGCCGCAGGCGGGGCAGAACCGGACCCCTTCGACCGGGGGGAGCGGCGTGGTACAGCGCCGGCAGTCGGCGGCCGTAACGGCGGCGGCGGGTTGGACAGCGGACGCACCGGCGGCCGTGCCAGGTGCCGCGTGGGCCGCGTCAGGCGCTTCGGCGGCATCGTTGGCTGCAGCGGCCGTTCCCGCGTCGGCGGGCTCCGGCGTGGCCTTCACGCGAATCTCGGAAGCCGCGAACCGGTGCAGAAAGGCAAGGCCGGGCTCCGGCTGTCGGATCTCGGCGCGCACGGCCTCGCGCAGCGCGGGCTCCGACACGGCGACGCGGCCCTCGTCGGCCAGCAGGCGCAGAAGCGCCACGTCGTACTCGGCCTTCGTCGCGAAGCCGAGGCTGTCGCGGCAGGTGTGATAGGGCAGCAGACGCTTGTGCAGCTCGGCCACGCCGACCGTATCGCCCGGCCCCAACCGCTCGTCGGTCATTCGCCGCCGGAGAAGCGCGAACAGACCGTCGCTCACGGCGCCCTCCCGCGGCTCCAGTCTTCGAGCCGCAGCACGCCCGCGCGCACTGACGCCTCGAGAAAGGCGCCCGGATCGTCGGTCGGAAGCGCGAGGCCGGTAGCGGCCTGGACGCGGTCCGCCGTGTCCTCCATGAACTGCTCTACCGTGCGGTCGGGATTCGACGACATCCGGCAGAGCATTCGAACCACCCCGGTCCAGTCGCGCGCCGACGCCTCCCGCCCGGCTCGCGTGCTCTCGGCGCCCGGGCGAAACAGGTCGAACTGCCCGCTCGAGCCAAGCTCGACGTCGTCGCCGAGCGTGGACACGACCTCCTCGATGAGCCGGTCCTCTGGGCTCGACGCGTCGAACAGCTCGTCGAGCCGCTCGAGGTAGGGGCGCACCGCCGGGCCGTCGTCGGCCTCGCGCCGGCAGGCACGCAGCAGTTCGATCACGCGCCACAGGGTGAGCGAATCCCACATTGCCGCCGCGGGAATTCGCTCGAACTGGGCAAGTGCGCCGCGCCGATCTCCGGTCTCGTACAGGTCGTTGGCGATCAGCGCCCGGACGTCGTGATTCTCGGGGTCGCGCTCGAGCGCCTCTTCGAACCACGAGCGCGCCTCGGATCTGCGCCCCTGCCTGTGCACGACGTAGGCTAGGTCGGCGGCGGCGTCACCGCTGTCCCCGTCGGCCTCGACGGCGAGCCGAAAGAAGCGCTCGGCGTGGTCGAGCAGGTCTTCGCGCACGAGAGCGCGGCCGATCGACAACATCAGGTCGCCGTCCCGCGCGAAGCCCAGGTCGAGCACGCGCTCGAAGGCGGCGAGCCCGCGCGCTCGCTCGCCGAGCTTGAGGTGCGTCTCGCCGATCCCGGCGAGCCCGTCCTCGTGGTCGGGTTCGAGCCCGAGGGCCGCGAAGAACGCCCGTCTCGCCTGGACGAAGTCTTCACGGGCCAGTTGCGTGAAGCCCTGCGACACGCGGAGCTCGACGGCCTCGGGGTACAACGCAACGCCCTCTCGCAGAATCTCGAGGGCCGCGTCGTAGTCTCCCGCCTCGTAACGCTCCTGCGCCTTCCGGTCGTACTCCTCCGCGCTCCAGAATCCGGTGTTCATCGTGAGTCTCGCTCCCCGTCGAGGACAGCTTCGGACGTTTCGCCCGGCTCCGCGCCGTCGAGGCGCAGCTCGAGCCTCGTAACGCGCTGGTCCTGCGTCTCGATCACCTCCAGTTCCGCGCTCCCTATGGGTACTCGATCGCCCGCCGAAGGGATCCGCCCCAGGTGGCCGATCACGTACCCCGCCACCGTATCGTACTCGTCGGACTCCCCGACGTCACCGACCTCGAACTCGCCCAGCAGGTCTTCGAGGGAGGCGCCACCGTCGACGCGCACGCGGCCGCCGCCGAGTACTTCGATCTCGGGACGGGCGACGTCGTGCTCGTCGAAGATGTCACCGACGATCTCTTCGACGAGGTCTTCGAGCGTCACGACTCCGTCGGTTCCTCCGAACTCGTCGACCACGATCGCCATGTGGACCTTCTGGTGCCGGAGCTCTGCCAGCAAGTCGTCGACCGGCTTGCTGTCGGGAACGAAGAACGGCGGCCGAATGACCTGGTCGAGGCGAAAGCGCGGCTCGTCGCGCGGCTCGCGCAGCCAGCGCAACAGGTCCTTCACGAGCACGATACCGACCACGTCGTCGATCGATTCCCGGTAAACGGGAAACCGGCTGAACCCGGTGTCCGTCGCAGTAGCCAGCACTTCGTCCAGCGGCGTGTCGGCCTGGAAGGCGATGATATCGGGCCTGGGCGTCATCACCTCGCGCGCCACCGTGTGCGTCAGCTCGAACACGCCGTGGATCATCGCCTCCTCGTCGAGCTCGACGATCCCCTCGGCACGACTCTGCCCGAGCAGCAACCGGATCTCGTCGGGGCTGTGTACGCGCGTGTGGGTGCCGAGCGGCCCGGCGCCGACGAGCCGAAGCACTACCTGGGCGGCGCCGTTGAGCACGTAGATCGCCGGCGCCACGAGAAGGTTGAACAGGTTCAGCGGCCCCGCCACGAAGCGGCTGATCGTCTCGGGCCGCATCAGGGCGGCCGACTTCGGCGCCAGCTCTCCGAGCACGATGTGAAGGAAGGTGATGCTCGCGAACGCGATCGCGACCGCCGTGGCGTGCGTGGCGACGGCCGACCACGGCGCCCCGAGGCCGACGAAGGCGTCCTCGATCAGGTGCGCGAGCGCCGGTTCGCCGATCCAGCCGAGCCCGAGCGAGGCGAGCGTGATGCCGAGCTGTGTGCCCGAAATCGAGCGATCGAGGTTGGTGAGCGCCTTCTGAACCTGCAGGGAGAGGCGGTCGCCCTGCTCCACCATCTCGTCGATTCGGGTGCGGCGCACGGAAACCAGCGCGAACTCGGCCGCCACGAAGAATCCGTTGGCGAACACGAGCGCGATGACCGCGAGCAGGCTCAGTACCGTGGTCATAGCCGCGGTCTCGACCTGCGTAAGGGAAGTTCCAGTTTTGGGCCGACCTCGTTGGGTTTAGGCGTCCGCGCCGTCGTCGCTCGAGTCGACGGGGCCGTGAGGGATCGCCGGCTCGCAGTAGCGATGGCCGATTTCCGTCAGCCGGGCCAGGTCGCTCTCGCTCAGGTCAGGATAACGCTCACCGAGATATCCGACCGTGTCCTGCATCCATTCGGCCCGCTCGTCGTCCTCGGCCTCGAGAACCCCGCATCGCCGAATATGGCTGAACAGCTCGTCCCGAGCCATGTCGAGGGTGGTCGGCCTGAAATTGGACGAACCCAACCGCCGTCTCCTTTCGAACGAAGTCCGCGGGAGGCGGGCACCCCCCGTCGGGAGGCGAATATATTCGGGATCGTCGGGCGGCGCAAAGCAGGAAAACCGCGGTCATTCGGTCTACCGGCGCTCCATTTCGAGCGCCTCGGCAACGGCCCATGCGAGCAGCGGGATCATGATCTCGTGGTGGCCGGTGATCTGGTATCCGCGCCCACCACCCGTACGCGTCGGGCGCTCGACGACGTTCACGCGCGGCCTGTAATGCCGGATCATGTCGAAGTCCGCGGCCACGAAATCGCGGGGCCGCCCGTTCTCGAGATTGCGGCGAATGGTCAGGGCCTTGAGGAACACCTCGGGGAGGAGGACCGCCGAACCCACGTTGAGCACGACGCCTCCACCGTCGAGACCGCTGAGGGCCCGCGACAGGGTGAGGAAATCGGCATACGAGCTTGCGCCGATCGCCGCGCCGTCCGCTTCGGGATGCTGGTGGATGATCTCGGCGCCGATCGCGGCGTGTACGGTCAGCTCGACGCCGAGGCGCCGCGCCGCGAGCAGCAGCGAGAGCTCGGGATGGCGGTTGTCGTCGCGCGCCGCCAGGTCGTCGGCCAGGGCTCGCCCGAGACCGCTGCCCGCGGCGGCGCCGCGGACGATCGCCAGGTTCATGTCGCGGCCCGTTTCCTCGGCCATCCCGAAGGTTCCGTCGGTCAGCCCGGCCTCGACGTCTTCCGACGTACCGCCCCAGCGGCACGCCTCGTAGTCGTGGATCACCGTCGAGCCGTTGACCGCGATATGCGTGACCGCGCCGCGCTCCATCAGGTCGATGAGGATCGGGTTGAGCCCGGTCTTCACGACGTGTCCCCCGAGCATCCACAGGCAGGTGCGTCCTGCCTCGGCCGCGTCGGCCACGGCCCGGGCCACGGCGCGAAACGCGTCGGCCTGCAGAATGCGCGGCAGCGAATCGAGAAACTCGCGGAAACTTCCGCCCGCGACCGGAGGAGACGCGAAGTCGTCGGCGTTCACCTTGTCGGGTCTCGACGCGACGGGTACGCGCCGGAGGTCGGCGCGCTCGTCCGGCGGGCCGCCGCTCACGGCGACGAGACCGTGTCGTCCGCCGCGGGGCCGGGCGTCTCGATCAGCGCGCCCCCGTCGCCGGACTCGTACTTCGTCAGGTAGAAGTTGCCGGTGCCGATGGGCATGCGGGTCTGCACGCGAACCGGGATGCGCCGCTCGTCGTCGGTCACGTAGAGCTCGGCCTCGCCGCCCTCGGAGAACAGGCCACTCGTCTTGATGGTCGGCCGTACGACGATCGTGTTGAACGTGCCGGCCGGCACCCTGATGCGCTCGCGCCGCAGCACTTCGAGCATCACCGGATTGCCCGACTCCTTGAAGTATCGTTCATACTCGTAGCGCCGTCCCACCTCGAGATCCGACAGGCGGACGAAGTAGAAGTAGGCGACCTCGTCGAGGGCCCCCGGCGGGATGTCGACGTCGGCCTCCTCTTCGTGCGCCACGTAGCGGTCACTCTTGAGATCGTAGCGCGTGTATGTCTGCTCCGTGAGATCCATCAGGTGCCGGCGATCACGCCGGTACCCGCCCTGCCGCAGCTTCTGGTCGAAGCGCACCGTGGCGAACGGCTTCGGCTGTATCCAGCTCGTGAGCCGGTCCTCGAGGCGGTAGAACGGCGGGCCGCCCTCCGTCTGCAGGGACGCGCGATAGGTCGGCCGGCCGGCGATCGTGTCGATCGCCTCGATGGTGAGAACGCTCCGGCCGATGCGCGCGCCGCCCCACGTGACCGAGTACTCCATGCGCTCGCCCACCGGAAAGCGCCAATCGTCCAGCGTGTCGGACGCGAGCGCCGCGACGGCGGGCGCGGGCCGCGGCGCGGGATCGTGCCGACCGTCGGGCCCGCCGGCCAGGGCGAGGGGAAGGACGACGGCGAGCGTCGCCCCCGAAGGCCGCTTCACGCCGGCTCCGTCGCCGGAGCCGCGACGGGGGCGCGCCGGGCGGCTCGTCCCGCCCGGTAGAGCGACCGCAACTCGGACCACGGATCGAAGCGGCTGACGCGGTAGCGCCGGCTGAGGTCGTACGGCACTTCGACCTCGACCCACTGGCGCAGGTGCGGCACGACCCTGAGCAGCAACTGGAGGTTGGCGGCCCAGCCGTCTTCGGACATCAGGGGCTCGCCTTCGTCGAGGTCGGCCAGGGCCCGGCGCAGCGCCATGAGGCGATACAGCCGAAACCCGTACCACGGGTCGCTCAGGCCGTCGGGCACGCCGGACGGCCGCGCCAGGAGGCGGGCTCCGAGACGAACGGCGCGGGCCGAGCGCGGTGCTTCTGAGAAGTTCACGCGCGTTCCGGCCACCAGGTCGGCCCCACCCTGGAAGCGCCGGACGAAGTCGGGAATGCAGGCGGGGTCGTCGGTGAAGTCGGACTGCATGACGAGCAGGCCGTCGCGCTTCGGGTAGCTGGACGAGCGCACGGCTTCGCGGATCAACCGTTCGAGAGACGCCGCGTAACCGAGCCGCTCCTCGTTCCGCAAAATGGTCAGGGGCGCCACCCGATCATAGGGCTCGAGCACTTCGGCCGTCCCGTCGGTCGAGGCGTCGTCGAGGACCAGGACGCGAAAATCACGGTCGAGCTCCGCGAAGATCTCGCGTAGCCGCCAGATCAGCACGCCGGCGGTGTGTCGTTCATCGTGGGCCGGCAACGCGACGTATATCAAGCGATTTCTCCGTTGGTGCGTGTCAGTTGCGTCGTCTCCGTCGTTCCGTCGTCTTCGTCAGTCGTTCGTCTCCGCCGCCTCACCCGGTTCCGCCTGAGGTACAGCACCGCCCCCCGCCTCGTTCCGAGCCCGCGCGACGGCGGCGCCCGATTTCCAGCGCCGATGGAACCAGAAGTACTGTTCCGGCGCTTCGCGCACACGGGCTTCGAGCGCCGCTACCCAGCGGCGCGTGAACTCGAGCTCGGCCGCGCTCGCCGAGGCCCCGGCCCGCGCATCCGCCCTGTCGCGTACCACCTCGGCCGTCATGCGATAGACACCATCGTCCCGAACGAGGCTCGCGAACACCAGTGGGGCGCCCGTGCGCAGCGCGAGACGGGCCGGACCCCTGAAGGTCGACGCCGGTCGGCCGAGAAAGGTCACGGGCAGACCACGGCTTCGCGCGTCCTGGTCGGCGATCAGCACCACGGTGCGCCCCCGGGCCAGCAGCGCCGGTAGGATACGGGCGTCGTCCATGTACACCGACTCCATGCCCAGGCCGCGGCGCGTCGCGGCAAGCCAGGCGTCGAACCGCGCGTTGCGCTGCCGCTTCACGACGGCCGACAGGGGCACGCCGCGCTGCGCGAGGTACGCTCCCGCCAGCTCCCAGTTGCCGAGGTGTCCGGTCACCACGACGACGCCCTCGCCGGCCACCATGCGACCGATCCAGCGCTCGGCGGCGGCATCCGTTTCGACGCGGCGCGGCAGGGTGTCTACGTCTCGCGCGAGGCGAGCGATGACGAACGCCTCGCGGCCGAAGTGCCGGTAACAGGCGGCCGCCTGGCGTTCCACCCACCCGGCGCCACGCTCCGCGAACCCGGCATCGATCTGCGCCCGCACGATGTCGCGCCGGGCGCCCGAGCGGTAGGCCAGGACGCCCAACCGCGCCCCGAGGCGCTGCGCAGCAGCCGGCGAGAGAGCGCGCGCCATGCCGACGACGGCTCGCGCGCCCAGGTACTCGGCGAGCTCGGCCGCGCCCCCCACGCCGCTCAGCCCGCCGGCCGGCGTCGAGCGACCCGCTCGTACACGTTGCGTGTACGCCCGACCAGCGCCGCCGGCCCGTGACGATCCGCGAAGGCCCGCCCGCGCTCCGCCGAGGCGCGATGGTAACCCGGGTCGGCGAGCAGCCGCTCGAGCACGGAGGCTAGCGCCTCGGGATCACGGGCGGGCACGCGAACCGGGCCGGGCTCCCGCTCGGCGGCGGCCGCGTCGATGCCCGACGCCGTGGGCATCACGACCGGCACGCCGGCCACCATCGCTTCCAGGCAGGCGCTGGTCAGCTCTTCGTCGAACGCGGGCATGACGAACACGTCGATGTCGCCCATGTAGCGCCGCGCGTCGGGCAGGTAGCCCGGCAGACACACCCGGCCCTCGAGCTCGAGTTGCTCGACCAGGTCCTCTACCCTCGTTCGTTCCGGACCTCGCCCGAGCACGGCGAACCGTGCTTCGGGACACCGGGTCACGATGCGCGTGGCCGCGCGCAGGAGCGTTTCGTGATCGCGGTGGCGGCTGAGCGCCGTGAACGAGGCCACGAGCCGGTGCTCGCGTCGCGCCCCGATGGCGTCCCGCAGGGCGTTCGTCTGCTCTTCGACCACGATCCCGGGGTCGATTCCGTTCGGTACGACCGCGACCCGGCCCGGCTCGACGCCGGCGGCCAGCAGGGCGTCGCGGGCCGGACTCGACGCCGCGATGACGAGCGCCGCCCGTCGCCAGCGGTCGGGGGCCCTGGGTACGGAGCCGTAGCGGCGCGAGGCGACGAGCGGGATGTTCGAACCGTCGAGCGCCTGGATGTACAGCAGCTTCGAGAGGGCCGTGCTGTCGTGGGCGTGAAACAGGTCCCACGCTCCGCGCACGTACCGGGCGAGCTGCTGAAGGGTCAGCGGATCGCTCCCCAGGGTTCGCGGCAGCGGGATGACGGGAACCCCGAGGGACTCACACTCGGCGGCGAGCCGCGACGTGGCCAGGGTAGCCACGGCCTGGCGGATGTCGGGCTCGGCGCGCAGGCCTTCGACGAGGAGACGCACCTGGTCGCGGACCGATTGCCATTCCTGGCCCGAATCGACGTGCAGAACGCGGAGCGGGCGCGACGAAACGATCATGTGACGAAGCTATTCCGCGGCACGCTGCGCAACAACGCCGGGAATCGCGCCGACACCCGACGCGCGGCATGTTGCAGCGCATGATCACCACCGTACCCTCCGACCTCGCCGACTCGTTCGAGCTCCGCCGCATGCCGGGGCGCGTCGCGCTCGTGCGCTCCGACTTCGGGCCGGCCTTCGAGGCCCTCGGCCTGCTCGCGTCGCCCGGGGCCCCGACCGCCGCCACCGAGCCGGCGCGTGCGACCGCGGGGGGTCGCGGCGGCGCCCGGATCGTCGACGCGGGCGCGGGGGACGAGATCGTCGTCCGGCCGGGGCGCCGCGGCGGCTGGTTCGGGAAGCTCGTACGGTCCCGCTACTTCGCGGGCGACCGCTTCACCGACGAGCTCATCCTGACCGAGCGGCTGCGGCGCCGCGGCGCCCCGGTCCCGGAGCCCCTGGCGGCCGTGCGGCAGCAGCGGCGCGTCGGCTACGAGACCTGGCTGGCGACCCGCCGCATTCCGGGGGCCGAGCCGGCCGCCGTCACGCTGGCCGCGACCCCGGCGGAACGACTTGCGGGCCCCCTCCGCGCCATGGGCCGTGCCGTGCGCGCCCTGCACGACGCGGGCGGCGATCACGCCGACCTCAACGCCTGGAACGTGCTGATCACGCCCGCCGGCGCCGGATCGGGCGAAGCGCGGGCCCACGTCGTGGACCTCGACCGCGGTCACCTGCGGCCGGCGCCGCTGGGCGCGCGCCGGGTGGAGTCCAATTTCGCGCGGCTCCGGCGCTCGTTGCGCAAGCTGGAACTCGACCACGTGCTCGCCGCCTGGCCGGAATTCGAGCGCGGCTACGCGTCGGGCGCCTCCGCGCCCGGCGACCCGGCGGCCGGAGATACCGCGGCGGCCGACGGCGCGGCGAGCTGAAGGTCGTACAGCGTCCGGTACACGCCGCCCGCCGCGTGGAGCTCGGCGTGGCTGCCCTGCTCGACGATCCGCCCTTCCTCGAGCACCACGATCCGGTCGGCATTGTGCACCGTCGACAGGCGGTGCGCGATCACGAACACCGTCCGGCCCGACAGCAGGTGCGACAGCGCCTGCTGGATCAGCTGCTCCGAGACCGTGTCGAGCGACGACGTCGCCTCGTCGAGGATGAGGATCGGCGGATCGCGCAGGATCGCCCGCGCGATGCCGATCCGCTGGCGCTGTCCGCCCGACAGCCGCACCCCGCGGTCGCCGAGCTGTGAATCGAACCCGTCGGGCATCTCCTCGATGAACTCGAGGGCGTGCGCCGCCCGCGCCGCCGCGCGGATCTCGTCCTCGCTCCAGCGGTTCGGCACGCCGAACGCGATGTTCGCACGCACCGTGTCGTGGAAGATGACCGTCTGCTGGCTGACGATGCCGAAAATCGACCGCAGGCTGCCGAGCCGGTACTCGCGCGCGTCGACGCCGTCGAACAGCAGCCGGCCCGCCGTCGGGTCGATGAACCGGGGCAGCAGGTCGACCATCGTGCTCTTCCCCGCCCCGGAGTGGCCGACCAGGGCGACGATCTCGCCGCGCCGGACGGTGAGATCGATGTCGCGCAGCACGGGCCGGCCGGGCTCGTAGGCGAACTCGACCCCCTCGTAGCGGATCTCCCGGTCGAGCCCCGTGATGTCACGTGTGCCCGAGTCCTCTTCCGCCGGTTCGTCGAACACCTCGAACGCCCGGTCGGCCGCCGCGACCGAAAGCTGGAGCTGCGCCGGAAAGTCGGCGAGCGCCTTGAGCGGCGACACGAGCTGGAGGGCGAGCGTGATGAACGCGATGAACGCTTCCGGAGCCATCGATCCGTCGACGAGCACCATCCGCGCGCCGAGCCAGATCAGCAGCACGGCGGCCACCGACGACAGCACCTCCGACAGGGGGCTGGCGATCTGCGACAGGCCCGAGGTGCGCACCATGCGCCGCGTGTAGCGCCCCGAGCGCTCCTCGAACCGGCCTCGCTCGTAGTCTTCGGCGCCGGACGCCTTGATCAGCCGCACGCCGCTCACCGCTTCCTGGAGCATGCTGACGAGGTCGCCCTGCTGATCGAAGGCGCTGCGGAAGCCCCGCTTGAGCCGCCGGACGATCGGGGCCAGGGTGACGGCGAGCAGCGGGGCGAGCACGAGCGCGATCAGCGTCAGGCGCCACGACAGGGCGAACAGCGTGGCGAGGTAGATGAGCGCCGAGGTCGACCGACGAACGAGCTCGAGCAGCAGCCAGCTCACCGCGCCACGGGCTTCCCGCGTGTCGTTCAGTACCCGTGCGATGAGCTGTCCCGTCTTCATGCGGGAGTAGTAGGAGAGCGGCAGACGCTGGAGCCGGGCGTACACGTCTTCGCGCATCAACCGCTCGACCCCCTCGCGGATCGAGATGCTCAGGTACTTCGACACGAACAGGGCGGCGTTCTTGACGAGGATGGCGGCCAGCAGCACGAGGCAGACGTTGCGCAGGGCGTCGAGCTGCGAGCCGGAGCGCAGCAGGTCGCCGATCGCCCACTCGAGGGCGCGCTCGACGACGCTGTCGGCGTCGGGTCCGAGCACGTCGCCCGTGCGGAACAGCGACTGGAGCAGGGGGATCACGAGCACGAAGCTGAACACGTCGAGCGCCGAGGCGACCAGGCCGACGGTGATCGTGATCGCGAACAGGCCCTTGAACGGCCGCAGGTAGCCGAACAGGCGGCGGTAGGACGGCTTCGGCGACGCGCGGTCCTCCGCCATCAGGCGCGCGGCGTGAGGAGGGCCACGGGCAGGATCATCTCCTCGGGGCTGATCCCGCCGTGGAAGAAGCTGTCGCGGTAGCGGCTCTGGTACTCGCGCAGCTTGGTCGGATAGACGAAATAGTAGTCCTCGCGGCACAGCGCGTAGTTGTTCCGATAGCCGCGATCGGGCAGCCGCAGCGTGGCGGCGTCGTCTACCACGAGGGCCGTCGACGGATCCTCCACCCGCAGGTCGCGCCCGAACTTGTAGCGCAGGTTGTGCGTGGCGTCGCGCCGGGCGAACACGGTGGACGGGCGGTTGCAGTGAATCGACCCGTGATCGGAGGTGAGCAGCACGCGCACGCCGCGCTTGCCCGCCTCGCGCAGGGCGGCGAAGGCGGCCGAGCGTTCGAACCAGGTGAGCGTGAGCGAGCGCAGCGCCCCGGCGTCGCGGGCGACTTCGAGGATCAGCCGCGACTCGCTGCGCCCGTGCGTGAGCAGGTCGACGAAGCCGAACACGAGGGCCGTGACCGACGACGACGACGATGACAGGTAGCCGGGCAGGCGCTTGAGCATCGCCTTCCCCTGCTCGTTGTTGAACACCTTCTCGTAGTGCGTCGGGATGTCGCGGCCCGCCAGCTCGCGCACGTGATCCTGAAGCAGCTCGCCCTCGAACATGTTGTAGCCCTCGTCTTCGCCCGCCGCGTACCAACCCGGACGGCGCGCCTCGAGCTCGTCGGGGAACAGCCCGCTGAAGATCGCGTTGCGCGAGAACGGCGTCGCCGTCGGGAGGATCGAGGCGTGCAGGGCCTCGTCGACCTCGAAGTGGTCGTCGAGCATCGGGGCGAGCGCCCGCCACTGGTCGAACCGCAGGCAGTCGATCACGACCAGCATCACGGGCTCGCCGGCCGAGAGCAGCGGCGCGAAGAAATCGGGCAGCACGTCGACGCTGAGCGGTGGCGCTCCGGACGCGTGATCGCCGCCCTCGCGCACCCAGCCCGGATAGCGCTCGCACACCATGTCGCAGAACTCGCGCCGTACGTCGCGGCGCAGCGTGTCGAGCACTTCGAGCAGGTCGGGCTCGCCCGCCTCGTCGAGCCCGAGCTCCCAGCTCACCAGGCGGCCGTAGATGTCCGTCCACTCGCGCCACGTCTCGGCCGCGGCGACGCGCTCGCGAAGCTCGCCGAACCCGGACGTGAAGTCGCGGGCGATGCGCTCGTGACGCAGCTTCGGCCCGGCCAGCAGGCGCGTCACCACCGAAAGCACCTGCCGGGGACTGGTCGGCTTGACGATGTAGTCGTCGACCTCGCGGCCGATCGCCTCGTGCATCGTCGAATCGGCCTCGCTCTTCGTGACCATGACGACCGGCACGCGGCGTCCGCGGCGGCGCATGCGCTCGAGCACCTCGATGCCCCGCAGGCCCGGCATCTGCTCGTCGAGCAGGACGAGGTCGTAGCTCTCCGCCTCGAGCAGTTCGAGCGCGTCGTTGCCGTTCATCACGGTGTCGACCTCGTAGCCCGAGGTCTCGAGCAGCCGCGTGTGGGGCCGCAGCATGTCGACCTCGTCGTCGACCCAGAGGATCCGGCCGCTCACGTGGGTACCGCTCCGGCCACGTCGTAGCGCGACACGGCCAGTTCGAGTTTCTCCGCCACGTCGTCGACCTCGATGCGCTCCATGTTTCCGGGCCGGAACTCCATGGACGGCGTCGTCTCGCCGGGCCGCGTGTAGCGGTCGACGGTCAGGTCGCCGAACCGGCGGTACGGGCCGCTGCGCTTCGGGTCGGTGTAACCGTACAGGCCGATGGTGGGCACGCCGAGCGCGACCGCGACGTGCAGCGGGCCCGTGTCGGGGCTGAGGAGGAGCGCGCAGCCCGAGAGCAGCGCCGCCAGGCCGCGCAGGTCGTTCGCCAGCGCGTTGATCGGCGTGGCGCGCGTGAGACGCATGACCTCTTCCGCCACCGCGACCTCGTCGGGCGCCGCGCTGCCGACGAGCACGGGCTGGAGGCCCAGGTCGTGCTCGGCGATCTCGAGCACCCGGGCGTACCGTTCGGCCGGCCAGTTCTTCTGCGGCCGCGAGGTGCGGAGAATCACCGCCATGGCCGGGCGATCGAGCCGGGCGAGGAACGCGTCGCGCCGCGCGAGCTCTTCGGGCGTGAAGTGAAAATCCCACCGGCGCCGTGGCTCGAGACCCAGGTACTCGACGAACTCGAGGTATTGATCCTGCACGTGTTGCGGGGCGTGCGGCGGGATGCGCTCGTTCGTGAACAACCAGTTCGCGTCGCGGGCCCGCGCCCGGTCGAACCCCAGTTTGCGCTCGGCCGGGAGCAGGGCCGTCAGCAGGCCGGCCTTGAAGTAGACCTGGAGGTCGATCGCCAGGTCGAACCGCCGATTCTGCACGGCGCGGCGGACGTCGAGAAACCCCCGCATGCCGTGCGAACGCTGGAACACGACGAAGTCGTCCACGTCGGGCCGACCGGCCATCAGCGCGTGCGCCGTGGGCTGAATCACCCAGGTGATTCGCACGCGCGGCCACGCGTCACGCAACGACGCGATGACCGGAAGGACGTGCACGGAGTCGCCGATCGCGCTCAACATGACGATGGCCACCGACTCGGGAGGTCGGCCGGACGGGCCGGACGCGGGAGCTAAAATGGGCATGGCGGGGTACATTCACGCCGGCCCGGACCAAAGTCAAACCGCCGTTGGAGAAGCAGTTTGGGCATTCTCGACCGATACATCCTTCGCCAGCTCGTGGCGCCGTTCGGGTTCTCGCTCGCGGCGCTCACGACCCTGATGCTGCTCGACCAGGTCGCCAAGACCTTCGATCTGCTGGTCGGCAAGGGGCTCGGCTGGCAGGTCGTCGCCGAGGTGTTCGCACTGTCCATTCCGTTCCTCATGGCGGTGATCGTTCCGATGGCCGTCCTCGTCACGGTCCTCTACACCTTTACCCGGCTCGCGTCGGACAACGAGATCAACGCGATGAAGGCGAGCGGCGTCAGCCTTCTTCGCATCACGCTTCCGGCCGTGGGCGCGGCGGCTGTCGTGGCCGTCGGCCTGTACTGGTTCAACGACAACGTGCTGCCCGAGTCGAACTACCAGCTCCAGAGCTTGCGACGCAGCATCAGCCAGAAGTCGCCGACCTTCGCCCTGCGCGAGCGCTCGGTGAACGAGGTCGTCGACCGCGAGTTGTTCATCGAGGCGCAGCGAGTCGATCCGAAGACGAACCTCCTCGGCGACGTGACCATCTGGGACGCCACCCGGCCCGAGAAGATCCGCACGATCATCGCCGACAGCGGGACGATGGAATTCAATCAGTCCCAGACGGAGCTGTACCTGACCCTGTACGACGGCGAGATTCGCGAGAGCGAGGTCGACCGACCGGACGAGTTCCAGCACGTCTGGTTCCAGACGCAGCACATGCGGATCCCCGACATCGGCAACGAGCTCGATCGCTCGACGGGCGGGACGCGCGGCGACCGCGAGCTGCCGATCGACTCGATGCGGGTCAAGGCGGCCGAGAACCACGCGCGGGCGGCAGAAGCGACGCGCACGAGCGCCGTGCTCGCGCTCTCGTATACCGACCGGTTGCTGGGCGGATTGTCGGAAGACATCGGGCCGCTGGAGGCCGGAGGGGGCGACGCGGCCGCGGACGAGACCGGCGCGGGCGATACGGTCGAAGCCGGAGGGGCCGAGACGACCGCCGACTCCGACGACCGCGCCGATGCCGATTCGGCCGACGCGTTCGCGACGGGCTGGCGGGCCGGACAACTGATCGGGTCGCCGGCCGGCGCCCTGAATTCGTTTCGCAGCCATGCCGCCCAGCGCGACCGCTACGTGAAGTCGGCGCTCCAGTTCGAGGTCGAGATCTGGAAGAAGTTCTCTCTGCCCGCCGCGTGCATCGTGTTCGTGCTGATCGGGGTCCCGCTGGCGGCCCGCTACCACCGGGGCGGGATCTCGATGGTCGTCGGGGTGAGCTTCCTCGTGTTCACGGCGTATTACGTCGCACTGATCGGGGGCGAGTCGGTGGCCGACCAGGAGCTGCTGTCGCCCTTCTGGGCCATGTGGGCGCCCAACGTCCTCTTCCTGGCTCTCGGCATCGGCGCCTTCTTCCATTCGCGGCGGGCGGGCGGATGAGAGGCGACCCATGAAGATTCTCGACCGGTACGTCCTCAGTCAGTTCTTCAAGATCTTCGGGGTCTGCGTGATCGGGGTGCCCCTGCTGTTCATCGTCATCCAGTTCACCGACGACATCGACAACCTGCTGCGCGAGTCGGTGACGCGCGGCGACGTGTTCATGCACTACCTGTATCAGTTCCCGTACAACATGTTTCTCGCGTTTCCGGTCGCCTGCCTGATCGCCGCCGTGTTCACGATCTCGTCGATGACCCGGCACTTCGAGATCACGGCCGCGAAGGCGGGCGGAGTCAGCTTTCACCGACTCCTCGCCCCGATGCTCGCGGGCGCCGTCGTCATCAGCTTCGTGGCTCTCGTGCTGACCGAGATCATTCCCGACGCGAACCAGCGCTCCGCCGAGGCGATCGGCGGCGATCGCGCCCAGGGCGCTCGGCTGTCCTTCGTGTTCCGGGGCGACGGCGGTCGATACTACACCATTCGTCGGCTCACGTCGGCGCGGGGCGAGATCGAGCGGATCCGCATCGACCGCGAGGGCGACGGCTACCAGTACCCGTCCTACTCGATGGACGCGGCGCGGGCCGACTGGGACTCGGCGGCCGGACGCTGGATCGTGCGCGACGGCGCGCTGCGCCTGCTGCCGGAACGGGGCCGCGCGGTCGCATTCGAGTTCGCCGAGCTGCATCAGGCCTCGTTCACCGAAACGCCGGAAGACCTGCTGGCGCCGCCCCGGGAGGTCGAGAACATGGACTACGCCGAGCTGTCGCAGTACATCGACGCGCTCGAGCGCTCGGGCGGCGACACGCGCAAGCTCCAGGTCGACCTGAACCTGAAGATCGCGTTTCCGTTCGCCTGCCTGATCATCGTGCTGTTCGGGGCGCCGCTGGCCAACTCGACCCGGCGCGGCGGCGCCACGGCATCGATCGGCATCGCGCTCGTCACGACGATGCTCTTCCTGATGATCATCCGCATCGCCGAAGGGCTGGGCGCCGGCGGCGTGCTGCCCCCGATGGCCGCCGCCTGGCTGCCGAACGGCGTGTTCCTGGCCGGCGGCCTCTACCTGAACCGAAGGGTGAAGACGTGAGCCACGGGATGACGACGTGACACTTCGCATCGACTGGGCGGCAAGCCGGCCGGCCGACTGTCCGTCCGCCGCGGCGGCCGACCTCGAGCTCGCCGCCGCGGCGGCCGTCGAGGGAGGTGCGGCGGCGCGGCCGTTCTACCGCGACGACGACATGGGCATCCGGCAGAAGGGTCCGTCCGACCCCGTGACCGAGGCCGATCACGCGGCGAACGACGCGATTCTCACGGTGCTGCGCGGCGGCGGGCGGGGCGACACGATCCGTAGCGAGGAGTCGGCGCCGCTCGAGGGCGACGCCGGCGCGGTCCGGCGACTGTGGGTCGTCGATCCGCTGGACGGGACGAAGGAGTTCATCGCCCGCAACGGCGAGTTCGCGATGATGGTCGGACTCGCCGTGGATGGCGCGGCCCGGCTCGGAGCCGTGCTGATGCCCGATCCCGGCCGCCTGTACCTCGGCCTGGTCGGTCTGGCCGAAGGCGCCTGGGCGGCCGACGTGACGTGGGCCGGCGAGGCCGACACGAACGGCTTCGACGCCGTGGTCGGTCCGTTCGGCCCCGTGCGTCTGTCGGCCGTCCGCCCCGAGGTGCTGCGGATGGCCCGCTCGCGCTCGCACCCCGACCCGTTGATCACGGCGGTGGGCGAAGGCCTCGGGGCCGAGTCGGTGCTGTCGGGGTCGGTGGGCGTCAAGTGCGCGCTGATCGCCGAAGGACGGGCCGACCTGTACGTCCACCCCGTGCCGTTTCTGAAGGAGTGGGACACGTGCGCCCCCGAGGCCGTGCTGCGCGGCGCCGGCGGCCGCGTGACCGATTGCGCCGGCCGGCCGCTGTCCTACGGCAAGCGGAATCCGGCGCAGCCGCACGGGATTTTCGCGGCCCGTGGCGACACGTGGGAAGCGGCGCTTCCACTGGTGCGCGAGGTGACGGCCGCGAAGTTGGGGTTCGATTCCTGACACTGAAGCGTACCACGCCAGCGATCCGGCGCCGCATCCGCGACGCCGCTCGTCCCGTACAGTGCAATTGCGAACGTTAAAACGTTGGAGAGCGAGTCATACATGACGACAATGAAATCGACCAACGTGGTCTGGCAGCCCAGCCACGTCGACCGAAGACAGCGCGAGGTGCGGCGCGGCCATCGCGGCGCCATCCTCTGGTTCACGGGCTACTCGGGCTCCGGGAAGAGCACGCTCGCCATCGAGGTGGAAGAGCGCCTGTTCGCCGAGGGCTGCTTCTCCTACGTGCTCGACGGCGACAACGTGCGCCATGGGCTGAACGGCGACCTCGGCTTTTCCCCGGAAGACCGCACCGAGAACATCCGGCGCGTCGGCGAGGTCGCGAAGCTGTTCTGCGACGCGGGCGCCATCGTGCTTACGGCGTTCATCTCGCCCTACCGCGAGGACCGCGACGCCGTGCGCCGCATCGTCCAGCCGGGCGACTTCATCGAGGTGTTCGTCGACTGCCCGCTCGAGGTGTGCGAGGAGCGCGACCCGAAGGGCCTGTACGCGAGGGCACGCGCCGGCGAGATCCCCCAGTTCACCGGGATCAGCGCCCCCTACGAGGCGCCCGAGACGCCCGAAATCTGCCTGCCGACCGCCGAACTCACCGTGGAGGAATCGGCCGACCGGATCGTCGAGTACCTGCGCGCCGGCGGTTATCTCCACCCGACGGACCAGGACGACGGAAGCGAGGCCGCATGAGCCTGTCAGCCTACGGAGGCATGCTGGTCGACCGCACGACCTCGGGCGCGCGCGCCGAGGAGCTGCGCCGCGAAGCCACCGGCCTGCCGTCGATCGCGATCGGTGAAGCGATGCTCAGCGACCTCTACCTGATCGCCGTCGGGGCCCTGTCGCCGCTCGACGGCTTCATGAACGAGGAGGCGTGGCGCTCGGTGGTCGACGAGACCCGACTGCCGATCGGGCTGCCCTGGGGTGTGCCGGTGGTGCTGACCTGTACGGAAGACGAGGCGTCCGCCCTGCGCCCGGGCGGACGCGCCGCCCTCGTGGCGCCCGACGGCGAGCTCGCCGGGGTAATCGACGTCGAGACCGTGTTCGAGCGCGATCTCGAGGCCGAGGCGGCCGGGGTATACGGCACGACCGACGAGGCGCACCCCGGCGTCGCGGCGCTGCGCCGGCACGGGGCGACCTGCGTCTCCGGCCCGGTCGAGTACTGCTACGAAACCGACATCAGCGGCTTCCCGGAGCGCAACCTGACCCCGGCCGAGACGCGCGCCGCGTTCGCGGAGCGCGGCTGGGACACGATCGTCGCGTTCCAGACCCGCAATCCCATCCACCGGGCGCACGAATACCTGCAGAAGTGCGCGCTCGAGATCGTCGACGGCCTGCTCATCCACCCGCTGGTCGGCGAGACCAAGCCCGACGACATCCCGGCCGACGTGCGGATGGAGTGCTACGAGGTGCTGATCGACAAATACTACGTGACGGATCGGGTCGTGCTGTCGGTGTTGCCCGCCGCCATGCGCTACGCCGGCCCGCGCGAGGCGATTCACCACTCGATCATGCGGCGCAACTACGGCTGCACGCACTTCATCGTCGGCCGCGATCACGCCGGCGTGGGCGATTACTACGGTACGTACGACGCGCAGGAGATCTTCGAGAAGATCGACCAGCGGGCGCTCGGCATCGTGCCGCTGAAGTTCGAGCACGCCTTTTACTGCAAGCTCACGAAGCAGATGGCCTCGGCGAAGACGTCGCCGGCCGGCCCCGAAAACCGCGTCTTCCTGTCGGGGACGAAGGTGCGCGAGATGCTGTCGCGTGGGGAACGACCGCCGGAGGAGTTTACTCGTCCGGAGGTGGCGGACGTGCTCATGAGGGCGTATCGGGAATGAGAACGCCTCTCCGCGAGCCGCGACCGGCTGGACGGCGCCGCTCAATGCTCGCTTCGAGGCGTTCTCATTCCCGCCCCCTCTTGTTGCGGCCCCCACCGGCGAGTGAACCCCTTGGAGATTGAGGGGGGGCGATGACGGAGATGGAGCGGATCCCGGTTCTCGATCTGTCGCCGGAGCTCGAGGAGTTGTGGGGGGAGCTGTCGAGCGAGGCGCTTCGGGTGCTGCGGTCGGGGCGGTTCGTGCTGGGGCCCGACGTGCAGTCGTTCGAGGACGAGGCGGCGGAGTACGTGGG
>DATHRZ010000130.1:0-70564 GCA_035464655.1 Gemmatimonadota bacterium
CACCCCGCGCCCTTCTTCGCTTGATCCTCTCTAACCATCAAACCCTCTTCTACTTCACATACTACTGAGTACACGTCACTTCTCAGTGCGCTCCTCGGCACTTCTTCCCTTCCCCTCCTCATTGTCAAAAAGCAGCCCTCCCGTTTCCGAGAGGGCCGAAGATATTAACCGAAATACACGGGTGCGTCAACGGGGGTCGGAGGCGCTCCGGGAGCAGTGAGCACCGACCTACGGGAGCAGGTCCGGATGCTCCCGTCGCATCCAGTCGACCACGGTTTCACGCACGTTCATCGTCAGCTCGTAGATCTCCGCCGCTTCGGTGTCTGAAGTCGTCCCCGCCCGGTCGTAATTGCCCGTGTTGCGCTTGCGCCGAACCGTGTCCAGGACATCGATCAAGGGTTGATCGAACCCGACCGTAAAGCGCAGCGATTGGATAGCGCGCTCGTGCGAGCGCTCGCGACCCGTCCGGTATCCACTGGCGGCCAGAGCGAGATTCGCCAGTTGTAGCGCCGCATTGTACGAGATGCCGAGTCGCCAGTCCGCGCTCAGCCGGTCGATCGAGGCATCTTCGAGGTCTCGGTCGATTACTGAGAGGAGGTCGGCGATTTCGGAGCGACTCGTCTAGTTCATGGAGCCAGCGATTCTCCGCCCAATCGTGCAAGGTCATCTTCATCTCCGATGAGCATGATCTTCGGCTGCTCGAGGACGCGGGTGATGAAATGCTGATTTGCTCCGGCCTTCGCGTGGACGTCTTCGAAGGTGAAGACCGAGACGTTGACCTCCCTGTCCAGGCTCCGTCCTGCGGAGCGGAGAGCAGGCACCACGTCCGACAACTGCATCGGTCCGACGATCATCACGTCGACATCGCTGGATGTTGTCTGAGTGCCCGTCGCGACGGAACCGAAGATGAACGCGTAGCGGATGGCTTCGCCGGTATCAAGCTCCAGGAGCGCCGTTCGCAACAGGTCGGCCACGCCCATCGTCTTCGCTACGAGGCTTCGCAGTTCTTCGAATACCGGCGATTCGCGGTTCGCGCGGAAGTAGACCTGATTCCCGTCCGGAGAACGCACAATGAGGCCGGCGTCGGCAAGACTCGCCAGCTCGCGTTGCACGGCGCCGACACCGGTCCCGGACTGCCGCACGATCTGGCGAAGGTAGAACTCCGAATCCGGATTGCCGAACAGAAGAGCCAGGACATTGCGGCGCGTGCTGCCGAACAGCGCCTCGGCGATCGAATCGGCGGGCATGTATGGACTGGGCATTGTGTACCTCATTTGAGTACGATTGTACTCATTATGGGTACAGTCTACGCTATGTGGCAACAGGCGGTGGCCGCGGCCGCCCGTCGTCTCAGTCGCTCCCGGCGTCGCCCTCGCCTACGACCTCGGCCAGCACCGACACCTCGTCGTCGATGATCTGCATGAAACCGCCCGAGACGTGAACCCGATGCTCCTCGCCGCCGTCCTTCACGACCACGTCGCCGGTACCGAGGAGGACCATCATCGGGGCGTGGCCGACGAGGATGCCCATTTTTCCGTCGTAGGCGGGCACGATCACGCTGTCGCCCTCGCCCGTGTAGCCGACGGACACGGGCGAGATGACGCTGACCGTGAGCTTGCGCGCGCCGTCGCGGTCGGCCATCAGGACCCCTCGCCCTCCATCTCGCGCGCCTTCTCGACGGCTTCCTCGATCCCGCCGACCATGTAGAACGCCTGCTCGGGCAGGTGGTCGTACTCGCCGGCCACGACGGCCGCGAACGAATCGATCGTCGTCTCGAGCGGGACGTACTTGCCCGGGATTCCCGTGAACTGCTCGGCCACGTGGAACGGCTGCGAGAGGAAGCGCTGGATCCGCCGGGCGCGCCCGACGATGATCTTGTCCTCTTCGCTCAGCTCGTCCATGCCCAGAATCGCGATGATGTCCTGGAGCTCCTTGTAGCGCTGCAGGATCTCCTGCACCCGGGTAGCCGTGTCGTAGTGCCTGTCACCCAGGAACTGGGCGTCGAGGATGCGGCTCGAGCTCTCGAGCGGATCGACCGCCGGGTAGATCCCGAGCTCGGCGATCTGCCGCGACAGCACGGTCGTCGAGTCGAGGTGGGTGAACGCCGAGGCCGGCGCGGGGTCGGTCAGATCGTCGGCCGGTACGTAGACCGCCTGCACCGAGGTGATCGAGCCCGACTTGGTCGAGGTGATCCGCTCCTGCAGCTCGCCCATCTCGCTGGCCAGCGTCGGCTGGTAGCCCACGGCGCTCGGCATACGCCCGAGCAGGGCCGACACCTCGGAGCCCGCCTGGCTGAACCGGAAGATGTTGTCGATGAACAGCAGCACGTCCTGGCCCGCCACGTCGCGGAAGTACTCGGCCACGGTG
The DNA here is from genome assembly GCA_035464655.1 of Gemmatimonadota bacterium. Taxonomy (GTDB): domain Bacteria; phylum Gemmatimonadota; class Gemmatimonadetes; order Palauibacterales; family Palauibacteraceae; genus JARFPW01. Next base: position 2,368 of record DATHRZ010000130.1, read on the forward strand.
AGGCCCGACAGGCCGACCCGCAGTCGCGCTCCCGGGGGCTCGTTCATCTGCCCGTAGACGAGCGCCGTCGAGTCGATGACCCCCGACTCCTTCATCTCGAGCCACAGGTCGTTCCCCTCGCGGGTGCGCTCGCCCACCCCACAAAACACCGAGCGGCCCCCGTGCTCCTGGGCGATGTTGTTGATCAGCTCCATGATGATGACCGTCTTGCCGACGCCGGCGCCGCCGAACAGGCCGGTCTTTCCGCCCTTCACGTAGGGCGCGATCAGGTCGACCACCTTGATGCCGGTCTCGAAGATCTCGGTCTTTGGCTCGAGCGCGGTCATCAGCGGTGCGTGGCGGTGGATCGGCCAACGCTCCGTCTCGCCGACCGGGCCGGCCTCGTCGACCGGATCGCCGAGCACGTTGAGGATACGGCCGAGGGCCGCCTCGCCCACCGGCACCGTGATCGGACGCCCGGTGTCGACCACCTCCTGCCCGCGCCGCACGCCGTCGGTCGCGTCCATCGCGACGGCGCGCACCTGGTTGCGCCCGATGTGCTGGGCGACCTCGCAGACGAGGCGGTTCTTCGTTCCGTCGCGTTCCCACTCGAGCTCGACCGCGTTGTAGAGCTCGGGCAGGTTCTCGGGATCGAACTGCGCGTCGATCACGGGACCGATCACCTGTACCACTTTTCCGATATTCTTCTGGGCCATCTCTGCTTTCCTAACTGGAGAGTGCTTCGGCACCGCCGATGATCTCGGCGATCTGCTGCGTGATCTCTGCCTGGCGGGCCCGATTGTAATCGCGCCGCAGGTTCGTGAGCATGTCGTCGGCATTGTCGGTCGCGGCCTTCATGGCCGTGCGGCGCGCGCCCTGCTCGGCCGCGACGTTCTCGACCAGCGCCCGGTAGGTCACATTCGTCAGGTAGAGCGGGAGAATCTTCGCGAGCAGCTCCTCGGCCGACGGGTCGAGGATGTAGTACGCCTCGCGGGTCTCGCGCCCCTCGGGCACATGGACGGGGAGGAGTCGCCGGGACACGGCCGGCGTGCTCATCACGCTCTGGAACTCCGCGTGCACGATGTAGATCGCGTCGAGCTCGCCGTCGACGAAACGATCGGCCAGCGGGTAGATCAGCTCGCGGGCCTGTTCGGCCGTCGGCGCGTCGCCGATGTCCGTGCGCGTGCTCGCCATCGAAACGCCGCGGAACCGGAAGTAGGCGATGCCCTTGCGGCCCACGACGTGGAGCTCGGTTTCGACCCCGGAGTCTTCAAGGTAGGCGAGCTGCTCGCGCGCCTTGCGGATCAGGTTCACGTTGAACGCGCCGCACAGGCCGCGGTTGCTCGTCACGAGCAGGACGGCCGCGCGCCGGATGCGCTCGGGCTGCCGGAGGATGGGCTCGAGCTCGGTGATCTCCGGCGTGATCAGGTTCTCGACCACGTCGGCCACCTTCTCGGCGAACGGACGCGCCTGCTGCACACGCTGCTGCGCGCGGCGCAGCTTCGACGTCGCGACCATCTCCATCGTGCGCGTGATCTTCCGCGTGTTCTGGACGGAGCTGATCCGCCGCAGGACGTCCCTCGCGCGTGCCATCGGCTAGCCGTCCACCTGCGCGGCGGCGAGCTCTGCCCGGAACGACTGCTTGTGGTCCTCGATCGCCTTGCGGAGGGCGTCGGCGGTCTCGTCGCTGATCACGCTCTCGCCGCGGATCGCCTCGCCGATCTGCGGGCGGGACGAGTTCACGTAGTCGAGGAAGCTCTTCTCCCAGGCGCGGATCTTCCGGACGTCGACGTCGTCGAGGTAGCCCTGGGTGACGGCGAAGATCACCATCACCTGGTCCTCGACCGACATCGGCGCATACTGGCCCTGCTTGAGGATCTCGACGGTGCGTTCGCCGCGGGCGAGCTGGCGCTGCGTGGCGGCGTCGAGGTCGGAGCCGAACTGGGCGAACGCTTCGAGCTCGCGGTACTGGGCGAGGTCGAGCCGCAGCCGGCCGGCCACGCCCTTCATCGCCTTGATCTGCGCCGCGCCACCGACCCGCGACACCGAGATCCCCGCGTTCACGGCCGGACGCACGCCCGAGTAGAACAGGTCGCTCTCGAGGAAGATCTGGCCGTCGGTGATCGAGATCACGTTCGTCGGAATGTAAGCCGACACGTCACCGGCCTGTGTCTGAATGATCGGCAGCGCGGTCAGCGAGCCGCCAGGCTTCTCGAGGTCCGGGTGCCCCGCGATCACGCTCTCGTCTTCGGTGATCTTGGCGGCGCGCTCGAGTAGCCGGCTGTGCAGGTAGAACACGTCGCCCGGATACGCCTCGCGGCCCGGCGGGCGGCGCAGCACGAGCGAGATTTCGCGGTACGCGTCGGCCTGCTTCGACAGGTCGTCGTAGATGACCAGGGTGGCGCGGCCTTCCTTATACATGAAGTACTCGGCCATCGCGCAGCCCGCGTAGGGCGCGATGTACTGCAGAGTGGCCGGGTCGGAGGCGTTGGCAGCGACGATGATCGTGTAGTCCATCGCCCCCTCTTCCTCGAGCCGGGCGACCACGGAGGCGACCGTCGAGGCCTTCTGGCCGATCGCCACGTAGACGCACACGACGTCCTGATCGTGCTGGTTGATGATCGCGTCCACGGCGATGGCCGTCTTCCCGGTGCGACGGTCGCCGATGATCAGCTCGCGCTGGCCGCGGCCGATCGGGATCATCGAGTCGATCGCCTTGATCCCGGTCTGCAGCGGCTCCTTCACCGGCTGGCGGTAGACGATGCCGGGCGCCTTGCGGTCGAGCAGCATGTTCGTCGCCGCCCGGATGTCACCCTTGCCGTCGCGCGGCCGGCCGAGCGGGTCGACGACCCGGCCGAGGTATTCGGGCCCGGTCGGAACCTCGAGCACGCGGCCCGTGCACCGCACCGTGTCGCCCTCGCTCAGCTTCAGATAGTCGCCGAGCACGACGGCCCCGATGTTGTCCTCTTCGAGGTTCAGGGCCAGTGCCGTGATGAGTTCCCCCGACTCGGAGGATTCGATCTCGAGCATCTCGTTGGCGACGGCGGAGGACAGGCCCCAGATACGGGCGATACCGTCCTTCACCTCGAGCACCTCGCCGACTTCCTCGAGCTTCAGGTCCTCTTCGAAATGCTCGATCTGATCGAGAAGCGCCTTCTTCATCTCGCTGGCGCGTAGCGTAGCGTCTGCCATTCGTGTCTATCCCACCGGCTGAGTATGAGTTTCGAGCAGTCGGCGCCGCAGGTTCTGCAGCCGCCGTCGTACCGATCCGTCGAGCACCCGGTCGCCCGCCCGCACCACCATGCCGCCGATCAGGCGCGGATCGGTGCGGAAGTCGGCGTCGACGTCGCGGTCGAGCACGCGCGACAGCTCGCGCGCGATCTCCTGCCGGAACGCCTCGTCGGGCTCCGCCGTGAGCGTGACCGAGGCGTGGATGCGCCCGGTCCGCTCGTTCAGCAGGTCGCGCGCCGCCTCGTCGATCTCGGGCAGCAGCGCCTGCCGGCGCTTCCGCACGACCAGGGTGAGGAAGCGGACGAAGTTCTCCGGATACCGCTCTCCGAACGCCTCGCGCAACACCGCGACCTTGTCCTTCTCCGACACACGCGGCGTGTCGAGAAACGCCTTGAAGGGCGGGGACGACTCGTACAGGCCCGCCGCCTCCGACAGCATCTCGAGCCACGCGGTGCCACCCCCCTCGCGCTCTGCCAGGTCGAGCAGCGCGTCGGCGTACGTGCGGGCGACGGCGGCGCGGCTCATCCGATCTCCGACAGGTAGTCGCGCACGAGCTTCCGGTTGCCCTCGTCGTCGAGCCGCTCGCGCACGATCCGCTCGGCCGCGGCGATCGACAGATCGACGGCGTCGCGGCGAACCGCCGCCACCAGCTCTTCGCGCTCGCGTTCCATCTCGCGGCGTGCCTTCTCGAGCAGCGTCTCGTGCTCCTTGCGGGCGTCGGCGAGGATCTCCTCGCGCAGACGCTCGCCGGCCTCGCGGCCCTCCTGGAGAATCGCCTTCGCCTCGAGGCGCGCCTCGTCGAGCTGGCGCTGATGCTCGTCGAGCAGCCGCCGGGCTTCCTCGCGGTCGCGCCGGGCCGAGGCGATCTCGTCATCGATGCGCTGCGTGCGCGCCTCGAGACCCTTCGAAATCGCCGGAAAGGCCTTCCACGACAGCACGCCGAGCGTCAGCAGGAACAGGATCCACGTCCAGAAGACGAGGCCGAAGTCGACCGTGAACACGGACAACTCCCCGTCCTCGACGGCGAGCAGCGCGTCGGGAAAGACCAGGAGCAGTGCCAGGCCGATCGTGAATCGGATCGAGTTCGTCACGTCGTGTGTCCCGTCTCTACTTGATGAACCCGGCGATCACGAGCCCGAACAGCGCCGCGCCCTCGATCAGGGCGGCGAGAATGATCGCGCCCGTCTGGATCTGACCGGCCGCCTCGGGTTGACGCGCCATCGCGTCGGCCATCTGACCACCGATGCGGCCGATTCCGATGCCCGCGCCGATCACCACGACGCCCGCCCCGATGATCGCCAGCCCGGCACCGATCGTCGTGCCCTGGGTAGCCTCCGCCGCATCCTGGACCATCGCCAACATGTTGTACATTCCAGCTCCTCCTCGAGTGCTTGTTCAGCCCCCCGTATGGGGCTCAGTCCGGCCGGCTACGTCAATGCGCGTGCCGGATCAGTCCGATGAATACCGCCGTCAGTATCGTAAAGATGTACGCCTGCAAGAACGCCACGAAGATCTCCAGAAACATCACGAACAGCCCCAGCGCCAGCGCTCCGACGATGCTGACCCCGCCGATCAGGTTCGCTCCGCCGTACGTCAGGATGAGCCCGAGCAGGGCGAGGATCACGAAGTGCCCGGCCGTCATGTTCGCGAACAGCCGGACGGCCAGCGCGAACGGCTTGGCGAGCTTCCCGATGATCTCGACCGGGGTCATGATGATCAACATGATCGGCACCATGGGCTTCGGCAGACCCTTGGGCACGTAGAAGATCGTGCCGAGGTAACCCTTCGGCCCGAGCGCCGCGAACCCGGCCGCCTCGACGATCACCAGGGAGATGATCGCCAGCGCGCCGGTGACCATGATGTTCGATGTCGCCGTGGCGCCGTAGGGCACGAGGCCGAGCAGGTTCGCGTACAGGATGAAGAAGAACAGGGTCACCACGTAGGGCACGAAGCGCTCGCCGCCGTGGCCGATGTTCGCCAGGGCGACCTCGTCGCGCAGGTACTCGTAGAACGCCTCGAAGAAGTTCAGGAATCCCTTCGGCGCCTCGCCGGCCTGATCCTCGCGCGAGAACCTCCGTGCCGCGATCCACACGGTGAGGATCGTGAGCAGCGTCGCGATCCACAGGAACACCGTGTGCTTGGTGGGCGACATATCGATCACGAGAGGCCCGGCGCGAATCGGCTCCCACTGCGGCAGGTGGATCGGCTCCAGGAACGGGAGGTCGATCTCGTTCGAGTCGATGATGTGGTGCATCATCGTCTCGGTGCCCCACTCGTGCGCGTCCTCGTCGGCGTGCTCGGGATCCGACTCCTGGACGGTCGCCTCCTGAACCGACGCAACGGACACGGGTACGGAGGCCGCCGCCGAGTCCGCCGGAAATGCGGCGAACGCCATGACGGTGGCGCCGATAAGGAAGGTCGACAGCAGGGGTCTGGGCATTCCCATCATTTATCGTTGGACCCCGACTTCCGCGGGATCGTCGCGAGCCAGATCGCTTCGAGAATTATCAGTGCCGCGAGACCGAGACCGAATACGATCGCCGCCTCGCGCGTGACCGGGCCGAACCGTGTCGCCAGCCAGGCGCCCAGCAGGGCACCGACCCGCGCCGTGATGCCGCCGGCCCATGCGCGCATCAGGTCTCGACCACCGTCGAAGGCCCGAACCAGCACGACGAAGGCTACGGCCTGTACCGACCACGCCAGCGTCAGCGCGAGGGCCGCCTGCCGGCCTTCGACCCCGGACGCTACGGCGACCCGCCAGCCGGCCACCGCCACGACACCCGCCAGCAGCAGATACCCTGCGGTCCGCTTGCCGGAGATCAGTCGTCGCTCCGTCCCGCCGACTCTTCGTTCGCGTCGGACAGGTCGCGAAGCATGCGATACAGCCCCGCCCCGAAGGCGGTGAACGTGCCCACCAGCACGAACAGGGGGCTCGTTCCCAGTCGCTCGTCGAGCAGCGTTCCCAGCCAGGCGAACAGCGCGACCGCCAGCCCGAGCGTGATGCCGTGGCCGCCGTAGCGACCGAGCTGGGAGGCGGTGCTCGACGATTCGTCGCCGGGTTCGCTCAATGGTGCCTCCGCTAGTTCGAGCCGGGCCGATGATACCCGCTTGTGAAAAATTGCGCAAGCCTCGTCGGCCACCGTAAACTCGCCCCAATCCTTGACTCTCGGGACCCCGCGCGCCAGCCTTCCGGCGGGAACTACGGACGCCGGCGGTGTACGTGCTGGAGGGTTCGAGTAGCGCGGGTCGACGACGGTTGACGCGGGGCCTGAAGGGGGACACTTGGAAGCGAATGCGGCGAGACCGGCGGTCGACGACTCGGCCGACATAGAGTTGCTCGAGCGCCTGGCCGGCGCGCGGACGGCGATCGAGCGCGAGGTCTCACACCGAATCGTGGGACAGACATCGGTGGTCGAGAAGCTGCTGGTCACCCTGCTGGCCGGCGGGCACTCGCTGCTCGTGGGCGTCCCGGGGCTCGCGAAGACGACGCTGATCGCGACGCTCGCCGAAACCCTGCGGCTCGATTTCCACCGGATCCAGTTCACGCCCGACCTGATGCCGTCGGACATCACCGGCACCGAAGTGCTCGAGGAAGACCACGAAACCGGACGACGCGTGTTCCGTTTCGTCCACGGTCCGATCTTCGCGAACGTCATCCTGGCCGACGAAATCAACCGCACGCCACCCAAGACGCAGGCCGCGCTCCTCCAGGCCATGCAGGAGAACGAGGTCACGGTCGGAAACGACACGTTCCGTCTGCCGCGGCCGTTCTTCGTTCTCGCTACGCAGAATCCGATCGAGCACGAGGGGACCTATCCGCTGCCCGAGGCCCAACTCGACCGGTTCATGATGGAGCTCCGCATCGACTATCCGAGCCTCGACGAGGAGATCGACATCGCGGCCCTCACGACGTCGGCCGACGTGGCGGAGGTCGAGCCGGTGCTGAGCGCCAGCGACCTGGCCGACTTCCAGGGTCTCGTGCGCCGCGTGCCGGCTCCGCCCTCGCTGGTCGAGGCGGCCGTCCGGCTCGCCCGGGCGACGCGCCCCGACGACGACGCGGCGCCGGAGTTCGTGCGCAGTATGGTCGCGTGGGGCGCCGGGCCGCGCGCTTCGCAGTACCTGGTGCTCGGTTCGAAGGCGCGAGCGGCCCTCGACGGCCGCCCCGTGCCCGACCTCGACGACGTGCGGGCCGTCGCGCCGGACGTGCTCAGGCACCGCATCGTGCCCGGCTTCGAGGCGGAGGCGGCTGGCCGCACGGCCGACGACCTGATCGACGAGCTGGTCCGTAGCATTCTCGCCTGATTCTTCCGGACAGGAGTTGTCGGCGCGTCCATGACCGCCACTCTGATATTCCTGGCGCTGTTGATCCTCTCTTCCGGGCTGTTCTCCGGAAGCGAAATCGCGCTGTTCTCCATCTCACGCGCCCGGGCGGCCGGCCTGGCGGCCGACGGTCGCCGCGGCGCCGCGGCGCTCGTCCGCCTGAAGTCCGATCCCGAGCTTCTGCTCGTCACCTTGTTGATCGGCAACAACGTCGTGAACATCCTGGCCGCTTCGGTCGCGACCTATGCGGCCACGCAGGCCTTCGGTTCGGCCGGCGTGGGAATCGCCACGGGCGTCATGACGCTGCTCATCCTGTTCTTCGGCGAAATCGTCCCCAAGAGCTTCGCGGCGCGCAATGCCGAAACGATCGCTCTCGCGATCGCGCCGTTCTTTCTCGGCCTCAGGGTGGTACTGCTGCCGGTCGCCGCGCCCTTCGTGTGGCTGACGCGTTTCGTCGTTCCGCTTCGCACCAGCATGCCCAGCGTGACGGAGAGCGAGATCCGCAGCCTGACGGAGATGGGACACCGGCGCGGGGCGATCGACGCGCACGAACGCCAGCTCATCGAGCGGGCTTTCCTGCTCGACACCACGCGCGCCTGGCAGATCATGACGCCCCGGGTCGATATCTTTTCGTGGCACGAGGACACGACGCTGGGTGAAATCGCCGACGAGCTTCCCGATGTGCCGTACAGCCGCGTGCCGATCTACGGCGACTCGCTGGACGATATCACCGGCATCCTGTATGTCCGCGACGCCTACCAGCGCCTCGCGCGGGAAGGCGGCGGCACTCGCATCGCGGAGCTCGCCCGCGACGCATTCTTCGTCCCCGCCTCGATTTCGCTCGTTCAGTTGCTGGCGGAGTTCCGGGTCCGGCGGATGCACCTCGGCGTGGTCGTCGACGAGCACGGGGGCACCGACGGGATCGTCACGCTCGAGGACGTTCTCGAAGAGCTGGTGGGCGAGATCGCCGACGAAACGGACCTGCCGGAGGATCCGATCCGCCGGATCGGCCGCGACGAGATCGTGGTCGACGCCGCCACCGACCTGAAGGACATCAACGAGGTGTTCGGCGCCGAGCTGCCCGTGCAGGAGCACCGCTCGCTCAACGGTCTCCTGCTCGAGACACTGGGGCGCGTTCCGCGCGCGAAAGAGGTCGTCCGGATCGGCGGCGTGGAGATCGAGATCGTCGAGGCCGAAAGCACGCAGGTCGGCCGCGTGCGAATGCGGCGGGTGTCGCAGGACGACGGCTCGTAGCGAGGGCCGACCTGGTTGCTTTCTTAGAGGAACATCCCGGCGTACCAGTCGGTCAGGGCGTCCCCGAGCAGGAAGGTGGCCGCCGCGCCGAGCGCGAGGAATACGCCGAACGGCACTTCGCGGTCGGTGCGCAACGCGACGGGCGCGAACACGATGGTACCGACCAGGGCCCCGAGGAAGATCGTGAGCATGGCGCCCGCGGGCCCGAGAAACGCGCCGACCATCGCCATCATCTTCATGTCGCCGCCACCCATCGCGGGCTTCTTGAACGCCCACTCGCCCGCCACGCCGACCACGAACAGCACTCCGAAGCCGGCGACCGCGCCGAGGATCGACGCCAGCACGCTCGGCGGCCCCGGGAGCGGCGCCAGCGCCAGCCCGGCTACCAGCCCACCGAGGCTCAGCGGATCGGGAATCAGGTAGTGGCGCGCGTCGATCAGCGCGATCGCCAGCACGATACTGAGCAGCACGGCTCCCTGCAGCCCGGTCCAGGACGGTCCGTACAGCCAGGCGACGCCGACCCAGATCAGCGCGGTTCCCGCTTCGACCAGGGGATACTCGATCGAGATCGGCGCTCCGCAGCGCCGGCACCGGCCACGCAGGACCAGCCAGCTCACGATCGGGATGTTGTCGTACCAGGCGATCATCGCGCCGCACGCCGGGCAGGAAGAGCGCGGGCGCACCGGGCTCTCGCCCACGGGCAGGCGCGCCACGAGCACGTTGATGAACGAGCCGATCGCCGCCCCGAGCAGGCCGGCATAGACGAGAAACACGAGGTCGAGCGGTGCCGGCACGTCAGCCTCCGAAGAATCGGTCCATGAGAATTGCGCCCGCCATCGCCACGTTGAGCGAATCGGCCGGGCCGCGCTGTGGGATGCCGACCACGCCGTCGGCGGCGGCGCGGACCTCGTCCGACACGCCGGCCGCTTCGTTGCCGAACACGAGGGCGGCGTCCCGGGCCGTCGCCGACCGCGGCGCCGGCGCACCGCCCGCCGCCGCGGCGAGCAGCGGCACGCCATGCTCGCGGCACCAGCCGGCAAGCTCGGCCACCGAGGTCGCGATCACGGGAATCCGGAAGCTGGCCCCGGCGGCCGCCCGCACGGTCTTCGGGTTCCACGGATCCGCCGTGCCCGGCAGCAGAACCACGCCGCCCGCGCCGAGCGCGTCGGCCGCGCGGATCAGCGTGCCGACGTTGCCCGGATCCTGCACGGCGTCGAGCACGGCAAGGCGCGGCTGGCGGACGTCCGCCAGCGAGCGGAGCGGGATGTCGACCACGAGCAACAGTCCCTGCGGGGTGACCGTGTCGGCGAACTCCGCGAGCTCCGCCTCGTCCACCTGTTCGAGCTCGGCGCCGGCCGCCCGCAGGTCGGCCAACAGACGGGCGAGCGCTGGATCGCCGGCCGCTTCGTCGGTATATAGCGCATCGTGAACCGTCGCCCCGGCATCGAGTGCGTCGCGGGCGACGGCCGGACCCTCGACGAGCAGCATTCCGTGCTCGCGCCGGCCCTTGACCCGGCGCAGCGCGCGCAGGCGCTTAGCCCGGTTGATGCTGGGCATCGGACTCGAACGTGCCGTGAGAGGAGACAGAGTGGCCGTAGACGCACCGGCAGGCGACGTGAACGGCGACCCGTCTGTACGGCCGATCGCCCTGACGATCGCGGGCAGCGATTCCGGCGGGGGTGCTGGCATCCAGGCCGACCTCAAGACGTTCCACGCGTTCGAGGTATTCGGCACCTCGGTCGTCACGGCGATCACCGCTCAAAACACGCGCGCGGTGACGGCCGTGCAGCGCGTCGACCCGCACATCGTGAGGGCGCAGATGGACGCCCTGGCGGCCGACCTGCCGCCGGCGGCGTCGAAGTCGGGGATGCTGGCCGATGCGGAGATCATCGAGACGGTGGCTGCCGGGCTCGAGGCCGGCGGATTCGGCCCGTACGTGCTCGACCCGGTGATGGTCGCCGCCAGCGGCGCGCGGCTGCTCGACCCCGACGCCGTGGGCGCACTTCGCGCGCGGCTCGTCCCACTTGCCCGGCTGGTCACCCCCAACCTGGCCGAGGCGGCGATCCTCGCCGATCGGCCGGTGAACGACCCCGACGAGATGCGCGCCGCCGGCGAGCGGATTCTCGAACTCGGCTGCGAGGCCGTGCTCGTGAAGGGCGGGCACCTGGCGGGCCCCACCGTCGTGGACATTCTGCTGACGAACGCCGGCGAGCGCGTCTGGCGAGCGCCGAAGCTCGACGCCGGCGACCCGCACGGAACCGGCTGCACCCTGTCGGCCGCGATCGCCGCGGGCCTCGCGTACGGGCGACCCCTCGAGGCGGCGGTCGACGAGGCGCTCGCGTTCACCCGACGCGCCATATCCACGGCCCCGAAGCGCGGAGCCGGCAGCCGGCCGCTCAACCACTGGGCGAAGCGCTGAGGCGTTCGTCGGCCCGGACGAGCGCGGCGAGCACGAGCGCCTGGAACTGATCCTTCACGCGCTCGGTCGTCTCGATCACCTCGAGGTGCGACAGGGGCTCGGGACTGATCCCCGCCGCGAAGTTCGTCATGCAACTCACGCCGAAGCAGCGCACCCCGAGGGCCCTGGCCGTGATGACCTCCGGCACGGTCGACATCCCGACGGCGTCGGCGCCGAGGCGTTCCGCCATGCGGATCTCGGCCGGCGTCTCGAAGCTCGGGCCAAGATTCGCCGCGTAGACGCCCTCGCGCAGCGGAATGCCCGTCTGCGCGGCCGCTTCCCGCACCGCCTCGCACAACTCGGCGTCGTAGGGCGCGGCGAGCGGCGGCGGCGGAAGCTCCTCGTCGAGGCCCGCGCCGCGCAGCGGATCGCAGCCCATGAAGTTCAGGTGGTCGACGATCAGCATGAGGTCGCCGGGCGCGAAGGTACGGTTCACGGCGCCGGCCGCGTTGCTGACGAACAGGGCGCGGATGCCGAGCCTCGCCAGCGCCCGCACGGGCAGGGTGGCGTGGTGGGCCGGATGGCCCTCGTACAGGTGGGCGCGCCCCTGGAGGGCGGCGCACGGCACGCCGCCGAGGGGACCCAGGTGGAGCACGCCGGCGTGTCCCTCGACGCCCGCCCCCGGAAAGCCCGGAATCTCGTCGTACGGAATCGCGTGGCCACCCTCGAACCGGTCGGCGAGCCCACCAAGGCCCGAACCGAGAATCACCCCGATCCGCGGCGCGTACCCTCCCGTACGGCTTCGAATCTCGTCGGCCGCGCGGGCCGAGACCGGAGCGCTCACGCCAGGATCCCGGCCAGGGAGGCCGTCATCCACGTCGCCACGGTCCCGCCGAGCATCGCCCGCATGCCGAGCTTCGAGAGGTCCTGCCGCCGGTTCGGCGCGATCCCCCCGATGCCACCGATCTGAATGGCGATCGAAGAGAAGTTCGCGAAGCCGGTGAGCGCGTAGGTGGCGATGATCACCGATTTCGGCGAGAGCTCGCTACCGCCGGCCAGGATGTTGGCCAGTTCCTGGAAGGCGACGAACTCGTTGGCCACCATCTTCACGCCGAACAGGCTGCCGATGGTCGTGACGTCCTGCGTCGGCACGCCGATGAGCCAGGCGACGGGAGCGAACAGCCAGCCGAGGATGAGCTCGAGCGTGATCCCTTCGATCCCGACGAGCCCGAGCCCCCAGCCGAGCAGGCCGTTGACGAGCGCGATGAGCGCGAGAAAGGCGATCAGCGCGGCGCCCACGTTGAGCGCCAGCCGCAGCCCGTCGGTCGCCCCGCCGGCCGCCGCGTCGATCGCGTTGACGTGCTGCTCTTCGAGCTCGAAGTCGAGCGAGTCGCGCGTCTCGGGTGTCTCGACCTCGGGAAACAGGATCTTGCTCACCACGATTCCGGCCGGCGCCGCCATGATGCTGGCGGCGAGCAGATGCCCGGCGATGCTCGGAAACCAGGTGGCCAGCATCGCCACGTACGCCGCCATGACCCCGCCCGCCACCGTCGCGAAGCCGCCGGTCATCACCGTGTTGAGCTCCGACATCGTCATGCGTTCGACGAACGGCTTGATCAGCAGTGGCGCTTCGGTCTGGCCGACGAAGATGTTGCCGGCCGCCGAGGTGGTCTCGGCGCCGCTCGTGCGCAGAGTGCGCTGCATGGCCCACGCTACGGCCTGCACGACCCGCTGCATGATCCCCAGATAGTACAGGATGGTCATCAGCGACGAAAAGAAAATGATCGTCGGAAGCACGCTGAACGCGAAGTTGGCGGCCATCGTCACGGCACCCTCGCCGCCTTCGACCGGAACCGTCCGGTCGACCAGTGAACCGAACACGAAGCGAGCGCCGGCGTTGGTATAGCCGATCAGCGCGACGAACACGTCGTTCACGACTTCGAAGAACCCGCGCCCGACATTGGTCTTGAGGACGAGCAGGGCGAACACGAGCTGGAGACCCAGCCCCTTGACCACGAGCGCCCAGTCGACGGCCCTGCGGTGCGTCGAGAACGCCCACAGCCCGGCCAGGAGCACGACGACGGCAAGCAGGCCCCGCGCGCTCCGCGTGAGGATCGACTCGTCGACGGCCCCGACGTCGACGATGCGCTCCGCCGCCCCCCGATCGCGCTCGGCTTCTCCATCCTCGACCGCCTGCGGTAGGGCCACAGGATCGGCCGCTACAGTGTCGGCCGGCGGCGGCGCCTCCCGCACCTGACCGAATGCATGACCGGCGGGGGCGAGCGAGAACAGCGCCAGGCCGAGCACGAGCGCCCGTCGAAACGTCACCACGATTTCACCATGGTCCGAACCTCCCCAGTTCGCCGCGTGACAGCACCCTTCCCTGCCGCTTCGCGTCGGTCAGCAACGGTTTCGCGAACACCTTGATCAACACCACGCCGGCGACGAATCCGCCCGCGTGCGCCCAGAAGGCCACGCCCCCGCCCTCACCCGAGGAGATCGCGCCCAGCAGGACCTGGTAGCCGAACCACAGGAGGAGCATGACCCACGCGGCCACCGGCACCACCCGCAGGAAGTAGCCGAGGAAGATCATCGTGTGCACGCGTACCTGCGGATAGAGGACGAGGTACGCGCCCATCACGCCGCTGATCGCCCCGGAGGCCCCGACCGTCGGCACGGCGCCGCCGGGATCGGACGCCACGTGGGCGGCCGTCGCCAGGGCCCCGCACAGCAGGTAGAACGCCACGAACCGGACGTGTCCCATCGAGTCTTCGATATTGTTCCCGAAGACCCACAGGAACCACATGTTCCCGACCAGGTGGCCCCAGCCTCCGTGCATGAACATCGAGGTGAGCACGGTCGCCCACGTCAGCCCGCCCACCCGGCATACGTGGTCGGGCCCGAGCGGTACCGTGGCCCCGAGCGCGATCCGCCCCGTGATCTCGCCGGGAATCGCCCCGTAAGCGCACAGCGACGAGATGAACGGCTGGCCGGCGCCCGCCCCCTGGACGACGAGCCATGCGAGCACGTTCGTCGCGATGAACAACAGCGTGACGAACGGGACGATCTCGGTAGGGTTCTCATCGCGAAGCGGAAACATGGCCCGAAGGGTATGACCGCATCCGCCGGGTCCGCAAACCCGACCCGACCCTGCCGATCTGGCGCGAAACCCCGCCCCTGGTGCCAGATTGTCTGCGAAATCGGCCGCCGCCGGGCCCGAAAGTCGGCACATCGCTTGCACTTTCCCTGTGCGGACTTTCACCCGTCGCGACCGGAACGCTCCGGCCGCGAGCGCAATCGTGGACAGCGAAGGGACGAACGAATGAGCAAAGTGATCGGAATCGACCTCGGGACGACGAACTCGGTAGTCGCCGTGATGGAAGGCGGCGACCCCGTCGTCATCCCGAACGCCGAGGGCGCCCGTACGACGCCGTCGGTGGTCGCATATACGAAGGACGGCGAGCGCCTGGTCGGGCAGGTGGCCAAGCGCCAGGCGGTTACGAACCCCAGCAACACGATCTTCTCGATCAAGCGCTTCATGGGCCGCAAGTCGGTCGAGGTGGACAGCGAGAGGAAGCTCGTGCCGTACCCGGTGAAAGCCGACGACCAGGGCCGGGTCGTGGTCGAGGTGGGCCACGCGAGCGAGACCTTCACGCCGCCCGAGATCTCGGCGATGATCCTCCAGAAGATGAAGCAGACGGCCGAGGACTATCTCGGCCAGGAGGTGCAGCGCGCGGTGATCACGGTCCCGGCGTACTTCAACGACGCCCAGCGCCAGGCCACGAAGGACGCGGGCCGGATCGCGGGCCTCGAGGTGCTGCGGATCATCAACGAGCCGACGGCGGCCGCCCTGGCGTACGGGCTCGACAAGAAGGACGAGGAAAAGATCGCGGTGTTCGACCTGGGTGGCGGTACCTACGACATCTCCATTCTCGAGCTGGGCGACGGCGTGTTCGAGGTGAAAGCCACCAACGGCGACACGCACCTGGGCGGCGACGACTTCGACCAGCGCGTGATCGACTGGCTGGTCGAGGAGTTCAAGAAGGACCAGGGGATCGACCTGTCGAAGGACCCGATGGCGCTCCAGCGGCTGAAGGAGGCCGCCGAAAAGGCGAAGATGGAGCTCTCCTCGACGACCCAGACCGACATCAATCTGCCGTTCATCACGGCCGACCAGTCGGGACCGAAGCACCTGAACATCAACCTGACGCGGGCGAAGTTCGAGCAGCTCGTCGACGACCTGATCGGGCGCACGAAGGAGCCGATGCGTAAGGCGCTCGAGGACGCGGGGCTCAAGCCGGACGACATCGACGAGGTCATCCTCGTCGGGGGCTCGACCCGCATTCCCAAGATCCAGGAGACGGTGCGCGAGTTCTTCGGCAAGGAGCCCCACAAGGGCGTGAACCCCGACGAGGTCGTGGCGATCGGCGCGGCGATCCAGGGCGGCGTGCTGGCCGGCGAGGTCAAGGACGTGCTGCTGCTCGACGTCACGCCGCTGTCGCTCGGCATCGAGACGCTGGGCGGGGTGATGACCACGCTGATCCCGCGCAACACGACGATCCCGACCAAGAAGAGCGAGACGTTTTCGACGGCGGAAGACAACCAGCCGTCGGTCGACATCCACGTGCTCCAGGGCGAGCGCCAGATGGCGGCGGACAACAAGACGATCGGCAAATTCAACCTCACGGGCATCCCACCGGCGCCGCGCGGCGTGCCGCAGGTCGAGGTCACGTTCGACATCGACGCCAACGGCATCCTCCACGTGAGCGCCAAGGACAAGGCGACCGGCAAGGAGCAGAAGATCCGCATCGAGGCCTCCTCGGGGCTCGAGGAGAGCGAGATCGAGCAGATGGTGAAGGATGCCGAGGCGCATGCCAGCGAAGACAAGGACCGGCGCGAGGCCGTCGAGACCCGCAACCGGCTGGATTCGTTGATCTACCAGACCGAGAAGAATCTCGAGGACTGGAAGGACAAGCTCGACGAGCAGGGTCTGGAGGAGATCGAATCGAAGCTAGAGCAGGGCCGTGAAGCCCTGAAGCAGGGCGACATGGGTGAGATCCGTTCGGCGACCGAGGCGATCCAGGCCACGGTGCAGCGGGCGGCCCAGCAGATTTACGCGGCGGCCGGGATGGGCGAACAGGCGACCGACGGTCCCGGCGCCGACGGCGGGCCGGCCGACGTCGAGACGGAGGAAGCCGAGGCGGAAGATGACGTCGTCGAGGCCGACTACGAGATCGTCGAGGAGCCCGAATCGACGTGAACCCCGGCAAGCGGGGCAACGTTACCTGAACAGGCGGCGTCTGATTGAGGCGGGCGCGTTACGGAACGTGCGCCCGCCTCGGTGCTACTATGCACGTGACGCGCGACATATTGAAGTGGCTCCACCTCGATGACCAGGAACTGATGAACATGAGCGATGCGATGCGCACCAAGCTGAACCTCATGCTGACGGCCGTCGTGGCCTTCGGCATCGGACTCGCCGCGACGGCGCCGTTCGACTTTGCCCGGGAGAGCATGGCGCGGCCGTCCAACGATCCCCTCGTGCTGGACGTGCGCGGTCCGATGGATCGCAGCCCCAACGTCGACGTCCCCACCGGGTTCGCCGACGTCGCCCGGCAGATCACGCCGGCCGTCGTGACGATCGAGGTCGAACGGGAACTCGACGTGTCGGCCATGCCGTTTGCGGTTCCGATGGACGAGCCGCCGGTCGCCCCCGGCAGCGGCTCGGGCTTCATCATCTCGGCCGACGGCTACATCGTAACGAACAACCATGTCGTCGCCGGCGCGCGATCGATCGAGGTGCTTCTGGCCGACGGACGCCGGTTCGACGACGTGCGCCTGGTCGGCCGCGACCCCACGACCGACGTGGCGCTGCTCAAGCTCGAAGCACCCGATCTCGCACACGCGACCATCGGCTCGAGCGAGGCCGCCCAGGTAGGCGACTGGGTGCTGGCGATCGGAAGCCCCGGGTTCAACGGCCCCGGGATCAACGGCAGGGGCTCCTCGTTGATCACGACGGTGACAGCCGGGATCATCAGTGCCAAGGGACGCAGCATCAACATCCTGCGGCGTCAGTTCTCCAGCAGCCAGCCGAGCCCGGCCATCGAGGACTTCATCCAGACCGACGCGGTGATCAACCCGGGCAACTCCGGCGGACCGCTCGTGAACTCACGGGGCGAAGTGATCGGCGTCAACACGGCGATCGCGTCGAACACGGGCACCTACCAGGGTTACGGATTCGCGGTGCCGATCGACCTCGTACGCGAGGTCGTGGACGATCTCGTCGAGCACGGTACCGTGCGCCGGGCCGTTCTCGGGATCACGGTTTCCGACGTCGACGACGCCGACGCCCGCTATCTCGGTCTCGACCGGGTGGGCGGCGCGCTCGTGCGCAGCGTCGCCGACGATTCGCCAGCCGGCGAAGCCGAACTCGAGACGGGCGACGTGATCGTCGAGGTGGCCGGTCACGAGATCTCGTCGGTGTCCGATCTGCAGCGCCGCATCCGGACGTATGAGCCCGGTGACATCGTGACAATCACCATCGTCGACTGGCAGGGCGAGCGTAAGACTCGCCGCGTCGAGTTGATCGCGGCCGAGCCCGTGGAGCTTGCCGTGGCCGACCGGCAACCCGACGCCGCCTCGACGAGCTCCGCGAATCCCCTGGGCATCCGCGTCCAGGAAATCGACGGCGAGGTCCGCCGCGCGCTCGCCTTGCCGCGTGGCCTGAACGGTGTCGTGATTTCGGACGTCGACCAGAACGGGCCGTTCGCGCGCCGAGCCGATCCGCGCGCCGTCAGGGGACGCATGATCATCACCGAGATGAACCGGCGCGAAATTGAGTCGGTCGAAGACTATCAGGACGTCCTCGACGACGTGGAACCGGGTGACGTGGTCGGCATGATGATGTACGATGCGCAGCATGAGCAGGCCGGCACGCCAGCATGGGTTCCGATTACGGTGCCGGTGCCCTCGCGCTGAGCGAACAGCCGGCCGGCCGCGGGGCGGCGCTCCCGATGGGGGCGCCGCCCTGTTAGTTTCCGCGGCGACCGCCGATGCGGCTCACCCGGCGAAAGTGGCGGAACTGGCAGACGCGCCAGCCTTAGGAGCTGGTGGCCCACCGGCCGTGGGGGTTCGAATCCCCCCTTTCGCATTCGACCGACGACCTGAAGCCGCAACTGACCGAGACGACGACTCCGGAATGAGATCTGCTTGATGGCTGTCGACAAGAACGATAAGGCGACGACCCCGGCCCCGGGCGTCGAGGTCACCCTGACGGAGGGGGAAGGCTGGGAGCGGATCCTGACCGTGACCGTACCCGAGGAGCGCGTGGCGAAGACCCGCGCGGCCGAGACGGGTCGCTTTTCACGCTCCGTCAAGCTCAAGGGGTTCCGCAAGGGCAAGGTGCCCGCCGCGGTCGTCGAACAGCGGTTCGGCGAGCAGATCGACGAGCGCGTCCAGCAGCGGCTGCTCGATGAGGCCTACCGCCAGGCGCTGGAGGAAGCGGAGCTCTCGCCGGCCGGGCCGGGCCGGATCACCGATATCCGCTACGAGCCGGGACAACCGTTCGTATTCAAAGCCGAACTCGAGGTCATGCCGACAGTACGCCTGCAGCGCACGGGCGGCTTTCAGGTCGACCGTACCGTGGCCGCCGTCACCGACGACGAGGTGACGGAGATCCTCGAGCGGATCCGCGACGAGAACGCCGACTGGGTTGCGGTCGACCGACGGCCCGAAATCGGCGAGCGCGTGACCGTGCGAATTGCCCCCCTGAGGGCAGGAGAGGATACCCCTTCCGGAGAGGGCACCCCATACCAGCTCGTGCTCGGCGAGGGAAAGGCGCTCGAGGACGTGGAGACAGCCATCCGCACGCTCGGCCCGGGCGAAAGCGGCATCTTCGAGATCGAATTTCCGGCGGAGGACGGTGACGGCGAGGGCGGCGACGTGGAGGAGACGCCGGCGGAGCCGATCACGCGCCGGCTTCACATCACCCTCGGCGAGGTCGAGGAGAAGGACCTGCCCGAGCTGACCGACGAATTCGCCTCCGAGGTCGGATCGTTCGAAACCGTCGCCGAGCTCGAGGCCGCGGTTCGTGACGACCTCTCGCGCCACCACGAGAAGGAGGCGGAGGACGAGCTTCGCGGCCGGCTGATGAACGCCCTCCGCGAGGCGAATCCGTTCGTCGTGCCGCAGGCGCTCGTCGACCGATACATCGAGAACATGATCCAGGCACCCGACGACACCGACGCCGATGAGCTACGCCGGATGCGCGAGGCCATCGGTCCGCACGCCGAACGACAAATCCGAGACCAGTTGCTCCTCGAGGCGATCATCGACCAGGAGGATCTCGCCCCGACGCCCGACGAGCTCGAAGGCCGAATCGCCGAGCTGGCCGAGAGCCGAGGCGTGGCGCCGGCGAAGTTACGGCGCGACCTTGTACGCGAGGGCCAGCTGGAGGCACTCGGTCAGAATCTTGCGGTCGAAAAAGCCTTCGCGTACTTGAAACAGCAATCAGGCGTCGCCTGAACCCGAAGAGAACGGACGAAATGCCCATATACGCGCCCTACGTCATCGAACGCTCCAGCCGCGGAGAACGCAGCTACGACATCTTCTCGCGGCTCTTGATGGATCGGATCGTGTTCCTCGGATCGTCGATCAACGACGACGTCGCCAACGTCATCATCGCGCAACTCCTGTTCCTGCAGGCCGACAATCCGGAACGGGACATCAACATCTACATCAACAGCCCGGGCGGTAGCGTATACGCCGGGCTCGCGATCTACGACACAATCCAGTACCTCAGCGCCCCCGTGTCGACGATCTGCATGGGAATGGCCGCCTCGATGGGGGCGTTCCTGCTGGCCGCGGGATCGCCGGGCAAGCGCTCGGCCCTCCCGAACTCCCGGATCATGATCCACCAGCCGTCCGGTGGCTCCCAGGGGACGGCCACGGACGTCGAGATCCAGGCGAAGGAGATCCTGTACGCCCGTCAGCGCCTGAACGAGCTGCTCTCGAAGCATACGGGACAGTCGGTCGAGCGCATCGAAGAAGACGTCGACCGTGATCGGTACATGTCGCCGGACGAGGCGCTGGACTATGGGATCATCGACCGCATCATAAAGCCCGGAGAAAACGCGGCCGGAAATGGAACTGGCGGTACGTCGGAGGGGTCAGACTCCGACATAGGGCCGGCCCAGGCGTCACCGGCCGAAGCGTCGCCCGCCGACGTGTCGCCCGCCGAAGACGAGTGAAGAGGATCGAGGGGGGACTCACACATGCCGGCAGATAAACACCTGCGCTGCTCCTTCTGCGGCAAGTCGAAGGACAGCGTCAAGAAGTTCATCTCGGGACCGAACGTCTACATCTGTAACGAGTGCATCTCGTTGTGCAACGAGATCCTCGCCGAGGAGGAGGACCGCGAATCGGCGGCCCGAATCTCCGAGATCCTCAGTCCGGCCGAGATCAAGGGCGTCCTCGACGAGTACGTGATCGGCCAGGAGTCGGCCAAGCGTACGCTGTCCGTGGCCGTCTACAATCACTACAAGCGGATCAATCACCGCAGCGTGATCGACGACGTCGAGATCGAGAAGTCGAACATCTTGCTGGTCGGGCCGACGGGCGTCGGCAAGACGCTGCTCGCCCAGACGCTCGCCCGCATGCTGCAGGTTCCGTTCACGATCGCCGACGCCACGACGCTGACCGAGGCGGGCTACGTGGGCGAGGATGTCGAGAATATTCTCGTGCGGCTCCTCCAGGCGGGCGACTACAACATCGCCGAGTGCGAGCGCGGCATCGTGTACGTCGACGAGATCGACAAGATCGCCCGCAAGAGCGAGAACCCTTCGATCACCCGCGACGTCAGCGGCGAGGGAGTCCAGCAGGCCCTGCTCAAGATTCTCGAGGGCACCGTGGCGTCGGTGCCTCCGCAGGGCGGCCGCAAGCATCCGCAGCAGGAGTATATCCAGATCGACACCCGCAACATCCTGTTCGTGTGCGGCGGCGCGTTCGATGGGCTCGAGGAGATCGTCGAGCGACGCCTCGGTAAGAAGCAGATCGGATTCGGTTCCCAGGACGAGGAGGGCGGGAACGACGCCTCCGACGACGTGCTGAAGTCGGTCGAGCCCGAAGACCTGTTGCGCTACGGGCTGATTCCCGAGCTCGTGGGCCGGATGCCGGTCATGGTGTCCCTGCAGGAGCTCGACGAAGAAGCGATGATCGAGATTCTCACGCGGCCCAAGAACGCGCTGATCAAGCAGTATCAGAAAATGTTCGAGCTCGAGGGCGTCGGGCTGACCTTCGACCCGAAGGCCCTCGAG
The DNA here is from genome assembly GCA_035464655.1 of Gemmatimonadota bacterium. GTDB lineage: Bacteria > Gemmatimonadota > Gemmatimonadetes > Palauibacterales > Palauibacteraceae > JARFPW01. Next base: position 23,863 of record DATHRZ010000130.1, read on the forward strand.
GCGATCGCTCGCCAGACGATGGCTCGTGGAACGGGCGCCCGCGGCCTTCGCGCTGTGCTCGAGCAGGTGATGGTCGACATCATGTTCGACCTGCCTTCGCGCGAGGACGTACGCGAGGTGGTGATCACGCGCGAGAACATCGAGGACGGCACCGAGCCACTGCTGATTCTCGAGCCCGAGGTGAAGCGGCGGGAAGCGTAAGTTTCCCGATGTCGCAATCACGCCGCATCACGCAGGTGGAGTTCGCCGGGGCGATCGGCGCCCCGGGCCAGAGCCCGCCGGGCCGTTTGCCACAGATCGCCTTCGCCGGCCGCTCGAACTGCGGGAAGTCCAGCCTGATCAACGCGCTGGTGGGGCGAAAGAAGATGGCCCGGGTATCGCAGACGCCCGGCAAGACGCAGGAGATCAACTTCTACCTCATCAACGACCGGTTTTTCCTCACCGACCTGCCCGGATACGGCTTCGCCCGCGCGCCGGACGCCGAACGCGAGCGGTGGCGCGGACTGATCGAGGCGTTTCTCGAGACCAGCCCCGATCTCGCCGGCATCGTCGTCTTGATCGACGCGCGCCGGGGGCTGCTCGAGCAGGACGAACAGCTGCTCGGCTGGCTGGCCGAGCTGCAGATTCCGGCCCTGCTCGCGCTCACCAAGATCGACAAGCTGAATCGGAGCGGGCGCGCGCGCGCCGCACGCGAGCTGCGCGAGGCGCTGGGACTGCCCGCCGATCAACTCGTGTCGACCTCCAGCGTCACCGGCGAGGGCGTCGACACGCTGCGCGACAGCCTGTTCGGACTCCTCGATCCCCAACCCACGGAAGCCGTATGACCAGCTCTCCCCGCCGACGCCACCTGACCCTCCTGCTGACGCTCGCTACCGTCGCCGCGCTCCCGCTCGGGTGCGGTGGCGCGGCCACGCACGAGGCAACCAACCGGCCGGCGACTGCCGAGCCGGCCACCGACGCGTCGACGGAGGAAGCGGCAGGCACGCTCGACTTGAGCGACGTGGAGGCGTGGAGCGCCGAGCTCGAGACGCGCCCCGGCCGCCGTTCGCTCGTGCCGGTCGGCTACGGGACGCTCTCACAGGACGACATCACGGTTGCGTTGCGCACCGGCGGGCTCCAGATCAAGTGGGTTCCGCTGTCGGAGTGGGTGCTGCGCCTGACAGCGCCCGACACGTACGGGAGGCTCAACGGCTACAAGGTGTCGCGCAGTGACGAGATTCTCGAGCTGACGGCCCGCCACGGCGAACGCGACTGGCCGCTCGTGGCCTTCGTGACCTTCTTCAGTCGTGAGGTCGAAGCGAGCTACGAGCCGAACGACCTTCAGGTGAGCAACCAGGGCCGGCTCTACCGACCGTTCGCCATCATCCCGGTCACTCCGGCGTTCGGTCGCGACCGGCTCGACCAGCAGGAGACGCAGATCGGACTGTTCCTGTTCCCCGCGGAGATCGACCTGGACCTGCCGACCTTCGTCCGCTACCGCGATGCCGAGAGCGATCGCTGGAACCGGATCCGCTCGAGCCTCGACACCGAACATTCACGGGCGAACTCGCGGGCCGGCGTCGGTCGCCCGTGAAACGCCGCCGGCGGCTCAGCTCTCGATGTCGTATTCCTTGAGCTTGCGGTAGAGCGTCCGCTCGCCGATCCCGAGCCGCTCGGCGGCGCGGCGACGGTTTCCGTCGACCTCGTCGAGCGCAATCGTGATGGCGGCGCGCTCGATGTCGGCCATCGTCATGTCGGGCTCGAGGCGAATCGTCGGCGCGGGCTCGTCGGTCTCGTCGGTCTCGTCCTCGCCACCGCGCACCTCGATGGGCGCGAGAGCCGCTTCGATCGAACGGCCGGCGGGCACCGGCATGTCCCCCGTGTCCTCCCATCCGTCGTCCGCCCGCTCGGCGTGGCGCCGACGAAACCGCTCGAATTCCGCGCGTAGATCCTCCAGGTCGATCTTCATCTCGACCAGCGTGCGAAACAAGAACTCCATCTGGGGCAGCTGGCCGACCGACTCGTCGTCCGTCGGCACTGGCTGCCGGTCGGACAGCCGCTCGCCGCTCCGCAGCGGAATCAGCGCCCGGCCGCTGGTTTCGCGAACGGTCAGGGGAATGTCGTCGGCCTGGATCACCTCACCCGGCGCCAGAACGACCATCGATTCGACGAGATTCCGGAGCTCGCGGATGTTCCCTGGCCACTCGTAGTCGAGCAGGATCTGCATGGCTTCGGGCGACAACCCCTTGAACTCGCGGTCGTGCGTGCGGCTGAACTCGTCGATGAAGCGCCGGATGAGCAGGGGGATGTCGCTGCGCCGCTCGCGCAGTGGTGGCAACTGAACGGCCAGCACGTTGAGCCGATAGTAGAGGTCCTTCCGGAAGCTCCCCCGACGAACCGCCTCGCGCAGATCCTGGTTCGTGGCGGCGATGACCCGCACACGCACCTCGATCTCGGAGTCGCCGCCGACCCGCATGAATCGCTTCGACTCGAGCACCCTCAGGAGCCGCGTCTGTAGCAGCAGGGGCATCTCGCCGATCTCGTCCAGCAGCAGCGACCCGCCGTCGGCCAGCTCGAACATGCCCTTGCGGCGTGAGCTGGCCCCCGTGAACGCTCCCTTCTCGTGGCCGAACAGCTCGCTCTCGAGCAACGACTCGGGGATCGCCGCGCAGTTCACCGCGATGAACGGACCGCCACGCCGCGCCGACAGCGAATGGATGGCGCGCGCGACGAGCTCCTTGCCGGTTCCGCTTTCCCCGGTGACGAGAACGGTCGACTGAACCTGGGCGATCGTGCTGATGCGTCCGAGCACCTCGCGGATCCCGTCGGTGCGCCCGAGGATGCCCGTCGCCAGCTGCAGCTCGAAGCGCTCGATCTCCTGGGCGAGGGCGACCTGAACCTCGGCCGGCTCGATCGGGGTGGTCAGGACCACGTCTGCTTCGAGCTCCGCCGCCGCCGAGGCGTCGGCGGGCTCGACCACGGCCACGACCGGCGGACGCGGGATGCGGGAAGCGAGCTGGGCGATCGCCCGCCTGACGGACCGCGAGGCCGGATCGCCCGTCAGGACCAGCGCCAGGGTGTCCTCACCGCGGAGCCGGCGTTCGATGGCGCCCAGGTCGGCCAGGATCTCGGCGTCGTGGCCATCGGCCGCCGCCGCTTCGCGAACCCGCACGGCGGTCTCGACGTGGGCATCGTGGATGAATACGCGAGCCACGTCAGTCTCCCGATTCGTGGTCGGTGACCGTCCCCGACAGGAGCGACGTGGCGTGACGGACCAGCGGTGACAGGACGGCGAGCCCATCTTCGACGCCGCTCGGACTGCCGGGGAGGTTTACGATCAGTGTGGCGCCGCGCGTTCCCGCGACGCCCCGGCCGAGCGCGGCGTACGGCGTCTTCCCCCGGCCGGCCGTGCGCAGGGCCTCGGCGATTCCCGGCGCCTTCCGCTCGATGGCCGCGAGCGTCGCTTCCGGCGTTCGATCGCGCGCCGTGAGCCCCGTACCCCCCGTCGTCAGCACCAGATCGCAGGCGCCTTCGTCGGCCCAGCGAACGAGGGTCGACGTGAGCGGCAGCGCGTCGTCGGGAACGACGTCTCGGCGCGTCACCTCGAAGCCCTCGGCGAGCGCCCACGCCTCGATACGCTTGCCGGACGTATCCTCGCGCGTGCCGCCGGCCACGCCGTCGGACACGGTGAGGATGCCCACTCGTACGTCCCTCTGTTCACTCACTTGCGCAGCGAACCCTCGGTGTAGAACGGGGGCGACACGACCTCCGCCGGCACCCCAGAATCGCGGATGAGCACCGCGATCTCCGTTCCCGGTCCCGCTTCGGCCGGCAGGTAGGTCGTTCCGATGCCGTCGCCCAGGGTCGGGCTCAGCGTACCACTCCGTACCCGGCCCCGTACCTCGCCGTCGAGCAACACGTCGTACCCGGGCCGCGGGAATCCACGCTCCAGGAGGCGGAAGCCGCGTAGACGGCGCGCCGGCCCTTCCTGCTTCTGACGGGCGAGGGCGTCTCGGCCGATGAAGTCACTCTTGTTCAGCTTGACGAGCCACCCGAGGCCGGCTTCGAGCGGGGTCGTCTCGTCGTCGAGGTCGTTTCCGTACAGCGCGTATCCCATTTCGAGCCGCAGGCTGTCGCGCGCCCCGAGCCCCGCGGGGATCAGTCCGGCCGGGGCTCCCGCCTCCAGGAGCGCGTCCCAGACGGCGCGCGCCCGCGGCCCCGGCAGGTAGAGCTCGAAGCCGTCCTCCCCCGTGTAACCGGTCCGGCTGATCACGCAAGGCGCGCCGGCCACGTGGCCCTGCCGGAACTGGTAGAAGCCGATCGGGTCGATCGGGTCCGTGCACAGTGGAGCCAGGATCTCCTGAGCCCGCGGTCCCTGGACCGCGATCAATGCGACGCCGTCGCTCTCGTCCTCGAGCCGTACGTCGAACCGCGCCCCCTCGGAGCTGCAGTGCTTCCAGTCCTTCGCGCGATTCGCGGCGTTGACGACCAGCCGGAATCGGTCCTCGCCCAACCGGTAGACGAGCAGGTCGTCGATGATCCCGCCGTCCTCGTGGCACATCACGCTGTACTGGGCATCACCGACTTCGAGCGCCCGCGGATCGTTGCTCGTGATCCACGACACGTAGTCCGTCGCGTCCGGCCCGGTGACCAGGAACTCGCCCATGTGCGATACGTCGAACAGGCCGGCCGCCGTACGAACGGCTTCGTGCTCGCGGCGGATTCCGGTGGAATACTGCACGGGCATCGCGAAACCGGCGAACGGCACGATCTTCCCGCCGAGCTCCACGTGTGCATCGTACAGGGGGGTGCGTTGAAGGTCGTCGGACATCGGTTCACTCGTCTGGTTGGGGAGCCGGCGCCGGCTAGAAGGATCGCCGACCGGTCACAGAATATAGCGTCTAAGATCATCGTCCTCGACGATCCGTGCCAGTCGAGCACGGACCTCGTCGGCCTCGATGCGAATCGTCTCTCCGTCGCCCCACTCCTCCGGAAGCCCGAACATGATGTCGTCGAGCAGGGTCGTCATCACGGTGTGCAGGCGGCGGGCTCCGATGTTCTCCATCTGCTGGTTGACGTCGGCCGCGATGTGGGCGATCTCCTCGATAGCCTCCTGTGTGAACTCGAGCACGGCGCCCTCGGTGGCCACGAGGGCCTGGTACTGGGCGAGCAGGGCGTTCTTCGGCTCCAGCAGGATGCGCACGAAGTCGGCCTCGTCGAGGCTCTGGAGCTCGACACGAATCGGGAACCGCCCCTGGAGCTCGGGAATCAGGTCCGACGGCTTGCTGACGTGGAACGCGCCGGCGGCGATGAACAGGACGTGCTCGGTACCCACGAGTCCATACTTGGTCTGTACGGTCGAGCCTTCGACGATCGGGAGGAGGTCGCGCTGCACGCCCTCCCGGGACACCTCGGGCCCTCCGCCGCCGCCCGAGCCCCCGGCCACCTTGTCGATCTCATCCAGAAAGATGATCCCCATCGTCTCGGCGCGGTCTAGCGCGTCGTCGACGACTTCGTCCATGTCGACCAGCTTGTCGAGCTCCTCCGACAGCAGGATTCGCCGGGCCTCCGACACGCGTACCCGCCGGCGCTTCGTGCGCTTCGGCAGCATGTCCGACAGCACTTCGCCGAAATTCCAGTCGACGCCCTCCATGCCGGTGGCGGACATGTCCATCATCGGCAGCGCGCTCTCGGTCACTTCGATGTCGATCTCGCGATCTTCGAGCTTCTCGTCGCGCAGCAGCCCGCGCAGCTTCTCGCGCGTGCGGCGACGACGGGCGACCCCCGGGTCCTCCGCCTCTTCTTCGGCGGCTGCCCCCTCGGCGCCCACCAGGAACCGACGCTCGGCGCCGACCGCGGACGCGCCGGAACCCGCCGGCACATCCGTCGCGACGGGCGGAAGCAGCAGGTCGAGCAGGCGCTCCTCGACGCGTTCGGCCGCCTCGTCCCGCACTTCGTCTTCGCGTTCGACCCGCACCAGATTCACGGCCACGTCGACCAGGTCTCGGACCATCGACTCGACGTCGCGACCCACGTAGCCCACCTCGGTGAACTTCGAGGCCTCGACCTTGACGAACGGGGCGCCGGCGAGGCGCGACAGGCGTCGGGCGATCTCGGTCTTTCCGACGCCGGTCGGCCCGATCATGATGATGTTGTTCGGCATGATCTCGTCGCGCAGGTCGGATTCGACGTTGCGCCGACGCCAGCGGTTGCGCAGCGCGATGGCGACCGCTTTCTTCGCGTCGTCCTGTCCGATGACGTACCGGTCGAGCTCCTCGACGATCTGTCGGGGCGTGAGCTCGCCGAAGTCGGGGGGCAGGCCGCCGTCTGTCACGCCTCGTCCTCCGTGGGCAGTTCGAGCACTGTGAGCCGGTCGTTCGTGTACACGCAGATCTCCGCCGCGATGCGCATCGCCGATCGCACGACGTCGCCCGCCGGCATGTCGGTGTGGGCGACGAGGGCCCGCGCGGCGGCCAGGGCGTAGCTGCCGCCCGAGCCGATCGCCAGGATGCCGTCGTCGGGCTCGATGACCTCTCCCGTGCCCGATATCAACAGGCTGCGCTGGCGGTCGGCTACCAGGAGAAGCGCCTCGAGGCGCCGCAGGTAGCGGTCGCTGCGCCAGGCCTTGGCGAGCTCGACGGCGGCGCGCGTCAGGTTGCCCGGGTGCCGTTCGAGTTGTGTCTCGAACGTCTCGAACAGGTTCATCGCGTCCGCCACGCCGCCGGCGAACCCCGCCAGGATCTCGCCGCCCTTCATCCGGCGCACCTTCACGGCGCCGCCTTTGACGATTTCGTCGTTCATCGACACCTGGCCGTCGCCGGCGATGGCCACGCGCCCGTCTCTCCGGACACAAAGGATCGTCGTGGCATGCATGCGACCGCCGCCCATTGATTCAGTCATTCGGCCCGTGGGTGCGCCATCCGGTACTGCTGGATGAGACGCTCCTTCGAAGTGTGTGTGTAGATGCGGGTGGTCGAGAGGCTCGCGTGCCCGAGCAGCTCCTTGACGGCCATCAGGTCGGCCCCCTCGTCGAGCAGGTGCGTCGCGAAGCTGTGCCGGAGGGCGTGCGGCGACAGCGTCTCGCCGTCCGCGGCGCGAGACAGGCGTGCGCCGACGACGCGCTGGATCTGGCGCCGCGACAGGCGGCCGCCGCGTTCGGACAGAAACAGCGGCCCGTCGGCGGCCGGCGAGCGTCCCGACGCGGCCAGGTAGCGCTGCACGGCCGACACGGCGGCCGAGCCCAGCGGCACGATCCGCTCCTTGCGCCCCTTACCCAGCACCCGCACGAGTCCGCGCTCGCCGTCGACGTCGCCCACGTCCAGCCCGTGAAGCTCGGCCAGGCGGAGTCCCGCCGAGTAGAGGACCTCGAGCAAAGCGCTGTCTCGTTCGGCGGCAGGCGATTCCGTCGCCTCGTCCGGTTCGAACAGGACGTCGATCTGCCGGCGGGTCAGGAAGGCCGGCAGCCGCCGGCCCGACGAGCCCGCCTGCACCAGGCGGGCCGGACTCTCGTCGCGCCGGCCCGTACGCTGGAGGAAGCCAAAGAACACCCGCAAGGTGGAGAGCTTTCGGGCGATCGTGCTGTCGGCCCGTCCGAGCTCGTCCAGCTCGCCCAGCCAGGCCCGTACGGCGAGCCGGTCGATGTCGGTCCACGACCAGTCGCGCTCGCCCATCCACTCGTCGACGAAGTCGGAGAACTGGGCGAGGTCGCGCTCGTAGGCCTCGACCGTATGCGGCGACAGACGACGCTCGCTGGCCAGCCAGCGGACGAAGTCGGCGGCGACGGCGGCTCGATCCGCCGAGCCGCCGGATTCGCCGCGACCGTCGTCGGCTCCGTGCTCGCGCCCGGCGGCGGCGTTCACGCGACCTCCGCGGCGGGCCGGCCGACGACTTCGCCCGCCCAGGTCTCGGCGTCGGCCAGGGCCCGAGCCCCGAGCGCGGCCCGCCGCGCCTTCCGTCCGCCCCGAACTTTCTCCGCCGGCGCATCGAGCAGACCGAAGTTCGCGTTCATCGGCTGAAAATGCTCGGGGTCGGCTTCGCGCAGGTAGCGGTACAGGCCGCCGAGCATCGTCGTGGTCGGCGGTGTCACCGGCTCTCCGGCGCCGAGCAGCCTGTGCAGGTTGATCGCGGCCAGGAGGCCGCTGGCGATCGACTCGGTGTAGCCTTCCACGCCCGTGAGCTGGCCCGCGAAGATCAGGTCCGGGCGACCCGTTGGGGCCCCGTACGCCGTCAGGCCGGCCGGGAAGTTCAGGTACGTGTTCCGATGGATCGACCCGTAGCGCAGGAATTCCGCCTGCTCGAGGCCCGGGATCATGCGAAACACGCGCTCCTGCTCGCCGATCTTCAGCCGGGTCTGGAATCCGACGAGGTTCCACATCTGGCCGGCGCGATCCTCCATCCTCAGCTGTGCGACGGCGTGGTACTGCTCGCCGGTGTGCGGGTCGAGCAGGCCGACCGGCCGCAGCGGCCCGTGCGCCAGGGTTTGCCGGCCGCGCCGTGCCATCACCTCGATCGGCAGACAGCCCTCGAAATACGGTACGGCGTCCCAGTCGTGCCCCTCGTACACGTCGGCTTCGAGCAGGGCGTCGATGAACGCCTCGTAGCGCTCGCGGTCGAACGGGCAATTCAGGTAGTCCGCCTCGCCCTTGTCGTAGCGCGACGCCGCGAACACGACGGCGTCGTCGATCGACTCGCGCGAGAAGATCGGCGCGATCGCGTCGAAGAACGCGAGATGGCGCTCGCCGAGCAGCCGGCGGATGTCGGCCGACAGCGCGTCGGACGTGAGGGGGCCGGTGGCCACGATCGCAGGGCCCTCGGGCACGCTCGCCACCTCGCCGGCAACGATCTCGATGCGCGGGTGCGCGGTGATACGTCGGGTCACTTCGGCGCCGAACAGCCGCCGGTCGACGGCCAGCGCCGTGCCTGCGGGCACGCGGCACGCATCGGCGACCTCGAGCAGCATGCAACCGAGTCGGCGCATCTCCGCCTTGAGGATTCCGTGCGCGGTATCCAGCGCCTCGGACTTGAACGAGTTCGTACACACGATCTCGGCCAGGTCGCCGGTCTGATGCGCCGGCGTCGAACGCCCGGGCCGCATCTCGTGCAGTCGCACCTCGTGGCCGCGCTCTGCGAGCTGCCAGGCGGCCTCGGACCCCGCGAGGCCGCCACCGACCACGTCGACCGTCGGACGGGTCATTTCTTGCGGCCACCTCCGCGTCGCTTCCCCTTCCCGGCCTTGCCGGACGCGACCTTCTCGGCCCGCTCGGCGATGAGCTCCACCGCCTGCTCCAGCGTGACGTCGGCCGGTGAAGCGCCCCGGGGCAGCGACGCGTTGATCTTTCCGTGCTTCACGTACGGACCGTAGCGGCCGTCGAACAGCTTTATCGGCTCGCCGTCGTCCGGATGCGGGCCGATCTCGCGCAGCGGCTCCCGGCCGCGACGGCCGCGCTTCGGCTCGCGCAGCAGTTCCATCGCGCGATCGAGATCGACGGTGAACACGTCATCGCCTTCCTTGAGCGACCGATAGTCCTTCTTGTGCACGACGTACGGGCCGTACGGACCGAGGCCGGCCAGCACGGGCTCACCGCTGTCGGGGTGCGGCCCGAGCTCGCGCGGGAGCGAGAGCAGCGCGAGGGCCGCCTCGAGGTCGACGTCTTCGATCTTCGTGCCGTCGGGAATCGAGGCCCGTTTGGGCTTCGGACCGTCCTCTTCCTGTTCGCCGAGCTGCACGAAGGGTCCGAACCGGCCGACGAGCCGAAGCACGGGCTTGCCGGTTTCCGGATCCGCGCCGAGATCGTCGCTCGCCGCTTCCTTCTGCTCGATCAGCCGGCTCGCCACCTCGGGCGTCAGATCGGCGGGCGCGAGGTCTTCGGGCAGCGAGACGCGAATCGGATCCTCCTCGCCGGTATCCTGTTCGAGGAACGGGCCGTAGCGTCCGATCCGTACGCGCGACTCCATGTCGGAGAACTCGAGCGTCGACGCAGTGCGCGGATCGATCTGCTCCTCCCGCTCGGCGAGCCGGGCCTCGAATCCGCGGTCACCGCGATAGAACTGCTCGAGGAAGGTCCGCCAGTCTATCTCGCCGTCGGCGATCCGGTCCAGACCGCGCTCCATCTCCGACGTGAAGCCGATGTCGACCAGGTCTTCGAAGTGCTGTTCCAGCAGGGCCGTGACCGCGAAGGCCAGAAAAGTGGGGACGAGCTGCTGCCCTTCGATGCGTACGTATCCCCTGCCCTCCATCGTGCTGATGATCGACGCCGTGGTGCTGGGTCGGCCGATGCCCTCGTCTTCCAGAATTCCCGGAAACGCGCCCTGCGTGTAGCGTGCCGGGGGACGAGTGGTGTGGCCGTCGGGCTCGACGGACACGACCGTCGGCTCGTCGCCTTCGGCGAGCTCGGGCAGGAACACGTCGCGGTCGCCGAGCGCCGACTCGAGATCCTTCGCCCCCTCCATCCAGGCCCGCCGGTAACCGGCGAACTCGAGCGTGTGCCCCGTCGCCCGAAACTCCGCGTCGGCAGCCGCCAGGGTCACCGAGACGTGCTGCTGGATCTCGGCCGCCATCTGGCTGGCCAGGGTCCGCTTCCAGACCAGGTCGTACAGGGCGCCTTCCGCGCCGCGCAGCCCGAGCTGCTTCGCCGTCTTCATCTCCGTGCCGGCCGGGCGGATCGCCTCGTGGGCGAGCTGCGCGCCCTTCGTGGTCGTCGCATGGCTCCTGCGCTTCGGGCTCAGATAGGCGTCACCGTAGCGCGACCCGATCTCCCGCCGCACCGCCGTCACGGCACGGTCGGAGAGCTGGGTCGAGTCGGTTCGCAGATAGGTGATGTGCCCCGCCTCGTACAGGCGTTGCGCCACGCGCATCGTCTGGCTCGGCGACAGGTTGAGCCGACTGTTCGCCGCCTTCTGCAGCGTGGTCGTCTTGAACGGAGGCGGCGGGTTGGTGGACTTCTTCCGCCGCTCGACCGACGTGACGGCGAACACCTCGTCACGCAGGCGTCCGGCCAGGTCACTCGCCGCCGCCTCGTCGAGGCGTACGACGGCGCCCTCGTCCTTCAGCGCTCCCGTCTCTGGGTCGAAGTCCGCGCCGGAGGCGACTCGTTGGCCGCCGAGGGCCGCGAGCCGCGCGCTGAACGACTTTCCGTGGCGCTCGAGCTCGGCCGTGAGATCCCAGTAGTCCGCCGACTTGAATCGGCGACGCTCGCGCTCGCGTTCCACCACGAGCCGCACGGCCACCGATTGCACTCGGCCGGCCGACAGAGACGTACCGCTGACCGGGTCTACCGGGGAAATCTTCTTCCATAGCAGGGGCGACAGGCCGTAGCCGACCAGCCGGTCGAGCACGCGTCGTGCCTGCTGGGCGTCGACCCGGTGCAGATCGATGTCTCCGGGATGCTCCATCGCCTCCATCACGGCCTCTCGCGTCACCTCGTTGAACGTGACGCGGCGGAAGCGCTCCGACGACCCGTCGTCGAACCCGAGCTGTCGGGCGATGTGGTAGCCGATCGCCTCTCCCTCGCGATCGGGGTCGGTGGCGATCAAGATGACGGAGGCGCCCTTCGCGGCCTTCTTGAGCTCCGCGATCACCTTCTTCTTCCCCCGCACGACCACGTATTCCGGCTCGAACCCGTGATCCACGTCCACGGCGAGCCCCTTCTTGGGAAGGTCGATGATGTGACCGCCCGTGGCTGCCACTTCGTAGTCGGACCCGAGCCAGGGCCCGAGCAGGCGGGCCTTCTTGTCGGACTCGAGGATGACCAAGTACTTCTCGTTTGCCATAACTCTCAATCTATCGTCAATGGTTCAGCGTGTTGTTCCGTCGTCGTCGATGCCCGCGTTGCCGGTGTCCGGCGCCAGCCCCGTCACGGCGGCGATCTCCCGGGCGACGTCATCCGGCGTCCGCTGCATCGTGTCTACGGTATACGTCGCCTCCCGATACGCGGGCAACCTCTCGGCGAGCAGCGCGGCCAGGCGAACCCCGGGGTCGACGGCGGCCAGCAGGGGGCGGCCGGCTGTTTCCGGCGCCAGGCGGCGCGCGGCTTCCGCCGGCGCGACGCTCAACCATACGGTCGTGGCCGTCGGAAGTGCCGCCCGGGCCGGTTGGTTCGCCATCCAGCCCCCGCCCGCCGCGACGACGATATCCGGCGATTCGGCCGCGACCGTGGCGATATCGCGGGTCGCGCGGACCTCCAGATCCCGGAAGCCGGGCTCCCCCATTTCCGCGAATACCTCCCGAATGGGCCGGCCGACGCGCCGGCTGATCTCCTCGTCGAGATCGACGAACCGGAGGCCGCACAGCGCGGCCAGGTGCCGGCCGACGGTCGACTTCCCGGCGCCCATCAGCCCGACGAGAACGAGCGGGCCGGCTCGCCGCTTCGAGCGGCGCGGTAACTCGGCGCTCAAGGCTCGTCGAATGCCGCCTCGTTGACCCGATCGAGGTAGGCGTCGAAGGCGGCGCGAAGGTCGTCGAGAGTATCGCCACCGAACTTCTCGCGCACGGCGTCGGCCAGCACGAGAGCCAGCATCGCTTCGCCGATCACGCCGGCGGCCGGAACCGCGCAGACGTCGCTCCGCTCGCGAACCGCGCTGGCCGCCTCGCCGGTCTTCACGTTGACGCTGTCGAGCGGACGCCGCAGCGAACTCAGGGGCTTCATGGCGACACGAACGACCAGCGGTTCACCGGTCGTCGTTCCGCCCTCGAGGCCGCCCGCGCTATTGCGGCGGCGGCGGTATCCGCCGCTCAGCCGGCGGGAGCGATCGGCGTCGATCTCGTCGTGCACGTCGGAGCCGCGCAGCGCCGCGGCACGAAAGCCGAGGCCGATCTCGACGCCCTTCATCGCCTGGATGCCCATCATCGCGGCGGCGATCCGCGCGTCGAGCCGGCGCTCCCAGGAAACGTGGCTGCCGAGCCCCACCGGGACGCCGTGCGCCACGACTTCGAACACCCCGCCCAGCGTGTCCCCCGCCCTGCCGGCGTCGCGGATCGCCTCGCGCATCGCTTCGGCCGCCTCGGGGTCGACACAGCGCACGTCGGAGGCGTCGGCCCGCTCGTTGAGTCCGGGACCGACGTCTGCGGAAGGCGCCGCGACATCGCCGATCCTCACGACATGGCTTCCGATCTCGACCCCGAGCTCCGCCAGGAGCCGGCGAGCAACGGCGCCGGCGGCGACCCGCGCCGACGTCTCGCGAGCGCTCGAACGTTCGAGTATGTCGCGCGCGTCGGACCGTCCGTACTTGAGCATTCCCACGAGGTCGGCGTGTCCGGGCCGCGGCAGGTGGACGCGACGCAGGGCCTCGTCGTCGGCGTCCGGCTGCGCCTCGACGGCCATCGCCGTGAGCCAGTTCTCGTGGTCGCGGTTCGGAATCCACACGGACAGCGGCGAGCCGAGTGTCTCGCCGAGCCGCACGCCGCTGAGGATCTCGCCGGCGTCTTTCTCGATCTTCATCCGACCGCCGCGGCCGAACCCCAGCTGACGGCGGGCCAGGTCGACGGCGATATCGGTGGGCGCCAGCGACAATCCGGCGGGAATGCCCTCGACCACGACCAGCATACCCCGGCCGTGCGACTCTCCCGCCGTCGTGAATGTGAACCGTTCGAGCATGATCGCTTCCGAAAAAGAACGGGGCCCGGACGACCGGGCCCCACACGCTTGCCTGCGATCGGGCGACCGGACCGGCCGTGCCGCCCGACTACGGGAGACTACTCGACGATGTGCGGCGTGACCAGAATGATCAAGTCCTGCTTCCGTTCGGTGTTGTTCGTCGTCCGGAACAGGGCGCCGAGGACCGGGATGTCCATGAGGAGCGGAATCCCGCTCTCGTTTCGATCGACCTCGCTCAGCGTCAACCCTCCGATCACCATCGTCTCACCGTTGTCGAGCAGGAGCCGCGTCTGACCGAGCTGCTGGGTGAAGTTGAAGCCCACGTCCGGCAGGTCGGTCTGCACGCCCGAGCGCTCGGCCTGGACGTCGAGCAGGATCTGGTTGTTGTTCGTGACGTGCGGAGTGACCTCGAGAATGATCCCGGTATCCTCGAACTGCACGGCAACGGTGGCGCCGGCCGCCTGGGCGCCCTGTTCCAGCACCCGGATCGGGGTGCGCTCGCCCACCTGGATGCGGGCGCTGTGGTTGTCGACCACCTGGATACTCGGCGCCGCCTGAACGTCGGAGAGTTGATGCTGCTCGAGCGCGTCGAGGAACGCGGCCAGCGAGAAGCTCCCGAACGCCGTCGTCGCGAGAATCTGCAGCGACGGATTGAGGACCCGGTCGTTGGCGTTGGCCAGGGCGGCGATCGACTCGCCCGACAGGTCCACCAGCGTCTCGTTGGTGACCTCGCCCGGATTGAGCGGGTCTTCGATCGCGACCACGTCGTTGATCGAATTTCCCGTCCGATCCTTCAGGTCGTAGACGATCCCGAGCGAGTTCACGTCGGTGCGGTCGACGAAGATGATCTTCGCCTCGATCGATACCTGCGGCGTCTGGCGGTCGAGGCTCTGCACCAGCGTGTCCATGCGGGCGACCACGGACGGAACGTCGGTTACGATCACCGAGTTCGATCCCTGGTATCCGACCACCTGCCCGCGCTGCGGCGTGGCGAGCTGGGCGAGCGTATTCGCCACGGAATCGGCGCTCGCGTAGTTGATGCGGAAGACCCGTGTTTCCGTCTGTAGCGTGTCGCGAGTGCGCAATCCCTCGAGCCGATCGACGATCAGGATCCCCTCCGACTGCAGGCGCCAGCCCAGGCCCTGCGAGGCGAGGATCGCGTCGAGCGCAACGTCCCAGCGCTGGTCGCGGATGTCGACGCCCCGGACGGTGAGGTCCGCGACGGCGGTACTCGGCACGATCGACACACCGGCGAACTCCGAGAACGCCGCGAGGACGTCGAGCATGCCGGCGCTGTCGTAGGCGACCGTGATCCGGGCCGGCACCTCCTGCAGCGACGGCCGGGATTCCGTCCGGTGACCGGACATCGTCGGCCCGGGCGCGCGATCCTCCATCGCCAGGACCTGTTCGCGGCGGGCAGAGCTCCACGCCTCGAACTCGGATCCCGGGTTCGGGAATCTGACGACGAAGCGGCCCTCCGAGGCCGCTGTCTCGTAGCTCGGCAGCCCGGTGAGATCGAACACGAGGCGTACGACATCGGAGCGGAACTGGCTCGTGCGGAGCCGAACCACGCCACCGCGACCAATTTCGTCGTAGGCGCCGCGCAGGTCGCCCGCCGACGCGCCATGCAGGTCGATGATGAGCCGCGAGGGCTCGGTGAGCAGGAACTCTCGAGCCTCGACCGACGCGTCGGAGATCACGACGATCTCCGTATCCCCGCCGGCCGGGACCACGCTGACCTCGTGCACCTGTCCCGGTGCCGGAGTCGGCTGCACCGCGACCAGCGCCAGAGCGACGAGGGGCTGCCATATCATGAATCCTGCTCCTTGTCCTGGGTCTTCAGTCGCAGCGTATCGCGTCGGGACACTCCGAACACCGTCACCTGGAACTCGGCCCGATCGGGATGCACTCGAACGAGGCGCGCGCCCCCGATGACGTCGCCCTCCCACACCCGATAGCGGCGTCCCGTCGCCGCGTCGACCATGACAGCCATGCTTCCCCGTTCCGGACTGAAGATGACCCCGGCGAGCCGCAGGTCCTCGAACCTCGGCCCCAGTTCGTCGCCCGCCGACAGCGGTTCGAA
This sequence comes from Gemmatimonadota bacterium, assembly GCA_035464655.1. Taxonomy (GTDB): domain Bacteria; phylum Gemmatimonadota; class Gemmatimonadetes; order Palauibacterales; family Palauibacteraceae; genus JARFPW01. The sequence goes on from DATHRZ010000130.1 coordinate 39,517, forward strand.
CGGATCCCGCCGGCCGTCGGCCGGATAGTCGAACACTTCGCGCCTCAGCGCGTCGCCATCCGACCGGTCGGAATCCTGCGCCTGCGCGGACGGCGCCATGCCCAGTATGAATAGAGCGGCAAACAGTGTTCCGGGCCATGGTCTCGCGAGTTTCATCAACTCACCAGTCCTTCCGTCGGCGCCTCGCCGGCCGGGGCGCCGGCGGCGTCGGCATCTCCCGCGCCCAGCACGAACGTCTCGAGAATGAACGTCGCCTGGACGAGCTGCCGACCGCCGGCCGAGGTGCCGGTGGGAACGACCTCGCTGACCCGCGGCCGAACGATGCGATCGAACGAAGCCACGTTGGTCAGGAACTCGCCGAGCGCGTGATATCCGCCCTCGACGACCAGCGCCCACTCCTGGTGCATCAGCGTACCCGCGCTGTCCGCGGGAGCGGGCGCGAGGGGCTCGATGCTGAGGAGGCGAAGGTTCAGGGTCTGCGTCTCGGACGCGATGGCCTCGTAAATCTCGGGAACCTCGGCGCGGCCCGGGACGAGGCGTTCGAGCGCTCCGAGCTGCCGCTCGGCGTCGCGCATGTCGTCGCGCAGGCGCTGAAGATTGCCCACCCTGGCCTGCGCGAGCTGGTTCTGCGTCTCGAGATCTTCGACCCGGTCGGCGAGCTCGACGAGCTCGAGATCGGCCGGACGGTGCAGGAAGTTGTAGTAAAGCGCCCCCGCCGCGACGGCGAGGATGGCGACCAGCAGCTTCACCTGGCTTCCAGGATCTTCGGGCAGGAAGGCCACGATCAGTTGTCCTCCGCCACGGGTTCGGACCGAACCGTCTCGGGCGGCGGCGCCTCGTAGGTGATCATCAGCTTGAAGGCCTGGGCCGCCACGTTGTCGACGAGCTCCTGCTGGCTCCCCATCATCCTGACTTCACCCACGTACGGCGAGCCCTGCAGGTTGCGGACGAACTCGGTAATCGCCAGCGGGTTGGCCGCCAGCCCGTCCACCTGCACCTCGAGCCGCGGCTCGGCCGAATTCTGCCTGAGCGCCGTCAGCCAGGTATAGGACGGCAGGGCGCGCCCGATCTCGTCGAGCAGATGGGGCCAGACGAAGCGCCCGTCGTCGAGCGACTTCACGAGCTCCAGCCGCCGACCGATCCGGCTTTCGCGCGCCGTCAGGCTGTCGCTGAGCGCGCGCAGGTCGGACAGACGCGTCGAGTCCTCGACCGCCGCCTCGAGGCGAGCTTCCAGTTCGTTGCGCTCCGAGCGCTGTGAGAACCACAGCCACCCGACGACGAGTACGACGAGCACGGGCAGGGCGACGGCGAGGGTGGTCCAGATGTCGCGCCCTCCGCCTTCGCCACCACGACCTCCACGTCCGAAGCTCGGGAGAGACGTCGGCAGGGAGATCGGGAACCGGCGCCCCGACCCGCGACCGGCGCGCCCGCGCTCCGGATGGAGGTTGACTTCGATCATGCGGCGATTCGCAAAGCGAGACCGAGAGACAGCATCATCATCGGCGCGATCGCCGCCGCTTCACGCTCCGCTACGCTGCCGCTCTTGAGCTGCACCTGCTCGAGCGGATTCGCGATGCGCGTTTCGACTCCGATCCGCTCAGCCAGCGCATCGGCCAGGGCCGGAACGCGCACGCCCCCGCCACACAGGTACAATCGACCGAGCCGGGCCCCGAGCTCCTGCGTCTCGAGGAACGCGGTGGCCCGCTCGATGCCGCGCGCGACCTCCTGCGCCCGCTCGTACAGAAAGGCGCGGAGGCTCTCGTCGACCTCTTCGCCGCGCAGCACCTTCTCGGCCTCGTCGGCGAGCATGCCCCGATCGCGCTGCAGGTCGAGGGCGAGACGGCGGGTTCCGAAGCTGATGTCCCGGGTCAGAACCGGCACGCCATCGTCGAGGATGTTCACCGTCGTGGTCTCGTGGCCGAGATTCACGAGGGCCGAGATGCCTCGCATCGCCTCGGGATAGTTGACTTCGAGGGCATTGTGCATCGCGAAGGCGTCGACGTCGATGATGCGCGGGCGGAGCTTGGCCTCTTCGAGCAATGCGAGCTTGTTCTCGATCAACTCCCGCTTGGCGGCGACGAGGAGGACGCTCATCTGCAGGCCCTCTCCGTCGGGGTCGGTAATCTCAAAGTCGAGCTGCACGTCGTCCATGTCGAACGGCACGTGCTGCTCGGCCTCCCAGCGGATCACTTCGCGCGCGTCCTGCTTCGACATCCGGTCCATCTGGATCGGCTTGATGATGACGTCGCGACCGCCGACGCTCACGACCACGTCGCGGGTCTCGATGGCCTGCTCGACGAACATCTCGTCGATGGTCGACGCGACGAGGCCAGGGTCCATGATCTCGCCCTCGACGATCGCGTCGCCGCCGAGCGGATGCACGACCAGGCGTTCGACCACCGGCGTGGGCCCGGAATGGTCGATTACGGCAACCTTGATGAAGCCGCTTCCGATGTCGAGACCTACCGAGCGCCTCTTGCGGCCGAGTCCGAACAGAGCCATGCGCTGCGCCCCGATCACGGCAAAATAGTACAGTGGTTCCGGCGGAACGGTTGATTGTAGGAGCCGCCGGGCGAAGCTGTCAAACGCTCAGGGTCCGGTGGACGCGCCCGCCTGGCTCGCCGCGCTCAGCACGAGCATCCGGCCGCCACCGAGCCTCTTCACGGTCACCTCGAGCGCCCCGGGAGCGACGTCGTCGCGTCGCGCGTAGGCGGCCTCGTAGACCTCCCGTTGGAATGTAGCACGAATCGTTCCGGCAGTGCCGGACGCACGCCCCGCCCGCACCAGGTCGCTCGCGCGCTGCGCCAGTTCGGCGGCGCGGCCCTGGGCGGCGGCGGACCTGGCGGTGCCGGTCGACGACGTGAGCAGGCCGATGAGAGCTACCCCGGCGAGGGCGAGCAGCAGCACGGCGACCATCGCTTCGACCAGCGCCGCGCCGCGGGCGCCGTCGGAGGGCGGGGTCGCCCGCTGCGATCTCCGGGCTGACTGGCTCACGATCGGCCTCACGGGATCCGCCGTACCCGCTCGATGCGCAGCCGGCCTAGAAAATTGCAGACGATTCGTATCGACCGCCGGCCTCGATACAGGTAGACGCTGCCCGGAGCCGCCTGCCCGCGAGCATTAAAGCGCAACGTCGCGGGGCGCACGCGTAGCGAGTCGACGGGCAGCGCGTCGGGCCCCGCGAGCGCCAGGCGGATGAGCACACCGCCGTCTTCCGCCGTCAGCACCAGGTCGCCGCCCGCGTCCGCGAACCGAATCGTCTCGCGGCGGTTGACGGCCATTCGTCGCGCGAGCGACAGCTCGGCCACCACCTGGCGCGCCGCCCCGCGCAGGACGGATGCTTCGCGGAAGGTCCGCAGACCCGTCCAGCTCAGCGTCAGCAGTGTGCCGAGGACGGTCAGCGCAATCAGCATCTCCGGCAAAGTGAATCCGCGCGCGGGCACGGTGCGCCTCCTGGTTCGGGTCGGTGGAACGGCTCATCGATCCGACGAAGCGGCACGCCGTCATCGTTCCATCAATCGCGGGGCTCCGGAACGACCCCGAGCGGCTCGAATCCGCTCGGTCGGTAGAGCCAACCCGCCTCGCCCGGCCGTCGGGCGAGGAAGGACGGATTCAGATCGCGCAGATCCCTCACATAGACGACCGGTCCGGCGAGCGCCGGATCATTCGCGAGAAGGAACGGCAGCCAGTTCCCGTAGCCCGCGAGGTCGTGCTCGATCTCGACGCGGCACTCCGGCGCAAGCGACCGGCCCGGCTTCAATTGGAGAGTCGGATCGCCATTCAACGGCACCTGCTCCGCTCGGCCGCGCTCCAGTCTCTCGAGCTCCGCCGAGAGCCGCCGCGGTGGCCATCCCTGTTCGCGTGCGCGGCGGAGCAGCCGTTCGATGTCGCAATGATCGGCACCCCGATACACGACCTCGGCCACGCTAGCAGTAACGCCGGCACCTCGCATTCGGGCCAGCAGCCGGTTGCCCCAACTCACGGCGACGAAGACTACCCCACGGTCGATGTCGGCCCTCTGGGCCAGCGCCGGCAGATCGACTTTCATGCTGGCGAGAGACGAGGCATAGGCATCGACCCGGTTCGGAGCCGCGTACAGGCCAGTGTACGCGAGGCACAGGAACACGATCGTCACCGCCGCCCGGCGCACATCCGTACGACGACCCGACAGGTCACCGAGCCAGAGCAGCCCGCGGGCCGTCAGCGGTACGAAGAACAGGAGCCCCGTATAGAGGAACCGCGGTCCCAGGTAAGCGTCACGGTGCCAATAGAAAAAGTAGGCGGCGGGGATCGCCAACAGACCCAGTGCCATACGCCGGTCCCACGCATCGCGTCCGCCGGTCAACGCCAGGTAAATGCCCGCCGGCAGGAGCGCGGGGATCGGCCATTCGAAAGACAGTGCGGCCAACATCGACAGATCGATCAGTTCGTTCCGCAGGCCGGTCCACGGAGTGTGCGCTTCTCCCCACGGCGAGGTGTGAAAACCCACACCATGGGACGAACCCCAGAGTTCGAGATATCCGGGTACGAGCGGATCTCCCGTCATGGCCGCGTTCCACGCCAGATAAGCACCAACGGCGCACAGGCCGCCAGCGGCAGCCAGCAGGATCGATGGTATCCGCAGCGAACGGATCGCATGGACCAGGCCGATTGGCGCGAACACCGCGGCGATCGCCAGCGCGGTGAGCGGGCGAGCGAGGCCGGCCGCGCCGATCGCGAGGCCGGCGGCAAGGGCCCACGTCGCTGCGCCGCCGCTCTCCCAGCGGTGAAAGCTGGTCAGGAACAGGGCAGCGAAGAACAGGCAGGAAACATGGTTCATGAAGCTGGCACCCATGACCCAGAAGAACGGGGCGAACAGCAACAGAACCAGGGCGACGCGACCTGTTCGTTCATCCCAGGCCGCGGCAGTGAAGCGATAGAGCAGCACCGCCGTGGCCAGGCTGAGCATGACGGGAACCAGCCAGGCCGCCCCGACCACGACGCCTAGCGAAAGAACCGCCGCATGGCCCGGTGGATACTGAGAGAACCAGCGGCCGCTCCGCACGAGCATGTGCTGGGTCGCGATGAAGGACTCATCGTGTGGCGCGGGGGCGCCCAGCCGACCCTCGGCGAAGATCTGTGCCTGGAACAACTGGACGACGCTGTCGACGAGGAGCGGCCGGTGCTCGAAGACGACGACGGAGGTGAGGACCAGGACGACCGCCAGCCCGACGCCGAGCAGCGCGACAAACACACGATCAGGCAGCCGCCGATCCATTTCGCTCACCCTCGCCTCCAAACTGTCCGGGAGGCGAGGCAGGAGCCTAGCTACGAGCCAACCGATCGATCCAAACACGAACATCCCGAGCAGCCACTCCAGCGGGGGCACCAGCCGCGTCGCCGTCGAGACTTCTAGCGGGCCGAACACTCGGTCGAGCGGAACGAACGGGACGAGGACGAGCAGCATGCCGATGCCCGTCACGATTCGACCGATCACCGGCATCAGCTCCCGCTCGTAGCGTACGCTCGCCCGCCCCGTCCGCTCAATCGCCCGCGGCGGCGTCGTGCAGGGGGGGCGACGAGGCAGCGGGCGTCTGCGGATCGAGGTTCCTGTAGCGCGCCACCACCCAGGCCGGCCTCGCCTTCGTCTCGTTGTAGATTCGGCCGATGTACTCGCCGATGATCCCGATGGCGAGCAACTGGATCCCGCCGATGAACAGGATCGAGGTCATCGTCGACGCCCAGCCGAGTATCGCCTCGCCGGTGAACAGGCGCTGGTAGAGCACGTTCAGCATGACGATGAATGCGACGCCCGACACGATGAAGCCGAGCAGCGTGGCGAGCTTCAGCGGCAGATCGGAGAACGCGAAGAAGGCGTCGAGCGCCATGTGCACGAGCCGGCGCGGCGATTGCCGCGGCTCCCCCGCGAAGCGTTCCGCCCGCTCGAATTCCACGCCGGTCTGCCGTCCTCCCACGTAGGCCCGGAGACCGCTGACGTAGCGGCTGCGTTCGGGCATGCGGTTGATCATCTCGACCACCGAGCGATCCATCAACGAAAAATTGCCGGCGTCGGCCGGAATCTCGAGCGAGCTCACGGCGCCGAGGATGCGGTAGAACAACGAGAACATCGCCCGCTTCAGCCGGCTCTCCTTGCGGTTCCGCTTGACGGCATAGACGACGTCGTACCCTTCCCGCCATCTGGCGACGAGATCGGGAATCACCTCCGGCGGATCCTGCAGGTCGCCGTCGAGCAGGACGACGGCGTCCGCGTCGGCCATGGACAGGCCGGCGGCGATCGCGAGCTGCTGCCCGAAGTTGCGCGACAGGTGGACGACGCTGACCCGCTCGTCGGACTCCGACAGCCCTGCGAGCAGAGCGGCCGAGCCGTCGTGGCTCCCGTCGTCGACGTAGATGATCCGCCAGTCGAACTCGAGGCCGGACAGGACCTGGCGCAGGCGCGCGTCCAACTCGGGCAGGATCTCGGCTTCGTTGTAGATGGGTACGACGGCGGCCAGTTTCTTCACGGCGTCTCCCCGGGTGCGGTGTCCGCGGCTTCGTCTTCGGCTTCGCGGTCGATCCAACTGTACAGGCCGATCAACTCGACCCCGTCGAGCTCCGCGGCGAGCAGTGGCCGCGTGCCCCGGTATACGGCCCCCCAGCCGCGCTCGAGCATCGCCTTGCGACCGAGGAGCAGCAGATAGTCGGCCGGCGGTACCTGTGTGAACCGAAGGTCGTTCCGCAGCAGGCCCAGATCCTGAAGTTGCGTATAGTACTCGGCATTCGGGTACGCGACCACGCGTGCCCCCGGCGGCAAAACACGCTCGGCCTCTTCCCGGAAGCTCGCCGTGAACGCATCGAACCAGTAGGTGGCTTCGAGCCCCCACCGGGCCGCTCCCGACGCCCCTCCGACGGACTCGGCATAATAGGACAAGTAATACGGAGAGGCCCGGAGTGCCCCGAGAAGCGACGGCGCGAAGTACAGGGCGCCGAGCAGGAGCGGCACGGCCAACTTGCCCGCCGACACGCGAGCGGCCTCCGTTCGTCGTTTCAGGGCGCCGGCCAGGACGCCGAATCCGATTCCCGCCATCACGGCCACGAACGGAAACATCGGAAGCCACAGGCGGACCCCGTCGTGGTTCGGAGAATCGGGCATCGCCATGAGCCCGCACCAGAACGCGACCTGGACGAAACAGAGCGTCGCCAGGCGGCGCGTAGCCCCCCGGCGGATCACCGTCTTGAGCGCCACGGTCGCGAGGGCGAGCGTCGCCACCGGCAGGGTCGCGACCGTCATCACGATCGCGTGATGCCAGGGGACGGCGAATGGGAAAATCCGGCCGGCATAGTAGGTCGAAATCGGAACGTACGCCTCGCGTGACAGGCTCTCGGCGATGAGGCGTCTCTGGTAGCCGAGCGGGTCGGACCATGCCGCCGGATTCACCAGCAGCGAGATCAGCATCGCGAGCGCCAGCCCGTACAAGCACACGACCACGGAGCGCCTCGTGCGCGCCTGGAGGAGCATCCATGCGGCGAGTGGGATGGGTAGAAGAAATGCGGTGAACTTGGTGGCCAGACCCAGCCCGAGGGCCAGCCCCGCCAGGACGATCCAGCGTCGCCTTCCGTCGTGCACGTAAAAGAACGCGCTCATCGTCGCGACGAACCAGAACAGGGTGAGCGGCATGTCGGTCGCCGCCACGTGGGCGTGGCCGAACACGCGCGGCATCAGAAGCAGCGAGAGCCCGGCCGCGGCGCCGGCCGCCGGTCGCGTGAGCCGCGCCGTCCAGCCGGTGACGAGGCCGACGAGCAGGGCGAACATCAGCAGGCTCGAAAGCCGATAGGAGGCCGGTACGCCAAGCAGGTCGCCCGACACGGCGTCGGTGAGAGCCATGGCCATCTTGTAGACCGGGGGATGCGGATTGTAATAGCGATCCGCGTCCCACGCCGCCTCGATCGCCCCGGCGGACAGCGCGTCACGCCATTCGCCCGACACAACCCTCGCCGTCCAGTCCTGGATGCGCTCGACCGACTGGAAGTACCGAGGCTCGTCCCACGTGACGCCGACTTCCGCGAGTCCGGGAAGGCCCGCGACGAGCGTGACAACGGCGAGCGCGGCACCCAGCATGGCGCCCCGGCGACCGGAGCCGGAATCAGATCCACGCATCTCAGCGAGTCCGGTAGACGCGCAGGAGGGGAACGCCGTCGTAGCTGAGTTCGTACGCCGGACGGCCGCCAAACTGGAACAGGGCGCGATCCGTGGGTCGCCACACGGCTTTTCGATCCAACACCAGCACGAAGTCGGCCTCCCGGGCCGGCCGTTCGAGCCCCTTCGGTAGCAGATCGTCGGCGTCGCACGTGAGGGTAACGCCGCCCCCCGCGGGGTTCTCGGGCGTCCATGACTCGACGATCCAGTCCCGGGCCAGCCCCTGGAAGCGGTAGAAACAGAGCTCCTCGGTGAGGAACCCCGGATCGACGACGGCGCCTGCCGGAATCAGGCTGTCGAGGTCAGCGACGATCGACGGACTGAACACTTCCTTGAGGTTCGTCACCTCGAGTCCCTTCTCCGCGGCGCCCGCCGTCCCTCCGACGAGGAGGTTGGCGTAGGAGAGCTGATATGGGTGCGACTGCACGGTCGCGCCGGCGGCCGGCGCCAGAATCGCGATAAGCGCCAACGCCTCGAGCCATACCCGATCGGGGGCCGAGATCCGGGACAGCCACTCCCCGAGTCGATGCGTCCCGAGGCCCACCAGCACGCACTGGAAGGCGAGGGTGGGAAGGAGCAGCCGGACGCCGTCATGCATCGGGGCCCAAGGCAGGAGGAGGGCGGCATACAGGACCCCCATGTTGAGCAAGCAGAACGACACGAGCCAGTGCCGCCGAACGAGGGTCGACCCCGCCACGATCGCCGCGAGGAACGTGGGCGGCAGCACGATGAGCGTCCAGACCCACGGATAGTGCACGGGTGGCCGAAATTCGTAGACGACCCCGAAGTACTCGGTGCGGAGTCGGGCCATCGCGTCGTCCACCCGGTCGAGCCCCGCCCCAAAGTAGTCGGCGAGACCCACCTCGGGCGCGACCCAGATCACCGGGTTCACGAACACGAAGACGGCCACGGCCGCGATGGCCACGATCACGAGCGCGGGCAACGCTTCGCGGGGCCGCCGAATCAGCAGCCACACGACGAAGACGGGGGCGAGCAGGAGTCCGGAGAACTTCGTCGCCGCCGCGCAGCCGAGCAGCAGCCCCGAAGCGACGAGCCAGCCGATCCGGCGGGTGCGCTCGAACACCGCCAGCGACGCGGCCGACATGAACCAGAAGCAGGCGAGAAACAGGTCGGTATGGGCCAGGTGGCCGTGGGCGAACAGGGTCGGGTAGGCGATCACGGACAGGCCGGCAGCCAGACCGGCCAGTCGCGATCGCATCGCCCAGAAGGTGAAGGCGGTGACCCAGCCCGCCAGGGCGGCGTAGGCGAGCATCACGGCCAATCGGTAAGCGGTGAGCGTATCGACCCAGCGGTGCGCGGCCAGCCACGTCATCCCGCTGAGTTCCCGGGCGAGCGGAGGATGAGGAATGCGCTCCGGGTACCAGCGCCACGCCTCGAACACGACCTCGCGATCGAGCACGGTGGTCGGGCGACCGGACGCCAGCTCCGAGCCGAACTCGCGAAACCAGCCGATCTGGCGCAGGGACGAGGCGAGATAGTTGGCGACGTCGCTGGCGATCCCGTAGTCGGACGCCGTGACGAAGACCAGCACGAACGCCAGGGTCGCCATTGCGAGGCCCATTGTGCCCAGCTTTGGGGGAAGCTCGCGAAAGTTGGGGTCGCGCACACCGCTCCAGTCAATCATGCGGACCGGCCCTCGCGGCGACGCAGCCAGCCCCAGAGGAGCAGGCAGGCCACGACCCCTAGCGCGCTCAGCCAGCCGCCGATCGCCAGGCTGCGGGGTGCGTAGACGAATTCGACGTCTGCCTGCCCGGCGGGGATCTCCACGGCCCGAAACACGCCGTTGGCGCGCAGGAGCCGTGCGGGCTCGCCGTTCACCGTCGCCTTCCATCCCGGATACCATCGGTCGAGCAGTACGAGGACGGCGGGCTCCGAGGAGCGCGCGATCAACCGGATGCGCTCCGGTTCCCATGTCGCCGCCACGAGACGCCCGGCAGGCCGGCCGTCGGCGGCCGCCGCGTCGGGCATCTCCTCGAGGGCGACCCGGCGCGACGGCCAGTCGGGCTGCAGAGCCCGATACAGCGCCGCCGACGGATCTGTGACCGTCTCCCAGCCCTCGGCCACGTAGGCCCGCGGAAGCGGGTCGGGAACCTCGTACAGGCGGATCGGAAGTTCAGGGTGTCGAGCAAGGGCGATCAGCCCATGCATCGAGTCCGCCCCGGCCGTTGCATCGCCATAGTAGCGCACGTTCATCATGCGGAGGAAGCGAACGGGGTCATCGGACCAGGTGTGGATCGCGGCATCGTGCGTCATCGCCACCGACTTCAGCTCCACCCCCTGGAGTCCATCCTGCAGCTGGAAGCCGAACATTTGCCCCACGTTCGGCCCCATCGCCTGAAAGTCCAGGTACAGATTCGACAGGTCCGCCGCGCCGCGGACGCGCACGGTCTGCCCCATCGGAGCGCGTACCGGCGTAGCCCGAAAACGAAACTCGTGAGAGCGATCGATCACTGGGGTAAGGACTTCCGCCGCCCACGGTCGCGTCGTATAGACCTCGCTGGAAACCGACGGATTCACAGATCGATGCGCCAAACCGAGATCGAGCGCCGCGAGCAGGACGAGCGCCCAGCAGGCGAACTCAATTCCCAGCCTTCCCCGGCGGCGAAGAACGAGCAAGGCCGCAGCCGAGGCGAGAATCAGCCCCAGGCGCATCGCTACCTCCGCGTAGAGCCGTGCGCCGGTCGCAGGATCACCGCAGATGAAGAGTGTGTCGTCGCCGCTTGGGCCACAGAAGGTTTCGAGGACCTCGGGCCAGGCCACAAGTGCAGCAACGACGAAGAGGTACGTGGCGGCTGCCGCCGCGAACCACACAGGGACTCGCGGCAGCCCCGCGGCATGTTCCCGCCATCGATCGAAGCCGCGTGCGGCAAGCAGCGGTACGGCGAGCGCAAGCGGAACCGCGAATTTCTCGGGATAGCGGAACACCCGCAGCGGCGGCAACGCCTCGAACGCTATCCGATAAGCGGGCGTGTGGGCGCCGAGCGCGAGCGCGAGGCCGAGCACGATCAGCACGCCCCAGAACACGCGCTCGCGACGCCTGACGACGAGAAAACCGAGACTGGCCCATCCGGTGGCCAGGACCCCTGTGTACAGGCTCAACAGCCAGGGCACGGCTCTCGTGCCCATGTAGTCGGTCGTGAATCCGAGGCCTCCGGCCCCCAGGGCGGGCGGAATGAACAGGTGTATGAGGCCGCTCGGCTCCTGCGATCGGCTCGCCGAAAAACTCACATCAAGCTGGAGGGTGCGTACAGAGTTCGCCACGTACTCGACGAACGGTATCAGCTGGACCCCGGCCACGAGTAGCGCCAGAATACCGGCCGCCGCGAACGTTACGACCTGTCGCGCCGCGGTGACTGGCGTGGACCGCAGGCCGAGCAGGCCGTAGGCGAACGCGATACCGAGTACGAGCGCCAGCAGCTGCGGCTCGCCGCCGAGGAATGCCACCACACAAGTCGCGACGAAGGGAAGGATCCGGAGTGGACGACCGTCGTCCAGATACAGCCACCAGGCGAGAAGCAGCCACGGCGCCCAGGCCATCGTCTGCAGATTGTTCACGAAGTTGCCGAGCGACACGAAGAAGCCGCCAAGTGTGAACGTCACGGCTCCCAGCGCAGCCGCGGGCGGCGAGCGTCCTTCGTGGCGCAGCAGCAGAATCCAGCCCCCGCCTGCGAAGCAGAAGTGGAGTATGATCAGCCAGTCGACGCTATGGGGAAAGGGCAGCAGGTACAGGATGAAACTGCCGGGATAGACGACACCGGGCTGGAGCGTGGCGAAAAACGGCTCTCCGCCGGCCACGAGCGAGTTCCACAGGGGGAACCGGCCAGATCCAACTGCCGCGGCCAGGTAGCGCTTCATCGGGTAGAAGAACGGCGTAACGTCTCGACCGAAAAAGCTCTCGCCACCGATGACGACGGGCAGAAACAACAGCATCACCGCGACCGCGAGCAAGGATAGCGGAATCGACCACCCGCGTCGGTTCCGAAACTCAGGGATCATTTACGCAAAAAGAGCGCAGCGGACAGGCCGCTGCGCTCTTCGAGCGGGCTTCCGGGCTCGGGACCCGGCAACCTCGTCGCGGTTCAGGGACTCTGGATCTTGCCCTCCAAGCTCCCGCCCGCACCGATCTGCACGTAGTAGGTGTTGTCCGAGCTCGCATGCGATGCGGTCACGGAGTAGCCTTCGGCACTTCCCGAGGCGTCGATGGCGATACCCGTGCTCGTCGTGAAGTTGCCCGGGAAAACGTTGGCCGCCGAACTGTACAACTGGTTGTCGGCGTAATACGCCTCCTGTGCAGCCATCGCGTTGCGGATGTCGCTCTTCGCCGTGGCGTCGAACGCGCGTTCCTTGGTGCTTGCGAACTGCGGGATCGCGATCGCGGCCAGAATGCCGATGATCACGACCACGATGAGCAGCTCGATCAGCGTGAAGCCTCTCGTGTCGCGCAGCATGAATCCTCCGTCTGTGGTGGGGAGAAAGCCGTTTATCGGCACTCCGTCGCATCATCCGGAGGCTCGTCCCCCGGTGCCCTCCTGAAGAGCAACCCCTGTGCCTAGGGTCTGTCATATGTCTGCCATATACTTAACTACCTGTAATAGCGACGTTTACGGGAACCCTATACGGCGTCGCGGGCCGCCGCCGGGCCGATTCGAGTTGCAGGCTGCAACGAATCGGTCCCCTAATGCAACGACTGCCGCAGATCCGCACCCGATCAGGCGTCCAGGTCGTAGCGCTTGATCTTCCGGTACAGCGTGCTCGGGTCGATGCCGAGCACCTCGGCCGCCCTCGTCTTGTTGCCGCCCTCCGCCTTGAGCACGTGCTCGATGTACGCCCGCTCGATCACCTCCATCGGTGGATTCGGTGACTCCCGCTCCTGGACCAGTGGCTCGGGCGGCGTCTCCGTCAGCCGCTCGGGCAGGGCGTCGGCCTTGATCGTCGAACCGGGTGTCAGCACGCAGGCCCGCTCGATCACGTTCTCCAGCTCCCGCACGTTGCCGGGCCAGTGGTACTCCTGCAGGATCGCCTGGGCACGCGTCGACAGCTTCTTCGGCTCGTCGCCGGCCTGCGCCGCTTCGCGCTTCAGGAAATGCTCGGCCAGCAGAGGAATGTCTTCCTTGCGATCGCGCAGGGGCGGCAGTTCCATCGAGATCACGTTCAGGCGGTAGTACAGGTCGCGCCGGAACCGGCCCTCTTCGATCTCGCGCTCCAGGTCGGAGTTCGTCGCCGCGATCAACCGGACGTCAACCGGAACGGGATCGGTCGAGCCGACCGGAATCACCTCGCGCTGCTGAAGGACGCGCAGCAGCTTCACCTGGGTGGACGCCGCCAGCTCGCCCACCTCGTCCATGAAGAACGTGCCGCCCGAGGCCGCCACGAACAGCCCTTCCTTGTCGCGGTGCGCTCCGGTGAAGCTGCCTTTCGTGTGCCCGAACAGCTCCGACTCGAGAAGTCCCTCGGGCAACGCGCCGCAGTTGAGCGACAGAAACCGGCGGGTCGAACGCGACGACAGGTCGTGAATGTACCGGGCGAACACTTCCTTGCCCGTACCCGATTCGCCGCTGAGCAGGATCGTCGACTCGCTGTCGGCCACGTTCTCGGCCATCTTGAGCGAGCTTTCGAACACCGGGCTCACGCCGATCGGCCGCCCCGTTTTGAGGGCCGTCTGCTTGTTCAGCTCGCGCTTCAGGCCAGCGTTCTCCTTCTTGAGCCGTCCCCAGTCGAGCGAGCGGCGCAGGATGGCGACCAGCTCCTCGTTCTGAAACGGCTTCTGCACGTAGTGGGTCGCGCCGAGATTGACCGCCTGGATGGCCGACTGGAGCGACGCCTGGGCCGTCATCAGGACGACGGGCACTTCGGGCGTCGTGCGCCGGATCTCCTCGAGCACCTCGATGCCGCTCGTCTTCGGCATCCTCACGTCGCTGAGCACGATGTCGGGACCGACCTCCTTGAACTTCTCCATGCCGCCCTCGCCCGAAAGCTCCGATACGACGTCGAACCCTTCGTCCTTGAGCAGCACGGTCAGGGACTCGACCAGACCGAGCTCGTCGTCGATCAACAGCAGTAGTGGCTTGTCTCGCATTTGCTTCCTCTCGTCGGAAGGGCCCTCTGCGGACCCGTCACTCTGTGGTCGCTGATTGAATGACCGCGTCCTGCCGCCTGTCGTCTTCGTCGCGCAGGTCGCGGGTACGGCCGCCGCGGCGCGGCAGCACGATGGCGAATGTCGCTCCCTCGCCCGGAACCGAACTGGCGATCAGGGCGCCCCCATGAGCCTGCACGGCGCGGTGGGCGATCGACAGTCCGAGTCCGCTCCCGCCCTGCCGACGCGTGAAGAACGGGTCGAACACCCGCGGCAGGTCCTCCGGACTGATGCCCGGACCGTCGTCCATCACGCGGATGCGTACCGGCACGCCCAGCGTCACCTCGGTGGGCACCAGGTCCGGACGCAGGGAGTCGGCGATCACCCGCACGTGCACCGACCGATCGGTTTCCCCCACCTGTACGGCGTTGAGGACCAGGTTGAGCAGCGTGCGGTGCAGCAACTCGGGATCGCCCCACAGGCCGCGCATATTGCCGTGCACGTGGTGCTCGAACTCCGCCCGGTCGAGCGCGGCGGGATGCTGCCGAACGGTCTCGATGACCTCGCGCAGCAGCCGTTCGACGTCGATCAGGCGGCGTTCGCTGACGTCGACGCGTGCGAAGTCGCTGAACTCGCCGAGAATGCGGCTGAGTCGATCGCTCTCGCGGGTGATGAGCCGTCCGAGCACCTGGTCGCTCTCCGAGGCGTACGAACGGCCCGAGAGCTGCTCGACGGCGCTCCGTACCGACGCGATCGGATTTCGGAGCTCGTGGGCCAGCGAGGCCGACAGTTCGGCCACCGCCTCGAGCCGGCCGGTGCGCAGGCGAAGGTCTTCGAGCTGACGCACCGGACGGAGGTCCTGAAGTAGTACGACGTAGGAGGTGCTGGATCCCGCGCCCTGGAGGGCCGACGTGCTGACGGCTACGGGGAGCAGCTCGTCTCCGGCAGGGTCGTCCTCGACGGACTCGCCCCTGCCGCCGATCACCGGATAGGGAGCCGGCGGCAGGGGCGCCAGTATCTCTACCTCGCGGTTCCGCACCCTCCGGCCGCTCTCGAGCGTCTCCCGAAGTGCCGCCGCCAGGTCCGGCGCCCGCTCGTGAAGCAGGTCGCGCAGGTCACGGCCCAACCACTGCTCGACGTCGACCTGGAGGATCTCCGCCGCCGCCACGTTCATGTAGACGAGCCGCCAGTCTTCGTCCATCGTGAGCACGCCGGACGGAATGATCCGCAGAACGTCCGCCGTATCGAGCTGCAGCCGGCGAAGCTCGCCCTCGACGCTGCGCAGCCGCAGGCGGACCTGGCGCAGACGCGCGCCGAACAGGCTGGCCAGCACGGCGATCATCGTGAAGATCACGACCTGGAGCCCGATGCCCCAGACGGTGACCTGACCCGGGAAGGCGAGGAGCGTGGCAACCAGGTAGATCAGGCCGCTCGCCAGGGCCACGAGAACCGCCGAAGGGAGCGGGAGGATCAGGGCGTAGGCCGCCGCGAGCGGAATGAACAGGAAGGTGAACGGGCTGTTGCTCCCTGCCGTGAGGTTGACGATGCCGTTCACCAGCAGGACGTCGAGGATCGCCTGCAAGTAAATGAACACGTAGCCGATGCGACCGCGCCAACGGTGACTGTACCAGTAGGCGACCGGCGTCAGCAGCGTGGCGGCGCTCAGACCGAAGATCGCGACCCGGTACTCGGAGCCGAGCAGACCCGCCTGGGTGAGGTCCGAGATCAGGAGATGGGAACCGAACACCCCGATCGAGAGGAGCAGCCGGACGGCGTACATCCAGTAGAGAACCTGCCCCGGCTCCAGCGCGGCAGCGAGGCGGCGCTCGGTGTTCGCGGATCGCAGCAAGTGCAGTCATCTCCCGGGAATGAAGGGGCGCCGGACGCGCAATTCGCAATCCGGACTGGGACAATGATAGGGATGGCGTTGCAGGATGCAAGAGCCAGGGGGACGGGAGGTGGAACTGCGGACTCAGAGCCAGTCGGGTGGCTCGTCGAACACCGACAGGCGGTCGAACCGCCCCTCGCGAATCGTGGCGGTCAGCGACAGGACGCCGTCCGCGTCACCGCCGCCGTCGCCGTCGTCCCGGGTCATGACGCGCAACGGGCGCCGCACCAGGGGGCGATCGACGTCTCCGGCCGCCACGTCGGGGCCGGCGGCCGGCCACAGTCCCACGGCGCGCGCGGCCTCGGCCAGGCTGTCATGCGGTGGGGCGAAGGTCACCGTCCACGAAGCGACGCGCGGGGGCGAGGTCCCGTCATCCCGGCAGCGCATCCGCAAGCGACCGGGGGGCGTCTCGAACACGAGCCAGAGCTCGCCGGCGGCGGCCCGGCGGACGACCGGCTCGCCGAAGCGCCCACGCACCTCGGCCTCGCTCGCCCCGATCAGATCGCTCCAGCTCCGGTCGCCGTCTCGCATGGCCGCAATCTGGCCGCTCGTGACACGCCCGCAACCGCCCTACTGGATGGTGTTGATCACGCCGAAGATCGGCAGGTACATGGCGACGATCATTCCGCCGACGATCGAGCCGAGGATGACGATCATCGCGGGCTCCATCGCCTTCAGCAGCCCTTCGACGGCCACGTCGACCTCGTCGTCGTAGAAGTCGGCGACCTTGGTCAACATGCCGTCGAGGTCGCCCGTCTCCTCGCCGACGGAGATCATCGAGGTCACCATCGGCGGGAACACCTCGGCCCGCCGCAGCGGCTCGGCGATCGACTCTCCCCCGGCAATCGAGCTGCGGCTGCTCATCACGGCGTCATGGATGACGCGGTTTCCCGACGTTTTCGCCGTGATCTCGAGGCCCTCGAGGATCGCGACGCCGGAGCTGAGCAGGGTTCCGAGCGTCCGGGTGAACCGGGCCACGGCCGACTTGCGCGCCAGGTTGCCGAGAATGGGCAGCCGGAGCATGGTGCGGTCGAAGATGAGTCGTCCGCCGTCGGTGGCGATCCACTTCTTGAACAGGAACGTGCCGCCGATGCCGCCGCCGAGCAGGGCCCACCAGTACGCCTGCAGGAAGGCCGACATCCAGATGACGATCTGGGTCGGTAGCGGCAGGGCCTGGTCGAACGAGGCGAACATCTCCTGGAAGGTCGGGATGACGAACAGCAGCAGGATGACGATCGCTCCGAGAGCCACGACGCTGATCACCGCGGGATAGATCATCGCCGCCTTCACCTTGCGCTGCAGCGCCTCGCTCTTTTCGAGAAACACCGCGAGGCGGTTCATGATCGTGTCGAGGATACCGCCCGTTTCGCCGGCGGCGACCATGTTCACGTAGAGTCCGCTGAACACCTTCGGGTGCTCCTGGAGCGCGTCGGCCAGGGTGTTCCCGGACTCGACGTCGTGCAGCACGGCTTCGAGGGTGCTCTGAAGCAGATCGCTCTCGCTCTGCTTCACCAGGATGTCGAGCGCCTGCACGAGGGGCAGCCCCGCGTTGACCATCGTCGCGAACTGCCGGGTCATGATCACGATGTCGCGGGTCTTGACCTTCTTTCCGAACGACAGACTGAGCGACCGCGGCTTCTCGCGCACCGAGATCGGGATGAGACGCTGGCTGCGCAAGAACGCGATGACGTCGTCCTTGGACGGGACGTCGATCTCGTCGCGGCGCAGGTCGCCGGATACGGTTCGGGCCGAATAATTGAATACAGGCATCGGTCAGTAGTTTCCCGTCGTCATGTCATCGTGCGTGAGCGGTGGCCGCTTCGGGCTCGCCGATCATGCGCTTGAGCTCGGTCGGGTCGGGGCTCACGCGCATGCATTCCTCCATCGTGACCAGGTCCTGCATGTACAGGCCGTAAAGGGAGTCGTTCAGCGTCTGCATGCCGAACTTCTTCCCCGACTGCATGGCCGAGTAGATCTGGTGGACCTTGTCGTCGCGAATCATCGAGCGAATGGCGGGTGTCGCGATGAGCACCTCCATCGCCATCGCGCGACCGCCGTTTCGTTTCGGCAGCAGAGCCTGCGTCACGACGCCTTCGAGCACGAAAGCGAGCTGGGCGCGAATCTGCTGCTGCTGGTGCGCCGGGAACACGTCGATCATCCGGTTGATCGACTCGGCCGCCGAATTCGTATGCAGCGTCGCGAGCGCGAGGTGCCCGGTCTCGGCGATCGTCAGGGCGGCCTGGACCGTCTCGAGGTCGCGCATCTCACCGATAAGGATCACGTCCGGATCCTGCCGGAGCACGTACTTGAGCGCCCGGGTGAACGAGCCGGTGTCGGAGCCGATCTCGCGCTGGTTCACGATGCACCGCTTGTGCCGATGGACGAACTCGATCGGATCCTCGACGGTGACGATGTGGCCGTCGCGCTCGGAGTTGATCTTGTCGAGCATCGCGGCCAGCGTCGTGGATTTTCCGGAACCCGTCGGGCCGGTCACCAGCACCAGGCCGCGCGGGCGCTCGGCCATCTCGGCAACGACGCGCGGAAGACCGAGGTCCTGAAAGCTGAGGATCTCGAACGGAATTCCCCGGATAGCCATCGCGACGGAGCCGCGCTGGCGGAACACGTTCCCGCGGAAGCGCGACAGGTTCTGCACGGCGAAGGAGAGGTCGAGCTCGTCCTCCTTTTCGAAGCGCTCGCGCTGTTGATCGCTGAGCACCGAGAAGGCCAGCGCTTCGGTATCCTTGGGCGCCAGCGTCGTGCCGTGATTGCTGTCCTTCAACGACCCGTCGATCCGCATCTTCGGCACCTGGCCGACGGTGATGTGCAAGTCCGACGCGCCCCGTTCGATCATCTCCTCGAGGAGGTGTCTGAGGTTCGCGTTCGCCTGTTCATTCATCACAGGGTTGTCTCCTTGATCACTTCGTCCAGTGTCGTAATGCCTTTGCGTACCTTCGACAGTCCGTCCATGCGCAGGGTCAGCATGCCTTCGTCGACCGCGGTATCCTTGAGGTCGGCGGTGGAGGCGGCGGCGAGCACCATCCGGCGCAGGGCCGGCGTCATCACCATCACCTCGTACAGGCCCTGGCGGCCGCTGTAGCCCATATCGTTGCACGATTCGCACCCTTCGCCGCGATAGAACGTCGTGGCGCGAACTTCGTCTTCGGTAAGTCCCGTGGCCTCGAGCACTTCGGGCGTGTACGTCGCCTCGACCCGGCAGTTGTTGCAGATCCGGCGCACCAGCCGCTGCGCCGTGATCAGGTTGACGGCCGACGCCACGTTGAACGGCTCGATGCCCATGTCGATCATTCGGGTGATCGTCGAGGCGGCATCGTTCGTATGCAGGGTCGACAGCACGAGGTGGCCGGTCAGGGCCGCCTTGACGGCGATGCTCCCGGTCTCGAGATCGCGGATCTCGCCGACCATGATCACGTTGGGATCCTGGCGCAGGAACGCCCTGAGCGCGGCGGCGAAGCTCATCCCGATTTCGGGCCGCACCTGTGTCTGGTTGATCCCGCCGAGGTTGTACTCGACCGGATCCTCGGCCGTCATGATGTTCGTGTCGCCCGTGTTGATCCGGCTGAGCGCGCTGTACAGCGTGGTCGTCTTACCCGAGCCGGTCGGCCCGGTGACGAGAACCATGCCGTAGGGCCGCGCGATCGCCTCGAGGAACTGCTTCTCGGCCCGCTCTTCCATCCCGAACTTCTCGAGATCTAGCGTGAGGTTTCCCTTGTCGAGGATTCGCAGCACGATCTTCTCGCCGAACAGCACGGGCAGGGTCGAAACGCGAAAGTCGATGACTTTCCGCCCGATCTTCAGCTTGATGCGCCCGTCCTGCGGGACGCGGCGTTCGGCGATGTTGAGGTCGGCGAGGATCTTCACGCGGGAGATCAGCGCGGCCTTCATGCGCATCGGCGGCTTCATGATCTCCTGAAGCGTGCCGTCGATCCGGTAGCGAACCCGGACCTCCTTCTCGTACGGCTCGATGTGGATGTCCGAGGCACCGCGCTTCACGGCATCGATGAGGAGGCCGTTGATCAGGCGGACGACCGGTGCTTCCTCGACCTGGGCGGCGAGCTGCGAGGCGGAGTAGACCTCCTCCTCGTCCTCGACGACTTCGACGTCCTGGTCCTCCAGCTCCTCGAGCAGGTCGCCGAGGCCGTCGTTGCCGATCTCGTAGTAGCGGTCGATCGCCTTGCGCAGCGTGTATTCGCCCGCGACGACCGGGTCGACGTCGAACCGGGTGACGAACTTGAGGTCGTCGATGACGCTGAGGTCGGTCGGGTTGGCCATCGCGACGGTCAGGGTCCGTCCGACGCGGCGAACGGGCAGCACGAGATGCTTGTTGGCGAAGTCGGCGGGCACGAGCTTCAGTACCTTCGCGTCGATCTCGACGTTCGTGAGGTCGATGGCGGGCACCTTGTACTGCCGCGACAGGACGCGGGTCAGGTCCAACTCCGTCAGCGCCCCGTTGGTCACGAGGGCAAAGCCGAGCCGGGTTCCCGTCTCCTTCTGTTGTGCCAGCGCCTTATCGAGCTCCTCCCGGCTGACGAGATTCGCCCGCAACAGGAGTTCGCCGATCTGTTCGCTGCCCAATGAGATGGATGCCATAGTCGTCCGGTGCTGTGAGCGCGCCCGCCGACACGGGCGGCTTCTCCGAACCCCGGCGATTTCCGGGGATCCGGTGAGGAACCGCATCGCGTGACCACGGAAACGAGCAACTTGCGTGCCCGCTGCCGGTCGTCCCTCGCCGCCCGTGTGCCTCTCCGGAGGCGCGCCACCACCCGACCGCGACCCATCGGGACGACGGGTCAGCGGACGAACGCCTGCTCGCGCACGATTTCTAGTGTTCTTGGGCCGATTCCCGAAACCTCGAGCAGATCGTCGATCGAATCGAAGCCCCCGCGGCGCGTTCGCGCATCGACAATCCGGCGGGCAAGTTCCGGCCCGATTCCCGTGATTTGCTCCAGTTCCTTGGGAAGTGCCCGATTCAAGTCGACCCCGGAGGAGCGCGGCGGCGGGGCACGGCGCGGCGCCCCGCCGGCGACGACGATGCCGGCCCAGCGCTCGATCATCGCCGGGCCGACTCCGCTGACGCGCTCGAGGTCGGCCGCCGACGCGAACGGACCCTCTGTGTCGCGCTCACGCACGATCGCCGCCGCTCGAGCGGGCCCGATCCCGGGCAGGCGCTGAAGCTGTACGGCGTCGGCCCGGTTCACGTCGATCGTCTCACCGGGGGCCAGGGGCCGGGCGGCCTCGGCGGCCCGCGCGAGAGTGTCGTCGACGGCCGCTCGGGTGGCGCCGATCGATTCCGCGACGCGCGGCGTCGACGTCGGGGTCCACGCAAAATCGGCGCGGCCGGGGGCCAGCATCAGGCGCCCCGCCGTGGCGAGGGCGAGCAGGCCGACGGCCAGGGTCAGCGTGCGACGTTCCGTGGGGGTGAATCGTACCATGTGAGCCTCCGGGCGAATGTCCCGGACCGGCTCAAGTCGGCGTCATCGGTTGCGGGAGGTCGGAGGAGGAACCTCGGAGGTGTTGCCGCGGAAGGCGAACCGGCCGAACAGATCGAAGATGTACTGATTCGTCGTTTGCCGGGTGCCGACGCCGCTCGAACGCCTGACCCACTGGAACCGGACGCCGACGGCGTAGCCCCTGCCGAAGTCGGTATCCGCGGCCAGCTCCACCGTGTTCTGCGTCTGATCGACGTAGTCGACGCAGCCCTCGAGGTCGACCTGTCCCGGCGCCCCGGTGAATCCGCCCCCGCCGAGATCACGGCAGTCGGCGTTCCCGTTCAGAATGACCTCGGCGGACAGGCGGAGCGGATTGCGCACGAAGCCGAGAAAACCGGGCGGCGGTACCGTGCCCGTTCCGCGAACGCCGTGCGAGTTGCGGCTCGAGCGGCTGAACCCCGACCCGTCCGTCCGTTCGCTGAGACTGTTGGTCAGGTCGTAGCTCAGGTTGAAGCCGTTGTCGAACACGACCGTGACCCCGAGCGACCGGTCGAGCGTCTCGCTCCCCTGGTCCTGGCCGGTGGTGGTTCGCGTGACCCGGTCCCGCAGCCGCCACTGTCCGTTCAGCGAGAGCGCCCGCACGCTCCCGTCGAGGAATCCGGGAACGGGAACTCTCTGCCAGCGGAGTCTCACGCCCGGCCACTCGGTCTCCTCGGTGGTCCGTTCGGTGAGCTGGGTGAACGAGCTGTTCTGCGTGTTCGAGAAGTCGATCTCGGCGTCGAGGTTGAGCGGCAGATCGAGGGCGGACTGTACCTGGAAGCGCCGGCGGTTCGTCGCCGACGACGCCGTGTCCGCGCCGCTGAGCCGCCGCAGGCGCTCGAACCCGGCCAGCACGAGTTGGTCGGCGAAGGTCGGGTCGAGATCCCGCCGATCGTAGGAGGCGGCCACGTCGCGTGACCAGCTCAGCCGAACCGGCCGGATCCGATCCCAGGCGGTGCGCACCGCAGCGGCCAGGCCTTCCGCCGACTGGCCGGGAGCCACGCCGAGCATCGTGAGGAAGTCGGACGGCTGCACCGAGACGTCGAGTCCGAGGTTCCGCTCGAGCTGAAGATCTCGGACGAAGGTCGTGTCCCCGCCCTCGACGGTCGTGGTCACGTAGGACGGGTTGCGATTCGTACGATAGTTCGTGGTCATCGTGAGCCGCGGATCGAACCAGCTCGCGAGCTCGGGCTGATAGGACAGGTTCGTGCTCACCGTGCGCGACGCCTCCCAGCCCACCGCGAGGCCGAGGAACTCACCACGCGCCGCGTCGAGCGTCCCGACGCCCGAGGGCTCGTTGAGCCGGAACGACGGATCGACGAGGTCGCGCACGCCCGTGAAGTTCAGTCCGGCCACCAGCGAAGGAAACGGCTGCAGCTGAATGCCCGCGCGCGGGGCGAGGGTGTGCCGCCGGTCGATCGTCGGATCGACGGCCTCGTCGGCGCCGCCGACGGAGGTCGAGAAGCGGCGGCGCTCGATGTTCCCGTGGTCGAGGCTCGCTGCCAGGCTCAGGTCGCGCGGCGTGTAGCGGAACCTGAGATCCTGCAGATTCTCGATGATCGACGAGTTCGAAATGAACCCCGGAAGGGCATCGAGCGCGTCGCGCAGAAAGCCCGGCAGCACCGGCACCGACGCATCGGCAACGGGTCTCGACCACGCGGCCGAGGCTGACCACGCGCTCTCTTCGGTCGTACTCTGCGTCTGCGTCTGATCGTTGACGCGCCGGGAGAAGTTCAGCCGCAATCCGTCGATCGTCGCGCGCAGGATCGGGCTCCCGGACGGCTCCTGTTTCGACAGGCCGACGGTCAGCTCGGTGGAGGAACTCGACGGCGTCCTCAGCCCCGGAATCTGCTCGGCGCGCACGTCGGACGACTGCACGAAGAACGGATCCGTCGCATCCGAGACGTGCCGGACGTCGACCGGCATGCGAATCCCGAGCCTCGACGGCAGGAAGCGGCCGACTTCGACGTGGGCCCGAGTGTTGAACGCGTTCCGCGATTCGTAGGTCGGGTCGCTGCCGAGCTGCCGAAAGAACGGGTTGCGTCGCGTGAAGTTCGTCTGGAAGGTCGCCACATCGGCCAGCTCGACCTGAACGCCGGCCCGCATGGCCATCCCGCCCCGATCCGTCGCGTCGCCGAGGCGAAGATCGTCGATCCATACCTCGCCGGGGCCGGTGGTCGCCTCGCCGAGGTTCTCGACACCCATCGCCAGCTCGCGGATCGCCGCGAGGTTTGGCGCCCGCGACCGGTCGCTGATCACGACGGCGTGGGTGCTGTCGGCGTCGGGAAACACGTCGACGTCCCAGACGACGATCGACGAGTCGGGCGGCAGGCCGGGGCCCGCCTCGATGAGCCGTCGCTCGGCTTCGGCCCGCAGTTCGATCCAGCGCTCGAGGTCGATCACGCGCTCCGGCGCCCAGTCGGCCCTCGCCGGCGCGTCGCCGGCCGCATCCTGGAGGGGCGTACGGTACAGGTAGAAGTTCTGCGGGTCGAAGCCCAGGCGCAGGTAGAAGCGGAGCGGACCGTTCGGCCCGAACTCGCCCTCGATCGGCAGGGCCCAGGCGCGCAGCTGTCGATAGAGGAGGAAGTTGCGAGGTTGCTGCGTGAAGCGCCGAAATACCTCGATTCGCTCGCCGGCCGGAACGTCGTCGAATGCCAGGCGAAGCGACTGCTCGTTGATCGGCTGGGCCGACGCCGCGATGTCGTCGGTGCTCTGCGCCTGCTGGTCGGTGATCCCGGGCGGCGACACGTAGCCGCCGTCCACGGTCGAGATCGGCCCCACGGCCACCGTTCCCGCCGTCCCGGGAACCTGGCCGGTGAATCCGTCGACGCTCCCCGAGCCCGCGCGCTTCAGCCAGGGGGAGCCCGAGAACTCCATCCGGCTCAAAAGGATGGTTTCGTCGCGGCCGCTCGCGAAGGTGATGCGGATGTGCTTGATGTTCTGGCGTGTCCCCGCCGTGACCCCTTCGAGGTGGTCGGGCAGGGCGAGCGGCACACGGAACTTCGAGAACGGAAAGCTGCCGCTCGTCTGCCGGTCCAGGTAGCGTGACGGCACGTTGAGCGGCACCACGTAGCGAAAGTAGCGCTCGTCCTGGTTGAGGAAGTTGTCCCGGTCGAGGTCTTCGGTATCCTCGATGCCGTTGTTGTTCGTGCAGTTGGCGCGCAGGTCGTTCAAGGGGTACGCCGTGACGTCGGGTTCGGCGACGCAGGCCTGGTCCCACAGGCCGGTGTCGTCCTGGTTGCCCCAAACGCCTACGAGCGGGTCGGCCTCCTGGTCGAGCACCCCGACACCGGCCGGCAGCCCGAGCGAGTCGGCGACGAGGGCGTCCTCGGACACCGTACCGATGTCGATGATCAGCGCGATGTCTTCCGACGTGGAGTTCAGCGACAGCGCGTAGAACTCCAGAAACTCGGTCGTCGTCAGGTCGAGGCCGGTTTCCGACAGCGACTGCGTCAGCGTCACCCAGCCGTTTTCGCTCTCCGGGGCGTCGTTGAGCGATACCCAGAGGACCGGTTCGGTGGACTGCGGGTTCAGCGTGTTGATCGCCGGATCGACTTCGCTCGTGAGCAGCGGGCCCTGCACCTGCCCGGAAGAGGCCAGCCACTGCGACTGCCAGACCACGTCGATCTGGTTGGACAGGTTCGGCACGTCGGGAAGAAAGTCGTTTCCGTCGACGTCGGGCCGCGTCACGACGCTGCCCCTGCGCCAGGCCCCGGTCTGCAGCCCGACGCGGAGCCGCGAGCTTCCCTCGAAGTCTTCGACATAGGTCAGGCCCTGCCGGTTCGTGGTCGGCGCCGAACCGGCGAGCTCGGCCTCGAACGCGACGGAGGAGCGGACGTCGGTGCTGATGCCGGGCAGCGAGTTGACGAAGCGGTCGAGCGCGGAAGGCTGAAACTCGAAATCGGCCATGATCCCGCCCAGGCTGACGGCCCCGGGCTCGAGGCCGAGCTCCGGCCGGTTCAGCACCGAGCCCTCGCGTTGCAGCAGGCCGATGAAGTCGATGCTGCCGACCTCGCCGAACCGGTACTCGCCGGTCAGGCCGACGATGCTGGTCGGCTGCACCTGGAAGATGGGCTTCTGCTCGAACCGTACCTCGAGGTTCGGGTTGGTACTGCCCCCGAACAGCTCGGTCGGACGGAGAATCTGCAACTGGCCGATCTCGTAATCGATGCTGTAGTCGAGGCCGCGTTCGAGCGTCCGCCCGTCGAGCGTCACGCGCTCACTCCCCTCGCGGATGCCGATGGCGCCGAGCGAAAAATCGCTCTCCCGACCGGTGCTGCGCGCCCGGTACTCGAAGTTCAGCCGGTAGATGAAGCTCGAGCGTCGTAGCTGATCGATCACCTCGTCGTAAATGTCGCGGTTCAGGTCGCCTTCGCCCAGCGGGAACGGAGTGTCGGCGAGTTCCGAGATCGGCGGAGGGTTCTTGAACGGCTCGATGGTCGGAAACACGAGGTAGCTGCCGCTGATGACCCCGGCCCCTCCCGAGGCCGACGGCTGCCAGATGCGTCCGGCGTCTACCCGGTCGTCCGTCGGCTGCTCGTCGAGCCCGAAGATCTGCAGGAACGCGAAGTCCTCGCCGTCGAGCTGTCGAATGATCGGCCCCGATTCGATCGGCCCCTGCGAGATCGCGAGGGACACGCTGCCGAGTTCCAGGTCGTCGGAGCTGGAAATTCGGTACACCTGGTGCATTTCGCGCTCCCACGTCACCCCGTCGGGGCGGTGGGTGGCCGGGTCGCGCAGCAGCTCGAGGCGGGGCAGATCGCCCGTACCCGTGTTCGTGATGTCGCGGAAGATCTCCTCGGCATTGTAGTCGCCGACGGTGTCGCCCGCCGCCGTGATGTAGGACACCGCCAGCGCCTCGCCGTCCAGCGTCCGCGACCTGAGGACAACCCACAGTCCGCTGCGGTGGACGATGTAGTCTTCGCCCTCCACCAGGGGCCGGAAGAAGCCCTGGAACGCAGCCGAGTCGGGCAGCGCGGGGTCGGCCGACGCCGGGCGGTTCGCGACCGCGCGGGCCTGGATCACCCCTTCCTCGATGTTCTGCTGGCCGCCTCCCACCTCGTGTCGGTAGAGCTTGAGGCTCGAAGCGGGCTGCAGGTTCATCGGCGCGTCGCTCGCCTGCAGGGCCGTCGCGTCGATATGCGGATAGCCCGGCATCTCGCGCGGATCCACGACGAAAAAGAACTGGCCGGAGGCATAGTTCGCGTCGTCGATGACCGTCTCGTAGTCCTGGAGCACGCTCTCTTCGCCGCCGCCCACGTCGAGCGTCAGGTTGCGCGTCTCGACGGCGCCGTCCTGCTCGGCGAGCACGCCCTCGACGGTGAGCGGGCCGAGCCGGCCCTGTGCGCGCAGACCGAAGTTGCCCGCGGGAATGTTGCGTGAGATGAAGGTCGATGTCGGGAGCGTCAGCGAGACCTCACCGACCTCGGCCTCTTCGAGGATCTCGCCCGACAGGCCTTCGTACCAGACGTTCAGGTTGTTGGTCGCGTCGAACTCGCGTGACTGGTCGAAGTCGACGTCGACGAACACGCGCTCGGAGATCGTTCCCTCGACCCGGGCCTGGAGCTGGAAGTCGGGCCGGATCGTGGGGATCGCGCTGGGGTCGCAGCGCTGCCCCTGGCCGAGCGTGCAGGGGTCGAACGACTCCCACTGAGAACCGATCTGACCCGTCCCGCTGATGTCGATCAGGAGGTTGGCCACGCCGGCCAACGCGTCGGGCAGCAGATCGATCTGCTGGCCGGCCGCGCGCCGATCGGCGAGGGGGGTCGAATCCGGGGTCGCGGCGGTCTCCGCGAAGAACCGCCGGACGTCGAAGTCGCGCGGCAGCTTCTCCATCGGCAGGAACAGGGCCCACAGCGTGTCGCTCCGGGCCGCGCGGCGCCGCTCTTCGGCCGTCCACCGCTCGGCCAGCCAGTCGAACACCGGCTCGCCCGGAGCACGGTCGTCCAGGCGGGCCGCGAACAGCGCGTTCCGCAGGTCGACCCGCAGAATGTAATCGATGTGGCCGATCCCGAGACGCAATCCGTCCGGTCGATCGGACACGACCTCGGCCTCGAGCGGCTCGAGCTCGACGACGGGATCGGGGGGTGCGGGCACTTCCTGCGCGACGGCCGTGGTGGGCGTGACCCAGCCGAGCGAGCCGATCAGGCCGAGAAGGCCGGCGGCCACAAGAGGACGTACTCGAATTCCCGGAATCAAGAGCCCGTTCACACCGGGCGGACGAGGGACGAAGGGCGAGCGAAGGGATGAATTTGAGCCATGGCGCGTGAATATAGACGGATCGGCGGAGCGGGGAAACAAACCCGCGGATCAGAAGGTCAGGGTCAGCTCCGCCCAGTCCGCCACGGGCCGACCTTCCCGCCGCGCCGGCAGGAAGTCCATGGCCAGAACGTCTCTGCGCAGCTGTTTCTCGAACCCCGAATCGGCGATGCGAGGCTGGATTTCGATCTCTCCGGTCGGCTCGCCCCGAGCGTCCACGTGGACCCGGAGGGTCACCCGGTGCCCTCGGAGCTCCTGCGGCGGATCCCAGCGCGGGGTGATCGAGCGAGGCGTGGGCGGCGACCGGCGGTCGCGGCCCGCGCGGTCGCTGCCGCCGTCACCCGCTCCGTCGACGCCCGGCAGTCCCGGCCCGGCGCGCCCCTCGGCCGGCGTGCCTCCGACGGGGCCGCTGAAGGAAGCCGTGATGACCTGTCTTTCGGGTTCGGTCACGCGGAGCTCGGGATCCATAATCTGCGGTCGCGTCTGGGGAGGGGCCGGGACCTCGATGGGGCGCGGCGCCGCGATCGCCAGGGCGGTCATCTCGCCGCCACCCTCGGCCGCGCGGTAGTCGCCGGCACGGGGCCCTGCGGCCAGCGAGCCGGAGCCGTCGACCGCGGGAGCACGCCAGCCGAACAACAGAAGCGCGTGGACGGCGGCCGAAATGGCCAGGCCCGTCCATAGTGCCTTCCGCTGCCGGGCCGAGTTTCGCCGGCTGGGCGTCTCGACACCTCTAGTGTCGTTCCGCATGACTCATCGCTCCCTGCGCGGGTTCGATTGGTCTGCTCGATGGCTACGCATGCTTCGCGAGACTGCTGTGTCTGCTAATATCGCCACACGCGAAGGTTAGTTCCTTGCCGGGGTCCCGTTCCGCGGGCAGATTGGCCGTCCATTGACCACTTCCACGATCGATCTCGTTCGAGGCCTCGGCCTGCTCGTCCTCCTCTCGGGCTGCTGGCGGATCGGCGAACCGACGACCAGCGAAGCGGTGGTCGCCTGGGCCGCCTGGCCGGACACCGTGGTGGCCGGCAAGCAGTTTCCGCTCGAGTTCGCGGGGCCGATCTCCCCGAACGCCTGCGGCAGACTCGACACGGCGGTCGTCGTCGTGACGGATTCGACCGTCGAATTGTCGGCGCGTCGGACGACCTACGAGACCATGTGCTCCGACACGCCGGTCAGCTTCTACGAGGTCAGAGCGATGGAGTTGCCGCCCGGTACGTACGTCGTGCGCGCGGGCGCCGAGAAACTCGGACGAATCGTCGCGCTGGAGGACGGGACGTTCGCGCCGATGCACGCCGCCGGCCTCGGCACCGTCGAGCGGGCCGGGGAGTGTCTTCTGTTCGGCCCGGGGCAGCTGGGAAACCAGCGACCGTTCGCGCTGATCGGGGGCGCCGATCGCCTCGGAGGGCTCGATCCGGCCGTCGGCTCCCGTCGACTGGTTCACGTGCGCGGAACGCTGGCGGGCTTCACACTATGCGGTAGCTTCGGGTCACGACCCGCCATCCGGGTCTCGGAGGCGCGGTTGCTCGACCGGGGAGCGGACGACTACTACGAGGAGTGACGGCGGCGACGCCGGCGAGGAGAAGAACCGATGGTCCTGTACGAGGAATCCGACGTGACGTCCACGGCCGTGAACCGCGACTTCGGCCGGCGACTGGCCGACGAACTCGCCGGCATGAAGGCCGACGGCGTATGGAAGCGCCTGCAACACATCATGGGGGCGCAGGGGCCGGTCGTCGAATTGGAAGAGTACGGCGAGACGGTGAACCTGTGCTCGAACAACTACCTCGGCCTGTGCGATCGGCCCGAGGTCGTCGAGGCCGTCGAAACGGGCGCCAGGAAATACGGAGCGGGAACGTCGTCGGTGCGGTTCATCTGCGGGACGTTCGACATCCACCGCGAGCTCGAAGATCGGCTGGCCGATTTCCTCGAGACCGAGGCGTCCCTCACCTTCACGTCGTGTTGGAACGCCAACGAGGGCCTGTTCGCGCCGCTGCTCGGCCCCGAAGACGCGCTGATCTCCGACGCGCTCAACCACGCCTCGATCATCGACGGGGTTCGTCTGTGCAAGGCGGAGCGCCACGTGTTCCGGCACCTCGACATGGATCACCTCGAACAGATCCTCAAGAGTACGGGCGACGCCCGCCACCGGCTGGTCGTGACGGACGGCGTGTTCAGCATGGAAGGCGAGGTCGCTCCCCTGCCCGACATGCGCGCGCTGTGCGACCGCTACGACGCGATTCTCGCCGTCGACGACTCGCACGCGACGGGCGTGCTCGGCGACACCGGTCGCGGCACGCCCGAGCACTTCGGGATGCACGGCGAGGTCGACATTATCACGTCGACGCTCGGCAAGGCGCTCGGCGGCATGGCCGGCGGGTTCGTCGCCAGCAGCCGGCCGGTCGTCGACTACCTGACACAGCGCTCCCGCACGCAGTTGTTCACGAACGCGATCCCGCCCCATTCCGCGGCGGGCGCGCTCGCGGCCGTCGACGTGCTCGAGACGAACCCGCAGCTCGTCACCCGCCTGCGGGAGAATACCGCCTATTTCCGCGAGAAGCTGGTGGGTCTCGGCTACGAGCCGATCGAGGGCGACACGCCGATCGTCCCGGTGATCATCGGCGAGACCGCTGCCGCCATCGAGCTCAGCGAGAAGCTGCTCGGCGAGGGAGTGTTCGTCATCGGGTTCGGCTTTCCGGTGGTTCCGCAGGGAGAGGCACGCATCCGCTGCCAGGTGTCGGCCGCGCACGAGAAGGTGCACCTCGATCGGGCGCTCGGGGCGCTCGAGAAGGTGGGTGGCGCGATGGGGATCGTCTGAGAATGCGCAAGCGAATTCTGGCCCCCTCGTTGCTGGCCGCCGACTTCGCGCGCCTGGGCGATGAAGTGGCGGCCTGCGAAGCCGCGGGCGCGACCTGGTTCCACTTCGACGTGATGGACGGCCACTACGTGCCGAACCTGAGCATCGGAATCCCGGTGCTCGAGGCGCTCCGTCGGGTGACCGACGCGTTCATCGACGTGCACCTGATGATCGACAACCCGGAGGTGTTCATCGAGCCGTTCGCCGGCGCCGGCGCCGACATGATCACGATCCACCAGGAGGTGTCGACCCATCTGCATCGAGACGTGAACGAGATCCGGCGCCTCGGGCC
>DATHRZ010000131.1:0-3447 GCA_035464655.1 Gemmatimonadota bacterium
CTCGGCGCCTCGGCCCACACGGGCGCCTACAACGTCTACTCGGCCGACGGACTCGACGTAGACGAGCGCCGCAACCTGACGATCTGGGCGCTCGACGCCGAGGCGACGGTCGGGAGGCTCGAGCTGACCGGCGAGGCGGCGTTTGCCACGATCGACGTACCTGCCGGCCTCGGCCCGCTGTTCGCTAGCAGCCAGCGGGGCCTGTACGCCGACGCCGTGCTGCCCTTCTGGAACGGCCGTATTGCCACGATGCCGGGCTCGTTCTTCGCCGCGAAGGTGCGGCTCGATTACGTCGACTTCGACACCGATCTACGGGGCGACGACGAGTTGCGGGTGAGCGCCGGGCTCAACTTCCACCCGACGCGCGACACGGCGTTCAAGCTCGACCTGTTCCGGGCGCGCACGCACGACCGGTTCAACAACCCGGCCGACGAATTCGGCGTGCTGTTCTCGGCGGCCACTTACTTCTGACGGTCTCGACACGCACACCGGTCCAGGCCGATATTCGGGACCATGCTCGAGACCGACGACCGTGAGCCCGGCGTGACGGGCGACCGCCCTGACGCCGGGGCGCTCCGGGTGGCCGCCATCGACCTGGGGACGAACTCCGTCCGGCTGATCGTGGCCGGGGTCGACGGGCCCGACAGCTACACGGTACTCCACGAAGAGCGCGAACAGACCCGCCTCGGCCACCGGCTGCACGAGACCGGCCGCATCGACCCCGAAACCGGCGAGAAAACGCTCGCGGCCCTCGAACGCATGAAGGCGGTCGCCGAGAGCTTCGGGGTGGCGGAGCTTCGGGCCGTGGGCACGGCGGCTTTGCGCGCGGCGAGCAACGGTCCCGAGTTCGTCGAGTCGGCGCGCGAGCGATTCGGGCTCGCTCTCGAGGTCATCGACGCCGAGGAGGAGGCGGAGCTCGCCCTGCGGAGCGTACGGCGGAACTTCCCCCTCGGCGGCGACGGCGCCGCGGTCGTCGACATCGGCGGCGGGAGCATGGAGGTCGTGCTCACGACGGCCGGGGGGGTCGACGAGGTCCATTCGCTGCCGCTCGGCGCCGTCGTCCTCACCGAGCGGTACGTCGGCTCCGACCCGATCGACGACGCCGATTGGCGCCGGCTGGGCGCCGCCATCGATCGCGAGCTCGCACGGCAGATCGGCAAGCCGCCGTTCCCGACCCCCGTGCTGGTCGGGAGCGGCGGCACGTTCACGGCCGTCGGGTCGCTCGCCATGCAAGATCGAGAGGGCGAGACCGGGCCCGTGCAGGGCTACTCCATGACGCGGGACGAGTTCGAGCGCCAGCTTCGGCGCCTGCGGGAGATGCCGCTGGAGACACGCCGCCAGCTTCCGGGGCTCGACCCCGAACGGGCCGACATCATCGTGGCCGGGGCTGCGGCCGTGGTCCGGCTCGTCCGCCGGCTGGACGTGAGCCGGATCCTGATCAACGACCGCGGGATTCGCGACGGCCTGCTGCTCGAAATGATCTCGCGCCTGGGCGCCGGCCGCGGCCCCATTGATCGGTCGGCTCGACACCGCGACTGAGCGCTCCGCCAGTCGAGCGCGGCACAACGGACGCTTCCAACGAACGGAGATGGAACATGCCACGATCGGACTGTACACGACGTTCGAAGGGCCGGGCGTGGCTGCTTCTGTGCACGCTCGCCCTGGTTTGGCCCGCCGGGGCGGATGCGCAGGAGCCGCACGAAACGCCCCGAACCGTTCCGGAACGAACCGACTACGAGCGCACCTCGAGCACGGCCGAAGTCGCCGCGTTCCTCGACAGCCTGCACGCTGCCGGAGCGCCGATCGCGGTCCGGCGGATGGGAACGTCGGCGGAGGGCCGGCCGATCCTGCTGGTCGTGGCCTCCGATCCGCCCGTGACGTCGCCACGCGAGGCGGCGCGCTCCGGCAAACTGGTGGTCTACGTCCAGGCGAACATCCACGGCGGCGAGGTCGAGGGGAAGGAGGCCGTGCAGCTCCTGTTGCGCGAGCTGGCGGGCCCGCGGCACGCGTTGCTCGAGAAGCTCGTCGTCCTCGTCGCGCCCGTCTACAATCCGGACGGCAACGACGCGTTCGGACCACAAGGCGAGAATAGGTCGCAGCAGAACGGTCCGCCCCTCGTCGGACGCCGCCCGGACGGACTCCTGCTCGACCTGAACCGCGACTACGTGAAGGCGGAGGCGCCCGAGACCCGCGCTTCGCTGGCGCGGGTGTGGACGAGCTGGGACCCGGCCGTGATGATGGACTTGCACGCGACCAACGGCACGCGACACGGCTACCTGCTGACCTACTCGCCGCCGCTCGACCCGAACGGTCCTCCCGGCCCGACCGCCTTCGCGCAGGACACTATGCTGCCGGCGGTGCGCGAGGCGATGCAGCGGAAGCATGGCGCGGCGGTGTTCCCGTACGGAAACGTCCGCGATCCGCTGGATCCGCAGGCCTGGACGACCTATTCGCCGCTCGCCTGGTACGGCACGAACTACGCGGGGATGCGCGGCCGCATCGGGATCCTCAGCGAGGCGTACTCGCACGCCGACTTCCATACGCGCGTCGAAGTTACACACGACTTCGTGGTCGAAGTACTGGAGTACGCGGCCGCCCATGCCGACGACATCCACCGGGTCGTGCGCGAGGCCGACCGCCGCACCACGCTGGAGGGCCGGGGCGACTTGCCGCGCCCGGCGCTGGCCGTCGAGTTCGAGCCCGCCTCCCGCGGGGTCGAGCCCGTCGTGCTCGAACGGATGCGGGACGCCGGCGAGACGGACTCGGGACGCCGGCGCCTCGAGCCCACCGGGCGCCTCGACACCGTGCCGCTTCCCGTGGTCGACCGGTTCGTCGCCACGCGCACCGAGACCCTGCCTGGCGGCTACCTGCTACCGGCCGCCGAGCACGGCATCGCGGAGCTCCTCCGCCTGCACGGCGTCGAGGTGCGGCGGCTGGCCGGCGACTGGTCCGGGGAGACGCAGGTGTTCGCGATCGACAGCCTGGCCTGGGCGGACAGCCCGTTCGAGGGTCACCGGATGCTGTCGATACGTGGGTCGTGGAGAGCCGAGCGGGCGACGCTCCCGGCCGCCACCTACTACGTCAGCACGGCGCAGCCGCTCGGGCGCCTCGTGTACGAGCTGCTGGAACCCGCGGGCTACGGTTTCGCACGCTGGAACCTGTTCGACCGGCTGCTCGGGCGGGCGCAGGGCGCGCTCTCCGGACTGGTGTACGGCTCCCGGCCCGTGCCGACCTTCCCGATCTGGCGCGTGGAGCGCGACCCCGCCGTTGCCACGCGGGTGGTGGCTACTGGCGAGCGGGGTCCAACGCCGAATCCGGGACCGTGACTCGGATCAGCCCGCGGAAATCGCCCGCAGAGTAGCCCGTCGCCTCGTCCTCCGGGTAGTGCTCGGCCAGCACGTCGGCGACGCCTTCGGCCAGCTCGTCGGAAGCGCCGTGACACTGCAC
>DATHRZ010000132.1:0-6304 GCA_035464655.1 Gemmatimonadota bacterium
CTGGGCGCGCTGATGGCCGTCCTGCTCCTCGTATTCCGCACCACGATCCTCTCGCTCGTCGCGAGCGTCCAGATCGCGACCAACGACATGGTCCGGGTCGGCGACTGGATCTCGATGCCGCAGTTCGGGGCCGACGGCGACGTGATCGACATCGCGCTTCACACCGTCAAGGTGCAGAACTGGGACAAGACGATCACGACCATCCCGACCTACAAGATGGTCGACGAGAGCTTCAAGAACTGGCGCGGCATGTCGGAGGCGGGCGGTCGACGGATCAAGCGCGATCTGCACGTCGACCTCAACACCGTCCGCTTCCTGACGGATGCGGAGGCGGAGCGGCTCGGCCGGCTCGAGTTGCTGGCCGACTACCTGGACGAGAAACGGCGCATGCTGGCCGACTACCACGGCATGCGTCCGGACCGGCCGGCGGGCCTCGAGCCGACGCCCCGCCGGCTGACGAATGTCGGTACGTTCCGCGCCTACATGCTGAACTTTCTGAAGGTGCACCCGGGCGTGCACCAGGGGATGACCCTGCTCGTCCGGCAGCTCGCGCCCGGTCCCGACGGCCTGCCGCTCGAGATCTACTGTTTTTCGAAGGACACTACGTGGGCCGTCTACGAAGGCCTTCAGTCGGATCTGTTCGACCACTTCATCGCGATTGCGCCAGAGTTCGGGTTGCGCATCTTTCAGGAGCCGGCGGGCAGCGACCTCGCCGGCCTGGCGGGCAGGGCGGAGCGAACCCACGAATCTACGGAAGGAACGAAAGCATGAAGACTTCGATGCGGCCGGTCATGGTTCTGGCGGGCGTGATGATGGCGTTCGGGATCGGCGCGTGCCAGGCGGAGACAGAGGCGAACGGCGAGGCGGCCGACACGACGGCTGCGGCGGCTACAGCGGATGCGGCCGGTGCGGCGGACGCGAGCCAACCGTCGAGCGCCGACTATCCCTGCTGGACGCAGTCGACGCCCGACGAACTCGCGGAACGGGCGAGCCCGCTCGACTCGGCTTCCGTCGCGCTCGACGCCGGCCTGGTCAAGGTCTGTTACGGTCGCCCGCAGATGCGCGGCCGCGAGATCATGGGCGCACTCGTGCCGTTCGATCAGCCCTGGCGAACGGGGGCCAACGAGGCCACGTCGATTCACATGCCGGCGGGCGGCACGATCGGCGGCGTCGCGGTCGAGCCCGGCTGGTACTCGCTCTACACGATCCCCGGCGCTGACGCCTGGGACGTCGTGGTCAACGGCGAACGCGAGCGCTGGGGCATCCCGATCAGCGAGGAAGTCCGGGCGCAGGACGTCGGTTCGTCCGCGGTGGAGGCCGAGGTGTCCGACGGCGCGCCGGTCGAGGCGCTGACGATCTCTCTCGAGCGGACCTCGGGAAGCTCGGCCGACCTCGTGATCGAGTGGGAGACGACCCGCGTCAGCCTTCCGGTGGTGATCGGCGGCTGACCGACCGACTCTGGCGCGTGGCATCGCGTTCACGGCGCACGTCGTCCGCCGCTTCTCGCCCGGTGCGGAGGTCGAGCGCCTTCAAGCGAGCCAGGATTTCGCGAGGACGCATCGGTGGTCGATCCTCTCGAGCGGTGTCCGGAGCGGCCATCGGTTCTCCCCCCGCCACTCCGACCCGTGTGGCCTGTGCCTACCGCCGGCCGCGCGGCGTACCCCGCCGCGAGCCGACGCTGCGGCGGCGCGACTTCGCTTCGCCCTTCGGCTGGTCCTTCGGCGCGCGCTCCTGCCTGCCACGCTGGCCACGCTGCCCGTTCGACGACTTGCCACGGGACGACGACCGCGGTGCACCGTTCGAGTTCGAGGCACCGTTGTGGCCATTCGTCGACGGGCGGCTGGCACCCATCGTGGCGGGTTTTTCACCACGCGTGATCTTGCCTCCGAGCATGCGTTCGATGTCGTGCAGCGTGCTCAGCTCGTCGGGCGACACGAAGGTGAATGCGTCGCCGGTCTGTTCGGCGCGTGCCGTGCGACCGACGCGGTGCACGTAGTCGTCCGGGGCGCCCGGCACGTCGTAGTTGATGACGTGGCCGAGAGCGTCGACGTCGATGCCGCGTGCCGCGACGTCGGTGGCGACGAGCACCCGCAGGCGTCCCGAGCGGAACGCCGCCAGCGCCTTCGTGCGCTGCGACTGGCTCCGGCCGCCGTGGATGCGCTCCGCGCCGAGTCCCTGCTTCACGAGCTGCTTCGCCAGGCGGTCTGCCCGGCGCCGCGTGCGCGTAAACACGAGGGCGTCCTTGACCTGGCCGCTGTCGAGAAGCGAGACGAGCAGGTTCGTCTTGTCGCCCTGCGCGACCGTGTAGACGGTCTGCGTGATGCCGGCGGCGGGCGCGGAGACCGGTGCGAGGTCGACGCGAACCGGATCGTTCTGCATGCGCCGCGTCAGGTCGGCGATCTCGCGCGGGATCGTGGCGCTGAACAGCAGGGTCTGCCGGCGGGTCGGCACGCGGGCCAGGATCCGCTTGATGTCGGGCAGAAAGCCCATGTCGAGCATGCGGTCGGCCTCGTCGAGCACGACGAACTCGACGGCGTCGAGATTACCGTACGGACGGCCCAGGTGGTCGAGCAGGCGGCCGGGGGTCGCGACGATCACGTCGACGCCGCGGCGCAGCGCCTTCTCCTGGGGCGCCATGCCGACGCCGCCGTAGATCGTCGCGGCGCGGATCGGCGTGAACCGGGCGAGGCTCGTGAGCTCCGCCGTGATCTGGGCGGCCAGCTCGCGGGTCGGTGTGACGACCAGGGCACGGGTCGTGCCGCGCGGCCTGTCGATCAACCGATGGAGGATCGGAAGCAGGAAGGCGGCGGTCTTGCCGCTGCCGGTCGACGCCGAGGCGAGCAGGTCCCGACCGGCCAGGGCCGGCGGAATCGCCCGGGCCTGCACGGGGGTGGGCGTCTCGAAGCCGAGCGCGCTGATACCCCGGAGCAGGTCCGGGTGGAGGTCGAGTTGGCTGAACTGATTGAACTGCACGTTGAACATCCTTGAAAAACGTAATGCTGCACCGGCGCCGCCAGTTGCGACGCATGTATACGGTGTGAGCTGGCGGCTAAGGAGATGCAGAGGAGCCGGGTACGGATGGTTCCGGCATCGAATGGAATCCCAGTTGCTGCAGGTCAACCCATAGTATAGCACAAACCGGGCCGTCGGGGAAGCTGCGGCGAGCGGTCCCTCGCCAGCCGGCGCAGGGCTCGCACAAATCCGGCCCAGTCGTGTACGGAGAGAAACGCTGTGAACCATCCAACTCCGTTTCACGGAATGCCACGATAATGTCCGAGAATACTACCACATCGCCCGCCGCCGGCGCGTCCCGGCTGCATCGCCCGCCGCGCTGGCTCATCGTCACCCTCGTCGTGCTCGTGCTGCTGCCCGTGGCCGGTATGGTGGCCGCCAAGGCGATGTTTCCGCCCGAACGGCTGCGAGAGATCGCCGAGCCGCAGCTCGAGCGGCGGATCGCGCGCGACGTCGAGCTGGGCGACGTGAGCCTCAAGGTGTTTCCGACGATCGCGATCCGGCTCACCGACGTGAGGATCGGCAACCCGCCCGAGGGCTTTTCCGACCAGCCGGCCGTGCGCATGGACGCGCTCGACCTGCGTCTCGAGCTGCTGCCGCTGTTGTTCCGGCGCCAGTTCCGGCTCTCCCAGGTGCGGCTCGTGGCTCCGCTCGTGCGCTACGAAGTGGCGGCAGACGGCTCCAACAACCTGACCGGGCTTCTGGCGTCGGACTCGGCGGCCGCCCCCGAACCGGCCGACGCGTCCGCCGGCTCGAACTTCGACATCGAAGACCTGGTCGTGGTCGAGGGGGCGCTGGCCTACGTGAACTCCGAGTCGCGCCGCGCGGGCCGGGCCGGCTTCGCGGGGCGTCTCGACGTCCTCCCACCCGAGCGCGAAGGCGGACCGCTGGCCAGTTCGGGCGGCTTCCGCCTGTTCGACGCCCTGATGATCGCCGACGGGCGCGACACGACTCGTCTGCCCGCCGTCGAAGTGAGCTATCGCGCCGTCTTCGAGGGCGACGGCGCCCGCGTTGCCGTGCCGGA
Source organism: Gemmatimonadota bacterium (assembly GCA_035464655.1). Taxonomy (GTDB): domain Bacteria; phylum Gemmatimonadota; class Gemmatimonadetes; order Palauibacterales; family Palauibacteraceae; genus JARFPW01. The sequence continues at coordinate 4,037 of DATHRZ010000132.1, forward strand.
GCTGACGGTGCGGACGGCGGGTCTCCAGCTCGAAGGCGAAGCGGCGTCGCGGGCCGAAGGCGAATCCCGCACCGTACGCCTCGAGCTGTCCTCGAACGAGTTCGAGATTGCCGATCTCCTGGCGGAACTCCCCGAGCCCCTCGTCGCCGACACGCTCGATCTCGACGGACGCGCCAGCTTCGACCTGCGCTACGCGGGGGAGCTGGGTGGCGACCCCGGGCCCGCGCTCAGCGGTTCGGGCACGTACTCGAACGCGTCGCTCGCGACGCCGGGCCGCGGCCGCGTCGCCGACGCCGTGGGGGGTACGTTCAGCTTCACGACCGAGTCGGTGCAGGCCCCCGACGCGAGCGGACGGCTGTTCGGCCGGCCGTTCGAGGCGCGCGTTCGCGTCGACGGCCTGACGGACCCGAGCCCGCGCGTCGACGGCCACCTCTCGGGGGAGTTCGGCCTCGCGCAGCTCAACGACTTCCGGGAGGGCGAGCCGCTCGAAATCGAGGGTAGCGCCTCGGTGGCGGTCGACTTCGCCGGGCCCGCGAACGCCGTCGACAGGTGGAACCTCACCGGGCCCGTCCGCCTGTCGAACGTGGTGTGGACGAGCGAGTCGCTGGCGCAACCGGCCGAGATCGCCTCGGCCACCGTCCAGTTCACGGGCGCCGGCGTGCGGGGCGATGCGATACCGGTACGCGTGGGAGGCAGCGACCTCGCCGTGACGTTCTCGAGCGGCCAGCTGGTACGGCACTTCCTGACCGACGAATCGGAGCGCGGACAGGCACCGCTCATCGAGTTCACGGCGCGCTCCGGCCGTCTCGCCGCGGAAGACTTCCGCCGCGGTCCGACCGAGCTGGGCTACAGCGACCTGTTGAAGGCACGCCTGGCCGGCCGTGACATCGACGGCCGGGCGCCCGAAGCGATCGCACGCGAGCGCTACCATCGACCCGAACTCTCGGAGTACCGGGCATCCGGAACGGTGAGCATCGCCGAGTGGGTGAATCCTCCCACGAACGCCTCCGACGTTTCGTTCCGGGTCGACCTCGCCAACGGGCTCGTCGAAGCAACGCAGATCGGCGGCACCGTGTATGGCGGACGCCTGTCGGGCGGGGCGAGCATCGACCTGGCGGCAGAGGCTCCCTACGAGGTCGTTTACGAGCTTCAGCTCCAGGGAGCAGGTGCCGGCTCGCTGCTCGAGCGCTGGACACGCCTCGGGCGGGCACTCAGTGGCACGCTGGACTTCGACATTTCGGGAGCGGCATCGCTGGATGAAGCTTTCCTCCCGATTCCGGCCGGCCTGACGGCAGCCGGCCGCACCAGCTTCGTCGAGGGCCGGTTCGAAGAGCTCGGGCTCGTCCGGGCGCTGCGCTCGCACCTGAACCTGGGCGAAGAGAACCTCCGCGGGTTCCGCGATCTCGGTGGTCCGTTCGAGATCCGCGACGGCCAGTTCCTCGTTCGTAACTGGACGTTCGCGGCGGGCGATATTCAGGGCGCGGTGAGCGGGGCGGCTGGCCTGGCCGGCCTCCTCGACCTCGACCTCGCCTTCTTGCTGCCTCCGGAGATGCTCCGGAATACGCCGATCGCCAGCGCGAACTCGACCATCGAGGGTCTGCTCGCGCAGATCGGCGGCGAGGATGGGGCGCCGGCGGACGAATCCGTGGCCCCGGTTCCGCTGAGGCTCACGATCGGCGGTACGATGCAGAGCCCGGCACTGAGCGTCGATACGGAGGCTCTGACGTCATCGTTGCGCGGGCGCATCACCGAGACCGGCCGCGGTCGGGTCGAACGCGAGGTGGGCGACCGGCTCGAAGACGCGGCCGGTGGCCTTCTGGACAGATTCCGCCCCGGTCGCCGCGATACGGTGACAGCGACCGATTCGGTTCCAGCCGACACGACGCAGCCATGAGCACCGATCTTGCATTTGAAGGCACGATCGAACGTTGGACCAGGGCTGGATGACTGCGGAAATTTGAAGCTGGAGCCGGGCATACATGCGTCGCAAGTCTGAGAATTCGAGCCGGGTGTCGTCGCTGGCGGCGACGCTGGTCGGCCTGGTGTTCCTGTCGTGCTCACCCTCGTCGCCCAGCGACCCGGGTCAGACGCAGGGCCAGATCGAGGTGAGCGTGTCGACGTCGGGAACCGGCGTCCCTTCGAGCTTCACCGTGACCCTGGACGGTGGCTCGTCCCGTTCCGTCGCGCCCGATGGAAGCGTGACCTTCGGGTCCCTGAACGCCGGCAATTACACGGTCGATCTCGGTGTCCCGGGCAACTGCACGATCT